>CAYQQM010000006.1:0-89324 GCA_964419605.1 uncultured Kofleriaceae bacterium | reverse complement strand
CATCGAATTCTTTTGCCACGCCCTGGAAATCATCGCTGAGCTTCCGTCGAAGGGGCATGCGGACATCGCGGACCAGCTTCTCCGGGCGGCGCAGTCGCAACGACGCGACGTTCTGCCAGCGCCCCGAAGGAAGTCCCCTTGGGGGCCCTCGGCGATGTTGAGCGCCGACGTGGCGAAGCACTACACGATTGCTCGGGGCTCGGCGAGGCTTGCGTGATTTACCCGACAGGCACCGCTTCCGCTGCGGTAAGTCCCTCGAGCGTGACCCCGATCGCTTGCGCAACGGTTTCCAGTGGTTGCGCCCAGTACGTCCTCACATGGCGCTACGACAGCAATGGACGTGCCCAGCCCGAGGGCTGATTTCGCGAAAATCTTGCACAAAGATTACGCCATATGCGCTGCCTGCGCGATTTGGCTGGCCACAGCCCTGGCGCGTTGCTTGCTCTACTTGGCAGCATGAATCCAGCTGCAGCACGCCAGTACATGATCGATCGGCACATCCGTGCACGTGGCGTGCGCGACTCGCGCGTGCTCGAGGCACTAGGCTCGGTGCCTCGAGAAGCATTCGTGCCGCCCGCGCTCGCGGAGATGGCCTACGAAGATCGACCGCTGCCGATTGAATCCGGACAGACGATCTCACAACCCTACATCGTCGCTGTGATGACCGAGGCGCTCGACGTTGGGCCGGCAGACCGAGTTTTGGAAATCGGCACCGGGTCTGGCTACGCCGCCGCGGTACTCGCGCGCATCGCCAAGCAAGTCTACACCGTTGAGCGCCATCACGAGCTTGCAGAGATCGCGCGCGAGCGGCTCGCACGGCTCGGGTTCGCTAACGTCGAAGTTCGGTGCGGCGATGGCACGCTGGGGTGGGCCGAGCACGCCCCGTTTGACGCAATCATCGTCGCCGCAGGGGGCCCTGAGGTTCCCTCTGCCCTGCTCGATCAGCTGGCGATTGGCGGCCGGTTGGTCATTCCTGTCGGCACGGGTCGCGCGCAAGAGTTGGTACGCGTCACCCGCGTCGACAAAACCGAGTACCGCCGCGAAGATCTCGGTGCGGTGCAATTCGTGCCGCTCATCGGGGCGCAAGGTTGGGCGGAGGGACCTGAAGACGCGCGCACTCGGCGCGGGGTGTTACCTCGTAGGAAACCAGGTCCGCTGGTCGCGCCCGCCCCGGCATCCCGCGCTCCATCCGCCTCCAAGCTAATCGCAGAGTGCGCCGAACCCATCGATCGGATCGAGGATGCGCAGCTCGATCGGCTGCTGGAACGAATTGGCGATGCGCGAGTCGTGTTGCTCGGCGAAGCGACCCACGGGACTTCGGAGTTCTACCGCATGCGGATGCGGATCACCCAGCAGCTGGTGCTGCGTCGCGGCTTCCGAGCCATTGCGGTTGAGGGCGATTGGCCAGACGCCAGCGCTGTGGATCGGTACGTGCGACACCGACCAGCGTTGTCGCGGCGATGGATTCCGTTCACGCGGTTCCCAACCTGGATGTGGCGCAACGCGGAAACGCACGAGCTGATCGAGTGGCTGCGCGCGTACAACGCCGACACCGATCGCGACGTCAGCTTTTCGGGGCTGGATCTCTACAGCATGTACACCTCCGCATACGAAGTCGTACGCTACCTCGATCGCGTCGACCCGCAGGCAGCGGAGGCGGCACGCGCGCGGTACGGACGCCTCACACCCTGGGAACACGATCCTGCGGCGTACGGCAGAGCGGCACTGGTCAGCCGCATGAGCTCGTGCGAAGCCGATGTGATCGCCATGCTGCGAGATCTATTGGCAAAACGTCTCGAGTACACGGCACAGGATGGCGACGAATTTTTCGACGCCGCCCAGAACGCGCGCGTGGTCGCCGGGGCGGAGCACTATTACCGCTCGATGTACTATGGCGCGGCGGAATCGTGGAACCTGCGCGATCAGCACATGTTCGACACGATCCGATCGATCATCGCACATCGCGGGGATGCAAAGCTGGTCGTATGGGAGCACAACTCGCACGTCGGTGATGCCGGCGCGACCGAGATGGCGGTGCGCGGCGAGCACAATGTTGGCCAGCTATGCCGCGGTGCGTTCGGCGACGACGTATTCATCATTGGGTTCGGAACCGACCACGGCACGGTAGCGGCAGCGCATGCGTGGGACGAACCCATGGAGCGCATGCGCGTCCGACCCGCTCGCGCCGACAGTTACGAACGGCTGTGTCACGATTGCGGCATACCGGCGTTTCTTCTCCCACTGCTCAGACCGGCCCGCGACAACCTACGCGACGAGCTCGCCGATCCGCGCCTCGAGCGCGCAATCGGCGTCGTGTATCGACCGGATACGGAACTCCAAAGCCACTACTTCCAAGCAGTCCTGCCGGCCCAGTTCGACGAATACATCTGGTTCGATGAAACCGAGGCCGTGCACCCCTTATCGATTGGAGAGTCGTTGCGGGCGAACCCATCACATCCTCTCGCGCCATAGCGACCCCGCGGAGGTAATGGCTATTGTAACGGCACACGACTTGCTCTTCCCTGCGCGTATGAAGGCACTACGGTTGGCACACTGGGGAAAACCGGCCGAGCTCTGTGAGGTTGCAGTTCCAGAGGTTGAGTCTGGACAAGTGCTCATCAAGATCGCCGGCGCGGGGGCCTGTCACTCCGATCTCCATCTTATGGACTGGCCCGAGGGCCAACTACCGTGGAAGCTGCCGTTTACACTCGGTCACGAAAACGCCGGATGGATCGAGCAAGTGGGGGCGGGAGTCCCCCACCTAAAAAAAGGCGATGCAGTCCTCGTGTACGGGCCATGGGGATGCGGGCGGTGCCGCCCGTGCCGCCTCGGACGCGAAAACTACTGCGAGCGAGCCGCGGAGATCGCGGTTGCGGGAGGTGGGCTCGGCCTCGACGGAGGAATGGCGGAATACATGCTGGTACCCAACGCGCGGTTCTTGGTGCCGATCGGCGATCTCGACCCGATCCAGGCGGCGCCGCTCGCCGATGCAGCGCTGACTCCGTATCACGCGATCGCGAAGTCGCGCGACCGACTCCATCCCGGCTCTACGGCTGTCGTTACCGGGGTCGGTGGCCTCGGCCAAATGGCCATTCAACTGCTCAAAGCAACCACCAGCGCCCGCGTGATCGCGGTGGATACCAATGATCACAAGCTGGAATCCGCGCGCAAACTCGGCGCCGACCTTGCCCTGCGATCGGATGCGACGGTCGGAGATGCGGTCCGCAAAGCCACCGGCGGAGTGGGAGCTGATATTGTACTCGACATGGTTGGCGCCGAATCGACACTCGCTCTCGGTGCAAAGATTCTGCGAGCAGAAGGACGACTCGTGATCATCGGGCTCGCGATGGGAACGCTCCCTGTCAACTTCTTTGCGCTGCCGTACGGAGCCGAGGTCGCGACAAGCTACTGGGGAACAACCACAGAACTAATGGAACTAGTCGCGCTCGCCCGAACCGGCGCAATCCGCATGGATGTCGAGACGTTTCCGCTAGAGCACGCACCCGAGGTGTACGCCCAATTGCGCGCAGGCAAAATCCGCGGTCGAGCGGTGGTTGTGCCCAAGCGCTAGGAGATCCATGGCAACACTGTCGTTTTTGGGCGCTGTCGATACGGTTACTGGATCGCGCTATTTGGTGGCTGGCGCCCGCGGACGCGTGCTGATCGACTGCGGCTTGTTTCAGGGACCGAAAAAGTTGCGACAGCGAAATTGGGCCGAACCTGCGTTTGATGTCACTAAACTCGATGCGGTGGTTTTGACGCACGCACACATCGATCACTCTGGATATCTGCCGCGACTGTGCAACGCCGGCTTCGCCGGCCCGATCTATTGTACGCGCGGAACGCGCGATTTGCTCGAACTGCTGTTGCCCGACGCAGGCTTTCTGCAAGAAGAAGAGGCACGTCACGCCAATAAGTGGGGATACTCACGCCACAATCCCGCGCTACCGCTGTACACGCGCCAGGACGCAGAACGTAGCCTATCGCAGCTGCGCACGGTCGAATTCGATCGCACCTTTGCGCCCGCGCCCGGCATCGACGCCTTCTTCACGCGCGCTGGCCACATCATCGGTTCTGCGTGCGTTCACATCGCTGTCGATGGCCAAACGGTCGCGTTTTCCGGAGATGTGGGACGCCCCGACGACCCGATCATGTCCCCGCCTGCCCCGCTTCCCGCCGCAGACGTCGTGATTGTCGAGTCGACCTACGGCGACCGCCGCCACCCCAAGGTGGATATCGAGACCGAGCTCGCGCACGTGGTGGCACAGACCATCGAAAAACGCGGCGTTACCGTCGTGCCAGCCTTTGCTGTGGGGCGGGCCCAGCACCTATTGTATCTGCTATCGAAACTTCGCGCAGAGCAGCGCATCCCCGACTGTCCCGTATTTCTCGACAGCCCCATGGCGATCGATGCCACGCAACTGTTCTGTCGCCATGTCGGCGACCACGCTTTATCCCCGCACGAGTGCGCGCAGCTGAGCCGCATCGCCCGCTACTCGCAGACTGCTGACGACTCCAAGGCGATCGATCGCAGTGCGGGTCCGATGATCGTGATTTCGGCCAGTGGCATGTGCACTGGGGGCCGCGTCCTGCACCACTTGCAGCGCTTTCTACCCGACGAACGCTCGACGATCCTGTTCGTGGGGTTCCAAGCCGCGGGAACACGGGGCCGTAGTCTTGTCGACGGTGCATCCGAGCTTAAGCTGCTCGGTCAATACGTGCCGGTTCGCGCGCGGATCGTCCAGATCGAAGGCCTGTCAGCGCATGCCGACTACGCCGAGATGATCGACTGGCTGCGCATCTCGAAACTAGCACCGCGAAGCACTCTCGTAACGCACGGCGAAACTGCCGCAGCCGACGCATTTCGCCGACGACTTCACGAGACGTTCGGATGGAACGTTCGCGTGCCCGAAGTCGGAGAAACCGTCGTTGTGGAGAAATGATGTAACGTCCCGCTGGGTCACAGAGACCCCGATTTAGCACGCAACTTTGGAGCTTCGCTATGATGCCTTTGCCGCACCGCTATAGTGTTTCACTGTCGAACCGAACTCTACAGGCACCGCCGCGCGAACCGATCGCGGTCGGTCCGCCGCCCCAATTCGACGGCGACGATCAGCACTGGAGTCCTGAGGAGCTGCTGATCGGAGCCGTGCTCGAATGCCTGTGGACAACGTTCGAGGCGTTCGCCCGTCGAGCCAGTCTCACCATTCAAGACTTCTCAGGCTCCGCGGTCGGAGTTCTCGATCGTGGATCACCTGGATCATCGGTTCCGGTGTTCACCGCGATCGAACTGAACGTCTACGTCGTGGTCGATGCCGGAGATGTCGCACGCGCACGCGCCCTGCTCGAAAAAGCCGAGAACAACTGCATCATTAGCCACGCGCTACGTATTCCGGTGAAGGTCGTCGCCACGGTGAGCAGCCCTGTCATTGCCGAACGGCCGTGAATTTGCATCACCGAGGGCTATGCGCCCTCGAATCCGCCGCATCGCTGGTACCGCGCTCCCACATCCTGGCTAGTGATGGGTCATGTAGACGAGCTGGGGTACTGCATCTAGTACCTCGCCACAGTGGTTTTGATCGGTTCGGGCCGCCGATCCATCCCTCGTCAGGGACTTCCCAGGGTCGTCGCCGATCGCTTCGTTATGCTCCGTCGCGTTACCGCCAGTAGCGCTTACTCCGCAAGCCTCGCGCTCGGCGCGCCTCGGCGCGCCGGAATCTGCCAAAACCACTGTCGCGAGGTACTAGCCGGTTTCCGCGCCTCGCGCTTCGCGTTTTCGCTCTTCAGGGTTCTCGTCCATCCAAGCGCGTAAGCTTTCTTCGGTAATCTCGACCACAAGATCGACCGCTCCGCATTTCGCCTGACAGGCTAAGCGCGATTCAGGCCGCACGTCGAACGCCTTATCCATAATGTCGTTTTCTTGGTCGCTGACTTCGGGGAGCGAATCGATCCCCTGATGGACCCAGACGTGACAGGTCGAGCAGGCCAAGTTGCCGCCGCACGCGTGGCCCACTCGCGCACCGCACTCCTCGGCCACATCGAGGATCGATTCGCCAAGCCTGCCCTCGACGACCAGCGGTGAGGTTCCAGACCCTTTCGGGTTCATGAACGTGACCTTGGGCATTACGAGCGACTCCCTCGCTGGGATGTAGTCGTCTCCACCTCGTCGAGAGTCTTGCCCGCGAGCTGGGCGCCGATAGCGCGGTTCATCCGAGCTTGCGCAAATGGCTTAGTCGCCAGATCGAGGTGCTCGATCGCGGAACGAATCTTGAGGTGATCTGATCCTGCAACGGCAAGCTCCAACGCCTGCATCGCGATCTCGCCGGCTCGCTTCACTTGAGGCGAAAGCAACCCAGAATCCGTGACAAAGGCCGCGCGCGTCGCAGCAAGAATTCGTTCGGCCTCGACTCGCTCGACAACGAGATTGCGCTTGGCGAGATCGGACTCTGCGTGCTCAAATGAATCGATGAGCATGCGCTCCACCTCATCCGCAGCGAGCCCATAGCTCGGAGTTACTTCGATCGAAGCCTCCGCCCCGGTGGTGAGTTCTTTTGCAGTGACTTTGAGCAGACCATCCGCATCGACCAGAAACGTAATCTCGACCCGAGCCATTCCGGCGATCATTGGAGGTACGCCACCTAGTGTGAATCTTGCCAGCGAGCGGCAGCCCTCCACCGTTTCTCGCTCGCCTTGCACGACGTGAATGTCGAACCCGGTCTGGTTGTCGGCGTAGGTCGTGAATGTTTGCGTCGCGCCAGTTGGAATGGTCGTGTTGCGGTGGATCAGCTTTTCAACCACTCCGCCCATCATTTCAACACCGAGCGACAGAGGAACCACATCCAGAAGAACGACGTTGTGTTCGCCGCCGGCTAGTACGTCAGCAGCCACGGCAGCGCCCAACGCGACGACTTGTTCCGGATCGAGATCGCACAGCGGGGTCTGCCCGAAAAGTGTTGCGACGAAATCGCGAATGATGGGTGACCGCGTCGATCCGCCTACGAGAATCACCCCGTCCAGATCCGTTGTTTCGAGCTCGGCATCTTTGAGCGCGCGCCGGCACGCCTTGGCGCACCGCTCGAGAAGTGGCGCTGCCCATGTCGCCAGGTCGCCGCGGGTCACACGTCGAGAAACTACTCCGAGTTGGTACGTTGCCGCTTCCGCTGCGCTGAGCGCCTCCTTGACCCGCCGGGCCTCGGCCACTGCAGCGCCGATTTGATCGCGCCCCACATCGGTTCCGAGGATCGCAGTGGCAATTGCCCGGTCGATGTCATCGCCACCCAACGCGGAATCGCCGCCGATCGCTTTCACTTGGAACACGCCGTCGACGAGGTTCAAGATCGAAACGTCGAACGTCCCACCTCCGAGGTCAAATACGGCGTAGACCCCTTTGGACCCGCGATCGAGACCGTAGGCCACCGCCGCAGCGGTCGGCTCCGCCATGAGCCGCATCACATGGAGCCCTGCAAGCCGGCCGGCATCCCGCGTCGCCTGGCGTTGGGCGTCGTCGAAATACGCCGGAACGGTAATCACCGCACCTTCGATAGGACCGCCCAGAACATCCTCGGCCCGCACTTTCAGGGATCGAAGAATCTCGGCCGAAACTTCTACCGGCGAAATCTCGCTCGCGCCGATGCGCGCCCGCACCGTGTGTTCATCGCCAACGATCTCGTAGGGAATCATCGCGCGAACGCTCGCGATATCGGCGAGGCCACGCCCCATGAGCCGCTTGGCAGAAGCAATGGCCCGGCCAGGTGTGGCGGACGCTGCTGCCAGCGCAGCTCGGCCAACGAGCGGATCGCCATCGCCGTAATACACGACCGACGGCACAAGCGGATCCTCGCCAAGCACCGCCGGCGATTGATCGGCAACGTGGGCGACTAGGCTGTTTGTCGTGCCGAGATCAATGCCGACGACCCGTTGCTTGCATGCTGGCTTGGCCGATAAGTCGCCCGGCTCAGAGATCTGAAGCAGCATACCGGACTACTCCTCGTCCAGCGCCGCGTCGCATTCGTCGAGATAGCGATCGATGTAACGCAGCGAAATCAGCAGTCGCTTGATCGCAGGAAGATCGTGCACAGCAAACAGCGGGGCCAATGCATTGAGGGCGTGCGCACGTCGTGCCCGCATCTGCGCCAGAAGTGCTTCCAGCGTGGGACGATCCTTGCTCTGCCGCGCGAGCGCAAGTTCCTCGCGCAACGCAAGCACCTGCTCGATCATCTCGGGCTCGAGACGCTCGTTATCGCCGATCGTAATCCCAGCCTGCGCTAGCAAATACTCGGCGCGAGCCACAGGTTTTTTTACCACCTGATAGGCGTCGTTAAGAGCGCGCGCCTCCATCAGCGCGCGGGCACGCTCGGTGGCCGGGGCGGTGGCAAATCGGTCGGGATGCACTCGCTTCGACTTGTCGCGAAACGCGCGCTCGATCACCTCTGGGTCGAGAGCAAACTGCGGCGGCAACCCGAGCAGAGCGAAAACGTCTTCGCCTGACCTAAAATTGGACGGACTCACCACAGCCACACGAACCCTTCGCATTCGGGTTGTTGAACTTAAAACCGTGCCCCATCATGCCGCGCACGAAGTCTAGCGTCATACCGCCGAGGAATACGAGGCTTTTCGGATCGACGACAATCGCAATGCCACTACCCTCGGGGCCCAAGAATTCGCGATCGGTAGATTTCATCTCATCCGCCCACTCAAAGACATACGTGAACCCGGTGCATCCACCGCCGCGAACCCCCACGCGAATGCGCGCGTTTGGAGTTCCCCGTTTTTCCCGCTGCTTCGAGATTTCAGCAGCGGCCGCCTCGGAGATTACAATCACCTTCCCATCGGCGGCCGCAGGAGCGGCTTGGGCGGGGCTAGCTTGGATGGCTGCACTTGACATGGCTTAGGCGCCTCGGTGCTCCTGCTGCTTCTTCTTGTAGTCCTCAATCGCCGCTTTGATGGCGTCTTCTGCGAGAACCGAACAGTGGATCTTTACGGGTGGAAGGTTGAGTTCTTGCACGATTTGCGTGTTCTTGATTTCCCCCGCCTGATCCAGAGTCATCCCCTTGATCATCTCGGTCGCGAGTGAACTGGATGCGATCGCCGATCCACACCCGAACGTCTTGAACTTGGCATCCGCTATCCGGCCATCTTTGACTCGAATCTGCAGCCGCATGACGTCGCCGCAGGCGGGCGCGCCGACCAAACCCGTGCCAACGTCGTCCTCGTCCTTACCGAACGTTCCAACGTTGCGCGGGTTTTCGTAGTGGTCGAGTACTTTCTCTGAATACGCCATAAGTCACCTCGGTTTCCTCAATGAGGAGTCCATTGGATCGATTGAAGGTCGATCCCGTCTTGATGCATTTCCCAAAGCGGCGACAGCGAGCGCAGCTTTTCTACCGACTTCACGACGAGATCGGCAACGTAGTCGATCTCAGCTTCCGTATTAAACCGGCCGATGCCGAACCGAATAGAAGTATGTGCGAGCTCGTCGCCAACACCGAGTGCGCGCAGCACATAGCTCGGTTCCAGCGACGCTGACGTACACGCCGATCCCGATGAAACGGCGAGATCTTTGAGCGCCATCAGCAGCGACTCGCCTTCAACGAACGCAAACGAGATATTTAGATTCCCCGGCAGACGACGGCCAGGCTCCATCGAGCCGTTGACATATGTTTCAGAAATCCGTGACGAAATGCTGCGATGCAGCCGGTCGCGCAGCGCCGCCAAGCGAATCGCCTCGCCGGCCATCTCGTCCTTGGCAATCGCACACGCTTTGCCGAAGCCCACGATCAGCGGAACTGCCAACGTGCCCGATCGCATGCCGCGCTCATGGCCGCCGCCATCGATCAGCGGATCGATCCGAACGCGCGGCTTGCGCCGCACCCACAGCGCCCCCACGCCTTTGGGTCCGTACAACTTGTGCGCGGTCATCGAAACCAGGTCCGCCTTCGCCTGGTCGACGTGAAACGGAATTTTCCCAACGCCTTGAACGGCGTCGATGTGAAACAAGGTCTTGGGATTTTTGGCCTTGATCGCCGCGCCGATCGCATTGACATCTTGGATCACGCCAATCTCGTTATTGGCGAGCATGACGCTCACGAGTAATGTCTTGTCGGTTACGGCGTCGGCGATCATTTCCGGCGTAACCACGCCGTCGGGCCTCGGCCGCACATACGTGACCTCGTACCCGTCGCGCTGCAAGCGCTTGCACGTGTCGAGCACGCTCTTGTGCTCCGTCTCCAGGGTAACGATGTGATTGCCTTGCTTCTTATAGAAGCTGGCCGCCCCCTTGATCGCGATGTTGTTGGACTCGGTCGCGCCTGAGGTCCAGACGATCTCTTTCCCGTCGCCGCCGATCAGCGCCGCGACCTGATTGCGCGCGTTTTCGACCGCAGCCTCCGCAGTCCATCCAAAGACGTGATTCCGACTCGCCGCATTGCCGTAGTTAGTGGTGAAAAACGGTAGCATCGCCTCGACGACGCGCGGATCCACCCGCGTCGTGGAGTGGTTGTCCATGAAGATGGGGAGCGTCACTCCCGTCGCTGCCGACATCAGTTATTGCCCTCGCGAAACAGCACCGCAACAGGTACGTCGTAGCCCTTGGGGCCGGGCGCCCCGCCGCCGTCCTTGGGCTTAGACAACCCAGCGAACAGCGGCGGCGCTTCGCCTCTGTGGTGCCCATGGTGATCGCAGGCGCTACACTCGGTAGGAGAGAACTCACTCGAGCATGGCTGGCAAGAGTCTAGATAGGCCAATGCTTCGCTGAGGTCGTTTTCGATCACCTGGAGCTGGGTGATTTGGCCTCGAATTTCCGATTGTTTGGCCCGGAATAACGCGTGCACGCGCGCTGCCGCCTCGGGGGCAGACCGCGCAGACTGAAAATCCCTAACAAATCCCTGTATTTCCGCCAAAGTAAAGCCTATAGCCTGCAACTTCACGATCCAGTGAATTCGATCGACTGCCTCCGGGCCGTACATTCGAAATCCCCCTTCCGAACGAGCCCGGGGCTCGAGAAGTCCAAGCTCTTCGTATAGATGCATTGCGCGAACGGTCTTGCCTACCGCCTTTGCGAGCTCGCCAACGCGCATTAACTTCTCGTTTTCGTGGGTGGTTGCGTCACTCATATCATACCCTTACGTTTACGTAAGGTTTAGCATCTGGGGAGACTATGGTCTCTCTCGCTGTTACTGTCAATGGATACCCTCACCTTTACGTGAGGAATAGCACTGGCTAGCTGGCGATCGACGATGCTTCAAAGGACCGGATGACGGTCACCTTGATTTGGCCCGGAAAGGTCATCTCATCGGATACTTGAGCGGCAATATTGCTCGACATCTCCACCACCCGAAGATCGTCCACTTCGCCCTCGCGAACGTACACGCGAAGCTCCCGACCGCCGTGCACCGCGTGGGCCCGATCAACCCCGCGCGCTCGAAGCGCAATCCGCTCGAGATCTTCGATTTTTGTGTTGAAGCCCTCAGCTTGCTCCCGACGCGCGCCTGGCCGAGCACCGCTCATCGCGTCGGAGGCAGCGACCAAATGCGCGTACACGGAGTTGCACGGTTCGTCAGCGTGATGTGCGCCGATCGCATTTGCAACGACCTCCGTCTCTCCGAGTCGCCTCGCGATTTCCGCGCCTATCACGGCATGACTACCTTCGATCTTATGGGTTAGCGCCTTGCCGATGTCGTGCAGCAACGTCGCCCGACGCGCGAGCTTTTCATCTAGCCCGAGCTCCGCCGCCATCATCCCGGCCAAAAAGCTCGCCTCCACGGCGTGGAGCCACTGATTCTGAGTGTAGCTGGTGCGAAAGTTCAGTGCACCCACGAGCTCGACGATCTCCGGATGCGCCTTCTGCAGGCCCAGACTTTGGAACGCTTTCTTGCCGAGCGACCGAATCTCTTGCTGCACGCCCTCGCGAACCTTGGCGGCCCACGCGTCTGGATCTCGCTTCGCGTCGTCGATCGACTCCGGTTTTCGGGCAAAGCGGTGCAGCGCTCGTCGCACAACTTCTCTACCGACCCCGTCGAGGCCATCGAGCCGAATTGCGTCTTTATCGTCGTTGATCAGCAGCTGCACATTGGACGCGCGCTCCAGCGCACGATGAATCGCGCCGCTTTGGTCCATGACGAGCGAAACCATGTCGGCGCCGCAACGAATGTTTGAAGCGTTGCGCTCCGTCAAGAAATGCATCGAGCAGCGCGCCGCCGCGATCTCCATCACTCGCCTCGCGTGCCGATCGTGAACAGGGTCGGACGCGTGTTGTTCCACGTTGCGCACCGCCGCGGCTGCGGATGCCTGCGCCTCTTCGATCCATGTGCGCGACATGTCTCGAATGAAATCGCTCAGACGCACCCCAGCGCGCGCTTCCAGCTCGGTCCGAACCACCGCCCTCGTACCACGCAGGTCGGTACCCAGCGAAGAAACGAGGTCCTGGCGCTGATCCAACTCGCGTTGCGCGCGATCCAACACCGCCTCGCGCTCGGCAAGCACGTCGTTGTCCTGCTCGATCTTGGCCTGCCGATCGCGCGCCGCGAGTTCCCGCTGATCGATGGCGACTTCGAGCTTCGACAACGCGTCATTTTCTTGCGCAGCCCGTTCAAACGCCTCCGCGCTTGCCTGGGTTTCCGCGACCTGCTTTTCCGCAGCCGCTTCCAGCGCAGCGGCCCTCGTTGTTGCGTTCGCCTGGCGAACTGCGTCGTCCACGATGGCGCGCAGCGCTCGCTGGGCCTCCGCTGCTGCGGCCCGCGCCGCAAGAAGCGCCGTAGCGACGAGCGCGATGCACGCGCCAAGGATGGCAACGGCAATGGTCATCGGCTCGCCACGGCGCACTATATCGCAACGCCGCAACGCTGTCAGTTCAAAGCAGAACCAGGCGCGGCGCCGGCTGCGCAAGCTACATAGTTAGTTATGTCAGTTAGCACAGCCCACCGCAAGTTCGTGCTGTCGTCGTTGCTCCTCCCTCGTCAGGGACTTCCAAGGGTCGTCGGTAACGTACCTTCGGGTGCGCGTTTGTGTTCGCTTTTTGGCAGGTCCAGCAGACCGTCGCTCGCTCGGTCGTACTGACAGGAAGTTTGGTCCCCGATTTCGTTGACTGGAAGTACTACTCCATTCCGAACGAAAAGCGCTTGACAGAATATCCGTTATAACGGATATTCCTCCGGCCTAGAGCTTTCCTATGCCTCGCGAACCAGATCCCCTCGAGCTTGTACAACGTGCGCTAGCGAAACTGCGCTACGGCGAGGTCGTCATCGCGGTACACGACGGACAAATCGTGCAGATCGAGCGCACCGAAAAGCTCCGGCCGCCTCGGCCACCGCCACGCGACGACGAACCCACCTAACCTCACGCCCGACTCGACATCGAGAGGCTTTGCGCAATTGTTGCGACCGACGACCGGAGAACCGGAGGAGGCGCGCGAAGGTCCTCTCATGTTTCCACGCAGTTCCGTGTTCTCTGTCGTCCTGGTCGTCGCAGCGCTCGGCTGCCGCGGCAAGGAATCACCCCAGGCCGCCGTCACGCTTCTCAATGTGTCCTACGATCCGACGCGTGAGCTATACGGCGACCTGAACGCCGCGTTCATCGCGTCCTACGGGCGGAGCCATCAGGTAAAGGTTGCGATCAAGCAGTCGCACGGCGGCTCCGGCAAGCAAGCTCGTTCGGTGATCGACGGGATCGAAGCCGACGTCGTGAGTCTCGCACTGGCCGGCGACATCGACGCGATTGCCGCCAAAGGCCTACTCGCAACCGATTGGCAGTCCCGGCTGCCGGAGCGGTCATCACCGTATACGTCGACGATTGTGTTCGTGGTCCGCAAAGGAAATCCAAAGGGGATCCGCGATTGGAACGATCTGGTGAATCCCGACGTTGCAGTCATCACTCCGAACCCGAAAACATCTGGGGGCGCACGTTGGGCCTACCTGGCGGCATGGGGCTTCGCGCGTGCGCAAGGAGGCAGTGACGAAGCCGCCCAGCAGTTTGTCAAACAGCTCTATCACAATGTGCCGGTGCTCGACGCTGGAGCACGCGGCTCGACCACGACCTTTGTCGAGCGCGGCATCGGCGACGTCCTACTATCGTGGGAAAACGAGGCGCACTTGGTCCTAAAACAGGAACAGGGCAGCTACGAAATCGTCGTTCCATCGCGAAGTATTCGGGCCGAACCGCCGGTTGCGGTCGTCGATGCCGTCGTGGCGAAGAAGAAAACTTCCGCAATCGCGCGTGCCTATCTCGAATTCCTCTACACCGACCAAGGACAAGAGATCATCGCGAAGCATCACTACCGGCCACGGTCCAAAACAGCTGCGGCCAACCAAGCGTTGCCTGCGGTCGAGCTGTTTTCGATCGATGACTTCGGCGGCTGGGCGAACGCACAAAAAGTCCACTTCGCCGACAACGCGATTTTTGATTCGATTACGGCAAAGTAGGATGTTGAAGCGACGTTCACTACCCGGTTTCGGCCTCTCTCTCGGGATTACGCTCACCTATCTAGGACTTCTCGTCCTAATTCCGTTGTCGACGATCGTTCTCAAAACGATGACGCTGACCTTGGGTGAATTTTGGGCCACGGTCACATCGCCGCGAGCGATCGCGTCGTATGCCCTTAGCATTGGCGCATCGCTAATCGCGGCAGCGATCAACGTCGTATTCGGCGTTGCATTGGCGTGGGTGCTGGTGCGCTACCGATTCTGGGGCCGGCGCATCGTCGATGCGCTCATCGATCTGCCGTTCGCATTGCCGACCGCCGTTGCTGGCATCGCGCTGTGCGCGACGTGGGCACCCAGTGACGGCCTGTTCGGCAAATCCCTGCACGCCCTCGGCATCGACACCGCGTATTCGCGCGTCGGCGTCGTGATCGCACTCGTGTTCATCGGTCTGCCGTTCGTGGTCCGCACGGTAGAGCCCGTGCTCGCGGCGTTCGATCCGCGCGTCGAGGAAGCGGCCGCAACGCTGGGCGCATCGCGTTGGCGCACGTTCCGCCGTGTCGTGTTGCCAGCGCTGCGCCCGGCGATCGGCACCGGGTTTGCCCTCGCGTTCGCGCGCGGACTCGGCGAATACGGCTCGGTAGTGTTCATCTCCGGCAACAAGCCGCTACAGACCGAGGTGACGCCACTCCTGATCATGACCAAACTCGAGCAGTTTGACTACGCAGGCGCGACCTCGTTAGCGCTGGTCATGCTTGTGGCGTCGATCGCAATCTTGATCGCGATCAATGCGCTGACCTGGCGCGCGCACCGCCGTGCGATTCCCACACTGCGAAAGCGGCCACCGCGCGACGAGATCGCGCTGGCGGTCGTCGCCAAGGAGCAACGCTAATGGCGGGCTTTGCTGGAGGTCTTGGCAACCGGTCGGTGTCTGAAACTCACCCCGCTTTGCGCGAATCGCCGTGGCTTCGACGGAGTCTGATCGGCGTCGTCCTGGCATTCCTAGTCATTTGCCTCATCGTGCCGCTGGTGACGGTGTTCGCGGCGGCGTTTCGCGATGGCGTCGTGCCGTACGTGCGCGCGCTGAGCGATCCGGATTCCCGTTCGGCGATCAAGCTGACGCTGTTGGCGGCCGCGTTTGCCGTGCCGCTCAACGTCATTTTTGGTATCGCTGCGGCGTGGGCGATCACGCGCTTTCACTTTCCTGGCAAGCGCGCACTCGTCACGCTGATCGATCTGCCATTTGCCGTGTCACCGGTCATCGCAGGCATGATCTTCGTGCTGCTGTTCGGCGCACAGGGATTGCTGGGTCCATGGCTCGCCGAGCACGTACCGAGCCTCAAGATCATCTTTGCAACCCCTGGCATCGTGATCGTCACGACGTTTGTCACCGTCCCGTTCGTGGCGCGGGAATTGATTCCTGCGCTCGAAGCGCGTGGGCCGACCCAGGAACTGGCAGCGCTAACGCTCGGCGCATCGCCGTGGCAGACGTTTTACCGCGTGACGTTGCCGAACGTGCGATGGCCGCTGCTATACGGGGCCATTTTGTGCAGTGCGCGCGCCGTCGGTGAATTTGGTGCAGCCTCCGTCGTGTCCGGGCACATTCGCGGCGAGACCAATACCGTCCCGCTCCACGTCGAAATTCTCTACAACGATTTTCAATACCAAGCTGCGTTTGCGGTGTCGACCATCCTCGTCGTCATCACACTAGCAACACTCGCGCTGCGCAGCGCGATCGAATGGCACGTATCGCGCAGGAGAAAATAGTCATGCAGATTCATGTCGAAAACGTTTCGAAGTCCTTTGATGAATACCCGGCCCTCGACGATGTGAGCGTCACGATTCCTAGCGGCGAGCTCGTTGCGCTGCTCGGTCCATCGGGTTCCGGCAAGACGACTCTGCTGCGGGTTATCGCCGGCATCGAATGCCCCGAACGCGGCCGCGTCCGGTTCGGCGACGTCGACGTCACCGATCAGCCGATCCAGAAGCGCAACGTCGGTTTCGTGTTTCAGGACTACGCGCTGTTCGAACACATGAGTGTGGCCGAAAACATTGCGTTCGGGCTCACGATTCGTAAACAGCCGCGCGCCGCTGTCGATGCGAGGGTGCGCGAACTATTGCAACGCATTCAGCTCGCCGATCTAGGCGCGCGCTTGCCGCGCGAGCTGTCAGGCGGCCAACGCCAGCGCGTCGCACTCGCACGAGCCCTGGCGCCAGAGCCGTCGTTTCTACTGCTCGATGAGCCGTTCGGCGCGCTCGACGCTCGCGTGCGCGGCGAGCTGCGCACGTGGATGCGCAAACTGCACGATGAGCTTCACGTGACGAGTGTATTTGTCACCCACGATCAGGAAGAAGCCCTCGAGGTCGCCGATCGCATCGTCGTCATGAACGCCGGAAAAGTCGAACAGGACGGCCTTACCGAAGAGGTATTCGACCGGCCGGCAAGCGCATTCGTGATGGACTTCCTCGGCGGCGTCAACGTGCTGCGCGGCAGCGTCCGCGATAAAGTCGGCGTGTTCGGCACGTTAAAGCTGCCGTGGGAAGGCGGCGAGAGTCGCGACGCAACAGCGTACGTGCGAAGCCACGATTTCGTGCTCGAGCCATCGCCGGGTCCGGTGTATCGGTCGGGAAACGATCGGAGTCACCACCGCGACCGGTGTTTGCCAGTCGTGATCAGTCACGTACACCGCATCGGCCTCGCTGCACGCGTGATCGTCACGAGTCCAGAGCATGGCGAACTGACCGTCGAGCTGCCGTACCATGAACTCGCGCGTCTCGGCGTCGAGCGCGGCGCCGCGATGCTTGCCCGCGTGCGCTCGGCGCGCATCTTCGCGGAGGCTTCGTGAGTAAGGTGGAAGCACTCGAGCTCGTGCGCGCAGCCCTCGTCGGCTTACGCTTCGGCGAAATCGCCCTCGCCGTTCACGACGGCGAGGTGGTCCAAATTGCCCGAACCGAAAAAACGCGAATCGCTCAGACGGCTGGAAGCGCGAAGCCCAGACGTTAGCGATCGCACCTCTTCCGCCCACTCGTCCGCGAGCGGCAGTTGTCTTCAAGGCGAATCGGCGACCCTGCACTACCGGAGCCGAAGCATTAAGGAAATGTCATGTCTGTTCGTATCGTTTTATTTTTGCTCATCACCACCCATGCCTCAGCGCAGCCGGTTCCAAATCCGGCTGAGCCACCCCCGTCATCCGGCGCGCCAGCGTCCGATCCGACCACGCCAGGATCGCCACCCGGCGCTCTCAACACTCAACCCACGCCACCTCCCACCGCCACTGATGTGTCCGCATCCCCTGAGAGCGTCGTAACTGCACAGCTACCTCCGACCATCGGCCCGGAAATCAAACGCGAAGAAAAGAACCACCCCAAACCGCTCGAAATAAAACCTGGCGGGTACCTCCAGGCCGACTCGCGCGTATTCGCGACCGATACGGGGACCCACGAACTCACGGTGCGGCGACTGCGCTTTAAGGTCGACGGCCAAGCGCTGCGGCATTTCCGGTTCCAAACCCTGATCGACACGGCGGCGAGCAGGCTCCAAGTCCTAAACGCGTGGATTGAGTTTTCACCCCGCCCCGAGATCGGACTGCGGTTTGGCAAAGACAAAGCCCAGTTCGGCATCGAACGGCTCCAGAGCGCCACCGATCTGGCGTTTGTTGAACGGGCGTTTCCGACGCAGCTTGCGCCGAACCGCGACATCGGCCTCGCGCTGCGCGGCGATATCCACGGCGGCCTCGTGCATTACTCAGCTGCCATCGTGAACGGTGTCGCAAACAACGCGGTGTTGGAAGCCGAGACCGACAGCGAATACGAGTACAATGCGCATCTTCTGATAGCGCCGTTTAAGGCGAGTTCGCAGCTTGCCTCCTACGGCGACCTCGCGATCGGCGGTGCAGCGACCTTCGGACGAACGCGCGGAACGATCGCAAATCCCGGCCTCACCGCAATCAGGAGCGCTGGCCAGGCGACAATTTTTAGCTACGCAGGTGGCGGCGCGACGGATACGCGCGAGACCACCGCCCTCGCAGACGGCTACCGTTATCGACTCGCCGCGCATGCGTACTACTACGGAGGCCCGATTGGCGTACTCGCTGAATACGTCGCCGACCACGAACCCGTGCTCCTCCAGGGTACACACACGCGGCTCCGGCACAGCGCCTGGCAGTTGGCAGCAAGTGCCGCGCTAACCCCCGGCGATCGCCCTGGGTACAAAAGCCTTGTGCCCAAGCGGCCGTTCGATCTGCGGGCGGGCACATGGGGGGCGGTCGAGCTCGCTGCGCGCTATTCCGAGTTGCGTATCGACGACGATTCGTTTACCGCCGGCATCGCACGCCAGGCGTCGATTCGACGGGCGCGGGCGGGAACTCTCGGCGCCAACTGGTACTTCAACCGCAATATCAAGTTGCAGGTGAACTACGAATCCACGCAGTTCACCGGCGGCACAGCGACGGGCAACCGCCGCACCGAACACGTGATCGCGACCCGCATTCAAGTTGCAATCTAAAGGTGGGGCGCAAGTTCGGGCTCATCCGACTTCGGGTGGGTCGCGAATGGGTGCCCCCGGGAACGACCACGATCAGGGGAACGGCCACGGAGACACTACGCTATCCGGTCGCCGTGTTCCGTCGCGACCCACCCAAAACCCGGATCAGCCCAAGTTCGTGACCACCATCTGGATCGAAATCTGGCGCGTAGCGCTATTCGAGCGCAGCGTGGGTCCAGGCAGTCGAGAAGCCACTCAGGCTCGTAATCGGCACATAGTGGCCGGTGTCGGTAACGCGAGCAGTTCCCCCGCCCCCATTGGCGTTTCGGAACAGGAGCACACCATTGAAGGCTCCGATCACAGAGTGGCCAGGTCCGATGCCTGACACTGCATTGCGGGATACGTAGTAGCCAGAAGCGTTGATCTCTGCCGTGTACCCGGTCCCATTTGCAGGATTGTAGAAGAACAATCCTCGCTCGTTTACCGCCGTCACATAGGTCCAGCCAGTCGAGAATCCACTGACGTACCCGCGATCTGCGTAGTTCATATTGGCGTCGATCGTGGCCGTAACCCCGGTGCCCGCTGTTCGATTGAAGAAGAACAGTCCCCCTTGCTTCGTGCCAACAACGTGAGTGAAGGACCTGGAGAATCCGCTCACCGTCGTTCCAGGGGTATACGTGAACGTCGCAGCGTCGATTCGCGCGGTGCGACCGACGCCAGCGTCGTCCAGAAAGAACACCATATCGTCACCCACAGCCACCATGAAGCGCGCGTTCGCCGGGAGTACGAGGCTGGCCGAGCCACCGCTGTAGGTACCGTCTCGTTCCAATCTGGCAACGGCAGCCACACCGTTGGCCTTGTTATAGAAGAGGATCGCACCGTTCCGGAGAGAAGTAATGTGTGTCCATTGTGTCGATAGACCGGAGATGGAACGATTTGATGCGTAGGTGCCAGTTGCCTCTAGGGAAGATATATACCCAGTCCCAGTGTTCTTGTTGTAGAAGAGTAGCTCCGATCGTTCGCGGATGAGCCTTGACCAAGCCGAGTTTTCTGGCGAAATCCCAGCGAGTCTCGAGCTAGTTGTGCCGTTGGTCGAGCCGAGGATGCCGGTCACAAATGGTGGTGACCCTGAGTAGCTAATGCACGGGCCTCCGGAGTCGCCAAGATACTGAATCTGGCCGAGCGAATTAGGCCCCATATCGTAGTCGTTAATCCGCGCGGCGATCGGGCGGAGCCAGGCGTAGCGCCACGTACCAAAACCAGTCTTGTTTAGGTTGTTGTGGCCGCGGCCTATACAAAAAAGGTCAGAGCCGATCAGACGGGATAGTGGATTGCTCCATTCGCGCATCCGTGGAACATTGGTAAAGGCTCTGCCTACGCGGAGTAGAGCCAAGTCGTGCTGGGTCTCAGCACCGCCGGGCTGGCGTCGCACCTCCGCCAGCTTTCGAATCTCGGAGGTATTCGAGGCGCGAGCAACTTGATCGATCGCGCCGTTGTAGTTCATACCGTAGGTGCAGTGTTGCGCGGTTAGGACCCACTGATTGTCCAGCGCCACACCAGAACATCCTACTCCGTAGAAGGAGTCGTAAACATCGATTGCATTCTGCAGGGCGGGGTGCGTCGGTCCCAGCGTGGACCCGTTGATGATCGGTTGAGCGACTTCGCCCAACTCCTCCCCCTCATCTTGAGTATTTTCAGCGCCGATGCAGGCGGCCACGCTCGAAATCGCGAACAGAACTAGGAACCTATGCCTCCATCCCAGACCGCGTTGTTGGCAGACCACGTTTGACGGACGCCGAGTGTTTGAACCAGCTGCGACGTTGCTGGAACGCGCGCCGATGAGAAAGAGAGGTGCGAGAACCAGGGGGCGGTTGAGCTTGGTATTCATGTATCCGGTAGTTGCAGCTGCCGGGAGTTTGTTGCCCAAAATTTGTATGGATGCGCCCCCCGAGCCACGCTGCAACATGGCGGGCGGGCGGAGTCGTCACGCAGTAGTTCCTGGTGCAGCGAGCGGCACGCTTCAACCGTCCATGCCGATCGCCTGTGCGATCGAGCTAAGCCCGGCAGTCATGGCCGCTCCAGATCGTCGGCACTGCGGCGCGGCAGCCGTTCTTTGGCTCGACTTGTACGATTGCCCACAGGGTCGCGGCGATCGCGGCGTTTAGCAACCCGAACTTTGTCTAACGGAACGGCGATCACAGCATTGCCGGTAACGACAAACTGCTTGGTTTTCGTTTGATAGCCGCGAAGCCGCAGATTCACAGTGACGGTGTCTTCCGCAACGGGCAAACGCAACTTCGCAGGGGTCTTACCAAAAACCGTGCGGTTTGGGCCGATGATGTCGGCGCCGCGCGGCACGCTGTCGATTAACACAATACCCTGAGGGGATTCGGCCTGGCCGCCCGAACTCGCCCCCGTGCCTTCCGAACCATGGAGAGCAACTATTGCCGCATCCGCCGGAAGTGCCTCCCCCGAATCGCCGGGGATGCCTGCATCAGTATTCGCTGCGTCTGCGGCTGGCCGCCCGGCGTCGGCTACTGCGGCATCGCTCGCCTGTGGTGCCTCCGAGGAGCCCCCCAAGGGGACTTCCTTCGGGGCGCTGGCATGGTCGGTCGGATGCGTCGCACTGCCAACAACGCCGTTGAATGTCGCGTTGCTCGCAAGCGCTAGACCGTCTGTGGCCATGCTTTTGTCCTTGCGAAGGATTCGCGCTGCCGCAAAACCGCCACCCGCGATGACCAGGAGCGCGAACAAGACGGCGCCCCAACCCCAACTGGACGAGTGGGATATATATCCGACCGGCGTCGGTATGGCCATTGTGGTTAACGGCGCAGGGTTTGGCGCAGCGGTGGCGCCTAGCCCCGCTCCGCCCACGCCAAGGTCGCCATGCCTCGTCGGCGCGGTAGCGGATGGAGGCCCGGCATCGGACGCCGCCGGCGCCACGATCGTTTTTGCTTCCGAAGCCGCCTCGCCAGGGCGCAACGCGCGCGCCTGAACCGCGGGCGGACCACTTCGCAGGTAGGCTTCTGGGTCGAGCAGCGCGGCTCTCAACTCGAGCATGGTCGAGAACCGTTTGTCGGGCGCTTTCATCAAACAGCGCAGCGCGATTTGTTCGACCGACGGTGGGATACTTGGATTGAAGCTGCGCAACGGCGGCGGCAACTGAGTGACTTGCTTCACCAAGACTTCGCCCACCGACTCCCCGTCGAAGGGAACCACTCCAGTCAGCATTTGAAATAGTAGAACCCCGAGGGCGTAAATGTCGGTTCGATGATCCACATCGCCTCGGGTCTCGCACGCTTCCGGAGACATGTACTGCGGCGTTCCGAGCAAGATTCCCGCCGCGGTGGTCACCGTTGACGCCTCTGCACCAATAAAAATCTTGGCCAAGCCGAAGTCCAAAAGCTTTACGAAATCGGGATCGCCAAGCCGCGTCGTCAGCATGATGTTGTCGGGCTTTAGATCGCGGTGCATCACCCCTGCACCATGGGCGGCCGCGAGCGCGCTCGCGATTTGAGCGCCGATGTGAAGCGCGCGGATCACGTCGAGTGGTCGGCGCGAGATAGCAGTTGCAAGTGTTTCCCCCTCGAGAAATTCCATGATGTAAAAGTGGTCGCCCTCGGGGGTCTGACCAAAATCATGGATCTCAACGATGTGTTCATCGCCGATCTTGTTAACCGCCCAGGCTTCCTGAAAGAACCGCTGTACCACCTCGCGCTGCGTAGCGAGGTCGCGATGGATTACCTTAAGCGCAACCCGCTTGCCGATTAGCGGATGCTCCGCGAGGTACACCACGCCCATTCCGCCCGTCCCGATCTTGCTCAGGATGCGGTAGTTCCCGATCGCTTGGCCGGCAGGAATCACAGCACTCCCACAGTGTAGCTCACCCGCGAAGTGTTGCGCAGAACTGCTCGTAGTCTGCAAGGGTTATTGCGGCCCGATCGACCCCATCGCCACACGTCGGGCAGCTCGGGTCGCGTCGCAGCGTAAGTTCGCGGAATCGAGCGCTTAACGCGTCGTAGACGACAAGCCGCCCGATGAGAGGATCGCCAACACCCAGCACGAGTTTGAGCGCTTCTGTGGCTTGCATCACACCGAGCGTGCCCGGGATCACCCCGAGCACCCCTGCTTCGGCGCACGACGGGGCATTCTGTGGCGGTGGTGGTTGCGGATAGAGACATCGGTAACAGGGCGCTCCGAGTGCCGAAAATACCGTGAGTTGACCTTCAAAGCGAAACACCGAAGCATGAACCACCGGCTTGCCCAACTTGAGCGCTGCGTCGTTGATCAAGTAGCGGGTCGCAAAATTGTCGCTTCCATCGAGGATCACATCGAAAGGAGCGAGCAGCCTCTCCGCATTTGCCGACGTAAGCCGGACCGAATGCTTGACGATCGCTACATCTGGATTGAGGTTCGCGAGCGTTCTCTCGGCGCTCTCGACTTTGGCGGTACCGAGGCGGTCGGTGCCGTGAAGGATCTGGCGCTGCAAGTTCGAAACGTCGACTCGATCGTCGTCGATAACGCCTAGGGAGCCGACGCCTGCCGCAACGAGGTACATCGCGGCCGGCGACCCGAGCCCGCCTGCCCCTACGCACAGGACCTTGGACGCCAAGAGCTTGCGTTGACCCGCTGGGCCCACCTCGGGGAGCACGACCTGACGCGCGTATCGGGGCGACTGGGCTGCTGCGACGGCAGCTTGGGGTGGCGCAACCGGCACCGAATCCGTTGCCTCGCCGGCACCGGGTACTTCCCAGGGCAACGCGCTGCGCTTCCAACCGGAAAAACCGCCGGCCAGCGACTTCACATTGCTGTATCCAAGTTCATGGAGGCTGCGCGTCGCGAACAACGACCGATTGCCGCTGGCGCAGTAGATCACGATTGCTCGAGTGCGATCGGGGGCGTGCTTTTCGATGCGCGACTCGAGGAAGCCACGCGGAATCCACAGGGCACCGCGGATCGCACCTGCTGCATATTCGTCTGCCTCGCGGCAATCGATAATTACCGGCTCCGGCGCCCACGCAGCGAGCCCCGGCGCATCTATCTCCGGGATCATTCCCCGAAGTTCGCGCAGTAGAACGTCATAGTCGGGCACGGCCCGGTTTTACCACCACCCCTGAAGCGACAACGACGGAGCGTGCACTTGCCGCTTGCCACAACCCTTACGTGAAGGTAAGGTTCATTCCCATGTCTGAACTTGCTGTAGCCAATTCGCCGGTTGTAGAGGCACCTGGGCCGGAGTCGATGTTGCGCATCACACCGATCGCTGCATCGAAGGTCAACGAGATCCGCGACGCCGAGGGTATAGAGAACTCCATGGCGCTGCGCTTGCGCGTCGTCGGAGGCGGATGCGCGGGCTTTTCCTACGATCTGTACTTCGATGAGCCTGCGGATGTCGATCGCCAATTCGAGGTCCAAGGAGTGCGCTGCATCGTCGATGAGATGAGCCTGATGTACCTCGCGGGTACCGAGGTCGACTACGTCGAGGGCCTACAGGGCGCCGGATTCAAGTTCAATAATCCAAACGTGAAGTCCACGTGCGGTTGCGGCTCCTCATTCAGCGTATAGATAGCGTGTGGCACAAGACATCGTTCGGCGACTAGAAGCGGCGCTGGGCGCCGACGCCATCATCGGCCCTGGGCACGACAAACTTGACGACTACGGGCGGGACGAGAGCCCTTTGCCCGAATTCTTTCCGCCTGAATGCGCGGTCTTGTGCTCAACCGTAGAGCAAGTCTCTACCGCGTTGCGCATTTGCGACGAGGCCAACGTGCCGGTAACTCCGCGCGGCGCTGGATCGGGCATGGTGGGCGGCGCACTACCCGTCAAAGGCGGCGTCGTGCTGTCCGTCGAGCGCATGCAGGCGATCAAAGAGATCGATCCGGGCGACTTGGTTGCGATCGTCGAACCTGGAGCGATTACCGGACAATTTCAGGCCGCGGTGGAAGCCCAAGGCCTGTTCTATCCGCCCGACCCCGCCTCGCTCGAGTTTTGTTCGATTGGCGGCAACGCCGCAACAAACGCGGGTGGGCCGCGCGCGTTCAAGTACGGAGTTACGCGCGAATACATGTTGGCCCTTGAGGTTGCGCTGATGGGAGGCGAGGTGCTGCGCTGCGGCCGCCGAACCGCAAAAGGCGTAACCGGGTACGATCTGGTGGCCGGCTTCGTAGGAACCGAGGGAACCTTTGGCGTGATTACCGAGCTGTGCGTAAAGCTCGTGCCCAAACCTCCGGCCGCAGCCACTGTGCTCGGCGTATTTGCATCGATGGCTGCCGCCGGGCAAGCGATCGAGACCTTGCTGCGGGGCGGTCTACGCCCCAGCGTGCTCGAGGTCGCCGACCGCGCGTCTATCGACGCCATTCGCACAAAGGCGCGCTATCGCTTTCCCGCGAACGCCGGAGCCATCGTTCTGATCGAGGTCGATGGCGATGCCGACGATATGCCCAACCAAATGGAGCGAATCGGCTTGGCATGCGACGACCTCGGAGCCATCGACGTTCTCGGCGCCACCGAACCCGCCGATCGGGCAAACGTGTGGGAAGCGCGCCGATTGATCTCCGGCTCGCTCAAAGCTGCATACCGAGTCAAAGTCAATGAAGACATCTGCGTGCCGCGTGGACGAATCGTCGAGATGTTGAAGCATATCGATCGCATTTCGGCGGAAACCAAAATCGAAATCTGCGTGTTCGGCCATGCCGGCGACGGCAACCTTCACGTCAACCTGTTGTCGCACGACGATCCGCAGGACCCAGACGTTCGAACAAAAATGTGGGCCGGCGCCAAACAGCTATTTGCATCGACGATCGAACTCGGGGGCACGTTATCGGGGGAACATGGCATCGGGCTGACAAAGCGCGACTACGTGGCCATGGAGCAAAACGAACGCCTCATCGAGTGGCAGCATCGTTGGAAGTCGATGTGGGATCCCAAGCGCTTGCTCAACCCCGGAAAAATGCTCCCGGCGCTGCGCGCGCCCTGCAGCGAATAACTGACCACCGACCTAGTCGGCGGGCGTGAATGCAGCGATCTTCCAGCCGTCGGGCCGGGGCTCGAGGATCAGCTGATATGCGCCGGGGGCGACGGTCCCGCTGGGACAGGTGACGCGTTGGTAGTTTCCGGCGCACTTGGACAGTGCAAATCCCATCGCGTCAAACACAATCGGATCCGCCATCCACGTCGCCATCGCCGAGTCGACGCCGCGACCCCCGCCGGTGCTCCACAACACGTCTTTCGCAAGCCGCGGCTTGAGCGCTGCGTAGTCTCGCTTGGCGAGCGCGTCCTTGATGTCGGCGAGTATCCTGGCCGCGTCCTTCGGGACACCTGGAAACATCGCGGGATCGGCCTTGGGACCACTGCCATCCTCCGCAACGACGCTGTGGGTTATGGGGATCGCGTACTTTTGAATCTTTCGGTAGATCGCCACGTGCAGCGCATCTGTACGCCCCTGCAACCATCCCGGCTTGTCGGCCCCGCGCAGTTCCACCGGCATTGCCGCGCCGGGATCCCACGACGATGCGTGGCCCGTCACTTTCACGCGCCAGGGGCGACCGCCAAAAACGTGAACGTCAAAACGAATGAAGAACCGGCGGTACGCGAGTCGCGACGGCATCCCCGCCATCGACGCTGCGGGTGACACCGCATTCGGCCCGCGCTGCTGCGATAAGCTTCGCTGATTGACCATGTCGTCGCAACCCACTCCACCTCCGGCACAACTCGCGGACTGGACTTCTTGCCACGCCGTTTGAATCTTGCCAGGAGCCGGGCGGTCGTCGAGGTTAGGGTACAACTCGCGCGTCGCCTCGAGGGCGGCGCTGTACACGATCGCGAACTCGGTGTCGTACATGGAGCGTCGAGCCGCGTTGACTTCTTTCTTGTTGCCACCGCAGGCGGCGATCAGAGCGATAGCAAGGGGGAAGATGATACGGTCGTGGCGCATGGCAGGCAAACCTGGCAATAGCACACCCTCGCGCCGCCGCGGCGGTGTTGCGCAAATTGCGCCGAAAGGTGCAATCCGGCTGGCGTCGCTGCTCGCCGAGCGCTGGCCGGATGCGCATGTCGAGCTCGATCACAAAAACGCATACGAACTGCTCGTCGCGACGATCCTTGCAGCGCAGTCGACCGACAAAATGATCAATACCATCACTCCGGCGCTATTCGCCCGCTACCCGACCCCCCACGAGCTAGCTCAGGCGGCCCCCGACGAGCTCGAGCCTATGATCGTGAAAAGCGGTTTCTTCCGCATGAAAGCCAAGCACCTGATCGGCATGGCGCAAGCCGTGGTGCAAAATCACGGCGGCGAAATTCCAAACACGATGGAAGCGCTATGCGCCCTACCCGGCGTGGCGCGCAAGACCGCCAACGTGGTTCTCGGCAGTGTATTCGGCATCCACGTCGGGATTGTTGTCGATACGCATGTCACTCGGCTCGCAGCGCGCCTGGGGCTTTCGCTCGCTACTGATCCCGTAAAGATCGAACGGGACCTCATGGAGTTATTGCCACGCGATCAATGGACTCCGTTTGCGCATCGCCTGATTTGGCACGGGCGCTACGTGTGCCGGGCAAAAAATCCCGACTGCGAGCACTGCAACCTCGCTCCCGTGTGCCAAAGCGCATTCGCACCGGCAAAAGCCAGCAAGTCCTCGGCCCGCACGCGGTGGAACGCGGCAAAACGCAAAGCCGCCAAGAAGCAATGACCCCTCCCATCTGCGCCGTTGCGGCGTTCGTGTTCGACGCTAATCACCGAGTCCTGGTGATCGAGCGAGCAAACCCGCCCAACCAAGGGCGCTGGTCGCTACCGGGTGGCAAGCTCGAGCCTCGAGAGACACTCGTACACGCGGTCGCTCGCGAAGTGGCCGAAGAAACCGGCCTCATCGTCGAGGTCGGCCCGTTGGCGTGCGTCGTAGAGCGGATCGGCGACGACTTTCACTATGTGATCCTCGACTACCTCGCACGCCCAGTCGGCGGTGCGCTGGCCCCCGGCAGCGACGCACGCGCAGCGCGCTTTGTCACCACCGACGAGCTCGCGGTCCTCCCCCACACCGATGGCCTGCTCGATGCGCTGGCGCGTGCGCGAGCAACGCCCTGGAGATAACCACAGGAACTATCGGCGCCAATGCGGACATGTTCAGAGCTTATAGCGCCACAAAAAGTCGGCCCAGAGTGCATCGTTTGGCGTTTGCGCGGGCCGGTCGCTCGCCGGTTGGTTTCTCCCCAACAAGTAATCGACCCGCTGTCGGGCCTTTGCTTCAGCGGCCCTTTCCTCCTCTGTCATTACCACGGGAGTTCCAGCTGGCGTTTCAGCGGGTTGCTGCATTTTGGACGGAGGCGGCTTGGCCGCAGTGCTCGTTGACGCCTTTGGACGTGGTGAAGGCGTTTGGCCCAGCGTCCCCCGCCGCATTTGCGAGACATACTTTGAGAGCGTGGGCCCCTGCATTCCGTGTTTGGGTGCAATCACTGCACGAGCTTCTATGATGCCTATGCCGTGTTCCTTTGCATGCTCAGCGGACATCGCTTCGATTGCGGCAATTCTGTCGGCTGAAATTCGCGGCCCACGATATCCGCCGCGCTGGGGCCTGGGCACCTCGACACCATGGCGCGCAGCATATGCGGCAATCTCTGCTCTTAGCTTGTCACTGGTGATGTGAAACGCTTTAGCGTGCGATTCGAAGCCAGGCGGAGTCTTGGCGTCGAAGAACGCTCGGACGGCCTGGTCGTAGCGGTCGATCCGCCTCGCTCTCGCCGGTGTTATCGGCGTTTCTGTCGCCGGCGGAAGCGGAGCTGGGGCCGCAGTGGCTCCTGGCGTCGAGGTTGTCGATGGAGTCCCCTGTCCGTTACCCGGGGGTGCGGCGGTAGGTTTTGGTGGAAGGCGATGGTTCGCAAATGCTTTACTCAGTCCCCCCGAAAAATTCCCGCCTCCCCACTGGATCCGAGACCGCACAAACTGTTCCGCCAGTTCCGGAAAAATCCTCTCCCACCAAGCAGCTTCAACGGTGAAACCGACCTCTTTGGGCGACCCGTAGGCAGCGTCGCATGGACTATCGCCGAAAAAACTCCGATAGAAAAAAGCTGCCACTCGTGCCCATCCAGACGCAACCACCTCGTCGCCATGACTCGCAATCGCATCGTCGACGTGGCTACATGCTGGTTGGGCGGTCGGGCCAGGCGCAGCGTGTGCTCCCACGCCGGCAATCTAGCACCGCTCGACGCGCCCCATGCCCCGAAAGCGCATCGGACTTTCGCTTGCCCCGGATCACTAGCTGTTGCACGGAGCGGACGGCATCGTGCTACATAGCGGCGTGCTTCGCCTGCCGGTCGCAAACGCGGTAAACGTGGGTCCTCGCCAGGGGCTGCGCGAGTTCGTCCGCCGATCCGACGTATCGGATGCCCAGTGGAACGACTGGCGCTGGCAGCTCGGCCACATGCTGACGACTGCCCGCGAGCTAGAAAGCGTCGTTGCGCTTTCGGCGGACGAGCGCAAAGGCCTTGCAGCGTCTGCGCAGCTGTTTCGCGTGGGGCTTACGCCCTACTACGCCAGCCTAATGGACCCGATGCACGCGAGCTGTCCGATTCGCATGCAAACGATTCCGCGCCTGCACGAAGCCAACGTTCGCGCCGAAGAGCTGCGCGATCCGCTCGGAGAAGACCACCACAACCCGGCGCCTTCAGTCATTCATAAGTACCCAGATCGCGTCCTGTTTTTGGTCGTCGATCGGTGCGGAGTGTACTGCCGCCACTGCAACCGCCGCCGTTTGGTAGGCGGCGACGACCCACCCACGACCGCGGACCTAGAAGCTGGCCTCGATTACATCGCCAAAACGAAGCGGATCCGCGACGTATTGCTCTCGGGCGGCGACCCGTTTTTGTTGTCAAATCAAAGACTTAACTACTTACTCGGCCGACTGCGGGCGATCGCACACATCGAGACGATCCGCATCGGAACGCGGCTGCCCGTGGTTTGCCCGATGCGCATCGACGCCGATCTATGCAAGGTGTTGCGTGCGCATCATCCGCTATTCGTCAACACCCACTTCAACCACGCAAAAGAGCTCACTCCGGAAGCGCGCGGCGCGTGCGAACGCCTCGTCGATGCGGGGGTGCCGGTGGGAAACCAGACCGTACTGCTGCGCGGCGTGAACTCGTCGACGCGCTCGCTGCGCGCGCTGATGCGCGGGCTGCTGCGGTCGCGCGTACGGCCGTACTATCTGTTCCAGGGCGACACGGTAGTTGGCACCGATCACCTCCGAACTCCAGTGGAAACAGCGCAGCAGCTGTACCGCGACCTGCGCGGCTGGATGAACGGCATGGCCGTGCCGATGCTCGTCATCGACGCCCCCGGCGGCGGAGGCAAAGTGCCGATCGTCCCCAACTATATCGACGAAATCAGCGATGACCGGGTCGTCGTTCGCACGTATCGCGGCGACCGCATCGAATACCCGCAGCCACAAGCACGCGATTGCCGGGTGCCGTACGACGACCTCTACTTCGCGAATCAGCCCGCCGACGACGACCGCCCCGGCGCTGTGTGCGACTGACCGCACAAAGACGCGCCGATGTCGGTCGTTGAGATCGCCAAGCAACTCGGATTCCATCGGGCCGCAGTCGTGCCGGTCGAACCAGCGCGCCGCCACGAGCTGTACACCGCATGGCTCGCCGCCGGGATGTCGGGAACCATGACGTATCTGGCCAAGCCCGAGCACGTCGCTCCCCGTCTCGACGTCCGAGGCGTTCTGGCGGAAGCTCGATCGTTGATCGTGGTTGCGCTCGCGTATGAACGCACCGACCCGGTGCCCCCCGCCGCGTTGGTGCGCGGCCGCATCGCTCGCTACGCGCGCAGCGAGGACTATCACCTGGTCATGCGCGACCGGCTCGTCGCGCTCGCCGAGCGGATTGCCGCCGAGCTCGGCCACGCCGTGGTGGCGCGACCGTGCGTGGACACAGCGCCGGTGCTGGAACGCGAATGGGCCGAACGCGGCGGACTTGGGTTCATTGCGAAGAATACGATGCTGATAGCGCCCGGCCTCGGATCGTACGTGTTGCTCGGCGAGCTACTTGTCGACGCCGAGATTCCCGCTACCGCGCCCGCTGAACTGCCGAAGCCGCGCTGCGGCAGCTGTCGATCGTGCCTCGACGCCTGCCCCACCCAAGCGTTCACCGACGCCTACGTTCTCGACGCCCGGCGCTGCATCTCGTACCTCACGATCGAACACATGGGCGCGATCCCGCGCGAACTGCGCCGCGCCGTGGGAACCTGGGTGTTCGGATGCGACGTGTGCCAAGAGGTGTGCCCATTTAATGCAGGTGCCGGGGAGCCAGCAGATCCCATGCTTCACCCTCGCAGCGCCGAACACGCATTGCCCGACCTCATCGCGCTCGCCCACGCCAGCAGCAACCAACTGCGCCGCTTCGTCAAACGCAGTGCCATGCGCCGCGCCGGCCGCACGCAACTACTGCGCAACGTTGCCGTTGCCCTCGGCAACTCCGGCGCTCCCGCCGCCATCCCCGCCGTTGCGCATCTGCTCTCGCACCCCAAACCCCTCGTCCGACTCCACGCCGCCTGGGCCCTTGGTCAGCTACGCGCGGTCGACGCCCTCGCGAATCTCCACGACGACGACCCCGAGGTCGATGCCGAGCTCGCTATCGCCCGACAAGCAGCGCACGGCGATGCCATGACGCCGGTTCGCTAGAACTCAGTCGCCCATCAATCCGTTCTCGGTGAGCTTCTTCCAGTAGTTCGCATAGTGCCGAACCAAATCATCCAGCTCCGGGTTGTACTTTTCCCAGGGGTCAATCACCAGTCGGTTCTTTACGTGTTTCAGATCGATCTCGCTATGTGCCACTTCCCTAGAACCGTCCTTCGAATACACCGTTACGGTTAGTTTCCCTTTTTTCATTCGACCGACCATGAACCATTCGTCGATCCGCTGAACAATCCTCGACCGCTTTGGCTTGTCGATCGCCTTTAACAAGTTCCGATCCATGGACTGGCGATGGTTGTTCACAAACGCGGAAATATGATCCATTCCATCATGTGACAGCGGGCCGCTCTGGACCAACCGCGGTCGCTCCGCGGGAGGGGACGCTCGCTCCCCAGACCCACGTCCTCCTCCTTTCAGTAACCGAAAAGTGCGAGGGACTTGCTTTCGCACGATAGCTGCTATCCCGCCCCCGCCCGGAGAAGCGCAGTTCTCGACGATTGCGTGAGCACTCTCCAGGTCGCGAAGATCGTGGTTCCCCAGTTCGCGATAAGCAGCATCACAATCAAACGACTCGTAGGAGTAGATCGGCGCGGACATGTCCGGCAGCGGTGGCGGATCCGAAAAATCCTGCTGCACTGCGTCAGGCATCTTGTAGGACACCAGCGAACTCAACCCGGGAAGTTTCCGTTGCGGAGGCGCCTGGTCAGACATCGCTCATGACACTTGTACGCCTCGCATGCGAGATTGTCCCCTCAAAAAAGCGAAAGAGATGTGCCTCCCTACACCATCGGAACGATAGGCAGGAGCACACTCAGAATCCACATTCGCCCGTGTTATCGTTTCGCCAGTCAATGAGTCGGTTGCTGCTCGTTCTCGTATTAGCTGCGTGCTCCGGGACTCCGATCCCGCAGCACAACGGGTATCGGTCCACAAAGGCCAAGCCGTGGAAGAAGTTCACTACGCTCAAATTCGATGAAAAGCTGGAGGCCAAAACGGAAGGAGACCTGTCATATCGCGAACTTCGCCGTGCGGCCTGGTTCGCGGTCGACCTGCCGTCGAGCGGCGAATTGGCGATCAAACTCGAGGTCACGCCGACCGGCGACGTGATCAGCGACGCATTCGACCTCGGACTAGAAGTACTCGATGCGGGGTACCGCTCGGTCATGCGCAAGGATCTCGACGAGGGCGACTCGCAGCAAGATCTCAACAAGGCCGCAACCCTCAAGGACCTTACGCCGGGCCGCTACTGGGTCCACCTGTACCTGCAAGGCCGGCAGGATGCTGCAGACTACATCATGCGCCTGGCCTTCCAATCCGGCGCGCTGTCCGAAGGCAAGAGCGATTTCCCCGCCCAAGTCGCGAGCATTGGCCAGCTGCCCCTCGTGCCCCTGACCGACGACACGCCGTCCAGTTACAAACCGCCCCCCACGCCGGTGAAAAAGCAGAAAAAAACGCCACCTCCCCCGCCGCCACCGGCCGCCATTTCTGCACGCATCATCGGCGTTTCGGTCGGCGCCGGAGGCACAAAAATCACCGTGGGCCGCGGGACGGCTACCGGCGCAGCCGCCGGAATGCGTGGAAAAATCGAGGGGATTGCGAACGGCGGATTCGTCCTCGCTGCCTGCAGTGAACGCGCGTGCACGGCAACGCTTCCTGGGGTCACCCCCGACATGCTCAAGAGCGCGGGCAAGGTCATGCTGTCGCCCTAGGGCGAGCGGTAGATGGGCGGTTGACGTTCACTCGCAGCGACGAGGCGTTGGTGCAGGTTTGCTCAAAGACGTGCGGCGACTGATCGGGAAGCCGTAGTGGACCACTCTTCTCTATTGTAACTGCGCGACCGGCGTCGTAACGTCACAGTTATGTTCGGGAAATCGGCAGGGGCCGCGCTGTTATTGGGCCTGCTCTGCGCAGCGTGTGCACACAACGTCCCCCAGGACAAAAAAACCGGCGCCGATGGCAAGATCAAAGGCGCCAAGCGGATTCAATTGGAAAACGGCGAGGGCCGAGCCACCGGAATTGTCACCTATCCGGGCGGCGACCGCGTCGATTGGAAGCAGGTCGAATTGCCCGACAAGTCGCGCGGCAGCATGGACATCAAACTCCAATGGCAATCGCCCCGCCCCGGGCTCCAGCTCGCATTCGACGTGTTCGACTCGTTCAATTGGCCGATCGTCCAGTCGCAAAAGCAGGCAAAAAAGCGCAGCACGTCCCGTGTCCGCACGGCGACGATCGACAACGCCAAGGGGAAGTATTTCATTCGGATTTACGCGGTCGGACGCGGCGACGCGGGCAAATACACGCTGAAAGTAGATTTTAAGGAGAACAACGCGCCGATCGCGCTCGATCTGTCCAAAGTGGAAATTCCGGATCCGCCGAGGCTAGCGGCGGTGCCAGAGGTCGAACTGCCGTGTGATGAATTCACGTTCGACGTCAAGAACAAAGCCTGCCTGTCGGTGTGTCCGCCATCCAACGCGCCGCCCAAGTGGCCCGGGTGCGTTGGCAAGTGCCCCGATCCCCCCGACGTCACCAACCCAGTGTGCTGGAAGACGATGCCCTGCCCCAACCCGCCCAAGCGCGAAGTCTTGGCGTGCACTACCTGGCCACCGTGCCCTGATTACAAGAACCCCGATCCAAACAACCCGCGATGCGACGAGCGATTGCCCGTCATCGCTCGGGTGATCAAAAACGAGGTCCAAGGCAGCGACGTGCTGATCACCATCGCGGCAGGTAGCGATCAGTTCGTGGAAAAAGGTTGGCGCGGAACCGTGTTGCGCGGCGACTCAGAAAATCCGGTGGAGGGTGGCGACGTGGTGGTGATTCGCGTCGGTAAGCGCGAAACGCTGGGTAAGGTCCGTCTCACGACCGACCAAATCAGCGCCAATCCACGCGTGAAACTCTCGCCACCGCCGAAACAAAAATGAGATGACCGATCCGTTCGTGGGCAAGATCATCGACGGCCGCTACGAAATCAAGCAGCGGGTCGGCGAGGGGGGCATGGGCGTGGTCTACAAGGCTCGCCAAATGTCGATCGACCGCCCGATCGCGCTAAAAATGCTCAACCAGCAAGTTCAGGGCGATCAGACCTGGGTCCAGCGCTTTTACAACGAGGCGAAGGCCTGCTCGCGCCTGCAGCATCCGAACACGATCCGGATGTTCGACTTTGGCCAAACCAGCGACGGTCGTCTATTCATGACGATGGAGTTTCTCGACGGAATTTCGCTTCGAGATGCGCTCCAGCGCGGACCGCTATCGCCGCAGCGCGTGGTGAAGATCTTGATTCAATGCTGTGCCTCGCTCGCCGAAGCACACGCGATCGGCATCATTCACCGCGACATCAAACCCGACAACGTATTCCTGCTGAATATGGCCGGCTCGTCGGACTTCGTCAAACTGCTCGACTTTTCGGTCGCCAAGCTGTTGGAAAGCGACCGCGTCCGAACCCAGGCCGGCATGGTGTTCGGAACGCCGCAATACATGTCGCCGGAACAGGGCCGAGGATTGCCGCTCGACGCGCGTTCTGATCTCTACGCGCTGGGTGTGCTCGGCTACGAAATGTTGGTCGGCACGGTGCCGTTTCACGACGACAATCCGATGACCGTCATTCAGATGCACCTCCACGACCCGGTGCCGCCGATGCCCGCTACCATCAGCTATTCGATCCAAGCGATCGTACGAAAGGCGATGGAAAAAGAAGCATCGCGCCGATACCAGTCGGCGGGCGAAATGATGCAGCACTGTCAGCAGGTATTTGCCGAGATGAATGCCGGCGGGGTATCGGTCGGTGCCGGCGGCATGCCCAAAACACTGATGACGACAGTACCCAGCGGAGCAACTCCAACTCCAGGCTCGCAGCAGGGGCTGCCCCCGGGGGGCTACCAGCCGGCCGCCCCGCAAGCGATGACCCTGCTGGCACAACCGTCGGCCTTCCCCAAGGGACCCGTTGCGGATGCGATGCAGCAAACGATCCTGGCCGGCATGACGCCGCCCCGAGTCACACCTCCCAACATCCCGGCGAACAGCGCAGAAGCAGCTGGCAGAACCGTGTTGCTGCAACCCAGCGAAGGCATCGTGTCGGTCGCGCAGCGCGGCGGTGCCGCGATCCCCTCTGCCCAGTCGGTCACACGCGGTGCTTCAACCCTGTTTTGGGTTGTGTCGCTGATCATTGGCATCGCAGTAGGCGTTGGCGCCTACCTGGTCGTTCGGTTCACCAGTTAGTCATGACGGACCGCACCGACGAACCGACGATTAAAGAGCTGCTCGCCGGAGCGCAGCTCTCCGACGATATCGATGCTGAAACCAAGCAGAGAATCGAGAAGTGGCTCCAGGCATCGTCGCCTCGACAGGTGGAGGCAACGCCGGAACCGATCGACGAACAGATCCGAGCTATTCAAGAGCGCCGCGCTCGAGCCTGTGCGGCGGTCGACCCAGCGTTGGTCGCGAAAATTGAACAGCAATACGAAATCGCACCGGCATCGCTGTTCAAGTTCGAGGTCCTCCTCGACATCGGGGTGCGCGACGACATGCCGATGTTCCACTACGCGATGATCGACCAACTCAGCGTGATCGCCGAACCGCGCGAGTACGAACTTCCTGAAGAAATGCGAGACGAGCTGCGCATCACCTCGCCGCAAGCGTTGCTGCGCGACCTGCACCGCGTAGAACGGGACTTCGTACCTACCTTCGACATCGTGGATATCGCGGAAAGTCAGCGGCTGGATATTGTGGCGGCGGTTTCAGACGCAATGTCGACCTGCTGGACCCTACCGCCCCTAGGGCCCTCACCGTTCAAAGAAGAACATGCTCTGCTCGAGCAAGACCGGACGTGCATCTACCGTAGTCCGTGGATCTCGATCCGCATGCCGAATCGAACGGTCACCGAATGAGCATTCCCAATCCCATTCCCGTTGAGCACTTCATTCTGCGGGCAGTCGGCCGGACCGATGTAGGGGCGCAGCGCACCCAGAACGAAGATGCGATGTTTTTCGACGATTTCCTCGGCGTTTACGTCGTTTGTGACGGCATGGGTGGCCACGCGTCGGGACAGGTCGCCTCGGATATTGCGATCCGAGCCATCATTCACTCCCTGAAAGCAGGCGAGCCCCCCCTGGACGGACAAGACGCACTGACCACGGCAATGAAAGCTGCCAATTCCGCCGTGTTACAGCGCGCGTTGGCGGACCCGGCGTGTCACAAGATGGGAACCACAGCCGTCGGGCTGCAATTTGAACGCGACATGGTTCACATTTGCCACTGTGGCGACTCGCGCGCGTATTTGCTGCGCAAAGGCGTTCTCACGCAGATCACGCGCGACCATTCGCTGCGCAACCTGTACCACGATCGCCCCGAGCTCATGGGCACCCTTGGACCCGCAACCTCGAATGTGATCATCCGCGCACTCGGGCTCGATGCTGCCGTCGAAATCGAACACAGCTTGGGCGTGCCCGAACACGACGACGTGTATTTGTTGTGTTGCGATGGGCTGACCGACCTCGTCGACGACTGGATGATTCGCGAAATCATGACCTCAGGAGACTCGCTCGAGGCAATCGCTGAGAATCTCATCCGCGCCGCCAACGCCAACGGCGGCACCGACAACATCACCGTGATCTTGGTGCACACGAGCCGCGACCCTCTGTGGCAAACACTTCCTACTGCCCAGCGGCCCGCTTGAGCGCCTGGGCCATGTCTCCAAACCGACCGAATCGAGCGTGAACCCGCGCGAGTCCTGCAGCGACGCGCACCTCGAATCCGGGCGTGCGCCCCGCGTTGGCGAATGCCTCTTCGGCGCCGAAAAAGTCGCCGCCCATCACGCACACGTCGCCGAGCGTTGCGTACATCGCGGCTGCTGAAACGCGCGAACTTGCGAGAGGGATCCCGGCGCGCAACACGCTTGCAGCGCGCGGGCAATCACCCGCTTTCGCGAGCGCAACGGCGTAGGCCACGCGTGCGTTGCCGAACTGCGGAGCCAACTCCAACGCGGCGCTTAGCGCTTCTTGCGCGGTCGCGAGGTCGTTGTTCTCGAGAGCCAAGCGGCCTCGTTCGTAGTAGCGGCGCGCAACGTGCGACATGCGAGTCTCAGTCGAGCTCCAAAAGCGAAAACCGTGCCGACGCGTCGTCGCCGCTGCCTTCAGATTTTTCGGGCTTGTCGGATGTCCCAGGAGTCGCTGCCGAAGCGGCCGGAGCGGCGCCTGCCGAAGCGGCGCTCGTGGCTGGACCCGGCACGGGCACCTGGCCGGCTGCGGTAGATGGATCACGAAGTGGTTCCCCGTCTGGCTGGTTGGGACGGCCCCTGACTGAAACGCCGCGGGTCGGTGGGGGGGGGTTCGATGGCGCGACTCGTGGCCGCTGCTGCAGTTCTGTTTCAACGACGCGCACACCTGGCGCGTTTCGCCCTGCTGCCGGTCGAGTGTCAATAACCGAATCCGCCGCCGGTCCCGTAAGGGGCGCGCGTTGAGCCAGAATGGTGTGGACCACACCACCGATCCGCACGCCGACCCGATCTTCCTCAACGATAAACATCGCCAACTCGGGAAAGTCAAACCGCGTTTGTAGCGCCGAGATCAGTTGCCCAAAGTTGGCCGGAGTAAGATCGCCGAGCGTTTCCGCCTGATGCACGAGCATCGGAGGCGGGCCTTCCACCACGTATTCCTTCACGACAAAGGTCAAAATATCGAGAAGCGCGTCGCGGTCCATCGCAGCAAATGCGTCGCGAACGTTACTTGCGATGTCGCGCAGGTCGGGGCGGCTAGGCATAGCTAATACTTCGCTCCATCAAGATCAGCACCTTGGGTATCGCAGCCGACGAGCCGCGCCTCGCTGAGGTCCGCATTGCATAGATTCACGCCGCGCAAGTTACAGCGCACAAGCGTAGCACCGCGCAGCACCGCGCCGTACAAATTGGCGCGACCAAAATCGACGTCGAATAACGCCGCGCCGCTCCAATCGGTGCGCGACAGCGACACCGTCGCGCTCTCGTAGCCCTCAAACGAAACCTGGAGCAACACCGCGTTGGCAAAATCGGCAGAATACAGCTCGCTATCGGCGAACTTCGTATGCTGAATGCGAGCGCGGTGGAACCGAACCCGCGCCATTCGGACCGAGCGCAGCTCGCAGCGCACCACCTGAGCTCCGCTGAGGTTTAACTCGGTCATGTCGCAGTCTTTTGCGTTCACCCGATGCCACAACGCGCCCCGCCACTGCGACGTCCGCAAGTCGGACAGCTTGAGTTCGGCGCGCTCGAGTCGACTATCGTCGCCGTCGGCACCTTGTAGATCGATGCGCTCCAGCGTCACGCCGTCGAGGTCAATCGAACGCAGCCCAGCGGATCGGGCGGCGAAACCGGCGATCACCCGCCCGGCGAGCTCATCTTCGGCGGCTAGCCGCTCGAGCTGAACCCGCGACTGGACCACTCCGGCATCGGCACTGGCATCACTCACAAGAGGATTCTACCCCGAATATCAGGCGCGTCTGAGAATTGGGTGGGTATGCACGGCTCTTAACCGTCTCGCGTTGTTCGAGCTCGACCACCGCTCCCTTGCCATTCGGCGGGCCGTGGCCGCTCCCCTGATCGTGATCGTTCCCCTGATCGTGGCCGCGCTCGGGAACGTGATCGGTTCCGTAGACGTGACCGAGACCGTCGACGATCACGGCCACGCGGTCGTTCCAGCTCACGAGCGCGGCCACGATCACGAGGGCGATCCCGTCCACGGGGATGAAACGATCACGTCCATTTGGTGCCGCTCGGGTCGCGCAGCCGCTGGGTGTACAAATCGTCGCCTAGGAGCTTAAGCGCACACTCGATGATCTGCTGCTCGGTCCTCTCTCGCAGCTGCGCCTCCTCCTGCTTTCTTTTGTGTTCATCCCCGGCAGAGTTTGCTTCGTCGAAGGTCTTCTTCTGAATGTCGTGAGCTTGTCTCTCCAGCTCCGGGCGGTTCTGACTGAAGTCACCGTGATCCGTCGTACCCGTCGCGTACGCATGCAGCCCGCCAACCTGCTGCGCCACGTGCGTGATCTCGTGCGCCAGCAGCGCCTTGCCTTCGGCACTTCCCATCGCCATCGCCCCAGCCCCCGCCTTACCCATGAGGATCATACCGGTATTGCCGACCGTGACTGCTTGCGACCGGCGCCGCTCATTGAACTGCTCGGCAAATGCACCCGTAATCACGCGGACATGGCCTAGGTTAACGCCAAACATCCGCTCGTACTTGGCCTGAATCTGGTGCGGCAGCGGCTCTTTGCGGCCCACGCCGTCGACCCGCTTCGAGAACATCTTCAGAAGCAGATCGGGGTCGTACTTCTTCGCGAGCTCGTCGTTGAGGTCGTCCGCTTGGGTGTCGTTGGGGTCAGCCACGGCTAGGTAATGATTCTACGCTGTTATTGGCCGTTGTCTTCCCTGTCTTCGCCCGCCCATTGCGAGGCGTAACCTTCGGACTGCTCGTAAAATTCGCTGGTTTTTTCTTGGGTTACGAGTGCGGCATCCCCGCCCAAGGCTGCCTCGAGAAACTTGGTTTCGTCCAGACAGCTCCCCCCCTTAACCCCCTTGACTGTAAATGTGACCTCGCCCTTGTCGCTGATGACGATTTCGATGTCTTGTTTCCGCATAGTGGACCGCCTTTACTCCGAAACCCATTTGCGCACGACCAAGCGAATCGAGCCGTCTTCCTCATTCACCTCCTCCTCCACCGCATAGCCCTTGTCCTCGCAGGCCTGTTTGACGTTGTGGTACTGGTATTTCTGCGACAGCGTGTTCTTGAACTCTTCTTCCGACACGCCCTTGGTGGTTTCAACGCCCCACCAGTCGGCAACAATGTCGTACGTTCCGTTGTGGTTATCGACGACGCCGATATCGTAGCGGCCCATATTGATCGACATCGCAGCCGCCAGGGTGTCGCCTTGATAGCCGCGGACGGTCACGGTTTGCCCCGCTTCGGCCTCGGTAAACTCGAGCTTCATATCGGCGAGCGCTTTTTTGAGCGCCGAGAGGTTGGTCATCTTCAGCGCGCACTTGGTGAAATGCGACATATTGCCATTGTACGCTGTTTTACAGCTCTAGCTTCCGATCATCGTCGGCTGGTTCGGCACCTTTGTCGCCCAAGTTGGTCGTAGGCGCGCCATAACGCGCCATCCAGCCGTCTTTTTTTGCCCCGCCCCGCCCGCGCGACGACGCCATCCGCGCCCGGGTACGCGCCCACTCGCGCATCTGCTCGATCATCTCGCGCATCGTGATGGCGAGTGGTACGACCTCCGAGATCGTCTTGGTAAGACCTTCCGTCGTCAGGTCTCCGCCTTGGTCAAACGCATCATACAGGGACGCGACCACCACCTGTTCTAGCTCGGAACCCGAGTAATCGATCGTTGCATCGACGAGTTTGTCCATGTCGAATTGCCCCGGATCGCGATTCTTTTTTCGCAAGTGAATGTCGAGGATCTGGCGCCGATCTTCGCGGTCGGGCAGATCGCAGAAGAAAATCTCATCAAACCTGCCTTTGCGCAGCAGTTCCGGCGGCAACATTTGGACATTGTTGGCGGTGGCGATCACAAACACCGGCGTCGTTTTTTCCTGTAGCCACGTTAAAAACGAAGCGAACACGCGCGACGTCGTCCCGCCGTCGGTGGCGCCCGAGGACTGGGTTCCCGAAAAGCCTTTTTCGAGTTCGTCGATCCACAAGATCGCCGGAGCGATCGCCTCCGCGGTCTTGATCACCGACCGCATATTCTCCTCGGAACTGCCGACCAGGCCGCCAAAGATTTTGCCAACGTCGAGGCGCAACAGCGGCATTTGCCACAGCGCGCCCACCGCCTTAGCGGTGAGCGACTTCCCGGTACCGGGCACACCGATCAGCAAGATGCCCTTGGGCATTGGCAGGCCGAAGTCCTTCGCGCGGGATCCAAACGCGCTGCGCCGCTTAACTAACCAATCTTTGAGTACCTCCATTCCGCCGACGTCGGAAAATTCTTCGCGGTGTTCGTAGTACTCAAGCAGCCCCGATTTGCGAATGATCTGTTTCTTTTCCTCGAGAATCGTCTCGAGATCAAACGTATGGGTCCGCACCGCGCTCTTGGCGAATACGTTCTCTGCTTCCACCAATGTCAAACCCAGGGCGCCTTCAACGACCCGCTCCATAAACGTGGGATCGCTTTCGATCAGCTGTTGCGTCGCTGCCGGAAGATTGGGAAGCACTTTGCGCGCCGCCTGTTCGATCTCCTGCCGATTCGGCAACTCCCAATCGACGATCGCCGAGATGCTCTTTTCGAGCTCGGGCGGAATCTTGGTCACCGGAGACAGCACGAGCAGACTCTTTTTTGTTTTGCGCAGCTCATGTGCGGCGTCGCGCAAACGACGCACCACCGCAGGCTCCTTGAGAAACGGATGAAAATCGCGCAGCACAAATAGCGCGCGGCCTTCGGCGCGCATGACATGGTCGATCGCTTTCATCGGATCTTTGACATCTCGCGTGCCTTGGCCATTCGCGATGACCTTGAACCCTTCGGTGATCGACCACACTTCGAGCCGCATCTCGCGCTCGACGCACAGCTTGCGCAGCGATTCTTCCACTCGGGTCTCTTCGGGCGACGTAATCCAGATCAGCGAGTAGCGCGCTTTGATAAGGTCTTCGATCTCCGCCTTGCTGCTGCGCCTGTTTTCGATCGTCATGATTTACCCTCGGCGAGATCGCGTAGCCCACGCAACGCACCCTTTGCAGTCTCCGCACTGTCAACCAGCGCTTCCACGGCATCATCGACCGCTTTGCGCGTGGGATCCGGTGCGGTCACGTTCGCCAGTTCGCGTTGTACAAGCGCCAAATTGTTCCTCATTTCGGACATGATGTCGCTCACGCTGTCGTAGATTTCACGAACGCGCTCGCCAAATTCTCCGGATGAGGGATCCGCCGAAACCGCAACAGGCAGTGGCGCTGGCGTGGGAACCACAGCTGCCGCCGCCCGCGATGCAGCGAGCGCCTCCTCGGTAGCCTTTTGCCGCGCCAGCTCCGACTTTGCCAGCGCTTCCTGAGCCAGGTTGCGCGAGCTTTCCGCGGCGCGCTTGCCCTCGAGTGCTTCTTGCAGCTCGACTTCTACACGCGCGAGCCGGTCTTCGAGAGTTCGGCGATCGCGTTCCGCCGCTTCGGATTGCTGCTGCACCCGATCGCGATCGGCCTCTGCTTTTTTGAGTTCGACCCGAACGTCTTTGATGTCGGCGGTCAGCCGCGCCATGTGGTCGACATCGCCCCCCCGCGCCTGATCGGAATGAGCTTCGACGAGCAAGCGGCCGAGGCGGCGATTCTCCTCCTCGACGGCGACCACTTGGGCGCTGGTCCGCGATGCTTCGGTCACCGCGCGGTCGCACTCCGCTTTCAGCTGAGCGACCGTCTGCAGCGAACGCTCTTTGTCGCTCCGCAGCTCCTTGATCACGTGCTCCTGCGACACGAGACCGACACGGCGATCCTCGAGCATCCGCTCTTGCTCGTTGATGACCGAGCGCAGCTGCTCAATTTCGCTGAGCTGGTCATTGAGTTTGGTCCACCCTTCGTCTTTGGTGCGCGACAACTCCATGAGCTGGCGATTGAGGTCCTGCATCTGATCTCGCATCTTCTGTGCGTCTTCCTGCCCTCTTGCGACCTGTCGACCTCGCGCCGACGCCGTGTCCGCCAGCTCGGCCATCTCGGATTTGAGCTTGTTGTGATCGCTGCGCAACTGGTGAAGCTCATCGCGCAGCTGGTCAGCGACCCGATCATGCGCTGCCACCTGCTCATCGCGATCGTTGACCGCCGCGCGCAATTCTTCAATGCGATCGCGCAGCGCCCCGGCCTCGGCCCGAGCTCGCTTACCGTCCGCGACTTCGCGCTCGTAATTCGCGGTGGTCTGTTCCAGCTTTGCCCGCAGCGCCTGCAGTTCCGCCGCCAGCCGCTGCGCATCGTCGCTCGTCGAAGGTGTTCCCCACGTCGCCGACTGCCGCCGGTCTCCCAGGTCGCGCGGGACCTCTGCCAACCCCAGCTCGATAGCGGTCCGATTGCGCACATCCTCCCCCGTCCCCCGCGGGGGACTTCCAGGGGTGGCCAGGGATGGAGCCGCGGCCCGGTCCGCGGGCTGAGCGCTATCCCGCCCACGCCGCGCAGAACCCGGAGCGCTCAAGTCGCGAGTTGCGTTGGGCGGCGGCGCCCCTGGCGGCATCTTGGGCGGCCCACCAAACGGCAGCTTGCTCGATCCCGAATCGTCGCTAACGGCCGGCGGCGCGCCGAACGGCTCGGTAGCCATCGGCATCGCCGGTGGCTCGCCAAACAGGCCATGCGCGGCGACGCCGGGTGGGGGCGCCATTTGCAGTCCGCCCGGTCCTGCAAAATTTGCCCCGCCCGCAAACCCATCTCCGCCGCCTGGCGGGGCCTTGGGCGGTTGCTCGAGCACCATCGTTCCGCCTTTTTTCGGCGGCGGTGCTGTAGTTCCTCGCTCTCGGCCGCCGCCTCGAAGGAAGTCCCCTTGGGGGGCGCCTCGCTGATCGACGAATCGCACGATCAGCGATCCGCACTGAATCACGTCCGTATGGTTCACCGCCTGCTTCTGGATCCGCACGCCGTTAACGTGAGTCCCATTCGCGCTACCCAGGTCTTCCACCACAAATCGACCGTTCTCCATCAAAAACTGGGCGTGGCGACGCGAAACCATCCCGTCATCGGTGCGTATCGCGCAGTCGAGGCCTCTGCCCACAAACACCGCGGTTGTGGGAGACAGCTCCACGGTGCCGTCGCGCCCCTGACCGTCCTTGAAAAGCAAAAAAGCCATCTACGTACAGGGAATCTTACCCTAATTCGCCAGACCGAACCCAACGAACTTCGCTGTGGGCCACCTCGACGCCCCTGGTCTCGCGACTATTCCCGTCGAAACACGGCCTCGGTGTTGCCCACTCGAATGATGTCGCCGGCTTCGAGCGTCTTTTTCGGCACTTTGTGGCCGTTTACGTAGATGCCATTGGTCGAGCCCAGGTCGGCGAGCTCGTACTTTGAGTCGACTTTGTGAATTCCCGCGTGCTTGCGCGACACCGCGGGGTCAGCCAGCACAACCGTATTACCCGCCACCGAACCGATCGTCGTCACCTGCTCGGTGAGTGAAAGCGTCTGGTTCGCCATCGGGCCCAAAATGAATTCGAGCCGTGCCGCCGGTGCCCAGCCGCAAAACATGCATTGCGTCCATTGCGACAGCATCGTTCGCCTGCATCCGGGGCAGAGCTTGTAACTGCGCTTGCGCAGCGCAGCCCAAATCGTGGCGATACTGAGCACGACGATGAGGGCGACCAAGCCGATGACGATCCGGTTATTCACGGAACCCTAAGAAGTCAATTAATCGATTTGAACTTAAAGTTCGTCTTGCCCAGCATGATGACGTCGTTGTCCACAAGCTCATGCTTCTGCACTTTTGTGTCGTTCACGTAGCATCCGTTCATCGATCCAGCGTCGTGTAGGGTAAACCCAGACGGAGACGACGTAATACTGCAGTGCTCGGTGCTCATGAAGCCATCGTTGACGACAAAATCCGCCGGATGCGCCGTGCCGATTTTCGTTAGCCCCGGCTTGAGCCGCCACGTTTGATACGCGTTAACGCCATTGAGCGGAACGAGCCAGCCGACGATCGGAAAGCCTTCTTGATCGCCGTTGTGCCCCATCATTGCAGTCTTGAGCGGGCCCATGGGCTTGGGGGGTTCAGGTGCAGGCGCTTCCGGTGCGGCCATCACCGGCATCGGTTCCTGTTTGCGCATCAAGATCTTAAGCAGCACCAATAGCAGCACCGCGCTGATCGCGATCAACGTTGCGACCAACCATGGAAAGCCGCCCCGCTTTAGCGCCCACTTGGGCGCCAACGTTAACGTGAATGCCTCGAGCTCGGTCTGGTCGATCTTGAGTACGAGATCGTGGTCCCTGCCGTCCCACGGCAGTCCCATGCCCGTTTTCTCGTCGTACCCCGCGAATGACAGGTAGTAGCGGTCGGCCATGCGCGCGATGATTCCGTTCAGCTCGGCAGCAATGCCATCGATCGACCCAACCGTTTTGGCGGTTGGAATCAGCGTGGTAATCACGTTGCCCTCGCTGGAGATCGAGCTCTTGTAGATCACCGCGAATAGCTGGATGTTTTGCTTACCTGCCTGTTTCTTCAACTCGGCGAGCGCGCTCTTGGCGACTTCGTTGTTGGTGTCATTCCCGTCGCCAACGACAATCAGCGCTTTTCGCGCCGTCGACACCTTGGACAACTCGGCCAGGCCCAACGTGATTCCCTGGACCATGTCTGTGCCAATCTTGCCGTGATAGTCCTTTTGGCTGCCAAGCGCACCGCCGGTGATCAGCTTCAGATCCCCCATCGGCACTTTGATATCGGCGCCGGTCGAATACGACACCACCACGCCCTTGGAACCTGGGGGGCCCGCACCGCCGAGTTGCAACTTGTCGATCGCCGCTTCGAGGTTCTTGAGTACCCCGGGATACTTCGCGTTTTCGTCGACCTCGTACTCATCGTTGCCGACCCAGATCTCTTGGCCGTTGATGACCAACGCGATCGCAATCGTTTCGGTTCCCTCCGTGTACTCGCGCAGCTTTTCAGGCTTTAGCGTGACTCGTTGGCCTTGGTTTGTGGTCGAAAGCGCAAATTTTTCGAGAGGAACTTTTGAACCACCGATCACCGTTAGGTCGAGCGACGGCGCTTTGTTGGCCTGCTTGGGATCGCGAGGATCCGGCGCTCGCACCTGGGCATAGACCTCCACGACATTGCTGTCCGCGTGCGCCAGCCGAATCGCGCCTGCCAGACACAACGCGATGCCGACATAGAGACTGCACCTCTGAAAACTTCGTCGGATCATACAAAACTTTTGAACTTCACCATCGCACTGCCGAATTTGATGAAGTCATTATCGACCAACTCATGGCGATCGACGCGGCGGTTGTTGACCCAGGTACCATTGACGGAACCGACGTCGCGCAGGATCCACATCCCATTTTCGACCACGATTTCGGCGTGTCGACTCGAAAGGTACTTGTCGTTGAGCACCACGGTCGCCGTTGTATCTTGACCATTTCCAATTACATTCTTGGGTTGGAGCGTGAATAACTCGCCGCGCTGCGGCCCCTGCAGCGGAACCAGCCAGCCGAGCAGCTGCATCGACCCCGGAGCACCGCTCGAATCGAGCACGAACGCCTGCGTCTTGAGTTTTTGCAGCTTCGCTGGCGCCTGCGCCACTTGAACGGCGATCTGGGCGCAATACGGGCAACTATCCCAGGTCTTGTCGAGCGTCTGATCGCATTGCGAGCAGAACTTCTTGAGAAAAATCCAAAACCCTTTGCTGCGGATCGGCGGGTTCGGATTGGGACCGCCTCCAGGCATCGCAGGTGCCCCCATCGGTTGCGCCGGCATTCCCGCCGCTACTCCCTGCGGCGGCATCCCTGACTGTTGCATCGGCTGCGCCATCCCTTGGCCTCCTTGCTGATACCCCTGCTGTTGTTGCATCGCCGACTGACCATTCGGCGACTGACCATTCGGCGACTGACCGCCATACTGCCCGACCTTTTCGTTGGCCTCGTTGACAAAGTTTTTTGCCCGCAGCTTCATCGCTTTGGCGCGATTGATATCGACTCCGAATGCACCCTTGATGTTCCTGACAGCGATGTACTTGTTGTAGACCGCTCGAAACGGGGCAAAGACGAAGTCGATGTACCGAATGAACATACTTGCGCGACATGTACTTTAGCACGCGCGGCGCGCCCAGACGGGCGTTTCCTCTCCACAGAGGGTTGGCCTTGCGAACTGTATTTCGAGGATATCGACGACTCCACCCGCGATTCGAACGCCCAAGCCGTGCTCCAACTCCGACCATACGACGACTAATCTACGTAATAACGGCTACTTAACCGAAGATTTCGGCGCCACACCCCGCAGGTCTGTTTGATCCGAGTCTTTGCGCGCGGCGAGACTGGTCTGCGGTCCGTCACTGGCTCTGGGCCGCTCAAACGCATGGCTGATCGTTGCAGCAATTCGCTTGCCCTCGACCCAGTGCATCTGAATGACCACTCGCCTGCGGTCGCAACCGGGATCGGTGCAGTAAAACTCCAGCGGCAAGAACGTCGCTTGAACGCCCGCGCCATCCACAGTTTGGATCGCCCGGCGGTCGCGGGCTGCGACGTCCCCGAAAGCATGGTCACACAGCATCATCGATTGGATCCTTTTCCCGCGGTGCGCCCAGGAGCCTGCCGTAGCACACTGACACCCCTCAGCACGCCAACGCATACTGCGATCCCCGGCCGCTCCTCGTGCGGCGGCTCTCCGGTCGACAACCGATCGCTGGTCCAACGGCGAGCGCCATTTGCGACAAAACACTGGATTGCACGCTCAAACGCCTCTACCTTCGGACCCGTGGACGGTACAGCTCCAGGTACCTTAGACACCTCTTTGGAGGCCGACGACCTGATGTTTCGGTTGTGGCGACGTGCAACGCCGGCACAAAGGCTTCAGAAAGTCCTACGCCTCGGAAAAATGGTCAACGAGCTGATTCGCGCCGAGCTCCGCCAACGCTATCCTGAGGCGACAATACGCGAGATCGAGCTTCGACTGGCGTCCCGAAATCTGCCTCGCGAAACCATGATTCGCGCCTTTGGCTGGGACCCCGCGATCCACGGATATTGAGATGCTAGTGGGAGAGCTCGCGGTCGCTCTCGAGGTCGGGAGCAAACTCGACGCCCTCGGCGTCACCTGGCTGGTCGGCGGCTCCGTGGCGAGTTCCATCCTCGGTGAGCCGCGAGCCACAGCGGATGTCGATTTGGTAGCCGATCTGCGCAGTCCCCACGTCGGTGGGCTGTATGCAGCACTGGTCGATACGTACTACATCGACGAAGACACAGCGAGGGCGGCGGTGCGAACGCGCGGTGCGTTCAACGTGATCCAGCTCGCGTCGATGACCAAGATCGACATCTACTGCAGCGCAGACACGCCGCTCGGTCGCGAGGAACTATCCCGCCGAATCTTTCTCGAGATCGAAGGACAACGCGTGCCCTGCGCCTCCGCCGAGGACATCATCCTGCAGAAGCTGTTGTGGTTCGTCGAGGGCGGGCAGGTATCCGATCGGCAATGGCGCGACATCCGTGGAGTCATCCGCGTTCAGGGTGCTGCTCTCGATGAGGCGTACCTCACACGCCACGCGACAAATCACTGCTTGCTCGATTTGTTGCACCGGGCGCTCACAGCGCCGAAGTAACCTCGAGCCTGAAGTACCTTCGCTTGCCGTTCTCGACAGTGCTTACATCGGCTTCGCGAAAGTTAGCCGTAACCGCGAGGGCCTGCCGCTCGCTCAATCGGACTATCTGTTTGCGTACTCCCTTTCCACATCCCGGTCCGCCCCGATGTGGACAGCTGAGTGGACCTTCAAGGCGCGGGCAGGCTTCTCAGCGCGCTCCGCTCCAAGAACCGACTGGTCGATGCAGTGTTCGCAACAGAACCCATTTGCCATCTTCTTCATTACTTGCTATCTTTTCGATATCAGTTGTTCAAGGTGATATCAATGGCCGCGGTGACGATCAGAAAATTGCCCGAGGACACCCTACGCGCTTTGAAAAAGCGGGCTCAACAGCGTGGGCGTAGTACCGAGGCTGAAATGCGCATGATTCTGCAGGAAGCGGTGCGCCCGCGACGCGGAATGGGGAAGGTGTTAGCTGCCATCGGCCGAAAATTCGGGGGCCTCGATCTTCCGGCAGCGCGGAAGCCGAGTCCCGTGCGACCCGTAGACTTTGAATCGTGATTGTCCTCGACACGAACGTCATTTCGGAACCCCTCCGAGCGAAACCCGACGCATCGGTGTTGGCCTGGCTGGACCGCCAAGCGCCAGAAACTCTCTATCTCACGTCGATTACGTTGGCCGAACTACAAGCGGGTATCGAAGTACTCCCCATGGGAAAACGTCGCAGGGAGTTGCAAGAAGCAACTACCGAAGTCGTTGCCGAGTTCGAAGGTCGTGTTCTACCGTTTGATCGAGACAGCGTACCCGCGTTTGCGCGCGTCTACGCGAGCACCCACGCCGCGGGCAACCGGATTCATTTTGGCGATTGCGCGATCGCCGCGATCGCAATGAAGCGCGGTTTCGTCCTAGCGACTCGCAACACACGGGACTATAGGGGTGCGGACATCGAATTGATCAACCCTTGGCACATCCCTTAACCCTCGCCCAGCATGAGCCGAGTCGGGGATTGTTGGGCCCGCTTAGCTGCATAAACAACTGTCCACTTTTTCGGGGAAGCCCAACCGCAACCTCGGTCGGGTCTCTCGCCGCGCGGTGGGGTCTCCCCGCCGGGCTACGCTGCGCGCGGACGAATTTGTTTCAGGCTGGCGGCAATTTCTCGCCGCCTTTCCATCAAGTCGTGATCAGTCTGTAACCCTAGAAAAAATCCTTCCGACATGCCGAAATAACGCGCCAAACGAAGGTCGGTATCGGCGGTAATTGCGCGCCTGCCAAGGACAATTTCGTTGATCCGACGCGGAGGTACGCCAACCGCCCGCGCAAGCTCGTTCTGGCTCAAACCCAAAGGCACCAGAAATTCCGTCAGAAGAATCTCGCCCGGCGTCGGGTTTCGCAACGCCCGACCCCGGCTAGTGGTAATCAACGATTTCGACATGGCTCGGTCCTCCTTCCTGCCAAACAAAGCAAATGCGCCACTGATTGTTGATGCGGATCGAATATTGCCCTTTCTTGTTTCGTTTTAGCTGCTCCAATCGATTCCCCGGCGGCACTCGAAGATCTTGTAGGGTTCGGGCCTGATTTAAGAGGCGCAGTTTCTGCAAAGCTACATCCTGGATGCCCATCGGGAGTCGTCGACTTGCCTGACCTGCCCAGATTTTTTGAGTTTCCGGATCCGAAAAGGATCGTATCACCTCGACCGAGTGTAACGTATAGCGTTACGAGTTACAAGGCCTCCCTCGTGCTCGGACGACATGCGGTGTTGCGACAATCGTGGGGCAATTCGTCATTGATCCGCGACCCTCTCGGTAACAACTACGACCGACCTTCGCCGCGCGCACGTTTTTGGGCCTTCATCGCAGCCGCGCAGTACAAGCGCGAGTTTTAATCCTTGTCCGCCGACCGGCCGCCGTCGTCCGATTCCCGTACGCAATCGGCAACCGCATAATGCGAATTCACGCACTTACAGTTGGCAAGCGTTGTGCACCAAGAGTCCCGAATATGTCGCTTCCGCGTCCGGTTTACCCCGGCACCACGTCGATGGTCACGCGCCGTTGTACCCAGCGTCAGTACCTCTTAAGGCCGGACCGCGAGACGAATAATGCGGTGATCTATTGCCTGGCCGTTGCCGCGCAGCGCTGCAACATCGACGTGATCCTGTTTACGCAAATGTCCAACCACATTCATCACGCGCTGTACGATCGATTGGGCAACGCGCCGGCGTTCTACGAACACTTTCACAAGCTGTTGGCCAAGTGCATGAATGCGCTGCGCGGGCGGTGGGAGAATTTTTTCGCAAGCGAGCAAGTGTGCGTGGTCCGCATGGACACGCGCGAGGAACTCATCCGAAGGCTGGTCTACATTGCGACCAACCCCGTGAAAGCCGGCCTCGTAGCCCAAGTGAACGATTGGCCTGGCGCCCAGGGCTACCCAGCACTTCTCAATGGCAAGCCGCTCCGGGCAACGCGCCCAAAACATTTCTTTGCCGAAGATGGCTCGATGCCCGAAGAAGTTACCCTCGAAATGACCCTGCCCCCGGAACTCGGCGATAAGGCTGAAATTCTGGCGGAGGTGCGAATGCGCGTCGTCGACGTGGAACGCTCCCAAGCAAGACGCCGCGCCGAAAAGGACCAGCGCGTGCTCGGACGCGATGCGTCTTGCGGCAATCGTGGCGCGACTCCCCGACGAGCCGCGAGCCGCGGCGACAGTTGCGACCGACCTTTGCCGCGCGCACCTTTTGGGCCTTCATCGAAGCCGCGCAGCGCAAGCACGAATTTATGGAGGCCTACCAGCAAGCCCGACACGACCGCCTCGCCGGCAAAGAGGCCATCTTTCCCGCCGGAACCTACTGGCTCCGCCGCTTTGTCGGCGTCGCCGTCGCCCCAACCGAAGATCTGCCCACCGAACCTACCGAAAAATTGAACTGACCCTCAACCCTGCCCCAGCGCATGCCCATTCGCATGCGCCGTCGCGGCGTGGATCAGAACTCCGCAAAGTCCGCGATCATCGGGGCAACGAACCCCATTCATCGCAAAGACTGCATCGCCGGCAGCCACCTCGCGCGACCACAACCCCGGTCCGGTCTCTCCGCCCCTGGTCCGGTCTCTCCGCCGCGTCTACGCCGACTTCTTTGTTGTCAGATACTCGCGCAGTGCGGTCGCGACCGCGGCGTCATCTGGAAACGCCGTTGCCAGATCCGCAGGCAACCTGCGAACGCCGAGCCGAGCCGCATAGGGGTTCCTGCGAGCTTTTGACCAATCGGTCACCTCAGGCATTTCAGCGAGGCTCTCTGTAGTTGGATCATCGTTCGGCATAGCTGCGTCGCTCATGCGCGGTTGCTTTGCGGGCGGAGATGATGCGGATAAAGTCTCCGTCCAGCCTTTCAATATATACCACGAACAGGATCCTGGCACGACGGGATTCGCCGAGGAGCTGCATCCGATCTGGGTGCGCGGAATCAACCTGAACTAGCGCGAGCGGATCTTCAAATACCTCGATAGCTTCTTCGAATGAAATCCCATGCTTGCGGCGGTTAGTCGATTCCTTAACCCCGTCCCATTCGAACTGAACGTCACCCACTCGAACCGTTGTCACACTCAGAAGCTACTACACGGCCAAGGTGCGATGCTTTGTTCCCGCGCCATCGTGTACAGCCCGACGCGAGAGATTCTCTGGGCCTGGCGTGACCGAATTACGCGGTGGTGCCTCAGGTATTGCCCCGGCCAGGTTCCTGGGGCTCGAGGCGATAATCGCTGCAACGTACGGCGTTCGGACACCTAGTCCGGCCATCGGACAAAGTCGTTCGCGAGGCCATACGATTGCAGGCACTTACCATTGGCAAGAGTCATGCAAACGCATTCCCGAATATGTCCCTTCCGCGTCCGGTCTACCCTGGCACGACATCGATGGTGACGCGTCGATGTACGCAGCGCCAATACCTCTTAAGGCCGGACCGCGAAACAAATAATGCGGTGATCTATTGCCTGGCCGTTGCCGCGCAGCGCTGCAACATCGACGTGATCCTGTTTACGCAAATGTCCAACCACATTCATCACGCGCTGTACGATCGAATGGGAAACGCGCCGGCATTTTACGAACATTTTCACAAATTGCTTGCCAAGTGCATGAACGCGCTGCGCGGGCGATGGGAGAACTTTTTTGCGAGCGAGCAAGTATGCGTGGTTCGGTTAGACACGCGGGATGACCTCATCCGAAGGCTGGTCTACATCGCGACCAACCCCGTGAAAGCAAACCTGGTAGCCAACGTTGACGCCTGGCCGGGTGCCCAGGGCTACCGAGCACTTCTCGACGGCAAGCCGCTCCGGGCGAAGCGTCCAAAACACTTCTTTGCCGAAAACGGCTCGATGCCTGAAGAGGTTACCCTCGAAATGACCCTCCCTCCGGAACTCGGCGATAAAATCGAAATTCTGGAGGAGGTTAAAGCGCGGGTTGCCGAAGTCGAACGCGTCCAAGCAAGACGTCGAGCCGAAACGGGCCAACTCGTGCTCGGACGGGATGCCGTGCTTCGGCAATCGTGGCGCGACTCGCCGATGACGCGCGAGCCGCGCCGACGATTGCGACCGACCTTTGCCGCGCGCACGTTTTGGGCCTTCGTCGAAGCCGCGCAGCGCAAGCACGAATTTATGGAGGCCTACCACCAAGCCCGACAAGACCGACTGGCCGGCAAAGACGCCATCTTTCCCGCCGGAACCTACTGGCTCCGCCGCTTCGTCGGCGTCGCCGTCGCCCCGCCCGAAGATCTGCCAACCGAACCTACCGAAAAATTGAACTGACCCTCAACCCTGCCCCAGCGCATGCCCATTCGCATGCGCCGTCGCGGCGTGGATCAGAACTCCGCAAAGTCCGCGATCATCGCGGCCAACGAACCCCATTCATCGCAAGGATTGCATCGCCGGCAGCCACCTCGCGACCACAACCCCGGTCCGGTCTCTCGCGGCGTGGATCAGAACTCCGCAAAGTCCGCGATCATCGGGCCAATGAACCCCATTCATCGCAAAGACTGCATCGCCGGCAGCCACCTCGCGACCACAACCCCGGTCCGGTCTCTCCCTTCGCGACCACAACCCCGGTGCGGTCTCTCCCCGGTGCGGTCTCTCCCGGTCTCTCCCCTAGGTTGGGACTCGCATGCCGCCGACAGGGGGAGCATTGCTTGCAGGCTTCTGGTACTTTCTAGAAAGGCGCTCAACCTGCTCCTTTGTCGCCAAGTCCCAAGCCTCGACCAAAAAGGCTTTGCGCCTATCTTCATCGTGAATTTTCTTGGCCTCCACCTCAGCCGCATCTTCACCGCCCAAGTGCCTGCGCAGCACTCTGAATAGCTTTCGATTTATTTCGTCAAGCGTCTCTCTTAGCTGAGCTTCAGTTGGCCTCACTTCTCCAGGCTTTAGCGGTTCATCGGGGCCTTTCATTTTTAACTTCCCAACGCCACTTACGATGTACTCAGGATTATTTTTGGCCTTTTCGAGATATATCTCGTAGTACCGATATGGATCATTGCCTGCTTCTTCGGGAATTTTGCCTTTATAGAGATCCGTTGGATACCCAAAGACCATCTCCTTGCACCTCGGGTTGGTCACGTACGTTCGTCCCGTGAAAGTAAATCCTTCAGTCCCGGGGACAAGAGGGGGGAGAACGGTGCCGGAGGAATTATTGTACATGCTTTCCGCACTAGTGCGTAATATGATCTCTATCTGGGCAACCTGGATAAATTCGAGAAAAACACGATCGTGGGCGTAGTCTTTCGCGCATAGATCATGCGCCTGCTCAGACGGAGACGGGGTACCGGGAATGTGGTGGACGAGGTGAGCAAGGGGGTTGACAGTTTCCGCGGAATGATCAGGCTCCTGCTCGGAGATCCCGCGCTGGGCAATCAGCCCTTGATGTGGCAGGTTGAATTCGCGTGAGGATCGAAGAAGATGTGGCGCAAAAGGCATAAAGCCCCTTTCGCGCGAAACCTATACGGTTAGCGTGCCAATGCCAAGCGTTTTCTTTTCCTCGAGCTGCAAAACAACTAGTGTTCCGAAGTGACTGGAATCACATCGAGATCAGGCTGCTTCGGCAGCGGGCCTCCGAGACCAGTCGTTGTCATGACTTATCCCGGTTCAACTACTTCGGCTGATACACCCAAATATGGAACATGTTGATATCGCGGCCTGCGGTGATTGACTGCTGTCGGACAAGCATCGTGCCTTCCTTTACGTTCTCGGCAGCGATCATCGCTGGCCAGTTGCGCCAGCGATGAACCCGGTCAGTTCCTGTGCACGACACCACACCAACCTTTTTCCCGTTGACCGAAAGCTCAAGCTCGTAGTCGCCGTAGACATAGTCCATACGGCGCAAGACCACGACGGGTTTGCCAGGACTAATGTTGAGCAATTTGAACTCGCTGTAACCATCGACGTGGGCGCGACCATTGTCCTCAACCGTCGTCCCGTCGGGGTACTTGAGCTTCTGACGCGACCGGTACGAGTCCTTGGCCTCCTTGATCGTGAAAATATGCTTCTCCTCCGACTCTCGGTTGAGGATTTCGATCTCGTCGACCAACACCCAAGTCGTGCCTTCCAGAGTGATCTGAGGTTGCGGCTGCGGTACGACTTTGATCGCGTCCCAATCCCGCAGTTCGGCAACTCGCTCCTGCTTCTTCTCTTCAGGCACCACCAACACCGGTTTAAGATCGCCCACCGCCGTCAGCGCGATTTCTACGGTCTTGCTCTGGTACGCGAGCAAATTCTGGAACGCCTCTGTCGTGTTCTTGTTCTCACCCAACAGGCCGCGCACCACCTCGACGTGGCGGCGATATTCCGAGAACTCTTTCTTCTGTGCGATCTGCGGATGGTGCGCATCGACCTCAAGCGCGAGCTCACTCTCGGTATCGGCGATAAGACGAAAGATTTCGAATACGTTTCGCAGATCGACGAGGTTCGCGTACATCAGCATCAAGGCTGAATTGCAGCTCTGAACCACATCGTGACCGGCAGCCACGCCGCGCCGCGTGTACTCTACGCCGGCTCGCCGCACCTCCATCAACAAGTGGTCGAGTTTATGGCGCAAGAACCCCGGAAGCGTGGACCCCGCGTGGCCACCGCGCGGCACGTAGCGCATGTCGATTTCATTTGGCGTGGGATTTAGCGAATCGCGAGCATCGCGAATGCGATTTACGCCCTTTTCGAGGTGAATCCGCGCCAGCTCCACTTCGCGAAAGATATCGGGCTCGGTCTGCGACAGCTCGACGCGACACGACTCGAGCACCCGGCGGTGACCTTTGTACTCGAGGTTCTCTTTGTAGGCGATGAAGTCGGTGAGCTCCTCGTAGAACCGCAGCACGATGTAGATCGTTTGCGGCAACTTGAAGTCGTCGAGGTTGATGTTGCGGATCGTAGCGTCGTGGATCAACAGGTCGTTGCCGAGACCATCGATCGCGTACCCGGCCTGCACTTCCACCGCGAGGTCGCCGCGAGTCCGAGCTGTGACTCGGAGGTCGCCCTGGTAGCCGTGCACCACACCCGGTGCGTGCAGCATGCGATTGTGGAGTTTGCGCTTGTCGATGTGGTAGCGCTCGGCATCGTTCCAATCCTTCTCTGTGGTTAGAAACCCTTTGAAGAAGTTGATGCGCTTGAATCCTTGGGGGTTTTCGCTCATGACTGGTCTCCGCCGGGACTTTCGGTCTTACTCCGCACTCCCGAGGGAGTGCTGCGAACCCCAGCAGAGCTGAGGCTTGCGTCGCTTGTAACAGGCTGCACGACCTCGGATCCGATGCCAATACCCGAGCGCAGGCCGATCGCAAAGAATTCGCGCAGCTCAACGTCGCTGTGCTCTTCGATGAACTTAAGATGGTAGTGGGTGTGAGCGGGCTTTTCGAGCTGAATGATCTGATGGATGCGAATTACCAGCTCCGGCGAAACTTGTTCAAACTTGATCGGCATCGTCACGACAAAGCAATGCGCCAGATCGACGGGTGGCATCACGACGGAATCGATCGCGATCCTCCCGCCGGTTTCGGCACCTTCTGCCTCGACGCGAAAGCCTTTGAACGGCCAGGTGTTTTCGTCGATGTCCGGCTCGTAGCCGGTGAACAACTTGAGAAAAAGCGCCAAACCGCGTCTGGTGCCGCGAATGCGGTAGAGGTCGACGGCGCGCCGGATCAGCGCGCGCTTCTGAGCCTCCGGCCACTCTAGATCGGCGGTAAACGCAGTCCATTGCGCCAGCCAATGCAAGAACGCCGGGGGGGCAACGTGTGGATCGTAGAAGCGCCATTCGTCGTTTAGCTTGTCCTCGACGGAATCGAACATGTGCTCGAAGATGAACAGCAGCTCGCGCACCACGTTGCGACCAAACGCATCGTTGCGGTCGTAGATCGCGGGGAGATATTTGACCCAGCCACGGCGCGCGATCCAGAGGGTAACTTCGGTGGTGTCGTACACCATTTGGCCGCGTGCGGGCGACTGATCGACGACGGTATCGGTGTTTTCGTAGCTCTCGCGGTAGAGCACGACGACGCGTTTGAAACCGGCGTCTTCGAGGATAATTCGAGCGCGTCGGATCCACAAGCCGTGGACTTCGGGAACGCGGACGACACGGCGATTGAGAGCTTCGGTCACCATGGTTGGCTATCCAACGTGCTGTTCATTTCACCGGATCTCATCTCGGACCCGCTCGGCCAGTTGCACGTGCACAAGAAACGGCAATTCGTCGTCGTCGACGCGAAGGTGTTCGACCGAAACGCCGCGCTCTTCGTCGCGGATTTCAACGTGATCGACGCCTTCCACGCCCGGCACTTCTTCGGCGAGGCGGATGATCTCGGTCTTCACGACAGGGCGGCCAAATTCCCAACCTTTGCCGTCGCGCCCCCCTACCAGCGCGTGGAAGAACTTGCGCAGTTTGAGCTCCACTTCTTTGCGAATCCGGTCGGAGGTCGCAACGCTGCGTCGGCCCAATACAACGCGCAGCGACATATCCTTGTACGTAGGTCGAACAACTTGTAGCACGGTGCCGACGAGCTGACGCTCCTCGAGGTAGTTCTTCACGTGGCGCTGCACTTCGTGCGACGGCACGAGGCGTTGCGCCAACCCGGCACCGCGCAAGTCGGCTTTGGGCAACACCACCAGAATCACTTGGCCGCGGTTGGATCGATCCGGCAAGCAACGTGCACGTGCAAGCTGGGTCGAGGCTCGTAGCGCCAAGGTCTCGTAGTCCTCGCGAGTGACTGCGCGATCGCGGCTCTTAATCGCGAATGGAGCCCGGTCTTTGGCTTCTTCGACAGTTTCGCGATCGGAACCTCCGGTGGCCGGAAGCGGATTCGTGACTGTGCGAATCTGAGCGATTGCCGAATACAGCGAGGTCAGCGTATTGGCGTTTACGTTGCCTATCGCACCGCCGCCGATGCGGTACGAAATGATGATCGAGTTCAGCGCTTCGGGGGGCACGAGGCCTTTGCGGCCATCGCCAAACTGAACGATGCCGGTGACATAGTCGAGCATGTAGTGACGGCTGGTTGGCATCGACTCAAAGAATGAGTCCACGCGCTTCCACCGCACCCATGCGACGCTGCTGTCGGGGTCATTTGGAGCGGCCTTCCGGACGGTGTCGGGTCCATAGTCCGGTCCCAGCTCCACGAGTTCCTCCGCCGGAGGAGGCTGGCGCTCTAAAACTTCGATGGTTTCACCTTCGAGCACAGGGCCTCGGAGTAGCTGAAATGCCTGGAGTGGCGTTCCAGCCGACGAACCCACGGTTTCGAAAGAGATACTGCGCTGGTGGTACGCGTCAATCGCATTGCTGAGAATGACTTTTACCCGCGGTGACTTCACGTAGCCGCCGTGCTCGAGCCGGGCGCGGAGCCACCATCGATCTTCCATGAACTTGGACGACTTCTCCCAATTCTCCGGTGCGATAAAGTTGCAAAACCCCGACGCTGTAAAGTGCTGGGTCTCGTCGTCGACTGTAAGCGACTCCCATATTCGGCCGTTCCAGTACTCCCACACCACCCGTTGGCCGCCTTCCCACGCCAGCCGACGCAGCGTTTCGTACTTTTCGAGCTCGGTGGTGACGACCTCTGCCTCGTCGCTCGGCACTGCGCCGAGGCCAAGTTCCTCTTCGAGCTCAAAATACAGGCCGATGCGATGATTGTCCGGCTTGGCGGTAAAGCCCAAAAACATCGCCGGCGATTCTTCGGGCTGAGCGACAAATGGTTGAAAAATCGTGTAGGCCGTTCGGGCGACCTCGGTTACGTCGGTGTACTGAAAATCGTTGAACGTAAGCGCGTGGCGAACGTCGCAATAGTCTTCGCGGTAGCGAACCGCGATCGCACGCATCGCCGGCGGCCGCAGCGGCCGGTCGTCTTTGAACACCCAGCGTTCGTTGTCGAGGGTGTATTGCCCGGGTTCGCCGTAGTTACCGCGGTCGATGCGCACCCGAACCCAGTGCTTTGCGACCCCGTTGATCTCGGACGATTCCATATCTTTGGGGCGGCGAAAACTGACCGTGCCGGACGTCGCCAGCGCTCTGGTCTCATCGTGAAAGCCGTACTCTTCCCCGGTACCGGCTAGCGCACCGCGGGTGCTCGAACGCCCGATGCGGCGCCACCGCTTGCCATCAAAAAACTCCCACGCCAGTACCAAGTCCTCCGATGGGTTGGGCGCCGGAACTAACGCCGACTCGGCCAGCGTTAACTCGAACGAGATGTACGAGTCGGCGGTTTGCATCAGCTCGTCGCAGGCCAGATATAGGATATTGTCGATCTTCGGCTCTTTGCCGAACGGATACAACGTTTTCGACAAGTCGAGCTGCAGGAACGTCGCGCTATCGAGGTTTGAGTACGCGTGGGACGGAACCAGGCCTTCGCCGATGACTTCCACCTTGGTCCGAATCGTATCGATCTCGGTGTCCTCGGGGGACTCTGGCACTTCGGCGAGCCGGCCACGCAGCCACAAGCCGTCGATGTGGTTAACTGTTGTTGGCTCAAATCGGATCGGCCCCGCGAACGGAACTTCGCCGCGATCGACTTCGAGATGGGCCGGGCGCAAGTCCTTCCAGCGCATGCCGTCCCAGTGCTCCCATTCCAGCAAACGGGCAAGGTCGCGACCACCGCGCTCGGGCATGCCAAGGAATACTCGAAGCACCGACGACTCGCCCGCGTTGGCAAACCGGGGGTCGCAGAGATAGAGGTAACGGTCTATGCGCTGAACTCCATGAAAAATCTCGAAGCTGTTGGCGCCTTGCACCGCGGAACCAGCGGGTCGAGCGCCTGTGCCGCGAGGGACATTTGGTGCTGTCGACGGATCGATGAATCCGCTGTTTTCGGAATAGCTATTGTCGAAATACGAAAAACACCGATCCGGACGAGCGATGGAAGCCACCAAGTCTCGCGCGGTTTCGAACATCACGCTTGATTCTTCGCCCGCCTCTGACGTCGACACTTGGGTGCCCATCGGAATGCGCTGATTGATTGCACCTTCGGCCAACGAAAATCGAAGCACCGCTTTGGCGGCACGCGGAGGCCGCTGGGCAATGCCCAACAGGTTCAAGAACGCAACGTAGTTCTTCTCGGGGACCTGGTTGAGTCGTTGGATCAGCAGGTCGGTCATCCAGGCCGCAAGCTCGAGAAGGGTGATTCCGGGATCCGAGGCGTTATGGTTCGTCCACTCGGGCGAGTAGCGCGGAATTAGAGAGATGGCTTCTTCGATGATGTCGTGAAACCCGCGGTCATCTAGCTTGGGTGGAGGGATCATGGGTAAAACACACCGCTCGTCGGGTCGTATGAATCGCGCTCGCGATTGCGAAGGTAAAATGGATAGACCAAGTTGCGCGGCCGGTTTTGGCCGGCAATCGTATACTCAATGCGGATATCGATCCGATTGGGTTCATCTGGATTTGGCTGCGCGACTGCCTTTACCATCGAAACGCGCGGCTCAAATTTGGAGATGGCAACTTCGCAATAGATTTGGGCCCGCGCGCACGTGGCTCCGTTGTTGGGAGCAAACATTAGCTGATGGATTTGACAACCGAAGTACCGGCGATACACGCGCTCACCGGGAGCGGTCCCGAGGATAATAAAGATCGACTGGCGAACGTTATCTTCTAGTTGCGAGGTCGAAACCCCGCCGCTAAGGCTCAGCGACACCGGAAACCGCAGACCCCGGCCCAAAAACGTGCGATCACCACTCACGGTTGAAACCGACCTCGATGAACTTGCCGCACTTGCTGCACGAAATGCGCGCGGAATGCGACTCACTCACGTCCTCCACAGCCAGGGGGCGATAACGGCAAAATGGGCAGGCAAGGTCGCCGGGTCGCCCGGCCGCGACCAGATCCAGCACATCTTGCCACGCGCTCGCTGCATCTAGGGCATCTTCGTCCAAGCCTACGTCCTTTCGCTCGAAGTATTCGAACGCAGAAAACATCATAGAAACCCGGGGCATCGCAATCAACGCGCAGGGGGCGAAAACGTAGCGGGCCTTACCGTGAGGTGGCAGTGGATTTGCAACTACCCGTGTGGTGGATTTGCCAATACCTGCATGGTGGATTTGCCGGTACCTGCGTGGTGGATTTGCCAGTACCTGCGTGGTGGATTTGCCAGAATGCGCGCCGCGGATTCCCGGAGCGCACGCCGAACGTAAGAGGCGTGGAAGAAACGTTGTCACTTGGGCTCAGGTTTGGGCTTCTTGGGCTTTGGCTTTTTGGGGTCCGGAAGCTTGGCCGCTGGGGCTGGGATCGGGTCCGCATCGTCCTGCGTAGACACGGAAACGGTCTCGGAGACGTGAGCGTCGGCCACTTTGAGCCGCGCCTCTGCTTCTGCGGCGGCGATCTCGTGGTCGCGCCTGGACCGCGCGAGCATGTTCGGATCGCCGTACTTGGCCTCTTCCGTATTGAGTTCGCCTTTGACCCGCATCGGCCGCACGCCGGCATCGATCAGCTCTTCCTCTGCGCGAGCCCTTGCGGCGGCTTCTGACACTTGTTCGGGCTCCCTTACGGCGGCCCGGACGTCACTGGTCGTGGTTTCGACCCGAGCCTGAGCGTCGATCGCCGAACGTACACTATCAGGTGCTACCGTAGCGGCAGCGGACCGCGGCTCGACCACCGGCGCAGTGGGTTGGAGAGGTGGCGCAGGCGCGCGCGACCGCGCTTCGGCTTCTACGTCGCCGCGCCGCTGGATCTCGTCGACCTCCTGGGCGGTCCGCACCGCAACGTCGGGAACTTGGGAAGGATTGGTGGCTCGCGATACGGCGGCTTCTTGAACCACCGACGACGACGTTGAGGTCTGGATATCGATGCCCGATGGCGAGGCGGTCGCGGTAACGCTGGCGCGACCGCGAACGTCTTTGCCCACGTCGCCGGCACGGGCCGTCCCCGCTTTAGGATCCAGCGACCGTGGGGCGCTCGCATCGCCGGGGCGCGGGACTTCCCCGCCGATACCCGCTGCGTCGCCGTCGCGGGCAAATGATTCGACTGGCAGACTCGACGCAGGTTCGACTCCCGACGCGGAAAGTTGTTCTGCGCTGCCCGCCGCAGCAGCGGTTCCAGTGGCTGTAGCTGCGCCACCTGTGGCCGCTGCGGCCGCCCCGGCAGCGGATTCGCTGCCACTAAACGCGATCGCAGCGCCAATTCCGGCGCCGACTCCCGCGCCCAGTGCAGCCAGGCCGAGCATCTGGCCGGTACTGAGCCCATCGCTGAGCCCCTCTGCGGCCACCAACGACGATGCCGCGGCGGGCAACCCGGGTTGCTGGGCTTGTGCCGCGGCGAGAGCCGCGGCTTCGGAACTGGCCGCGGCGGCGGCTGCTGCAGCGGCCTGCGCCTTTTGGGCCTGCTCCGCCTGCTCCGCGGCTTTAGCCGCGGCAATTTGGTTCGCGGTATCAGCCTGCTGCGATTCGGAAACGTGGAGTTCCGACACGCCTTCGACCTTGCCAGTGCTGGCGCCGGTTACCTTACAGGCCGGCGATTGATCCAAATTGATCTTCTTCTGCCCGACCACATTGACTGGCGACGAAGAAAAGATATTGAACTTTTGCTCGGCGTGAACCAACACCTCTTTGGCCGTGGCCGAAACCTGTGCTTGAGCAGAGAACTTCAAACTCTGGGCGTGAAAAATCGCATCTTTTTTGGCGATGATTCTTAAGTCACCGTCGCTTTGAATTGCGATCTTTTGCGCTACCGAGTCGATTTCGATCAGATTACGGCCGGTCCGATCGACGATCGTTACCTTCTCTTTGCCCGGTTCATCGCAAAAAATCATGCGATGACCTTTTGGGGTGCGAATCAACTTGGTGTTGTTGTTGCCGCTCTGATTGGTCTCCGGTGGTTTACGCTGCTCGTTCCATGCTGTGCCGATCACGATCGGCCGGCTAGGGTCACCGTGCTCGAACACCACCAGCACCTGGTCGCCTTTCTCCGGCAGGAAATACGCGCCCCGCTCGCCTCCAGCCATAGGCACCGCCACACGGGCGGGCCTCTTGACGGTTTCGCCGAGCGCGTCGAACGAAACCACCAAACGAAACTTGTGGTCTTCGGTGTCAGGGTTTTCCTCCACGGTGGCCAAGAATACACCACGAGCCGATTTGGTTGACCGCGTGGGAGCTGGCGCTAGGTGCGTCATACGAGCATGAGCTGCGGGTCGATGTTCAACAGCGTGGAACTCAGCTTGACCTTCGAATCACCGGTCAAAGTGAGCGCTGCTCTTACACCCACCTCTATCGTTTTCTTGGCGTTGATTTTGATGTTCTCGGCTTCAACCGACAACGCGCCCTTGCACGTGATCTCGAGCGATCCTTCCGTCGCTGACAGTGAAACCCCGCTACCGGTGGCCATCGGAGGAGCAAACACTTCGCAGGCATTGGGGCCGGAACCGCCTGAGGCAAATTCGCCCAGCCCGACGACGTTTTTGCCTTTCATGTCGATCACAACCAGTTTGGGCTTGTCGCCGTCTTCAAATACCAACCGGTGACCAGTTCGGCTGCGATAGCCGCGATGGTTATTCTTTCCGTCCTTATTCACTTCGGGCGACGATTTTGAGTCGTTCCAAACGCCGCCGAGAATGATCGGCTGGTCTGGATCTCCCTCGACAAATGCGACTACCACAGTATCACCTGCATCGGGCAAGGCGTACCAACTCGTTGGGTGAACTACTGATGCCCAGGCGGTGACTTTTCCATCGCGATCGAGTTTCACACGCAAGCGATCTACATGTTTCGGATCCTCCTCTTTTTGGACAACGCCGTAAAAAAGGCCAAATCGTTTGCGGTCGATCAAGAGCTACCCCTCCTTGCGGGCAAATTGCGAATCGCGAGCCAGCCGAAGCAGAGTGCGGTAACTATCTTGGTTATTGTTCACCAGTGTGTGGTGATGCGTCATGCCGACGACGAGGTAACGCCCATTGAATCGATCATCGCCGGGGCTTACCGACACACCTACGGTCTTTCCGAGCTCGAGCTTTGGATTCAAGTCGACCACGGCTTCCGCCGTAATAAACGTCAACGAACGGCGAAGAAAATCGGCATCAGCCACCGCTTTTGCCTCGGGCTTGGACGAGATTGGGAGGTCGACGATCTCCGTCTCCGCGCGCCCACAAACCTGTACAGCGTGTTCTTTGCCAAGCGGCGACGACCTGGGACCACCGACATCGGAGTTATCCTCAATGACTTTCCCACTGATAGGGTTGCTACTTCTTACCGTAACCTTCTTTACAATTCGCGCCGAAGACATTCTCGGCTCAAAAGACATCACCGACAACACCTTCTTGCCCTCAGTGGAACCACTATTTCGTCTACTGAGTTCAAAGTTAGACTCTTTGGATAGAGCCGGAACTTTGCAATGCAGCGTCTCCCCCACACACCACACATGGTAGCCGTAGCGCTCCGCTCGCATGCAAAGAAACTCCATCGGAGTTTGATTGGTCCAGAGAACTGCTTCTGGATGAACAATCTCTGGATTTTTCTCTCCCCAATCAAGGCTTAGTTCGACTTCTTTGGTTTTAGCCATCAACTGGAGGATCCCTTTAAAGACATCTTCCTCCTTGACGCCTTGTCCCTTCTTGGACTCGAGAAAAACATGGGACCTTCGACCGAGATTTAGGCGATGGAATTTGTTCATTGCCCTTACCCTGGTGTGAGCAGGTTCACTGCCGCCATGTACATCAGCGATATCAACTACCTCGCCACTGTAAATCAGGTCATCTCCAAACTTTATCTCGACGGTGGCACCGATCTCAACGTCATGATTAACTCCGGACAACGCCAGCTCGGCGGCATCCGGCTGCCCAATATCGCGGTCGACCACGACCGACTGATAGTCGGTCCGAGGATCGCCCCCACCGAATTGAAAAGTAATTCCCATAAGGTAGAACTACCTCCCGGAGCCTGGGGAGGCAGGGACGCTGGAAGCGCCCCCAACACCGCTGCCCTGGATGCCAGTTGACGGTGCGGGCGCGGGGCTTCCACCGCCCGTGACGCCCGTAACGCCAGTGCCGCCGCCCGTAACGCCAGTGCCGGCGCTCGGGGTTGCATGCGGTGTTGCTCCAACCGCCCCTCCTCCGCCCCCCCCTTGAGCTCCTAGCGCCGTTTGCTTGGCCGCGCGTGCCGTCTCAGCTGCTGTCTGGATGTCTTTCGAGGTGGCCATAGTTACGCCGTGCGCTTCGTGCAGACGCAATGTCACTAGGGCTCGCAATGGAGTCCCATCTTCCGCAAACATCAAATACTTGGTCGAAATATTTTCGATTACACAATCAAGCGGGCCAGGCATCCATTGTCCCCAGGTGAGAAAGCACCAGTGAGGGCGCAGGTACGGCTTTTCTTGAGTTTCCTTTGTTTTAGCCAACGCGCTCTTCTGTTTGTACTCCTCGTTCATCTGTTTCCGAAGCTCCAGGCGTTCCGCTGCGCGGTCATCTTTCAACTTGCCGGCGTTCGGATGCCCTTGGGGATATACTTCCATGTCCTCCAGTTTTTTCCCAGGGCCAAAAACCGTATCGTCATCGTAGCGGTCTACGTTTGGCGAATAGGACCCGCCTACTCTCTTGGCCATAAATTGAGGTCCCTTAGTCGGGACCCTCGCTCTAGACAATTCCTCAAGCGTCTCGAGTTCGCCTTGAATGCTCTCGTTTTCTTCGTAGCCATCAAACAACAGATCGAGGCTAAGCGTCCGACCTTCCTCGGTCGTGAACTCGACTATTAACTTGTCAACGTCCGGGCTAATTTGGTTTTGCCAAGGGACTTGACGGTCAATCTGAATCTCTTTCGGATGATATTGTGCAGTGACGGTTAGGTTCGCCTTATCCAAGCTGCCAATCGTGATCTTGGCGCCAGGGGGAACCCAGCGATTGGAAGTCGCCGGCTTGGTACCGGACGTGGATAGGCCCGAATCGCCCCCTCCCATTCCTCCGGCGCTGGCGAGCGAGCTATCCGTTACGGGGTTGTCGGTCCCTGGTAATTTATGTGCGGCCGCTACATTCTCATCCAACGTTGTCTCAGCCATATGTAAAGCCCCCTCGGTCTTTGGCAGCTTCGATCATTCTCTTCACGATGGTTAAAACCTTGCCGGCGAGATCTTTAATCTGATCCGGACTGAATTCGGGTTTGGCGACGGGTGCGGCGGCAGCTGGCGGCGTCGTCGACACCGCCTCGTCGGCGGCGGCGACTTGCTGGGCGGGCGCGGAGTTTACGAGGGTGAGCTCGGCGAGCGACAGGCCTTCGCTAGAGCCGCTGCGCTCGGACAGAATCTTGCGCGCGGCGGCTTCGAACCAGGTGGGAATCTGGGTTTCGCCGCCGCCGAATCGCCCGGCGGACCGGCCGGGGCGCATGATCTCGGCGGCGGCTTCAGCGGCGCGGGCTTCGACGTCGGCAGAGGGAGCGGCAGATACAACCACCGGGGTGACGTACGAGGTAATCGCTTCGCCGGCCCGAGCGGATAGTTGGGCGAGGCCTGGGCGAGGCTGAGCCGGTACCGGGGGCGCGTAGAGCTCGAACGACCCGGGGTCCAGGTCGCTCGAGCGGCTAACGACCGGCATGTGGTCTGCCGCGTGGTCGGCGCGAATGCCGGTGGCGCCGCCCGAGGATTTCGCACGCGCCCCGCCCGCGGCGCGCCCGCCTACATCGCGCTCGTTGCGCTCCGGCCGCATCGCCAAAAGGGGCATGACGCCCCAGGCGGCTTGCGCGCGCTCAGCCGCGGTGCGAGCGCCATCGCCGCGGCCGGCGAGGGCTACGGCACGCGCTGCGTCGGCGGCGGGAGACCACGAACCGTCGTCCTGGCGCTCCTCGGCGGATTTCGCCAGCGCCACGTACATCGCTTCAAATGCGGCGCGCTGCTTGGGCGGCGTAGTAATCCAGCCAAACGTTTCAGTCGCGGCCTCGGCCGGTCCGGCGGTGTCCGCCGAAGCGGTGGGCGCGTCGTGCGCAGCGTCGCTCGCAGTGGTCGGCGCTAGCTCGGTCCGACGCTGCGGCCGACCTAACACTGCGTAGGTACCGAGCTGAGCGACCGCCGAAGCGGCGAGCAGTTCGAGCGCGGCAACGGACATGGCTTGTTCGCCGTCGGGCGGCGCTGCTGTTAGGCCGAGTGCAGAAACCGCTGCAGCGGGCCACATGAATGCGCCGCGCGGCGCCCGGCGGGCAACGCCAAACGCGGTGTTGCTCGCGGGCTGTGCCGTATCCGTTGGGCCATCGTCGGTTTCGATCGACCTGAGCGCGACCAGGGTCCGCTCGGTCGCTTGCCGCGCGTGTTGGCGACGGTCGGCTTCCATTTCGAGCACCTGCACGAACGTGCGATCGACCGCGTTGGCCATCGCCGCGAGCTGGCCTGGGCCAGCCATCGCCAACCGCATCGCTTGGCCGGCTTCGGCAGGGCCTAAGCCGTATACGCGGGCGGCGAGCACGAGTTCGGGCGGCACAAAATCGAGCGCCAGCTCGGAGGTCGCGCGCTCTTGCGCGACCGACCACGCATGGGCGCGGCCGGCGAGCATACCCGGTGCGGCATACCCGGCAACCCGCTGCTGGATGCCGGCGGTGTCGAGGGAGCCGGCCGCGTCGCCGAGCGAATCGGTGATCATCGGCAGCGTCATGGAAGACGCGACCGCATCAGCGGCCGTGCGCCGAGGGCCGGTGGAAGCCACTGCGGGTGCGAGCAGGGCCGAACGCGCGGTCATCGGTTGGAAAGATTGCGACTCGCGGTGCTCGGGCGCTTCGAGGTCGGTGGGGGTAGCAGCTGCAGTGGCTACCAAGGTGGGAGTCCAGTCGAGCGGGTCGCGAGTCGCTGTGGTGCGCCGGGGATCAAGTGCCGCGCCGGCGACGACCAAGCCGGAGGTCGGCGCGAGCACGCCGGTGAGGTAGGCGACCGAGAGGTTGCTGCCGTCGAGCGAGCGCACGTCGAACACGGGGGCTGCCGCGAGCGGCAGGACGTGGCGAACCGCCGGCGCGAATGGCGACGACGCGAGCTGCGCCGACAGACCGGCATCGGGCGCGGTCGGCGCGGTGTGGGCGATCACATCGGCGACCGAGTCGCGACGGACCATCGGCGCCGCGGGCCCGCGAGCGCGCGGCGTGCGGCTGGGGACGATGTGCTGCGCCGCCGACGTGACAATTTCGGTCAAGACGTCGTCGGGGGTGGCTTCGTCGTCATCGTAGCGGCGAATCGTAGCCGCTTGTTGCACGCGTTTGGCGATTTTGGCGGCCGCGGCTTCGGCGCGTGGCGCCATCAGCACCAGCTCGGGGGCGGCGACCGGTCGGTTCGGGGTCAACACGTCGAGCGACTGGTTTTGGGCCCCGGAAAACCGAGCCAGCCAGCGATCCGACCACGCAACGTGCTGGATCGCCGCCGGCACCGTTGCTTCTGCCGCCGCCAATGCCGTTGCTTTGCGGCGCGGCTTGCCAAACTGGTGCGCGACGGTGGCGATCAGCGTCATCGACGGGATCAACGCCGACAGTGTGGGCACCGCCAAGGTCGGCGCGCGCCAGCCGCCCGGACCGACAAATCCGCCCAGCCCGGCAAAACCGGCGCGCTGATTGGCAGCGCCACCTAGCGCGAGGCTTTGATTGACCATCGCGACGAGTCCGCCGAGTCCGACCGGCATCACCAAGCGAGGTCCAAGCGCCGCTTCAAACGGGCTGCCCGCCAAGCTGCGGATAAACGGCGCGCGCGCGACTTTGGTCGCGGCGGGTGACAGCGCCGGCGCGATGTAGTCGTGCAGCGATACCGGCAACGCCAGCGGATTGTGCTGATCGCGCACCGGCTGACGAGCTGCCGCCATCCAATCGAGCTCGTCTTGAAACGACGGCCGCGGGAACAGCCACGACGTGTGATCCGGTTGGGTTGCCGGTGAAGTCCCGAGACCAAGACCCGACGATGGGCGAGCGCCGGCTTCGACGTCAGCAGCGGCCGTCGGCGACGGGGTGAACAACCGCTGCAGTTGCGACACCGAGCGCTGGGCCGTTTCCATCAGCGGCGACACGAGGCGGTCGGCGAACCCGAGATTGCGCAGCGGCCGGACCCGATCGGCAGTCGCCTCCGGGGCCCAGCGCTCGACGTGGCGATCGACCGCGTCGAAAACGCGCGCACGCGGCATGAACGCCGGCCCAGAAAGGGCGGCGGCAAGCGCGCGGGGTTCGTTGGTTTCAGTCGCCATTTGCTACGCTATTCGAGTGTCGCGGGATCAATTTTCTCAGAGGGAACCCCAACGGTTTTTGGGGGCTCCGTGAGAATATTTTTTTCATACGATGGATCTGGCGACGTCCCCAATCCACCATGTTGGGTTGGATTCCATCTTGGATCTGTGCCTGCCCATGCCGACTTCGGCGACTTCGACACATCGCCATATTGCAAACCGTTGTGGGCAATTTCGAGCGTCTCGATGGAGAGTTCGCTCTTGGAAGCATCGAACTCCGAGATGTCCCACTTGCATGGCCAACCGCGATCGAATTCCCAATATGCCCTTGGGTTCAACGCGGTGTCCAGCAGCGTAATGTCGCCGCTCAGGCGAATCCTAGCGGTGCCGTTCAACCAGGCCTGACGCCATGCGATGAGCTTGGAATCGGCGGTAAAGCCCTGCCTTAACACCAAGTTGGGCCAGTCAGTGGCCCCCACCAACTTGTAGGTTGTGCGGTTGTTACCACCAGAAACAACAGGAACTACAGCAGTTTCAAACCTCAGGCCGCTGACGCTCTTGAAGAACACCTGTGCCTCTTCGTCCAGCTTGCCAATCTGTAAGTTGACTAGGAAAGAGAATGCAGGCAGTGGGTCGCGGCGCAGTCGCTGCTCCGGAGTGATCCCCCCGCCCAAGGCTCGAGGCAACCTACGCTTTCCGCTCTTCCAAAGATTACCAACGTCGTCTGTAAGACCCATCGTGCACCTTGAAGTTAGGTTTCGTTAATATTCATGTTCTGGACGAGACTGATCATGATGAACTCGGTCGGAATCGTAGGAGCAACGCCGATCTGACAAAGCAAATAACCTTCATCGACTTGGTCAGGCGGGTTGGTCTCCGCATCGCATTTTACGAAGAAAGCCTCTTCTGCATTCCCTCCAACCAGCATTCCCCGGTTGTACAGGTCGGTTAAAAAAGAAACTGTACGACGTCTTACAGTTTCCCACGTGTATGGCGTGTTAGGCTCGAAACTAACCCAAGCAAATCCGGCATCTAGCGAGCGGCGCAGCATGATGAACAGCCGGCGTACCGGGATGTAGCGCCATTGCGGATTCGTCGATGCAGTCCGGCCGCCCCAGGGCCGGATCCCGTTCTGAAACCGAAATGTGTTTACAGATTCGGCATTTAGAATGCCGATGTGATCTTCGCTAACCCGCAGGGTAACGTCGAGCGCGCCGCGGATCGGCAGGTTGGCGGCGACGTGGTGCACCCCCTCCTCCATGTCGCGCCGCGCGTAACAGCCGGCCAAGAGCCCGGAGGGCGGCATGGCGCGCATCTGGCCTTCGCGAACTTCGACCATTAGCCACGGCCAGTAATAGGCGCAGTATGAGCTTTCGGTGCGGCGGCGCCAGCGCAGCACCCATTCGATGTCCCGGCTCTGCGGGATATCGAGAATGGCAAACCGGTCTTTTTGGTTCTCGCACACGGCGATCATCGCGTCTTGGATGCGCTGGGCTTTGAGTTCCCCTGCGGGACCGGGTTCGCGCTCGTAAAACCGCATCGCATCGGGGATGGCGAGCAAGCCGACCTCTTCGTTGCGCGCGAGCGCCAACAGGCCGGCACTTTCGCTCGGCCCGAGGTCGATGCCGATGAAATCCTCCGGCGTGATGGCGTCGATGCCATCGCGACCGCCGGTGAGCCGAGTCAGCGCCAACGGCTCGGGCAGATTGTGCGGCACGGGCGACTTTGTCCCGAGATCGACCAACCGGATCAGGCGCGACCGCTGCGCGATCACCCGCGGCGCGTAGTTGCGCGACGTGGGGTGCATTTGCAGGTCTTTGAACACTTCGCGCCGGTCGCGCAGCGCGACGTGAATCTCAAATGTCATGACCTGGATGTAGGTCGGCGCCGCAGCTGGGTGCCGGCGGTTGAGCGGCGTCTCCGCGCCCCAGCGCAACACCTTGTCGCCGACTTCGGTCAAGACCACGTAATCGACGCTGTCGCGGTCGTAAATCTTGACCAGAGCACCGACTTCGAAGCCTCGAACCTGGTTGACCTGGGCCTCGCCGGCGCCGATTTCAAGGTCGCGCGTGAGCAAGGCTTGCGCCCCGGGCGCATGGGTGCACTTGACCCAAATCGCATTGCCCCACGAGCCTTCGTTGAGCGCGCGGATCTGCAGCGATGGCTTGGCCCAGTCATCGACCTGCAGATGTTCGGCAAACGCCGCATGCTCGACGCCGGGCGGCTGCCCTTTGGGCGCGGTGTGCGCCACCCGCACGATCCAGCAATCGGTGCCGCCATTTTGAAAGAACGCGAGCACCGAGTCGGAGGTGTACGACCCGGGCAACACGCCAAAGTGCTCGACGAACTCATCCCAATTGGCGACCCGGATCGGCTCGTTCATCGGCCCCTTTTGGGTGATGCCGACAAACCCGGCGATGTGGGTATTTGCGATCGATAGCGGTGGCGGCGCGATCGAGTCGAAGGTTTGGTAGATGCCTGGAGCTCTTGGATCCGCGGTCGGTCGCATGCGCATATTCGCCATGTTTCGTTGCCTCTATCCCCCGTCGATTATTGTCGCCTGGCCTCGTTCATCTCTCGATTGATGCGCGCGATTTCCTGTAGCCAAACATGTCGCTCTGCGTGCTCCATGTCGAGGATGTCGTCGGGCTTCCAATGGAAGTGATACGCGATGTAGGCGATTTCTTGGTAGAGTTGCTCACGTGGATAGGTTGCGACCGCCGCCCAGTTCACCCCGGGCCAGACTGGCCACTACCTCCTTCCTCGGTGACCAACGCACCGGTAACCATGTCGACATCCATCGCGAATTGGCACTTGGGACACTGCACCCTGTGCTTGGGCGCCCCGCCCTCTTCGTTGATCTTGCGATAAAACTCTTGCAGGTACGCCAGGTCGGTCGAAAACAAGTTTTCGATCATGTCGACTGTGATCTGCGAGCTATCGCCGAGCTTGGTGATCACCCGCGACAACAGCACGATCACCAAATACGCGCGGTTGGACTGCACCCGATAGTCCTGCAGCGGCAAGATCTCGTCGCGCGCCGTCGCGAGGCGCATCACGCCATCGCGATGAACCTTGCCCTCCTCATCGACATACCCGCGCGGTAAGCGAAACGAGTACTGAGTCTTAAACGCCATCGTTAATCACCCCGAAAAAAGAAAGACCTGCTCGAAATGAGCAGGCCACAATCATAGCAGAGTTCACTTGCTGAGAGCGTTGCGCGAGGTTGTTTGCGTCGTCCATCCGCCTTCGGACGGGCCACTGAGTCGAATGAACGTTGACCTTGACGTCGACCTTGTCCCCTTCGTTGACCTTGACCGCAACGTAAACGTCGACTCCACGGTTGACCTGGACGCTGGAGCTTGACGTTGACATCAGATCATCTTAGTCAACATGGCCACGATACTCGTCAGCAGATCGACGCCGCGGTCGTAATGATGTGATTGAATCGTGCCCTGGGCCCTCATCACATCCAGAACGGCTGCACATTCCATCGCCGATCCCCGCGCGATGGTGTAGTACTTCGCCACATCAGGACGCGATGCTCTGCCTGCGCCCTCTGCGATATTAAGTGGTTGCGACTGCGCGGCCCGCCGCAACTGATCCGCGATCTCCGCGTGTCCCTTGGAGGGCAGCTGGGCGATGATTTCGAGAGCGTGACAGAAGAATTCGATCGAACGTTGATAGACTTCGAGACGTTGAAAGCTCAGCATACCGAGGGTATCGACCGACGCCACCCGCGGTTGCGTAGTCCGAACTGAAGTGAAAACCGCGGTTGAATTCATTCCTTGACGTTGACGCTTGCGTTGACCTTGACATCGACGTTGACCCTTGCGTTGACCTTGACGGCAACGTAGACGTTGACCCCACGGTTGACCTGGACGCTCGACTCGCAGACGTCGAGGTCGACGGTGGGGTCGAAGTCTACGTTGCCGTCAACATCAACGGTGGGGTCAACGTCAACGTCAAGGTCAGACGTGAGGTCCCTCTAATAAGACCCGCCGACCCCCGCTTCCGGTTAGGCATCATACTGGTTGATCTTAAACTTCATCCTCTCCACGTACAGCTCGGCGGTGAAGCGCTTGATCCGCTCGGAGTTCGCTTCGGCGTCTTCTTGGCCGAACTTCTTGAAGCCGACGCCGTCCAACGTGATCTCTCCGAGCTCGTCTTTCATGTTCGGATCGAGGAACACAATGCGGCCGTTGTGATGGTGCTCGTCTTTGTGTTGACCGTCGACGAACCACTTTTTGGCGACGCGCGACCACGCGTCGTGATCGGCGTTCGAGACTGTCAATTTGAGGTCCGGCACCGTCACTTTTGCAGGGTGCTTGGTCGACTCGCGGAAAATACCGATCTGGTCGGGCGCGATCGCGCACTTCCAGGTGAACGAGTCGATCGAGGCGACGCGCTCGCACGGCAAACCGCTGATCTCAACGCGGAAGTTGGAGCACAGCCACGCTTTCTGCTTGGGGCCAATTTTGCCGCGGATATCTTCGCCGCCGGCCTTGGCCCACCGAACTTGTTCGGCTTCGAATTCGATATCGAAGTACGCCGACTCTTTCGAACCACCGTCGAGCTTTGGCACGGTAACGCTGGTGATCAGCGCGTTCATGAAGTCGAGCCGCGACTGGGCCTTGTAGTTGAAGTCGGCTGAGGTGAACGCGCCGTTCTTCGTGATGTAGCCCTTGTCGAACGCGGCCTGAATCCAGTCGTACATGCTCTTGCCCATGCCGATACCGATCGTGGCCTTGGCAGCACTCCACTTGATGTTGGAGATGTGCTTCATCTGGATGTTGTCGGGACCGAGGTCGTTGGTCACGACATCGCCTTCCATATGAAGCCCACTAAATTTCTTTAGATAACCAACGTTTATGCCATCGATATCGAGCGCAAATCGGCCTGCGGTATATCCTCTATCCTGGATCGCCATAACTTAGATTCTCCCTGTCGTTCAGTGCGTCGTTACGACCTGGCACGGAGAGCATCGACGACTACAACGCCGGTTCCCACCCCGCGTTCCATCCCCAATCCTTGTAGTCATCGAAGGTCCCCCTGACATTCATTCGGTCGTCGGGTTGGCCCAGTTGCCGTACTGCAGCTGGGCTCCCATGCATTCCAGTGCGTTCTACGGAATGGTCGGGCGATGTCTTCCTTCGGACCCGCGCTGGTTCCTATTCTTCAACGCCGCCGCCGGAAGCCATCTGACCGATGCGGAATATCACAAATTCCGCGGGTTTAACCGGTGCGAGGCCGATTTCGACCACGAGCTGACCGGCGTCGATCACTTCCGGGGGATTGGTCTCGTCGTCGCATTTGACGTAAAACGCCTGCTCGGGCGCCGTCCCCATGAGGGCTCCCTGGCGCCACAACAGCGTGAGGAACGACGCGATCGTGCGCTGAACGCGCTTCCACAAGCGATGATCGTTGGGCTCGAACACCACCCACTGGGTGGCGCGCTCGATCGACGATTCGACCATGATAAACAGCCGACGCACGTTGATGTAGCGCCACGACGGGTCGGTCGATAGCGTGCGAGCGCCCCAGATCCGAATCGCCCCGTTCATGTACCGGATCGCATTGATCCCCTTGGGGTTCATGAGGTCCTGCTCGCCTTTGGACACGTTGTACTTCATGCCCAACGCACCGCGAATGATCTCGTTCGCGGGCGCTTTGTGAACGCCGCGCTCGGCGTCGGTGCGCGAGTACACACCGGCGATGTGCCCCGACGGGGGCACGAAGATGTTGCCCTTGTCCGGGTCGTAGACCTGAATCCACGGGAAGTAGTACGCGCCGTACTTGGAGTCGCGCGGTTTGGGCAACTTGTCTACGCCACCAGTAATCGTCTCGGGGGAGTCGAGAATCGCAAACCGGTCTTTGCGAGTTTCGCAGTGCGACAGCAACGCGTCTTGAACGGCTGCCGAGACCTGCCCGGGTGCAGCGACGATCGCGATCTCGTCGACTTCGTCCATGCACTTGAGACCGCTGCGCGCGCCCGGGCCTCCGTCGCGGCCGATGAACAGCGAATCGCGATTGGCGCCGCCGGGCGCGACCGGAGCTTTGTCGTCTTTCTTGTCGCCAAGCTTTTCGCCTGGTTTTTCGCCTGGTTGCACCCTAATTGCAGGCGCTGCTTCGGGCGCGCCCACGTTGACGACGAAGCACCGAGATCCCCCGTTGTTAAAGAAGCCATAGATCGCGTGAGCGAGGTGCTCGCTGCAATCCTTGAAGTCGCCGAACGTTTTCACGAACTGCGACCAGTTCGTGATCAGCACGGCCTCGTTGAGAGGCCCCTTGCTGGATTCGCCCAAAAACCCGACGGTATTGGTACCGACGGCTTCGATGGGTTTCGATCCGCGATCGACTTCCTCGACATATACACCTGGTGACAAGTAGCTAGTAGCCATTCGCTTTCTCCTTTGTGCCAATAACCGATGGCGGTGGTCTTCGTCCGCCTATCGGTGAAACCCTACTTTTTCGCCGGATCCTCGGCTCGGGGTGACTGCCATAACTTCCTGCCGGTAGGACCATCCTCTGCCGGCGTTCGAGGCTCCGTAAACGTTTTGTACTCGAGCCGACGCGACTCGACGCGCGTGAACGGCTCCATCTGTTCGGGGATGATCGGGACCGCGGTCCAGGCCTGAATCGCCGGTCGAACGTGCTGGTGCAAGCCGCTCCAGAAGTGGACCATCGTGTTTTCGTCGAGCTTGGTCGACAGCAGAAAGTTGATCCGGAAGTCGTCTTCAAACGAGTCGCCTTTGAGCTTGTCGCGCGGAATCTCTGCGTTTTCCATGATCGTGCGAATGATGAGTCCCAGCAGGAGCTGTTCATCTTCTGGCGTATTTGCCCACGCGCTGATCAAGTAGTCCAGCCGCACCCACAACCGGCGCCGACGCGCGAACTCTTTGATGGTTCCGTCGGGCTGGGGTACCTCGATGAGCTCGGAATGCGGCGTCGAATCGTACCCTTCGGGATCGATCGTGACGTTGAGCAGGTAGACCGAGACCGCCGGCATTTTGCCCTCGATGGCATCCGGCTTGGGGGCGACCTCGACGATGTGAACGCGCTTGTAGCCACTGCGTTTCAGCTCATCCAAGAGCAGCCGCGACAGCGACTCTGTGGTCTCCTTAATGATATGGTGTTGTGGCGTCACCGCGTGGGTCCCGGAAAACGATCTTGGCCGACCATAATACGTCGCGACAAGCCACAGTACCTCCTAAGATCCGCCGCACCTGTCGGAATTATTCGCTTCGTGGGCATGCGCCACTTATTTATCTGCACAAACCGCGCGGCCGGGGGGAAACCCGCCTGCGGCCAGGGAGGCGGCGCCGAGGTAATGGCCGCGGTACAAAAGGAACTGCTACTGCGAGGATGTTTCGCTTTGGTGACGCCGTGTGGCTGTCTCGGCGCGTGTTTCGATGGTCCCAGCGCAGTGGTATATCCCGATGGCATTTGGTACGGCGGACTCGCGGTCGAAGATGCGCGAGCGTTGGCGGACCATTTGGCCACAGGTACGGTCCACGTGGCAAAGCAAATCGATCCGCCCGGACACGACGGGTAGGACGCTCACAAGAGCCCTGGGAGGTCGCCGCGAAAGCGGAGTCCGAAAAACTGCGGTTCGATCGCCCCTATGACCTCTGGATCGACCAGGCGCTAACGCATGATCCTCGTATTGAGGTGCTGCACTTGCTGCCGCGCATCGCGGTCGAGGCCGCGAAATTGCCCTGGGATCATCGCGATCCGGCCGACCGCTTTATCGTGGCGACCGCGCGGGTGGAACAGTCGGCACTCGTCACCTCCGACACGGAGATCCAGGAGTCGCGCCTCGCGCGCTGCATTTGGGATTAAGGGCCCTAACGCTTCCGTGTCACGGGTCGATGCTACAAGTCTTTCCCGTGTTGACCGGCGAACCGCTGCAGAAGCTGCTGACTGCAACGCCGCGCGCGGTGCTTGCCAAGGGAGAGGCGTACTTTCTGGAGGGTCGAGTCGAGATCGAAAGCGACGAGGCCGGCGTCAGCCATGCGCATGTACGCGGGTCGTCGATGTATTGCGTCGATATCGACACGGCGAGGCAAACTCCGGAAGCAGAGTGTTCGTGTCCGCAATTTGCGCGCGCAGGCGAGTGCAAACACATTGTGGCAGCGTTGTACGCTCTCCTTGAACAGCGGCCGACCAAGCCTGCCCCCACTGCTCGGCCGCGCTCGGCGTTGGTGCATTTCGGGGCCGAGCCGCCGCAGGCGTTTCTCGATGTCGTGCGGTTGTATCAACCGCGCGCCGCGTGGCCCAAGCTGAATCCGCCGCGATGGGGAACCGTCGCCTCGTGGTTTCAGAGTGTGCGGTACCTCTCAGGCGCATCGGCCACAGCGTTGCAAGCGATTGCCGAGAGTTGCTTTCCGGCAATGCTCGGAACAGAAGCCGCCATTCGGTCGTTTGACGCATCTGGGTCGGTTCCCGAGATCCTCGACCCTATCGCCAGGTCGCTTCGAACTGCGTTCCAGGCCCTGTTACCCACGGTGACCGCCATCATGGCACCGCCACAGGATGCGACGTGGACGTTCCATGTTGACGTTTCAAAACTCCGTTTTTACGGGGGTTTTTCGGCATCACCAGGAACGGTGTCCGTGGATCTCGAGACCAACGAGATACACCATTGCGAGCACCGTGGATTTGTGCTCGCCGGGCTCCGAGCAGCGCTCGCGGTGCTAGCTAGCCCAACGCATCCGGTTCATCGCCAACTGGTCGCCACGCTCGCGATTCCGCGCTGGTCCCACACCTTGGACCGACTCGAGCACCCGCGGCGCGACGAGTATGCGTTTGTCGCTCGCCACGAGCGAGGCTCGCTGTCGATCGAAGCCCTCAAACGCAAGGCCGCAAAACCCGACCGGCCGTGGTCCCGCACCACCTGCGAAACCATTCTTCAAAGTCCGAGCGCGACGGCGGCAGACCAGGAGATTGCGCGTTGGGCAGCCCTGCTCAAGCGAACGTTCGACGCCGAAACGATTATTGCACCGCTTATCGAGCGACTCGCGCAGCATCCGCGCGTGTTTGCCAATGACGCTGGAGCACCGCTGTGGGTCGGGGTGGAAGACGTGCGGTTGCAGTTTTCGCCCGCCGGCTCATCGGTAAATGCGCAGCTGGGGTGGCATGGCGGCGAACTGACTCGCGAGATGCTCGCCGTGCTGGTCAAGCGTCGGTTCATCGTGGTCTCGCGCCCCGACCGGCTGTATTTGGTGCGCCTGCCAACCGAGCTCGTCGCGTGGGCAAGCGAATTTGTACGGACCTCGGCGCCTCACCTGTCGTTTCCGGCCGATGCCTATCCGCGATTGGCCAAGAGTCTGGTCGCTGCCAACGAGTTTGTCGACGCACCGGCCGACGTATCGGCGGCTCTGTTGGGCGAGCGTTCGGAGTACCGGCCGATGCCAGCGCTCGCCGTCGAGTGGGCCAAACGCACCAAGATCGCATTGCTCATCACCGTGGCGCCCGGAGCTCCATTGATACGCGCCGGCGAAGGCGACGAGCGGTTTAGCTTTGTGGTGGACGGCCGCGCATGGTGGGTGGAGCGCGATCTGGCTCGCGAGCGTGAGGTCGTAACGCACGGCAAATTGCAGCTGCCATTGGTCAACTGGGGTGAGGACACCGGCGAGGTCGCTACGCTCGAAGCCGCGTTGGCGCTGTCGGACTTCGTCAGCCAGTTGCCCGATGGCTGGCGTGTCGAGAGTCGACTGGGCCGACCGCCCAAGCGCCTCGCGTGGTCGGACGTGCAGTCCTCGCTCGTGACTGCGCAATCCGGGGGCTGGTTTTCGTGCCGTGGCGCCGTCGAGGTTGGCCAATCTCGCGTTTCGCTCGGCGAATTGCTGGAAGCGTTGCGCCGTGCCCAACGCTACATCGCCATCGGTGATGACCATCATCTCGAGATCCCCGATCAGCTTCGCAAGCAGCTGGCACCCCTAGCGTTTGCCGCGAGCGACGAAGCGGGCCAGGTGCGCGTGCATGGCGCTTTTGGCGATGCCGTGAAGGAAGCGGGCGCGGTGTTTTCTGCCACTACCGACGAAGTCGATTGGGGCGCGCTCGCAAAAAACTACACCGGCAAGCGGCTCAACGTGCCGGCGATTCGCAACGGTACGCTGCGCCCTTACCAAGTGGACGGCGTGCGGTGGATGCTGGAGCGCGCCGCGTGTACGCCGGGGTGCGTTTTGGCCGATGACATGGGACTGGGAAAAACCGTGCAAACTGCGGCGGTATTGCTGGCGCGGCGCGGACGTGGCGCAGCTCTGATTGTCGCACCCGCATCGGTGACGTTTAATTGGAAGCTCGAACTCGCGCGATTTGCGCCGCAGCTCAGCGTGGTTCTGTTTAACGAAACGCGATCGTTCCACGTCGGCGCATCGAAGCGCGCCGATGTCGTAATCGTCTCCTATGGACTGTTGCAACGTGACCCGAGTCTGTTCAAAGATCGATGGTCGACCCTCGTGGTCGACGAAGCGCAGTATCTGAAGAATCACATCGCGAAGCGTACGGCGGCGGTCCGCGACCTCTCCCGGGACTTCACCATCGCGCTCACCGGAACTCCGGTCGAAAACCATCTCGGTGAACTGTGGAGCGTGATGTCGCTGGCGTTTCCAGGGCTCCTCGGCAGCGAAGCGGCGTTTCGCAGTCGGTTTCAGAGCGGCGTGGGGCCGAGCGAATACGCGCTGGCCGCACTCAACCGCTTGCTCGCACCGTTTTTGTTACGGCGAACCCGCGCAAACGTGCTTCGCGAGCTTCCCGCACGCCAAGACGTCGACCTCATGATCGATCTGTCGACATCGGAACGCAAACGCTACGAGACGCTCCGCCGCGCCTGCGAGTTGCAGTTTGTCGAGCGGGATGCCGGGCTCACCGCGGCGCAAGAGCGAATCCAGATTCTGGCCGCGCTGACGCGCCTGCGCCAGATGGCGTGCGACGTAAAACTCGTCGAGCCAACGTTCAAGGGCGAATCCGCAAAGCTCGAACATCTCAAAGCGCTATGTCGGGAGCTTGCGGACCAAAATGCAGCGGTGCTGGTGTTCAGCCAGTTCACGCAGCTCCTCACCCGTGCCCGCGATGCCGTGGCTACGCTTGGCATCGCCACGCACTACCTCGATGGCGCAACGCCACTCGCAGAACGCCAGCGGTTGGTCACCGCGTTTCAAAACGGCAACGGCACAGTGTTCTTCATCTCGCTCAAAGCGGGTGGCACCGGCCTAAACCTCACGCGCGCCTCGTATGTTGTGCATCTGGACCCATGGTGGAATCCGGCAGTCGAAGAGCAGGCCAATAGCCGCGCTCACCGCATGGGTCAGAAACATCCCGTTACTGCGTACCGGCTGATCGCGCGCGGAACCGTCGAGGAATCGATCCTCGCGCTCCACAACCAGAAACGCGACCTCGCGCTGTCCGTTCTCGAGGGAAAATCGACAGCGCGCACCCTATCGAAAGCCGACTTCATAGAGTTACTGCGCGAGCACTCCCAACTTGGTGCCGCAGAGTGACGGCCCATTGGGCTACAGGTGCGGTCCCATGGCAAAGCAGATCGATCCGTTGGGCGATCTGGATGGTTAACGAGTCACGGCGCTGGAGCGGGTCGCTTGGGCGGAGCTTTGCTCCGCCGACTTGGATCACTCGCGCAATCCCCGCCAAGCGACTTGCACTCCTCGGTCGCCCGCTTCTCTCCGGCGGCGTCTTTGCCTTGCATTAGGACGAGGTAATGCCGAAACGCGTCGATCGCCTTGTCGTTGTCGTGGTTCGCCTTGTACATGTAGCCCAGGTCGAACCAGCCGTCGGCATTGCTGGGATCTAGGGTTGTAGCCTTTTCGTACGCGGCGATTGCTTTGTCGACTTCCTGTTTTCGCCGGTACGCAACGCCGAGATCGAAGTGATAGGCAGCCTTCGCGTCGTCTAAGGCGATGGCTTTTTCGAGAGCCTTGATCGCATCGTCATCCCGTTTCGCGAACCGATAGGCAACTCCGAGGTTGTGCTGCCACTCCGCATTGTCGGGGCGGAGCTTTACAGCGTATTCGAGATTTGCCACGGAGCCCGAAACGTCTTTGGTCTTCCGCTGGACCGTGCCAAGGTGGGCTCGAATCTCCGGGTCCTTTGGGTCGAGATGAGATGCCGTGGTCAGCGCTTGTAGTGCCTCATTGAGCCTTCGAGCGTTTGCGTACGCAGTTCCAAGATTGGTCCACACCACGGCATCTTTAGGCAAGAGTTTGGTGGCGCGCTCATAGGCTCCGATTGCCTTGGGCAGGTTGTTCTGCTGCTTGTACAGACTCCCCAACGATGCCCATGCCATGCCGTGCTTCGGGTTCGCCGCGATGGCTGCCTCGAGCGCGGCGATGGCTTCGTCGGTCTTGCCCTGCTGCTTGTACGCCAGCCCCTGCTTATACGACGCCTCGGCAGTGGTTCCAGCTCCGACCGGTGTCAGTAGGATTCGAACAAAAACGAATAGCCAAATCGCGTGCATGAAAGCTCCTTGCCCGGTTTAGAACCGCAAGCGCATTCCGAACTGGAAGCTTCGGGGGATCTGAAGTGCGGGTCCGCCAAATCCGGCCGCGCCCGTCGCGCTTCGGCCGAAGTTGCGATTCCGAGTGGGCGACCGGTTCACTTCAATGCCGCGCTGGTCGACAATCTTGGCATGTTGGAGGTCGCTCATGGTGCCGCCCACGATGGGGTTTACAATATCCAGTGTGTAGATGTCGTCGGTATTGAGCTGATCCTGCTGGTTGAACAGATTAAAGACGTTACAGAATCCCTCCAGGACCGTGCCCTTGCTCAAGCGGTAGCCGTAACTTAGGTGCACGTCGACCTGACTGGTAACGGGCGAGCGAAGGATCGATCCTCGTGGCAAGAGGAACGACTCTCCCGGGCCGTAGCCGGGATGGGGCGTGGCACCGAGCGCATTGTGGGCGATTCCCGACTGGGCGCGGAAGCTACCACCCGCCGTCACGAGCCCTGCCGCCTTTAGGTCGAAGCGATAAAAGCCGTCGATCTTCAGGTTGTGTGGCCGATCCAGCCCCATCGGGCCGTATCGGTTGGCCATCAGGTCGGGCAAGTCGTACAGCGCAGTATTGTTGGGATCGGACTGGCCCGTCTCCGTCGAGAACAATCCCGGGTAGTTGCCGCGCGACAGGGAGTACGTGTACGACGCGAGGATCAGCGACTTCTTGGTGGGCCGCCGGGTCGCCACGATCTGAATCGCGTCGTAGTTCCGGGTTGGCTTCGCAAGCTGTTTGCTGAAGGCGAGCTGCTCGGCTCGGCTCTGGTGCAGTCTGCCGAGCGCCTGTACCGCAGGATCAGACGACGCGAGCTCCGTCATCGCCTGGCGCTGAAGTTGGGCCGCGGCCTCGCTGAAGTCGCGCCCGGGATTGGTGATCAAGTAGGTGTTGCCGCCATCCGTTGACACGTCTTCGATCACGCTGGGAAGCGAACGGTGAATATAGGAAAGCCCCAGCTTGAGGTCCTGCATCACTTCGTATTCCGATCCCAGTACCACCTCGTCGGTATACTGGCCGCGCAGCCCCGGCGCGATGAACACCGCCGGTCCACCTACCTGGCCCGCCCCCTCAGAATCGGAGCAGGATCGCAGCGTAGCAATGTTGACGTTGGAGCCGTTGTGGTCGAGGTCGCAATTCGGATCATACCCGGCATCGCCGGGCTTATGGCTATTGGCATTGATCCGCGAAAAGTTGAGGTATTCGCCACCGAAGTTGCGGACCAAGAGGTCCATCGGGATGTTCTCGTAAAATCTCCCCCAGTGGCCGAAGATTTTCGACCGACCCTCCTGGGTGGGATCGAATAGAAACCCGGCGCGGGGTGCCCACAGATCGTTTAGGTTGAACACTCGCTTGGGGACGATCTCGCCATCCGGGGTGACCTGCCCCTGCAGCTGCTTGGAGGCATAACCGATCTGGTTTTCGTAGCGCAGTCCCGCATTAATCGTAAGGTTGGGCAGGATCTGCCAGCTGTCTTGAATGAATGCTCCAAGACTGGTGGAATTGGTATCAGCGGAGATTTGGCTAACGAACTGGCAAATCGCTCGATCGTTCGCGCACAAGGTCTGATTAGGACCCAGCGTCACGCTACCCGGATCCATGAGTTCTTGCGGTGTCAAATTGCGCAGGACGTCCAAGTACTGGCGGTCTAGCCAAGCGCCTGGCGCGCCATCGTCTCCGTTGCTAAACCGCCGTAGCGAAGCGCCGCCGGTAAAGCGCTTCTGCGCATTGTACGTCGAAAACTCGGCGTCGACGCCCGCCCTCAACACATGCGTACCTGCCGCCTGTACGCGCTGGGTAATCGAAAGAATTCCGGACGCGCGATCGCGGGTCGATCGCTCGAGGTATCCGAGTCCTGCCTCCGTATATTCTGTGACCGGGCAATTGCGGATCCCCGGATATCTGTCTCCCGCAACGTTATCTTGGCAGGCGGCTATCGCGCCTGGACCCTCCAAGTCGGCAAAGTCGTACAGCGAGCGCTCATAGGCATAGACGACCTCAGGCACGTTGAAAGCGCTGCCTCGTAGGCTGTCCCGAACGAAGCCACGGTGTAGCCCCGCAACAGCGTCAATTTGTGTTTTCCCGTCATTAAGTTTGGAGATCCATTTCCCTGAGAGATTATACGATCCGTTGTTACCTTGAACAGCCGTGACGAACTGCGGATTCCGCACCAAGTTCGGGTTTGACTGATGATCGTAGTTTGGATTGCCAAACGCGGATAGCTGGAACTGATGATTCTGGTTGATCGCTCCGCTGAGTTTCGCGGTAAAATAGTAGGTCTTTGACGTTGCTGGGGAGGCGGACTCACTGACAAAGTCGTGTTGAGCGAATCCGGTATTCGGATCGACGTCGGGTATCCCATCTTGGTTTTGATCTCTCTGCGACTGCACCGTTCGGGTTACGGTCGAACGCTGAATCGCGGGATTGATCCCAATGTGAAACCACAATTTGTCCTTGACGATCGGACCACCCAACTCTGCCCCCACATCGTACCGGTAATCGAGGTCGGAGCGACGCGCGATCGATCCGCCCTCCCGCTCGACGTTTTTCGCCGTCGAAACCAGCCGGCCCGGCTGCCAATATCCAAATACCGAGCCGTGGAACTGGTTACTGCCAGACTTGGTCACGACATTGACAATGCCGCCAGTAGATCGCCCGTATTCGGCGTTGTAACCCCCGGTGATAACTTCGGTCTCGCGGACAAACTCATTCGGCAGATTGGCCGACAGCCCGCCGTACCCTGTGTCCGTGGTATTGATCCCCTCAACGATATACGTGTTTTCCAGACTGGTGGATCCGGCGATCGAAGTCCCCTCGCCGTTTTCATTAAAGTCGCGCTGAGCCCCCCCCGCGGAGCCGATGACGCCGCCAAAGGTTCGCGGACCCGGAATGTTGTCGGTGTAATCCTCGCCGAATGTCGCACCGGTCTTGGTCGACCCCTGGTCGATGATCGGCGCCGCGCCCGTAATCTCGATGATCTCGCCCTTCTTCGCGGGCCGGCCGCCGCTCGGTCGTGAGTCGACATCGACATTGATCACAGCTTCTTTGCCGGCTTGAATCAGGACATTGCCGCGCACAAAGGTAGCATCGCCGTAGTACACCGCGATGGCGTACACGCCGGGTGGCAGTGCGGTAACGAAGTACTGGCCCTTGTCATCGGTGATCACAACTTGCTGGCCCTGAAGTGCCGGAGACGTGGCAACGACCGTGGCCCCAGCGGCCACGTCCTTTGAACCGGAGTCTCTGACCACGCCTCGAATGCCGCCGACAGTTGCACTTGCCTGCGCAAACGCTGACTTCCCAGCCAGCGACGCAGTTGCAAACAGCAGAGCCGTTGCCATGAATATTTTGATCGAGTGGTTCATGGTGTTTCTCCGAGTTCTCAGCGGATGCAAGCTGGAATGGGGTCAGGATTCGCAATGGTGAAGTGAATGACGAGGTCGGAAGGCTGCGTGTACGTATTGCCGAGTCGATCCTTGATCTGAGCTCCAGCGTGCAGGGTAAATTCATAAGTGCCGGGTGCAAAACCCGCCGCGGGAGCCAGAGACAAGTCGCGAGAAGTTTCACCGTCGTCGACGTTCAAGGCGACATTAGGAAAAATATCAAACCCAGCCGCTCCCTGAACCAGGGTTGCTGGATCCATCTCTTGATTAAACGTGAGGCGGATCTCGCTGTGAGGATCCAACCCCGTGGCGTTGTCTTCCGGCCCCGACCCGGTAAGCGCAATGGCAGCCGCCGTGCGAAAGGCTACCGACTGTTCCTCGGCGATCGGTATCGCCTTCACATCCTTGAGATCGCACCCGTTAGAGAGCCCCGACGTTTGTCCACCCGGGCACTCAGCGATGGTCGTCCCGGCTGGGATCGTGAACACGTACTGCGTTCCAAGTTGATATTGACCGAAAACGACCAACACCGATCGATCGCTGGAATCCTGCTTCACCACAACATTTGCGACCGTTGGCGTCAACGAGAACTTGGCTCCTTGGCAGGTTTCGCCGCCCGGGCAACCATCATTGGCGAAGCAGCGCTTGTTCGTCGAAGCCGAACACCGGCCGGACAGCGAATCTGGATTCATCGGCTGGTTGAATTTGAGCTGAATCTTCGAGCCGGGATTCGCCGCCATCGTGCCATCGACTGGCGTGATCCCCGTAAGTGCGAGTTCGTTGACCGCAAAGTTCACTTGGGTGAATTCATCGACCGAGGGCGGACCCAAGGTCGTTGCAACACCACACCTATCTTTCAGCACTGCGCCCTCTCGAATGCTCCATGCATAGGAGGTTCCGGCTTTGAAATCGCCGTGAACAAAGACCTCGGCCCCATCTCCCGACGACGAAGTATTGTCTACAGGAGCCGAAACCAGGCTATTGGCGGCATGTGGCGCCGCCGCGGTGCCGTTGGCGCCGCGGGCAACCGTCCATGTCGAAGCGAGGAAGTCGACGTGAGTGAGATGCATTTGTTCGCTGTCGACAACGAGCGTCGTGTCGCAGTCGGCACTCTTGGTGGTCTCGCAGGCATCACCGACTCCGCACGGTGCACTCGAGCTGCATGGTGCAAGCGAGATATTGCAGACCTGGACGATATTGGTGCTGCAGCCAAACGCTGCGCTCCGCGCAGGGTCGAAGAAGTTCAAAGCCGGCGCCGCGGCGAGATCGACGTTGAGAGCTGTGCCCGCGGCGTCGATCGCTGCTGCAAGTGCACCAATCGCGGGGGTGGTGCCTACTCCTGGCGCGAACGCCCAGGTCGCCGCGTTGTCGATGGCATCTACATCGATCGCGGTGTTGAACACCAGATGGATCCCTGCGTCGACACCGTCGAGCTCGTGGTGGTCAGCTGGGCTGACCGCCAAAACGCGAATCGGCGCGATGGAAAACCCATACGGACCGCGCTCGTCGGCTGGAACCAATTCACCATCATCCTTGTCGCGCACAGCATCGTTCAATGTGACTTCGCAGCGGGATTTGGTCGGGATTGTGCTGGGCAGGTTGGGCTTGATGACCAACGATGGACCGATCGGCCATGTAACGCTGTTCCCAGCAGGCGAGTAGTAGCCGTCATACGGAATGTCCACCAGGGCTCCCGAAGCGGTCGTGCACTTCAACGCGACCGGCCGGGTGCGCGCAATGCTTCCGGTGAATACACCGGTCGGCGCGCCATCGCCATCGAGGACCTCCTTCAGATCTTCGATGGACGGATCAAGGAGTTCGTCGAACATGATGCGTACAAACCAGCCCTCCGGATATGCGTCTTCGACCGCGTTCCGAACTTCCGAACCATCGGCTGGACAGATCTGTTGGGTTGAACCGTCGGGGAGCCCGACCAGAGTCGGTCGCTTATCGTCACCGCGTCGGCAATACGTTGCCGTCTCGGAAAAGCCGTCGCTCAACACCAACACGGCCAGAACTTGAGGCGGCCCAGCGGGACGAAGATCGGTGCTCTGAGTCGGATCTGAACAAGCTGCCGCAAATGCGACCAGCGCTGCGAGTATCCCGTACCCTGCCCTGAGGCGAAAGGTGAACATGCGACCACCCCTTCTAAGCTGTTGATTTCAGGGTAGTGATCGCTGATCCGCGGGACGAATTCAAGACATTGTACGACAAACGTCGACATCCGGTAGGCCTCGCGATCCGCGTGGTACTGTGGCGATCGGCATGCCCCAGCTGGAGAGAGTTTGAACCTCGACCTCACAGGGAAAGCGTGCCTTGTCGCCGGCGCGAGTCGCGGCATCGGACGGGCGATCGCGTTAGCGCTCACCCGCGAAGGCGGCCGAGTTTGTGGGGTTGCGCGCGGCAAACCCGATCTGGATCTGCTGGAAGTCGAAGCGAAAGTCGTCGCCGACGTTGCCACCGCAGCCGGTGCCAGCGCTGCGGTCGACGGGGCGGTTGCCGCGCTTGGCGGTCTCGATATCGTGGTAACCAACGTGGGCAAATCGTTTGCCCGCGAAGCCGCGGCCATGGACGACGCCGACTTCGCCAAGTCGCTCGATACCAATCTGTGGACAGCAGCGAGAATCGCCCAGCGCGCCGTGCCGCATCTTACCGCCGCACGCTCATCGCAATATGGCACATCCATCACTATGGTAGCGTCGATTTGGGGACGGGAGTCCGGCGGCGCGCCCGGATACAACGTCGCAAAAGCGGGAGTCATCGCGCTTTCCAAAGCGCTCGCGCGCGATTACGCAAAGCTCGGAATCAGAGTCAACTCCGTTGCACCTGGCTCCACGTTATTCCCTGGGGGTGGCTGGGAGCGGAGAATGAAAGCGACCCCTGATGTAGTCCAGGAGATGGTTCAACGCGAGCTGCCGTTTGGCCGCTTTGGTACACCTGAGGAGGTCGCCGATGTTGTGGCATTTGTCGCGTCGCCGCGCGCCAGCTGGATCTCCGGTGCGTGCATTGTCGTGGATGGCGCTCAGTCGCACGGATTCTGAGCTAGAGTTGCTTGACGCCTCTGGGGGCTGACACATCGTATTCGGCTTTTGACACCGGCAAACCTCGCAGCACCAGTGTGAGAACGATTCCTGTTGCGACGAGATAAGGTTTGGGCAAGAACAAGAAGTAGTTCTTGACGTCGTCTTCCGGAGCGGCGCCATGCGCCTGCGTGCCCGGATTTCCCGTGCACATCCTCATCTGTTCGCCGGGTTGGAGGACAAACCCCGGATCGATGATTCCGAGCATCGACTTCTTGTTGGAGCCTCTGCGCCCCACGGTCATTCCGCAGCCGCGCGTGTGAAACGGTAGGGTACCGGTGTTCTCCAGAATCACCCACTCCGTGTTGAGCTGGTCCGGGGTGGTTGCGGCGCGGATCTCAAGAAAACGAACAGCCATTTCGGCCGGAGCATACACATTGGCCCCGAGATTGCCCGTTGCAATCGCCAACAATCCATCGATAATGCGCTCGATGGGCAAAGAGGTGATTCAGGTGGTTGCTGCGGTCATCGAGCATGATGGGCGCTACCTCATTACCCAGAGGAACGCAAACGCGGTGCTGCCGGGCTTGTGGGAGTTCCCCGGCGGCCGTGTGGAGCCAGGAGAAGAACCGAGCGATGCGCTGCGCCGCGAAGTGCACGGGCGCATCGGCGTAGTGGTGGAGGTCGGAGCCAAGCTCGGGGAGCATCTGCACGAATACAGCGAATACCGCGTTCAGCTCACGATGTACTCGTGCACATTGCCGGCGGAAGCTCGACCCCACCCGGCTACGGTGGCAGACCTGCGATGGGTCACCTCGCGCGAGTTTCTCGACTATGAATTCCCACCTGCGGATGAAAAGACCATGTCCAAGCTCCTCGGCCTCTTGCGCAACTAAGGGCCCGCCGGACAATAACCCGATCGTCTTTCTCGACGATGTCGAGCAATTCCGATCCATCGGACTGGTGTCGTCGACGACTTATTATCCGGCGGGCCCTAAGGCACTGTCCCTAAATAAGCTGTCGAGCGAGGCACAGCAGCCCGGAGCAG
>CAYQQM010000005.1:0-91389 GCA_964419605.1 uncultured Kofleriaceae bacterium | reverse complement strand
TGTCGGCGCGGCTCGTCGGCCTCAACCGATCATCTTCACTGTGGCGAGGTACTAGCGACCGACCGTCGTTTTCTACTGGAGAGAGCACGGGACGTACACCTCTGGTTCTCGCTGTCGCCTCGTCGCCGCGCGGCTCGGCCGCGTTCTCCGTCGTGTGTTAGCTCGAAGCGGCATCGCCCAACGTTCGAGGAGGATCGGCGGTTCCGAACCGACCCGCCGCCTTTCAAGCCGTGATGAAGCGTGGCGATGTTTCGGTGCTGTGGACGAGCTGTGCGCTTCGACCTGAACGACCGAGGGGCGGACAGTGTATGGTTCGGCTCGTTGTCCTCCGTGTTCTTGTTCGGTGCGGGCTCGATGCTCGGTTGGTCGATCTTGCAAGCGAGCGATCGGAACGACGTCATCCCATTCTGTAACGGCAACACGCGCAGGTTGCCTGCCGGAGTCGAGCGCGGGATCCATCTGGATGACCAGCTCGCGGTGGCGCAGCTGTTTGAGAACGAACGGCCCGGACTGATCATTCACTGCGCGGGTATCTGCGATGTTGAGACCTGCGAGGAGTCACCGGAGTTCGCGTATTCCGTCAATGTCGACGGTACGCAGATCCTGATCGACTATGCGCCGCCCGAGGCACGCATCGTGTACTGCTCGAGCGATCATGTGTTCAGCGGCGACACGGGCCCGTACGACGAAGATGCGCCGACAGATCCGATCAGTGTGTACGGCAGGACGCGCGTCGCCGCCGAGCGCCTGATGCTGAGCCGGCCAAACACGCTCGTGATCCGCGCAGGGTTGTGGATCGGCCCGTCGGCGACGGGGCGGATCGGCCACCTCGATTGGCTGCGGTATCGCCATCGCCGTCGGCTACCGATGACGGTGGTCGCCGATGAATTTCGATCGGCAGTGTGGGCCGATGCAGCTGCACGGCGCGTGTGGGCGCTTGCGCAGGCGGACGCGACGGGCATTCGGCACATCACGACCACCCGCGCGGTCGCGCGCCCAGAACTCGCGGCCTATCTCAACGCGCATTTCGAGATCGGTGCGAGTTTCGGCGTAAAGCCGCGCGCGCTGTGCATGCCGCACCTGGGTCGCGTTGAGCTCGCCACGCGCTACCGCGACGCGCTGGCGGAGCCGCTGGCCTCAGTGGTCTCATGCAGCGAAATCGTCTCCAAACCAGTGGCTTACGTATAGCGAGCAGCATGGCATCGAGACCCAGCATTGCGCCATCCGGTGCGAGGGATATCTGCCATACTGGGTTGGTGCCCAGTTGGCGAAAATGACGGTCTCGCATCTCGTGGTTCGCAACGCCCGGGTGATGACGTGCGACCCTTCTCGCGCTGGCCTCGGCGTCATTGAAAACGGCGCGGTATCTATCGTCGGCGGCCACATTGCATGGGTGGGCCTTGATGCGGATCGGCCGAGCGCGCTTCGCGAGATAGACGCGAGGGGGGCGCTCGTAACTCCCGGGCTCGTCGACTGCCATACCCATGCGATTTTCGCCGGCGATCGGGCAGGGGAATTTGCTCTGCGCGCTGCGGGGGCGACGTACGAGGAGGTCGCCGCACGCGGTGGCGGTATCGCCGCGACGCTGCAATCGACCCGCGCGGCAGGTGACGAGTTGCGCGCTTTGCTCACGTCGCGGCTCGATGTGGCGCTGCGAGGCGGCACCACAACGATGGAGGTGAAAACGGGTTACTCGCTGACTCAAGCCGGTGAACTCGGATTGTTGGCCGCGATCGCTTCGGTTGGGCGTGGCCACCGCATGAAACTCGAGCCAACGCTTCTGGCACACGCGATACCACCGGAGCGGCGGGCCGATCGCGCTGCCTTTGTAGCCGAGATTTGCGAGGGTTGGATCCCGGAGGCGGTCGCTGCGACTTCCGTAGATGTTTGGTGCGACGATGCTGCGTTTCACGTCGCGGAAGCGCGGGCGATCCTCGAGGCGGCGCGACGCGGCAACAAAGCGGTGCGTGGACATGTTGGTCAGTTCTCGGATATCGGTGGGGCCGAACTGCTTGCGGAGTTGGGAGCGCGGTCTGCGGATCACCTCGAATACATCAGCGATCGCGGCGCGGCGGCGCTGGCCCGGGCCGGCACGGTCGCCGTCATGCTGCCCGGTGCGTGTGTGCAGCTGCGGCTTCCGGTTCCGCCGGTCGCGACGCTGCGCGCGGCTGGAGTGGCGATGGCCGTAGCAACCGACTTCAATCCGGGTTCGAGCTGGTGTGAGACCTTGCCGATCCAGATGTGGCTCGCGACAACGCATTTTCAGATGACAGTTGACGAGGCGTGGTTGGGTGTGACGCGCAATGCTGGCATCGCGCTGGGACGTCGCGATGTAGGATCGCTGGTCGTAGGCGCTGCCGCTGACCTCGTGATCTGGCGTTGCGATGACCCGGCCGAAGTGCCGTATCGCTACGGCACTTCGCTCGTCGACACCGTGGTGGCCTCCGGACAGGTCGTCGACGACTTGGCTTCGAGGTAGGATGTCGCGTGGCAGACTTCTCCGAGCTTGAAGCGGTTTTGGGCTACGCGTTTCGCGACCGCGCGTTGCTGGCGCGCGCGCTGCGTCATGCGAGCTGGTGTAACGAGCAGCCCTCGACGGAGCGCGACGAGGACAACGAGCGGCTCGAGTTTCTCGGCGACGCCGTTCTCGATCTGGTCGTGGGGCACGGGCTCATGACCCGCTACCCGCAACTTCGCGAAGGCGAACTCAGCGTGACCCGCGCCCAGGTGGTTAGCGAGACCGGGCTTTCCGACGTGGCGCGACAGCTCGGCATTGGCTCGTGGCTGGTGCTCGGCAAGGGCGAAGAAAACAGCGGTGGGCGCAACAAACCCTCGATTTTGGCCGACGCATTCGAGGCGATCGTTGCCGCGGTGTACCTCGACAGCGGATTTGAAGCGGCGCAACACATGGTGCAACGCTTGCTTGAGCGACGCATAGAAACCGTTGAATTTAAAGGGTTTTACGACTTCAAAACCCGACTTCAGGAGACGGCGCAAGCCCGGCTTAAATCGACGCCCAAATACCATGTTGTGCAAGAGCTTGGTCCCGACCACGACAAGCGGTTCGTGGTTGCGGTGTCGATTGGCGACGATGAGTGGGCGCGCGCCATTGGAAAGTCCAAAAAAGAAGCCGAGCAAATGGCCGCGGCGGAGGCGCATTTTCGCCTCGAAGGCTCCGATGTCGGGATGCGGCCGAAGCGGTAGTCCTCATGCTCTGGTTAAGCGACCAGAAATAGGGGCCTCGGGGTTTCACCCACCCGAAACCCGGGATGCGCCAAGTTCGAGAGGCTGCCAACGTGCTCCCGATCACAATCGGCATCGGCCTGATATCGTGTCACGGATGAGGTGGCGATTGGCTCTGTTCATTGCCTCAGTTCCACCGCTCCACCTGTAAGCCGTCGACACGCGAGAACTCTCGGACGTTATTCGTGGCGATCACAAGTCCTTGCGATCGCGCAATACCGGCGATCATTAGATCGTATGCGCCGATGCTGCGGCCAGCCTTTTCTAGTGTCGCGCGTATGTTCCCCGCTTGCCGTGCTGCCTTGCTTTCGAATGGAAGGATTTCAAAGCGCGCTGCAAATGCTTCGATGATTTGGATGCGCTTAGCCGGGTCTTCATAACGTTCAGCACCGAAATACAGTTCGAACAGCGTGACGTCTGAAATCGCCATGCGGCCATCGTGTGCAGTCAGAAGCGCAAGTAGCTTTCTACTGCGTTTCTTAAGTGCGTGAATACAAACGTCGGTATCGAGCAAGTGACTAATCACTTGAGCCCTCTGCGCTGCGGCTCGGGCTGATCTCGATCTGTAAGAAAGTCATCGTCGATCGCGTCGCTGCTAAAGAACTCTGTCCAGGTTCCACCGGCGGGTACAATTATGCGACGGTTTCCCTCAACTAGAATATCAACGTGATGAACATGGCGCGGTAGGGCAACGGCGCGCGGCAATCGGACGGCCTGAGTTTGATTCGTCTTAAAGACACTGGACCGTACCATACGAGGTACATACCATAGGTATATACGTACGGCAACCGTAGGCAACGGGATCCGGTAGGCGGGTTCGCTAGCACCTTCAGACGCCGGGCCGGCCGGCGCTTCGTCCACAACGGAAACGCACGCATTGCGAGCGATGGTGCTGATATCTAGGGCTCCGCAGGCAAGCGTCGCTTTTCTGCGACCCTACATGCGACGCTACCCTGGTGCGTATCGGATAGCGGGGCGAGTTTCCTCGGGAGCAAACCCGTAACGAATTCAACAGGCTGTGCGATTTCGATCGACCTGCCAAAAGCGACGCACCGCGAGTGGCACTTGGGCCTGAGACGTGTGGTCCGCGGGTACGCGGGCCCCCGGCTGGAGGATCCCGGTCGACAGCCATGAACGTTGAAAGGTGGTAGCGTGCCCGGCACGTGACCCTGGCGCCTCTTAGGCAACCCCATTTCGGCCATCCGGGTCCAACCCAGGACCGGGGCGGGGAGCCCCGCACCCAAGCCATGGAAACGCTAGAAATTCCTCTTGCCGAGCCGCGTCCGCGGGTGGTGGCGGCGCTGTCAGACGAGGCGCAGCTGGTTGCTGCTTGCTGTCGCGGCGAAGCGCGCGCCATGGAGATGCTGTATCACCAGTTCAAGCGGCGCGTATTCAGCATGGCGCAGCGCATCGTCGGTACGACAGATGCTGAGGAGGTTGCGCAAGAAGTATTCGTTCGCGTGTTCCGAAGCTTGGCAGCATTCCGGGGCGATTCGCAGTTGTCGACGTGGGTCTACCGGCTCACGGTGAATGCGTCGCTCACTCATCTTGCCCGGCGAAGTCGTCGCAAGGAGGTAAGCGACGAGATCCTTGCCGAGGTCGCCGCTCCACCGGATCCGGAGCGGGACTTGGGGTTGGCCGCGCGCATCGAGGCTGCACTGCAACAGTTACCTCCGGGGTATCGCGCGATCTTAGTCCTGCACGACGTCGAGGGCTTATCGCATGATGAATGCGCGGCAATTCTGGAGTGCCGCGTCGGCACCTGTAAGTCGCAGCTTCATAAGGCGCGCGCACGGATGCGCGAGCTTCTCGGGTCGCTAGGAGATCGCACGTGAGTTGCGACGACGTCCAGACCGCCCTAACGCTGTATCTCGATGGGGACCTGGACGTCGACCGAGGTCGCGCCGTGCGCGGGCATCTGCGCGGCTGTGCATCGTGTCGAGAGATCGCACATCAAGAGAGCCGGTTGCGCGACGGTCTTCGCGCGTTGCCGACCATCGAACCGCCGGTCGCGCTGTGGCGAGGCATCTCGCGTCAGCTCGCGGAAGCGGAGATCGCGGATGCGGCTAGCCCGCCTTGGCGTCGAGCGATGGTGCGCTGGAAGCGAACGCTGCGCGGATTTGGCGTTGCAGCGGTAGGGCTCGCATTCGCGGCTGGGGGCATCGGGCTCGTCGGCATGTGGCGCGACGGCCGGCGCAGCCCCGAGAGTTCATGGTCCGCACCTGCCCTTGGGGCCGCGCCTCTGGCCCCAGTTGGGGTGCCCTGCTTGTCGAACGGGCCTCGAGATCTGGGTGTGGACCTTCAGGCGGAGCCAACATGCGTCACCGAAGCCTACGCCGTGGCGGCAAGCTCGCTGATCGAGGCGGCACTTGAACAACGCGTGAAGTGGACGGACGACCTTAAGAATCAGTTCGACGCGGAGTTCGATCGCCTGCGCCGCGAAATCGATGTTGCAACCGAGGGGCGTCCTCGCCAGAGGGCTTATCGCGCACTGATTCGCTATTTGCAGCGCGCATCTACGCGAAATGAAGTTGCGCTCGCCGGGGTGCGAGGCAGCCGGTGACTCGCAAGCGCCGGGTCGTGTTAGCGCTCGGACTCGCGGCCACCGGGTGTGGGGTTGCCGCTGCCGAACCCCCCAAGGGGACTTCCTTTGGGGCGCCGCTGGTCGAGGAGCGGTCTCGCGTCGAGATTCAGCCATCGACCGCGGCGTTTACCCAGGTGACTCTCGACAACCCGCTCGGCGATATCCGAGTGGAAGGCCATGACGGTGCGACGATCTTGGTGGAGGCGCACAAACACGCGCCGGATGCCGCAACGGTGGACCGCTTGCGCGTGTCGCTGGTACCGGGAGCAGACGGCCGAGTGCGCATCGCAACGACCGCTGTGGATGGCCGCGAGTTTCGGCCCGTGGCTCGGTCGCAGGTTCGCATCGACTTGCGAATCCTGGCGCCGCGCAACGCTCGCATCGAGGCATCGACGGCTGGGGGGCGACTGCAGATCGAGAACATGGACGCAGGGGGGGAGCTCGATTCGAGTTCGGGCTCCATCGCGATCAAGAACGTTTCCGGCGAGCTGATTACGCACAGCGTTTCGGGGCCCACGTCGCTAACGCAGGTGTTTGGTTCAGTAGACGCCGCTACGTTGTGGTCCGACGTCGACCTCGATTCGATCGGGGGCAAGAAGCTCGTCGCATCGGCCGCGATGGGAAAGATCGCGGGTCGTCGGGTGCGATCACAGGAGATCGAGCTCATCACAACGCATGGGGCGATCATGTTCGAGGCGGAGGTTGCGGCGCTCAGCCAGTTGGTTGCCTCGAGCCTGCGCGGCAATATCGATGTTAGGGTGCGTCACCGCGGTTCCGTAATGGTTCGCGCTCGTGCGCCAAAAGTCGATCTTGGCACTGGAACGTATGCTGATGGTCCCGCATGGAAGCCCATGGCACGGGACGATGCCGACCGCCGATCCGGGTGGTCAAAGGCCTCGATCGGGCCGATCGGCGATCCTGCGGCCATGGTCGAGCTACAATCCCGCTACGGCATGGTGCAGTTCGCTGTGGTTGAATGAGGGCGTAACTTGTTCGCCATGCCCCGCAAGTCGAGCTACGCTTAACGATATGGAAGTCCCGGCGAGGGTGCGTGAGTACGCCGAGCAAGCGGTGGCCTACGTTCGCCGCGCTCTCAACGCTCCGCTGGAGTACGACAGCGACACGCTTCCGCTACTGGACCATTACTTGCGCTCGCTCGCCCTTTCCGCCCAGCCTGAAGCGCTACAGCTCGTGATCGCAACCGCGGGGGCGTACTTCGGCGAAGTGGTGCGGCGGCGGCTCGGCGGTCGCTGGGAAACCAATGGCGAGGAAGCCGACTGGCGGCTGGTGCTCCCGACCGGGCTTAGTTTTTCCCCCACAGGGTTTGTCGCTGCGGCGATCGCACAGGCGGATCTCGACGATCTGGATTCCGAGATCGACGCACCACCTCGTATGCGGCCACACGTCCAGCAAGCCCTCGCTCGTATGGGAGAGGTATCGATCGAGGACTACTATTCGCTGTGCGGCCGGTTGGATACGGTGGAGCACATCCACGAAGTGCTAGTCGCCGTGGCTGCACAAATGATGGGTACTTCGATCGATGAGGAAGACAGTGCGGAATCCCCTGACGGGGCCAACTGACCCCCAGGTCACGCGCATAAACCGAATCGGGCGTCACGGAAGCTCACGGAAGCTCATAGATCAGCCCGATACGAATCGCATGTTGCATTCGATCGTAGGTGCCTGCGGCGGTTGCGATTGCATAGCCGTTTCGAACCGATTCGCATGCTGCTGTTGAGTAGTCGAACCCAGACTCGATGCATTCGAGGCGCGAGCGCGGATCGAAGCTGCTGGTGGAGACACTCACGGTGGGGAAATACTGCAGTCCGTACGAGGTTTGAACGACAAACGATCCAAGCCGAAACTGGACACCGAGGTCGGCCGTGTACGATCGCGGGGCGATCGTGAGCGGCGAGGTTCGAGAATCGTCGACGGATGAAGTTTCCATGCCCACTCTGCCACCTAGGCGGTACCACCAGCTGCCGAGGTTGCGCTGCTCCAGGCCAGCCCATACCGCGAGCGGATCATGCAAGCCTCGCGCACGCGGCATCCACTCGGGGACACCCGCGTTGCGGAATGTCGAAGCATATGCTCGCACGTCGTACTGCCGAAATCTCGACAAGTCGATCCAGCGTACGCCGACGTGCAGGTCGAGCGTGTTGCGAAGGCTCGCGCGAAGCTCCGCATCCGCACTTGCGGGCTGCGATACGAACACGGTCGCTGCGCCGCGAAGAACCAGCTCGCCATCGCGCGGCGCTTGTCGGACAGCCATCGAGCCAGTCAGCGTGGACTGAACCTCGAGTCCGGGTGGGGCATGGTAGGAGATACCGATCCAAATGTCCTTTGCGAGTGCGAACGCTATGCCGAGGTTGACGATGAAGTTGGATGTAGACAGGTAGGGGCTTCGCACGTTGATCTCGTACCGCTCGGCTGCGAGAGGATTGCCAACGCCGCACGTTGCGCCCCCGCAGTCGCTGTCGATTCCACCCTCGCTGCGGCCGCGTTCCAGCGCCACATCGCGGGCGTAGCGGAGGCGCAGCACCGTAGTCGCTGTCGATAGACCCACGCCAAAGTAGAGTTCGTTTGTGGCTCGCAAACTGCCTGCGACCCCGAGTGTGTAGGCGCGATCGCTGCCGCCAAGAGTGTGATACGCAAGCGCTTCGCGGTCGTGGATCAAGCGTTCTCCGGGCGTGGTCTCGAACTTGATGCCTGCCGTGAGTCGATCGCTCAGGTGTTTTACGATGGCGATCGTGCCCCCAGCGCCGAGTTCGGTGGCCGCGATGCGCGATCGAGTCTCTGAGGCAATGTCGAGTTGATCCAGTGCAATGGAATAGCGGTCGAGCACCGCTATCGCTGCGGCATAGACCTCGTCGATCAGGCCGGTGCCGATGGCCGCCGGATTCAGGTCGATAGAGGTGGCGGTCGGCATGGTTGCGCCGGTGAATACGGCGCGACCGGTGGTCGGATCGGCGCGCGGAGAGGCGATCGCGGGTACGGCCCAGCCGCACACCAGTACCGAAAACCAGGCCGCGCGAAGCATCGCGCGGAACGTATCACCACGATAAGATCCCGCAATGCTCGTGCGCGTTCTAGCTACTACTTCTTGTTTCGTTGCGTCGCTTTGTCTTGCGTCGTGTGGCAAGGCCGATCATGCCAGCCTCGACAAGTGGACCCGGACCGAAAAGGGGCCGGCAAAGATCAAAAAGGCGTTTCTCGACGAATCGCTCGATGCCGACCTGTCTGCTCACGCCGGCGCGAATCTCGTCAAACTCGGCAAGGATCCGGAATTTCGGGTCGGTATCGAGCAAATGACGCCGAGCCGACGGTCGGCGGTCATCGCCAAGCTAACCCCACGCTTGTGGCAAATGGCCCGTTTGGAGGGGGAGATGCAGATGCCGGCTCCCCCGCAGGTGGTGGCAAAAGACGCATTGGTAGCGCTGCGCAAACACGCCGATGCCGACGTCAAGCAACTCATCGACGGAAATTTGCTCGATTGGTACGCTGTCGCGTCGTACGAGGGACGGGCGCAAACCGGCGCGGTTCTTGGCTCCGCGGTGATGCGGGCGATCGGGCCGGCCGCGGCACCGAAGTTGATCCGCGTCGTCGATGGCCTTGTGACCGCAACTGGCAAGGACAACAAGAAAAACCGCGTCGGTGATGAACTCATGCTGGCGCTCGCTGCGACCGGTAGCTCCGACGCACTCAAGAAGCTGCTCGACCTGGCGCATCTGAAAACTGGGGACGAAACGCTGCCGACGCGCGCGTTGTCTGCAGCATACAAAGCGTACGTCGATCCCGGTGGGCTTTTCGACGTGGTCGGACCCAAGCCTTTGATGCCTCATCTCGATGCTATCGTGGCGATCGCTCGCGACGACGCGATGCCCAACGGAGCGGCAAACGACGCCGTGAAGCTGGTGCGAGCAGTCGGCACACCCGGGTGCATTTCGCCGCTGATCAGTATGATCGGCCATCCGCATTCAAATCCGAGGTTCAAATACGTTGCCGCCGACAGCGCGCTAAAGTGTGGCGGCATCGCTGCGATTAAAGATGTCGCGCGGGCGTTGCCCAGCGGGGCGTATCAGCAAGAAGAGCTGGTGGGTGCTGTAGTCGCGAATATTGGGCTCATGAAGCCGCGCGCTCTGGCGTTGGCCTCGGTTCGCGACCTGTTGGGCGAGAAGAGCTGGATCGCCCGATGGGTCGCGGTCGAGGCCCTGGCGGCGATGAATTCCACAGAGGATATCCCTCGACTGGCGGCGGTTTCGTCGAGGGAGCGGTTGGTCGGATATTGGGGCGACCAGTCTGAGCTCGCCGCCGCCGATCGCAAGCGAGAGCCGACTCTAGGAGAGCGGGCTAGAGAACTCGCTGGCCGGCTTACCCCCCTGAAGTAGCTAGCCGGGTTGCGATGGATCGGTGGGGCTCGCGCAGGGGGCGATACTGTAGTACACTTCACCCGATCGGCTGGAACTTGCCGTGAGCTGTTGCGGCTCGCTTAGGAGTAGCGAAGGGAATGGACCAAAATAAGAAGACGATGCGGCACTTTTATTGCCGTGACGTGCTTTGGGAGACGTTCGAACAAATGGCGAACGACTTCGATTGCTCCATCGACTATTTGGTGAACGAGGCGATGAGGTACTACGCGCGGTCAAAGAATTACCAAGCGCCTGGTACTACTGGAGCACCGCCGATGTCGGCGCAAGCACCGTCGCCGGGCGGGGTAACCTATCCGCCGTCCAACGCAACCCAGTCACCGCAGCGCAGCGAGCGCTCGCTACCGCGACTAACCGGCCCAACGATGCAGCACCAAGCGGTTGGCGCGGCGCGCCCCGTCGGCCCCCCGACCGCCAACTACGTCCGAGGCTCCGCTCCTATGCAGGCAGAGGGCCATCGTATGCCTTCGCCTTCGATGGCGATGGGCGGTGCGACCGCTCCAGCATCGTCAGGGGGCACGCTTTTCCTCATCTACAACGGACAGCGCTACCCTGTAACGAAGGACCAATTCATCATCGGGCGAGGCTCAAAGACCTCGGACCTGCCGATCAAAGACGGCAACATCTCGCGCCAACACGCAGCTGTGATTCGCCGCAACGGGACCTTCTATATCAAGGATCTCGGGTCGACCAACGGCATCGACTACAAAGGCATGCGAATCGACAACAAGCGCATCGACGAGGGAGATGTGTTCCACCTCTGCGACTACGAGTTGCGATTTACCTACGCTGACGGCTAAGCGCGGCCCCGGCGCAAGTACCGGGTCAGAGAGCCCAGAGCGCCTACTCCGTGCGCTGAATGATGTGCATGCCGAAGTCGGACTTCACGACGCCGACTTCGTTCAGCTTGAGACGGAGCGAAAGGTTCTTGAAGGGGGGCACCAACTGCGCCTCGGGGTTCACGTCGTACGCGGTACCTGACTTCGCCGACCCGGGATCCTCGGACAGTTCCTTCATCAGATCGTCGATCTTTGCGCCGCCCTTGAGCTTGGCAACCGTGTCGGTGACGAGCTTCTGGAGTTCTTTGTGGGTGCGCTTGGTGCCGCGAGCATCGTCGGTGTGGGCTTCCGTCCAACCAAGCAGGATGTGTTTCACCTTCGCTTTGGCGGTCGCTGGTTCGCGCGACAGAATGTCGGCTGACTCGAGAGGATCCAGAGGCGGTGGTTCTACGCGCTTTATCACGTGCCAGCCAAAGTCCGACTTCACCATGCCGACTTCGTTCAGCTTTAACCGCATCGATAGGTTCTTGAACGGTTCGACCAGCGGAGCGTCTTCGCTGACCTCGTAAGCGCGAGCATTGTCTTTGGAGCCCGGATCTTCGGAGAACTCCTTCATGAGCTTTGCAAAATCGGCGCCGGCGCGTGCTTTCGCAAGAACGTCGACCGCCATTTTGTCGGCAGCGTCCTTGGTGCGGTCCTTCGCACGAGGATCGCCTGGACGGCGCTTATTGGCCGGTGCATCTTTCCACCCGATCAGTACATGCTGCACGCGGCGGCTCGTATGCTCTGGCACTCGGGCAAGAAGGTCGCCGGATTCCAATGGGTCGGGCGGCGGCGGGGCTACGCGCTCGACGACATGGTAGCCAAATGGCGTCTGGATAATCCCCACCTCTTTGATGCGGAGCCGCAATGCCAAGTCATCGAATTTAGGGAGGAATCTCGCGTTCTTGCTGATCGAATATGGGTCGCCAGACAGCGAGTCCGGATCTTCTGAGCTTTCTTTGATGACTGCGTCGATCGCGTCTGGGTTCGCGGCGAGCTTGGCGGCGATCTGGCGCGCCAACTGGGCAGCTTCCGCGTTCGTGCGTTTGGCGGCTCGGGGATCGAGCTTGCCGCGGTAGGCACCCTCGAGATCTTTCCACGCGAGCAGCACGTGCTTGACGAGCACGGATTCAGAGCCCGCGGGTCGCGACAGAATTTGCTTGCTGTCGATATCGACCGCAGCGGCGGCGGACCCCGACCCGGGTCCGCCGGCACTGCCGCCGCTTCCAGAAGCGATGTTGTCGAGTTTGCTCTTGCCTTGTTGGCAAGCGAACGCGAAAAGCGCGAACAGAACGGTGGAGAGACGCATTGGGGGCACATCCTAGCAGACGTGCCAAGATTCGCATTCAACTACGGCGACGAACGACGAATAGTGTCGCAGCGATCGCGGCTGCGACGATGCTGGCGGTACCGAGTACCCCAAACAGCGTGCGGTAGCCGTCGTGAGCCATGGCAATTGTGCGGGTTGCTTTGGGGCCCGCGACCTGATCGAGAATCGCGCCCCCCACGAGTCCCGCTGCGCTCGCGCCGCCAAATGTCAGCATGAGCAGGAATCCCTGCGCCGCTCCGCGTTCGCGGGCGGACACCGCTTCGATGATGCTGCCGTAGATATTGGGTTCTGCAAATCCGCGGCCGAACATGGCGAGCCCGTATAGCAGGGTGATCCCGGCACTCGTCTGGGCGAGGGGCAGGAAAAAAAATGCGGGTGCAACCGCGGCGTACGGAACCGCCGTCAACAGCGGCCTGGCTCCTCGCATCCGCGCAGCGAGGAGATCAGATGCGAAGCCGCCCGGCAATACGCTGATGATCGGGACGGCAAAACCGATTGCCGTCCAGATCCCCGTTTGGCCGGGCGATAGCTTCGCCACTTCGGTCATGTACTTGGGCAGGTATTGCGTAAACCCGGCCATCGCGAAGGCGGCAGCGCCTGCGGCAAGCGCGATCAACAATACCGAGGGGGAGAACACGATACGCACATATCTCCGCGGCTGCGCACTGGCGTGGTCCGCGTCGCCGCCGCTGTCAACATTGGGTACGTCTGCGCCAGCTTGAGCGCCGCGCGGAGGTTCGCGGAATCGGATCGCCATCATCGTGGCGAGTGCGAGGCCAGGAACCACTGCCATAAGGAACGGAGCTCGCCAGCCGAAGCGCTCGCCGAGCCAACCGCCGAGAAACAAACCGGATGCGCCACCGAGAACCGTGCACGTGCCGTGCATTGCGATCGCTCGTCCTCGTTGATGCGCGCCAAAAAAATCGCCGATCAGCGATACTGCAGTCGGGAAGTAACCGCCTTCGCCTAGCCCGGTAAGCGAACGGGCGATCAGCAGCGAAACGAAACCGACGGACAGTCCCGTCGCAGAGGTAACCAGACTCCAGGCGACGAGCGACAGCAGCAGAATCGACCGGCGTTCGACGCGGTCCGAGATGTAGCCGATGAGGGGCGCAGAAAACGCGTACACCACGTGAAACCCGGTGGACAGCGCACCGAGCTGGGTATCCGACAACTCCAAATCGGTCTGAATAGACTCCTGCAACGGCAGCAGCAAGTTGCGATCCATGTAATTGAGAAACGCGAGGACCATCATGAATCCCAGCGCCTCCCACTTGCTCATCATTGGGCCGGCTGCGTGCTTGGACATGGCAGTGATTCCACTCCGGCTAGCTCTGCATCTAATGCGCGACAAAGATCGAGCGCGAGCCCGGACCAGTTGAATTGTTCGGCGCCAAAGTCAGCCGGGCCGTCGGATGAAAACATGAATCCTACAGCCATTGGTGCGGGTACGTGTGCTGCGCAGGCCGTGTGTAACGATACCCGCTCGCCAAGGTGATGCGGTTGCTTTGCATCAGAGTTCGCACCGACGCCATCAGGCGGTCGCGGCGATTCGCATTTGCGTTTTCGTCGTGCACAGGCGCGGCGATGCTACCATTCCGCGATGGATAGAGGTGCTGCGCGTTTGCGGGCGGAGGCGGAGGCGGTCTTGCGGGCAAACGATCGTGGTGGCTATACGGTTCCTGCTCCGGCGTTGTATCCGCATCAGTGGAATTGGGATTCCGCGTTCATCGCAATCGGATGGCGACACGTCGACCCGCGGCGTGCGGCGCTCGAACTAGAAATGCTTCTGCGGGGGCAGTGGGATGACGGGATGATTCCGCACATCGTGTTTCGCGCTGAGGGGAACTACGAACCCGGCCCCCAGACGTGGAAGACTATAGGTGCGCCTGGCGCACCTGTGCGCGCGCAGGCATCCTCCATCACACAGCCGCCGATCGCTGCAACTGCGGCGCGCAACGTGTTGGAGCGATCAGGCGGCGACTCTGCAGTCGAATCGTCGCTGCGCGCTGTGGCCGCTGGTCTCGAGCGATGGCATTCCTGGTTCGCGACAACGCGCGATCCGACGGGGAGCGGAGCCGTCGCGATCGTGCATCCATGGGAAAGCGGCATGGACAACGCGCCGCGGTGGGATGCGGCGATGGCCCGCGTGGATCCCGGGAACATTCAGTACCGGCGAGCTGATACTACTGTTGTCGACCCCAGCCAGCGGCCAACCCGTTACGACTACGATCGCTACTTTTACATCGCGAACGAACGGGCCCGGCTTGGATTTGCTCCGCCTCAACTGGCAACCGAGCCGCTATTGATCGCCGATGTGGCGATGACATCGATGTTGTGCCGCGCCGAAGCAGATCTTCAATGGCTGCAGGAAGCGCTCGGAATCGCTTCAAGTGGAGCAGCTGCACGAAGGACGAGGCTGATGACTGCACTGGAGCGCTCATTTTGGGATGCGGAGCGAGGGCACTACTGCGATCTCGACATCCGTACTGGCCACGTAATTGACGTCGATCATATCGCGAATTATCTGCCACTGTACGCTGGAGTCGTTCCTCCAACGCGCGCCCGCGATATGGTGAGACAGCTGCAAGACCCGCAGCGCTACGGCACCACGTGGCCGGTTCCAACAGTACCGCCGGGCGATTCTTCGTTCGAGCCTCGGCGGTATTGGCGAGGGCCGACATGGATCAATGTGAATTGGCTTCTTGTAGTCGGAATGCGTACAAGTGGTTTCGAGGCTGAAGCGAGGCAACTTGCTGCGCGTACGGTTGATCTCGTCGACCGGTCCGGGTTTCGGGAGTACTTCGATCCATTGACCGGTGATGGTTGCGGTGCCAGCGATTTCGCGTGGACTGCGGCGCTAACTATCGATTTCTTGGTCGAACACTTGTGATCTAGACACAACTGAACGTGGTTCTGCGACATTGTGCTTGTGCGAAGTAGTGATGTCGTGGTTTGGTGGGTAGTCACGAATAGTCGATAGAGCCAGTCGCGCGATTGCGACGCGTGACTTGGCCAATGAATGCAGGGACTCGATAGTCCTTGTTTTCATCAAACAATAGAAAGGTTGTACATGAAGGGAATTGTCGCTGTTGGGATCACATTGCTCATCGCATGCGGTCAGGAAGCTGAGCTGGATGTTACTTCATCGGAAGTGATCGGAAGCAGTGTCGATCCGGCGCCGAGTATCACGTTTTCGCAGCAAGCCGTGGCCGTGGGAATTGATCGACGCAATGAACCTGCGTCAGCAGGAGTGTTTACCTCTACCGGAACCTATCCGTACGGAGGTTGGCTCGCTGATCTGGATGGCGACGGATTGCTCGATTACTACGCAGTCAACCATGGGCAATTCCCGCATTTGTCTGGGCTGTTTCTGAATCAAGCCGGCAGTCGCTTTGGCAAAAATCTGTTTACCGTTTCTCTCCTTCCTTCGCAGGTAAGCTTTCCAAACTTAGACCTATCGAACGAAATGAAGTTCGTAGGTGACCTAACCGGCGACGGCAGGGTTGACCTCTATTTTATCAGTTGGAGCGGTCGCGGAGTGTTATGCGTGAATCAGGGAGTGGTTCTGCGCGCCGATTGGACCGGGCCGAGCTACCTGTGCGCCGGAACGAGTGACGGATTGGCGTTCGGCGATGTGAACGGCGATGGAAAGATCGATGTATTGGGACTGGATATCTCCAATTTTGATCCATATATCGCGTACTACTCCCAGACTGCCAGATATATGTGGCGACTGAACAATGGAACGCCTGATATCACGAGCTGGCCGACTACAACGGATTTCCTATCGCTGCGAGTCAACGATCCAACGGCGGTTGCCGCACCGTTTGTCGATCTCAATAACGATAAAATCCCCGACAAGATCGTCGGCATCGTTCGAGCTTCAGGCGATCGCGGCCCCAATGCCACCTCCGTCGGTGGTCAGCAGGTGTATCTCGGCCAAGCTGGTGGCAGCTACGCCTTACAATCAAGCACGGGGCTCGAAGCGGTCACACAGCCGATTACCCGGCTCGAAGACATCAACGACGACGGGTGTATAGATATTGGTACCGATCCAACTGGATATCGCGACAACCAGAACTGGTACGTCCAAAATCGAATCGGAACGAGCTGCAGCGTTACCTTTACGGCCACCGCGAGAACCGCGCTGCCGTACTACCCTGGATTTCGGCGCTACTCGGTGGACGTCGACAATAGCGGGGTGCTGTCGAAAGTGGTCATTGTTCACAAGGCGTATGGCACAAACGACGGTCGCCCCGGCGGGGTTAGCATCTATCGTAAACAGCTGAACGGGACGTACACCGCGATTGCTCCGAGTCAGAGCGGCATTGCGATCAACGGCACCGATCCTGTGGAGAATTACGCCAACAATCTTTCGCCGGGAGATTGGAACAACGATGGGCGGGTCGACTTCGCCGGAGTTGGCAACCGAAGCATTGCGGGGACCGACAGTGGCTTTGCGCTATGGACGTCGGCTCTTAGTACGACGAATGGATGGATCAAGGTCACACTGCCATCGGTCACAGGATTCTTTACCGGCGTAGCCAGGATCGAAATCTTTGACTCTGGCTTCATCGGTGACCCCAGCCACCTGGTGACTCCGCCGAAGCAGCTCTATACCGGCAGCGCGTGGGCGAGCCAGGTCTATCATTTCGGCATCGGCACGCGGAGTTCCGTCGATGTGCGCGTTACGTTTCCGGACGGCCGCCAGGGCACGCGGACCAGCCTCGTTCCCTCGAGCCGAGTCTCGATTTTGCCTGGTACCGGGGGAGGGGGGGGAGGCGTTGTGCCTGTTGCGGTGGCAACGGCGAGCCCGAGCACAGCCGCTGTAGGACAGAGCATCACATTCAGCGGTGCGCAATCGAGCGCTCCCGGTTCGGAAATCGTGCTTTATCAGTGGGACTACGGAGATGGCACTTCTGCTGCCGGCGGTACGGAAAGCCATGCGTATTCCAGCCCAGGAACCTACCTGGTGAGGTTGCGAATCACCGATGCGCTCGGAAGGACCGCAGGGGCCACCGTGTCGGTCGTAGTGACCGGCGTCGGTGGCCCGTCGATTGCCATTACCAATAGCGTGTTTACGCCGACGATCTCCCCGGGATTTAGCGCAGTGAAGGTGGAGTGGTACTTCGACGGCAGCCTCGTCGCTACCTCAACCACCCAGCCGTTTGGTTATAGCCTCAACCTATCGCCTGCGTCCGGATCGCATCGAATTGTCGCCCGCGCCATCGACGCAGGAGGAAACCGAACGGATTCTGCGCCGATTACGATTCAGAACTAAGGGGCTGATGGCAGGTCGCCGCACCGGCGCTAGTGGCGCTAGTGGCGCTACGAGGTAACAATTTGAATCTCGACCGGGATGCCCAATTCTCTTAGGCGCGGGATCAGCTCCTTTTCAACGCCCGCATGGAAGACCGGGAGAATCCTCGCCGGCGACAACAAGCCCAAGTTCTCCAGTGCTGCGACCTCGCCACTGGCGCCGAGCGGCGCACCAGGCTCGAGGCGGCGCGCGAAGCGCCGTAATTCGGCTTCGGCATGTCGGGCCAAGCGTGTTCGCCACGCCTCGCTCCAGTCGGCGACGAAAAACCGCGCGGCCTCAAATCCAAACGCACCGTGGAACGCTTCGTCTCGATAAATTTCCCCCACCGCCCAGCGGGGGAGGCCGTCGCCACAGCGCTCGAGTGCTTCGTGAAAAACATATCCCGACAGCAGTTCGAACACGCAGAAGAAGCCAACGAGTCCACAAACGGTCTCGAATTCGGGCTCTGCTCCGCGCTCGAGCGAGGTGGGCAGTGGCGGCAGGGGGCCACGGACGAGAGTGGGGCGACCGCCGAAGCGCTCCACCATTTCGGCGCAAACATCGACATGGCGGATCTCATCTTCGACAACACGCCCAAAAGCACCGACCAAATCCAACGGCGCGCCGAGTCGGCTCATCGCCGCGGTCATCCACGAGGCGATGACAATGGATTCGTACTCGGTGTCGAGGAGCCCCTGCCAGCCGCGCACTGCATTCTCTGCGGTCGCCGGCGTAACCTTAGGTGCGGTTGCGGGCGGCGGATCTGCATCGCCCTGACGAATTACGCGTTGCCGGTGCACGACTTTGAGACGCGTGACGTCGCGATGCAGAGGACTGCGATCCATGGCAGGGAGATCACTATGCGCCAACCGAGGAAAAGTGGCGACTCACGTAACCCCAATTGCGACGGCTAGGCTCAGCCTGCGTGGCGGCGCCGAGGCGCTACCCACCATGTACCGCGGTCACGGTGACCGTATGGGTAACGGTGGCTGTGGCTGCGAAGCTGACCGCGGCAGTGACGGTGACGGCGGACGTGACGCCAACTTGAGATAGGCTTTCACCAAGGCAGCTACGGCTGTGTGTGTCGGTGCGTGTACCAGCGCCGTATTGCCTCCTGCTTCGCCCGGCCTAGCAGCTCGGCAACCGCGGCTAATTCGTCCGGGTCTCCCGACGGGGCAAACACGGTCGCAGGGGTTAGAACAAAGGCGAGGACGTCGCGCGCGTTGGTGGGATCTGGTTGGAAGCTGCTGCTGTAGAGCGTTTCGCCCATGGCACACAGTGCTGCGGCTGGATCGGAGCGGCAAGTTTTCAGCCTCCGGCCGTGTTAGATATCGTAGCCATGCCGCGTTCAAAAGTGGCCGTGCTTCGCGTTCGGCCCGAGTATGTTCTCGACGATATCGATCGTTTGCACCGCGTAGCTGGGGTGGAATCAGCGTTGGCCAAAGGTGTGCCAACGATCCTCAAAGACAACATTTCGTGGCATTTCCCATTTCCCGGCGCCAACACCACGCCGTGGCAGCTGGAGGGAACGATCCGCGCCCTGCAAGGCGCTGGTTACCGAGACCTGGTGTGCGTGCAGAACAAAACCGTGGTCACCGATGCCTTCAAAGGGGAGGATCTCAATGGCTACGTGCCGATCTTCGCCAAGTACGAAATCCCAGTCCGCTACAATTTTACACCAGACGACATGGCATGGTCGGTGTACCGGCCGCGCACCAAGATGAACGTTCTGGACACGATTTTTCCCGAGGGAATTTTGATCCCGGACGCTTTTCACGGCGCGAATATTGTGCATTTGCCAACGTGCAAGTGTCACATTTATACGACGACGACCGGTGCGATGAAAAACGCGTTTGGCGGCCTCCTAAATACCAAGCGCCATTACACGCACTCGTGGATCCACGCCACACTCGTGGACTTGCTTGCGATCCAAAAGGAGATTCACGCCGGCTTGTTTGCGGTGATGGACGGGACTACCGCAGGAGATGGTCCGGGGCCGCGCACGATGCGGCCCGTGATCAAGAACGTGATGTTGGCGTCTGAGGATCAAGTAGCGATCGACGCGGTCGCCGCCGCTATGATGGGCTTTGATCCGATGACGATCGAATATATTCGGCTCGCTGATGAGCAGGGCCTTGGTAACGGACGACGCGAGAACATCGAGGTGGTTGGGGAACCAGAACTTGCCGATCAACGCTGGGGTTTTTCGGTCGGCGATAACGGGGCCTCAAGGGTTGGTGATCTGCTGTGGTTCGGGCCGCTCAAACGGTTCCAAAAGCTATTTTTTCACACGCCGCTGGTGAACCTGTTTGTATTCGGATCCGAAGCCTATCACGACTACTATCGATGGCCGTTGCGCGACCGGAGGATATTCGATCGGTGGCGCGCTGAGACTTCTTGGGGGCAGTTATTCGACCGCTATCGAGCGAGCGGGCCGATTGGAGCCTCAGTGGGGCAGTAGGGACTGATGACCAGGGGCATTCTATTCCTCCTTGCCTGGTTGGGGATCGCAGCGCCGGCGGTCGCGGATGATATTGTCGCCTATCATGTCGATGGCGCAGCGCAGCTAGCTGTAGTCGATACCCGCACCGCGGCCCTCGACGACGCCTTCGCACGCGCTGTGCAGAGCGCTCTCATCGATGTAGTTCCCGAGGCTGCGCGGGCAACGCGCCAAAGCGACTTGGATCGCGAGTTGGTGGGGCGCTCGCGGCTGTGGGTTACCGGGTTTACTGTAACCAAGGACCGAGTTACGAGTACGCGGCGCGAGCTGATGGTTACCGTCCAGGTCGATCGCGACAAGATTCGCACTCAGCTCGAACGGCTAAACATTTCGATTTTGCCGCGCATCGAATCGCCCAAACTTCCGACGATGGCCATCGTCGTTCGAGTTCCGCAATCGCTACGCGGTCGGGAGGGAGCGGCCGGCGCGGAGGCGTTGACCAACTTGTTTCGCGCCGAAGGTATGGCCGTGGACGCCGCCTCGGGCCGCGGACGAGTCGGATCCGTCATCGTAGAAGCGGAGCGATCGAGCAAAGCCGGTGAACCGGGCGGAGCGATATCTGAGGTTGACTGGACTACCACCGCAGATGTAACCGTCGGGGAGGCTAGCTTTATCCGCGGGCAAGCTCGCCCAAGTGTGCTCGTTACGGCGCGCCTGCGCGTCGTGGCCGCCGCGCAAGCCACTGGGAGTCTTTCTGCCGTCGATCGCCGCGCAGAAAGCGCTGCGTCGGTGGCCGCATTTGCTGACGACGTACAGGACGGCGTTGTGCGAGCCTTACAAGGTGCGGCGAGCGACATGCTCCCGCGGCTGCGCGCAGCGCTGCGCGGGCCACGTCCGCTGGAGCCTCCCGTCCGGTCTGGTGGTGGGTTGGCGTCAGACGACACACCGTTTGTCGCACCTGGGATCGTGCTCGTTCGCGTCGTGGCCGGCAGCCCGTTTTCTGTAGTCGCTGCACAACAGAAGCGGCTACTAGGCGCGAAAGGCATCCAGGCTGCGGCGTTGCGGCGCATTTCGCGCGCTGGATGGATCCTTGGCGTTTCGACGAATGAGTCGATCGACCGCGTCGCGCAGATCGCTGCGAGCTCCTCCGATACTCCGGTCTCCGTCAGGGTTGTGCGCGGTGTCGTCGAAGTGACCGCATTGGGGCCAACTCCGTGATCTGTCGGATCCTACTATTGCTCGCTGCTGCCGCATGTCATTCGGCCGTGCCGGTCGCCGGACCATCGGCCTATGGCATGGTCTACCTAACTTCGAACGTGGGCGAGGCATGGGTGTACATTGATGGCAAGATCGTTGGGTCCGTGAGCTCGGTGGTGCGGGGGATCGAAGTCGATCCAGGGCGGCACCGCGTGGAGTTGCGTCACAACAACTTCTTCTCGAGATATGCGGAACTCGTGCTGCGCTCGTCGCAGACCGAACGACTCAAACTCGACATGGTACCCGTCTTGCCATGATCGCGATTTCCATCGACGGAGATGTGGTTCCTGCTTCGCAGGCTGCTATACCGGTCCTCGATCGAGGGTTTTTATATGGCGACGGAATCTTCGAGGTACTGCGGACGTGGAACGGGATCGCTGTGGACCTCAACGCCCACCTCGATCGGTTGCTGGGTTCAGCGGTGGCCTTGCGATTCCACGCAATCGATCGAGCGTCGCTGTCCCGGTCGGTGAAGCAGACGGTTGAAGTCGCGCAGGTGATGGACAGGTCGGCTGAGCATCGCGTGCGAATCATCGTCACGCGAGGATCTGGAGGGCTGGCGGAGAGACTCGCCGAAGTTCGCGGTGGTCATTCGATTGTCATCGTCGAACCACTCGCGCCTCAGCCTGCGGAGCTCGCTGCGGCAATTGTTGACTGGCCGCTACCGCGCCGCAAGAACGTTGGTTACAAGACCCTTGCGTACCTCGACCATGTGCTTGCGCGTGAGCTCGCGGCAGAGGTTGGCGCCGATGAGGCGTTGCGACTCGATGATGCCGGGTTTGTCGTGGAGGGTTCAACCTCAAACCTATTTGTCGCTCAATCAGGGTGCGTGATTACGCCGCCCACGGACGGCGGGGTGCTGCCCGGCGTTACGCGCGGACACGTGCTGCAATGCTGCGCACGGCTGGAGATTCCTGCCGTGGTGGAGCGGGTTCGCGTCGATCAGCTGCGCACCGCCGACGAAATATTCATTACCAGTTCGCTGCGTGGAGTGGTTCCGATTACGCGGTTGGACGGTCATGAGCGCATCGCCGGACCACTCACCGCGAGGCTTGCCCGTGCCTATCTGGACCTGATGCAGCGATAACCGCGCTGCGACTGCAGAGGCGCACCAAGGGCCTGCTATACTCTGGGTTCACGTGGCACGAGATGTAAAGCAACTACGAGTGGTGGCCTCCGAATCGGCCGCTGCAGGCAAACACAAGCGTGCGCTCGCTGCTTACTTGGAGCTCGAAACGTTGGAGCCGCGCGATGCGCAATGGCCGAAGCGCGCAGGCGAAATCTATCGCCGATTGAACCGGGACAAAGATGCGATCGAGGCATTCTCGCGCGCCGCAGATCGCTACGCGCAAGGAGGGTTTCTTGTCCAGGCGATCGCGGTATGCAAGCTGATCCTTCAGATCGATCCCAGCGACGATACAGCGCTGCAGCGCATCGCCGCGATGAGCGAACAGATCGGCGCCGGACCCACTCGCGCATCGGTGGTGGCTGAAAACAACCCGAATTTGGCCGATATCACCGCCGTCGCGGCGTTGCGGCGCAGTTCCCCAAGCCTCACGCTATCGCCCACCCCGGGCGACGAGCGGCGAGGATCTTCGTCGACACTATCGCCAACCCCGAGCGCAGCGAATACGAGTTCGGTAGCGGGATCTGCGCCCGCGATCGCTGGGGACTATCCGCGAGGTGGTTCAGCTCACCGCGGTGACGCTGGAGCGTTTGAAGTTGAGACCTCGTACGGCCGCCCCTTGAGCGCTGCTCCTGCGGCCCAGCAGCCAGCTCGGGGCGCCGAAGCGCAAACGCGGAACGCGGCGACGCCACAGTCGTCTGCTAAGTCTCGAACGCGGTCCAAACCCATTACGCTATCGCCGAATCAGGGCATCGACAGCATCGAGCTAAAAACGGAAATGCCCGATGCGTTCGAGCGCAACGAGAATTCTGGGGTTTACGTCATCCCGCTCGACGAGGATGAGTTTTTGGGCGAGCAGACGACTTCGGTTCGTTCGTCCGCGCCGCAAATCGTCGTCGAGGACGCCACCTCGGCACCCATCGAGGTCGACGCAGTAGCGATCGATGAGCCAACCGAGCTCGAACTGGAGGACATCGAGGAGATTCCTCTCCCAGAGCCTCGTGTACTCGGTCAAGCCGCCGCGCAAGCGCTGGCTGCGACGCCGCTATTCTCAGGGCTAACGCAGGAAGCGCTTGAATCTTTTGTGTCCGAGTTGCAACTCGTGCATTTGGCAGGTGGTGACGTGCTGTTTCGCGAGGGCGATCCCGGCGATGCGCTATACGTCATCGTCGAGGGCGAGGTCGTCGTCGAGATCGAGGGGCCTCCGCGAGTCGAATTGGTTCGGCTCGGCCCTGGAGAGTTTATCGGCGAAGTCGCGCTAATGACGGATCAGCCGCGCTCAGCAACCGTTTCGGCTGCAGACGACTCGGAACTCTTGCGCATCGATCGCATAACCCTAGCCCGGGTACTCGCGGAGCACGGCGAGGTACTTGCAGCCGTACTTCGCTTTGTCCGCGACCGGCTCGTCGACCGATGGATGAGAACAAGCCCACTGTTCCGGCCATTCGACGCGAGTGAACGCCAGTCGCTTGCGGCGCGGTTTCGGTTCCTGGAGATCGACGCCAACAGCACGTTGTTTACCGCCGGCAGTCGACCGGATGGCCTATATATCGTGCTCGCCGGCCAGTTCGTGGTGAAGCGCGCAGGGGTCGCGGTAGCCACGCTTGGGCCTGGAAATCTCGTCGGCGAAACAGCGCTGCTGTCGGGCGGGGCGATTCAGAGCGAAATTGCCTCGCTTGGCAAAAGCCTTGCGCTTTGCCTGCCAGCCCGTGAGTTTCGCGAGGTAATTATGACCCATCCTCACGTCCTGGAGTACATCGGCGAGCAAGCCGAGCAGAGCCGCAAACTCCAGATCCTATAGGTGGTCGATGGGGTTCCATCCGAACGCGGTTGCGATCAGGGCCGTACCCAGAAGTACGTACACGATGCCGATGAACAAGTGCGCTTTGGGCCCCATCCGGTACATGCCCCCAGCCAGAATCGACAGCCCTTGCTTGCGTGGCGGCTCGGCGGGCGCGCCGGAGCCCTTTGCGGAACTCCTACGTGCAAGGTGGATTCGGTAACTGCCAAAGGCGATCACCAGAGCCGCCACCCCTAGGACGAGCCAAACCGGAACTTGCATCGCGGCAACGCTACCACACCGACCCGGGCCCTTCTCAAGTCGTCAATGGGCTCCAGAATGGCATGGGGGGGGGGGCCGCACTAACAGCCGTTGCCGGGTTCAAATTGCACCCGCCGAAGCCCAATCGAGGGCAGGAGGAGGGGCGACGAGCCATTGACACTGTGGGAACGGCTGGGCCAGAGTGCGGCGTCGATAACCCCGGACTGCTGGGGTGCGCAGCACTCCCTGTGGAGTGCGGAGGTTGACCGATGCACGGGGCGCTAGCCAAGTACAAGAATTCTGCGGCGTTTTATGACGTCGACGGCACGCTCATCCGGATCAATATCGTGCATGCGTTCGCGTTCTATGCGGCGCGCCAGCCTTCTCTGCTCGAAAGCGCGGTCCGAACGGTAAAAACGGGGCTGTCCCTGCCGGTATTTTGGGCGGCCGACAAGCTATCGAGAAAGTGGTTTAACGAAATTTTTTACCGCTCGTATGAAGGCGCAAGCGAAGATCGGCTCGTCGTGCTGGCGCAGGAATTGTTCGACGATGTGATCGAGCCAAACATTTACCCGAGGGCAAAGGACCTCATCGCCGAGAGTCGGCGAGCCGGTGTGCGGCAGGTACTCGTTTCCGGTGCGCTCGACTTTACGATGCGGCCTCTCGCGCGTTATCTCGGAGTCGACGATATTATCGCCAATCAACTCGAGTTCGTCGATCATCGCGCGACCGGCAAGCTCAAGAAGCCGTTTGTTGCCGGTGCAACAAAAGCAGATATCATGCGAACGTACGCCAAGGCTCATCACATTGATCTCGCTGAATCGTGGGCATACAGCGATAGCTTTTCCGACTACCCGATGCTCGCTGTCGTCGGCCACCCTACGGCCTGCAATCCGGACTTCCGGTTGCGATCGGTTGCGCGCAGTTACGATTGGCCCGTGCTCGACCTGGATGAAGATCCGCGCCGTGGCGTAGACCGGCGGCCTGGGGGCTTGTCCCGGCCAACTTCACACGACTCCACCGCTGCTAACCGACCACGATCTATTCGGAGAAGCTGACTCATGCGCGCGATCCGTCCAAAAATTCGTACTCACACGCGCGAGCACATCGTCACGATCGACGAGGATTCCGCGCCGCGCATCATGTTCTCCGGCGAGAACTTGATCATGGAGGACCTGCCGATCGGCACGCGCGTCATCTATCCGAATCCACCCATGGCTCCGGTTGCCAATCCACGCGCGGCGATCCGGTATGCGTTGAACCGCCCTGAGGGCTGTGATCCGCTGCACGCAATGCTCGAGCCTGGCATGAAAGTGACGATTGCAGTCGACGACATTTCGATGCCGTTGCCGATCATGCGCACTCCAGATGTGCGCCAAATCGTGCTTGAGATCGTCTGCGAGATGCTCGCCGACCACGGCGTCGATGATGTTCACATCGTCATCGCGTTGGGTCTGCATCGTCGCATGACCGACCACGAGATCCGTCGGATGGTCGGCGACAAGGTATGGAACGAGTATTGGCCCGATCGCCTGTACAACCACGACGGATGCGATCCCGATGGCATGGTCGTTCTGGGTCACACGCCGCACCGCGAGCTCGTTGAAATGAATCGCCGTGCGGCCGAGAGCGATTTAGTGATCTATGTGAACCTCAACTTCGTGCCGATGAACGGCGGGCACAAGTCGATGGCAGTGGGGCTCTGCGGCTACGAGTCGCTCAAAGCGCATCACACGCCAAAGGGGATTGTCGCCTCGAATTCGTATATGGATCCGCCGAAGTCGTTTTTGGCTCATTCATTTAGGCGCCAGGGGGAGCTGATCGAGAAGTCCCTCAACGTGTTTCACATCGAAACCGTGCTTAACAATCGCGCATTCGACGGTCCGCTGTCGTTCTTAATGAAGAATGAGGATGACTTTACCGAGACCGATCGCCTGAAGTTCCAGGCGATGAAGTGGACGCTCGACAAGCTACCATTTGCGGCTCGGCGCGAAATCTTCATGCGCACGCCGGCTGCCTATGAACTGATCGCATGTTATGCGGGCGCGTGCGACCCCACACACGATAAGACGCTGGCGAAACAGAATGAACAAAACTGCGTCGAGGTTGCGGGTCCAGCGGATATCTTGTTGATGGGCATCCCCTATATTTCGCCCTACAACGTCAATTCCAAAGCGCTCAACCCATTGCTCGTGCAGGTGATGGCGCTTGGTTATTTTTATCACATGTACCGCAACCAGCCGATCTTGCGCGACGGTGGGGTTCTCATTTTGACGCATCCTTGCAGCGATCGGTTCGATCCCCAGCATCATCCGAGCTACATCGAATTTTTTAACCGCATTCTTACTGAGACCACCGACGCGTACGCGATCGAGACCAAGTATCAAGATGAGCTGGCGTACAACCCGAGCTACGTCGAGATGTACCGCCGTGGCAACGCGTACCACGGTGCTCATCCCTGCTTCATGTGGTATTGGGGCCAACGCGGGCGAGAGAAGACCAGTCGGGTCATTGCCGTTGGCGCCGACAATGCGACCGTTCCGCAAATCATGGGCTGGGAGACGGCAGATTCGATCGCCGAAGCGATTGCGATGGCGCGAGGCACCATGGGGCGAAGCGCCCAGATCACGATGATGCACCACCCGCCCTACATGATTTCGGACATCGTTTAGGTAGGCACCCCCTTGCGCTATGACCAATCCAACTGATGCCCGCTATCACGGGTACTTTCCCGACACCCAAGAAGCTTGGAGCGGGGCCGGCTATATCAAACCGTGGCGCGACGCACTTTCTTCGTCGCTGCCAGGGCTGCGCGAGTCCGTTAGCGGGAAGACTCGACTTGTAGTCGGAGAGATTTTTCGCGGCAAACACATCTTGCTGATCGGCACCACAGGGTTCGTCGGCAAGGTCGCGCTGTCGATGCTGCTGCACCGCTATCCCGAGGTCGGCCGGGTGTACTGCCTGGTTCGTCCAGGCGCCGGAAATACTGCGGATGAACGGTTCTACAAGAAAGTAGCCGTCAGCGAAGTGTTTGATCCCCTGCGAGAAACGTATGGCGAGGGCTATCTCGAGTTTCTGAAGTCGAAGATCGTGGCGATTCCGGGCGATATCGGCCGCCCGCTGTGCAATTTTTCCGATGAACAAATCGCCGAGCTCCACGTTGATGTGATCATAAACAGCGCGGGCTTGGTATCGTTTGCGCCCTCGCTAGAGAGCGCGCTGCGAATCAATGCGATGGGCGCAAAAAACGTCTTAGACCTTGCGCGTAAGCTAGGCGCCCGCTTGTGTCATGTGTCGACGTGCTATGTGGCGGGTCAGCGCGAGGGCGAGGTCTGGGAGGACGAGCCGGTTGTTGGGTACTTTCCGCGCTCCCAGGCGGTTGGCCGCGCTGAACGAAGCGGAGGCTCCGCCAACGAATTGCTGGATCGCGACTTCGACCCGGCCGCTGAGATCGCCGATTGCCTTCGAATTATCGAGCACGCGCGCGAGCGCTCGAACGATCGCCAGTTGGTATCGGAGTTTCGCGAGCGAGGCGCAAAGGCGTTGCGCGATCAGCGACGCGACCCGGACAACGAGAACGACCTAAAAATAGCGGTGGCGCGTGAGCGCAAAGTGTGGATGAACGACGTACTCACCAAGCTCGGGATGGAGCGCGCACGCCATTGGGGTTGGACCAACACGTATACCTATACCAAGAGTCTGGGGGAGCAAGTCATCCTAGCGGATCGCGCGGTGGCCGCGACGATCGTTCGCCCAGCCGTTGTAGAGAGTTCAGTTCGGTTCCCATTCCCCGGCTGGAACGAGGGCTTCAATACCACTGCGCCGCTGATGTACTTGGTGCTGAAGGGCCATCGCAACATTCCGATGGGTGAGGACACGGCGCTAGACGTGATCCCGGTCGATTTTGTGGCTTCAGGAATACTGCTCGCAACGGCGGCTGTGCTGGCCGGTGAGCATGAGCCGGTGTATCAGTTGGGTGCGAGCGATGTGAACCGGGTGTCGAGCAAACGCCTGACTGAGCTCACGGCTCTCGCAGTACGCCGGTACCACAAGGAAAAAGCGGATCGCGGCGAAGACAAGCTGAAGTCGTTACTCCGCGCCCGACTCGAGGGGCGATCGGTAACGTACGAGCACTTCGAACGCTATTCGGCGCCGATGATCAAGAAGCTATCTGACTCACTGATCCGCGCTATCGATACCAAACTTCCGCGGTGGGGGGCGCCGCGCATCGAAGCGATCGCTGAGCGGGCGCGCGACGAGCTGTCGAAGGTGTCGACGTTTACCGGTCAGATCAATGAACTGGTCGAGTTGTTCAAGCCGTTTACGACCGACCACGATATCGCGTTTCGGTGCGATAACATTCGAGCGTTGTGGGCTCGGGTCGCGCCGATTGATCAGGACAAGCTACTTTGGGCCCCTCATCTGGTCGATTGGCGCGCGTACTGGCTGGATACGCATTTCCCAGGGCTTCAGAAGTGGACCTTCGACAAGCTCGACGAGGAGTTTGGTGCCAAGCCGAAGTCCGTCTACACCTACAAAGAACTGATCGAGCTGTTTGAAGCGACAGTGAAACTCCATCGCAATCGCACAGCGATGCGGCTTTTGAGCAGCGAGCCTGTCGGTGCGTCGCGCGTCGCGGTCTCGTACACCTTTGGACAAGTCGATGAACTCGCTCGGCACGGCGCAACCGTGTTGCGTCAGCGCGGAGTTGCTAGCGGCGATCGCATCATGCTCATGAGCGAAAATCGACCTGAGTGGGGCATTTCGTATTTCGCGATGATGCTTGCAGGCGCGACATGCGTGCCGCTCGATTCGCAGCTGACCCTGGCCGAGGTTGTGAATCTTGCGACCGCATCGCGCGCGCCTGCCATCGTGATGTCTCGCCTCGTTGCAGAGCGGCTAGCGAAAGAAGCCGGCCTTGCAGGTGAATTGACCGAGCCGAGCAACGATCAGCGCGTTGATCTGTTTCGGATGTGGTCGCCGGCCCACCCGGCGCTGCAGGGGTATTTCGAGACCAGCGACCTCGCGATCCGCGTCATGGCATTTGACGATCTACTGGCGGAGCAAGACGTCGTATTCATCGATCCCCACGCCCCAGTCTCGAGCGCTTCGCCGAGCGGTGCCTCCAGGACCGAGGTGAAGGGCGACAGCGTGGCCTCGTTGATTTTTACGAGCGGCACGACCGGTACGCCGAAGGGCGTCATGCTGACGCATAAAAACTTTACCTCGGTGGCGAGCAAGTTGTCGTCGTTGTTCACTCTCTACAAACACGACCGATTGCTCAGCGTGCTCCCGCTACATCATACGTTCGAATTCACCACCGGATTCTTGATGCCAATGATCCATGGCGCCTCGATTACCTACCTCGATCACGTGGAGGCCGACAGCTTGGCGTATGCGCTCGAGCACGAGGGTATTACCGGCATGGTCGGAGTTCCGGCGCTGTGGCAACTCCTCGAGCGCAAAATATACAAGAACGTTTCCGATGCCGGAGCGCTAGTGGAGCGGGGATTCGATTCGGTGGTCGACTTCCATCGGATGCTTCGCGATGCGTTGCCGTGGAACGTAAGCGCAGGAAAGGCGCTGTTTTTCCCCGTGCACAAAAAGCTGGGTGGGCGGATGCGGCTCTTGATCTCGGGTGGCTCCGCCTTACCTGCGGAAACGATGAAAACGTTCCATGGCCTCGGCTTCAATCTCTACGAAGGTTACGGTATGACCGAGTCCGCACCTGTCCTTACCGTGACTCGTCCCGGGGACAAAGTCATTCCGGGTTCGGTCGGCAGGCCGTTGCCTGGCATCGACGTTAAGATCGACACTCCAGACCCGAGCGGGGTTGGAGAGGTAATTGCCAAAGGGCCGAACGTCATGGCCGGCTATTTCGAGAACGCCGAAGCTACCGCTGACACGATTGTTGACGGTTGGTTGCACACCGGCGATCTCGGTAGGTTCGACGCCGACGGAAATCTGTATATCGTTGGCCGCAAGAAGGAGATGATCCTTGGCCCTTCGGGGGAAAACGTCTATCCAGACGAGTTGGAGGAGCTGTATCGCGCATCTGAGTATGTCAAAGAGGTGTCAGTCGTTGGACTGCCAGGGGAAGGCGGCCACGAAACTGTGGCGGCGTTGGTCGTGCCCAATTACGAGTCTCGCGCGAACGACGAGGTCCGTGGCGTCGATGCGACGGGGACAGATCGCGACGCGGTTCGTGAGGCTGTTCGCGAGCACGTCCGGGCGGTGTCAAAGACGCTGCCGCTTTACAAGCGCGTCAAGGTGCTTCACCTGTGGGATCACGACCTGCCAAAAACATCGACGCGAAAGGTCAAGCGCCGCGACGTCATCCGGGAACTCCAGCGCTTGGAGCGAGCGACTCGACTGGGCAGCGAAGCAAGGCAACCTGGTGAGGGGGAGGGCGCGCATGGTTCGACGTGGATTCTCGATCTCATAGCCGACGTGACTCAGCGCAAACGCGGCGCTATCGCAAGCTCAACCTCGCTGGCCGACCTCGGTTTCGATTCGTTGATGTTCACGGAGCTCGCTGCCGCACTTGAGGCGGCGGAAGTCGAGCTTCCCGATCCGTCTGAACTCCATGGTCTTGCGACCGTGGCCGACATCGAGAACTTGATTGTGCGACTCGGCGCCAAGGCTAAGTCGGAGAAACCCAAAAAGGAACGACTGCGGCGCGACAAGGCGGCCAAGGACGCCGCTTCCGACTACAGCGACGATATTGCGGTGCCGCGACCGGTAGTTGCGCTTGGACGTCGAGCGTTGCGCCGTGGAATGCGCGAGCTGTATGAGCGCGTTCTCGAAACCGACGTTTATGGCGGCGCTAATGTGCCGCCATTCGGAGGGTACATCGTTGCGGCAAATCACTCGAGTCACCTCGACACCGGACTCGTGAAGTACGCCCTGGGAGAGGCAGGCGATGTTCTGGTCGCGCTTGGGGCAAAAGACTACTTCTTCGATGACCCGGTTCGCCGGATGTACTTTGAGAATTTCACCAATGTCGTGCCGATGGCGCGGCACGGTTCGCTGCGCGAGTCCCTACGACTCGCTGGCGATATCATCCGCGACGGATACATTTTGCTGATCTTCCCCGAAGGGACCCGTAGCGAGAGCGGGGTAATGACAGACTTCAAACCTTCGCTCGGGTACCTCGCGATGCAGAACAAGTGCGGGATCTTGCCGATGTACTTGTACGGAACCCATAGCGCCATGCCCAAAGGCCGGTACGTCCCCAAACGAGGGCAACGCGTTGCGGCTCACGTCGGACCGTTTATGAGCTACGAAGACGTCTTGAAGCTGGCAGGCCAAGACTCAAAAGCCCAGCAATATCGAGCAATTACGCAACACGTCGAGACTGTTATCCGGCGCTTGGCGCCCGAGGACGCTGCGTGGACTCTGGGCGACAGCGGGAGGGCAGCGCTCACAGTACGTACATCGGCCGGCGATGGAGAAAACGAGGTTTCGCCGTGAAAACATCGGTACTGGTGACTGGAGCAACCGGTTTTCTTGGCGAGCATCTCTGCCGCGTGTTGGTGGAGGGTCGGCACATCGTACGCGGCCTCGCTCGTTCCCGATCGGCCATTCTTGAAGATCTTGGCGTGGAGCACATTCGCGGCGACGTTCTGAGCGATGGTGATGAACTGGTGCGAGCTCTGGACGGCGTATCCGCAGTATTTCACCTCGCCGGTGCTGTTTCGCGCGATCCGAGCGATGCGCAGCGCATGATGCGGCTTCACGTCGACGGCACGCGTCGCGTTCTCGACCAGATGGCGCGCACAGGCGTGCGGCGCATGGTCCTCGCTTCGACCTCGGGGACGATCGGAGTTTCAACGCGCGAGCAGCTCCTCGACGAACATGCTCCGTACGCCGAGCAGATCGTTGCCGGATGGCCGTATTACGCATCCAAGATCTACCAAGAGCGGCTCGCGTTTGAGCACGGCCAGCAACTGGGTATTGAAGTGGTTGCGGTAAATCCATCATTGCTTTTGGGACCAGGCGATCGGCGATTGTCGTCGACGGGCGATGTGCGCCGATTTATCAACCGTCAGATTCCGACGATTCCGGATGGCGGTGTGAGCTTTGTCGATGCGCGCGATGCAGCCACAGCGACTGCATCCGCGCTCAGCAAGGGCAGGGCGGGCGAGCGATATCTGCTTGGCAGCGTGAACTGGACGACCAAAGAATTTTTTGCGCGCCTTGGCCGCGTAGCCAACGTTAGCCCGCCGCGGTTCACGTTGCCGGCAAAGTGGACTCGCTGGGGCGCATCCATGGTGGAAGAGCTCTATCGTTGGCGCGGCATCGAGCCTCCGGTCGATCGGATTAGCGTCGAAATGGCGGAACACTTCTGGTGGATTGACTCATCCAAGGCACGCGACGAGCTCGACTTTGAGCCCCGCGATCCGCAGCTAACCCTTGTCGACACCGTTGCGTATCTGCGCCGCGGCATCGAAGCGTGACGCTACCAATCGCCTTCGCGCAGGGCCACGCGTCGTAGAACATTGAAAGTAACGAACTTGAACCACGTTTGTATCTCGTTCGAGGCGTCCCCACCTCGCAGTTCTTTGTCGAGGAGTGTCTTGAGTTCGGTCGACAGCGTTCTAAGCTCCGCCTCGGCGATCGCATAGGTTTCTTCCACTCGACCGCCATGGTGCTGCAGATCCGATACGGCGACTGCACGACCAACGAGGTCATCGATGTGGCTCCTCACTCGATCTCGATTCGCAGGGGTCATGCGCTTTTTATCGACCAGCGTGGTCAGCACATTGTCGAGCTTTTGCTCAAGAGAATCGGCAATGCCGTACGCCTTGGGCCAGTTTCGATCGTGGGATCCGTTGATCGACTCGTGCGTTGCTGCAGTCTGACCCTTGCCGTGCCCAGGATCTGCGGCCCGAGAGATTCGCTTCCACTTTGCAATTCGCGCTACGCCAGCAACGTACGGCACATTCATGAGAGCTTCCACAACGAATCCTTCGACCGAATTGTCATCGGGGCGGAGCCGTTGCCATGCGACACCGGCATCCTGGTACATGAGGAGGTCGGTGAACGCTCTGGCGACCTTGGTCATTGGAGCGACTTCGGTGGTCGTCCGGTTCAAGTCACAGATAATCGCATTGGCGGGACGCGCCCAAAAATCCGTCAGCGGATGCTCAGGCCCGTGGTAGCGGCCATACGCTCGTGAGGACGCGTCCGAGCTGCAAACAAACCTGACTGGACTCGCAACGCTAGCGGTCGGTGGCCCGCTATGCTCGGTCTGAGTCTGAGGCAAACCAGCGCTGGACGAGTCCTGTTGAAGGGTCAACAGCGGGTTGGGTACTTCGACGATCACGGTGTTTCCTAACTCGCCCCCCATGAAGCATTGATCATTCCATAAGGGAAACCTCGGCTCTGCGGCGCGGGAGTTGGCATCGGTGGAATCATTGCGGCCGGTCCCTGGCAGTCGTCAAGCAAAAAACACCTGGCCTATCCTCCCGTTCGGCAAGAGCCGAGCCGCCGGGCGGAAATTGACGCGATCTTGCCCGTAATGCGCGTGCGAGATAGCGTGACCGCCCACTTATGAAACTCGCAGCCGGGCGCTATTTCGAGGACTTTGCATTGGGCCAGCACATGGTTCACGCCGTTCCGCGGACACTCCACGGCGGAGACATCGCCGCTTACTTCGCGTTAACGGGCGACCGTCACCCTCTCGCGTCCTCGACCGAGCTAGCCCGGTCGCTGGGGTTTCAGCGCGAGGTGATGCCGGACCTGCTGGTGTTTCACATCGTGTTTGGCAAGTCGGTGGCCGATATTTCACATAATGCCAGCGCAAATCTCGGTTACGCCGACGTGCGCTTTCTGCGGCCCGTGTATCCCGGGGACACGCTCGCGGCCGAGAGTGAAGTGATCGGTCTACGCGAGGTGTCCAGCGGCGACGCGGGAGTCGTGTATGTCCGGACGCGTGGAGCCAACCAAAAAGGACAGGACGTGCTGAGTTTCGTCCGTTGGGTAATGGTTCCGAAGCGCGATCGCACGGCTGAATCTCCGGCTGGGCATGTTCCCGAGCTCCCCTCAGTGGTACTCCCCGACCGACTGCCGATTCCGGAGACGATGAATCTCCAGCGGTTCCCTGATGTTGCGTGGGCAATGCCGCCGGGTGCGATGTGGAATGACTACCGGACAGGCGAGCGGATCAACCATCCCGACGCCATGACGATCGAAGAAGCCGATCACGTGCAGGCGACCCGCATGTACCACAACACCGCGCAAGTCCACTTCGATCAGGTCGCCATGGCAGCGTCGCGCTTTGGCCGGCGCCTGGTCTACGGGGGTCACGTGATTTCGGTCGCCATCGCCCTATCGCAAAATGGGCTTGGGACCGCGTTGCGCGTCGCGGCGTGGAACAGTGGCGTGCACGTTGCTCCAACATTTGGCGGCGATACACTGCGCGCCTTCACCGAAGTTGTCGAGGCCACCGAGTTGCCGCAGCGGACGGATGTGGGTGCGTTGCGTCTGCGCATGTACGCTGCCAAGAACGTTTCGGCGAGCGAACTTTCCGCTTTGCCACTTCCGTCGGCTGGGACGCGCGACCCCAGAGTGGTGCTTGAACTCGACTACTGGGCGCTTTTGCCGCGCTCTTCCTAATAGTGTCCTGCAACAGGTGTTTTAGCGAGAAGCGGCGCCGATCGCCACAATCGGTTCGCCGGCAGCGTCGACGCCGCGAAACACCGCGACAATCCGCGTTCCGCCGCTAGGAGTCGCGACTCGGGCCAGCTGGGCGCTGTCGCCGCGAACCGCAGGCCTAGCGATCGACGTTCGGATTCCGCGTTCATCTTCGACGAGGATTTCGACGTTTCCGGAACCAAGTCCGGTCCCTGTTACGACCACTTCACTTCCGGTCGCAATCGTCAGTTCGCCGCGAAGCAGGAAATCCAACATACCGGTCTCATAGGCGGCTACCTCGGGCATGATTGCGGCGATCTGATCGAGCATGCAATCGTCGTCAATAGTAAACGAAACGATCGAGCGATCGACGCGATAGCGCGCAAGGCAGGTGCCATCGCTGGCGCGCAGCGTAGTGCCTTCGTCGCGGGCGGCCGCAATTACGTTGAGCTTGTCGGGGAGGCGCGGGAGGGCTCGCTGCAACACCGGACTGGCTCCGCGCTTCACCCGGCTCGGCGCCGGGAGCGTATTCGGTGAGAAGTACGAGCGAGTGATGATGTCCGCGAGGCCATTGCCATCTTTCGACGAGAAAAAGTCGCGAAGGCGTACGCGGCTAACTTGGCGCGATGGGGCTGGGATGCCTAGCCGGCCATAGCTAAGCGCCGCAATTCGTTCGAAGCGCGAACCGCGATCGTTCGGGTCGTCGCTGAGCGAATCCAAGTGCGCGGCTGGATCGCTCCGAACATGTGACGGGCTGCCTAGATCGGCCAGCGCGTGCAGCAGCGCTCCAGCGGCGATCAACGCCGAAGCCATGGCTCGGCTGCGTTGACCTGGCGTGGCGGCGGTGGCTGCCTTCGCGTACTGATCGAGAAATGCATCGAGGTTTAGTGGGTTGCGCTTGTGGGTGATCCACTCGGGGGCGGGGACTCCCTTGTCCGGCAGCTGGCTGGGTCCGCGATGTAGAGCTTGCGCAAGCGTGCCCAGCACTCCGATAGAAGGGTGGATCCAGCCCTTGCCATTTGATGGGTCGAAGAAGTGGTTGGCGCCGTGACTCGCTGGAAGGTCGGCGATTGCGCTCCCTGCGGCGAGCCACGCCAAAGCCGTTTGGCGACCGCGGTCGTCGGGAACACTGCCATGAACAGGCGATAGTAGTCGAAGGCCATCGAGCAGCGCTTTGGCGTCTCCGGGCGGTATCGTCAGCAGCTCAAACAGTCCGCCGTTCCAACCGAGTGCGACCAGGCGCTTGTGAAGGGTTGAGGCAAGGGCGGCTTGCTCTGCGAGGCCGGCATGCGTCGTTTGTGCTTCCCATGCCTGCGCACTCCCCGCAAGCAGGCCGATCGCGAGCGAAATGGCGCACGCTTTCACGGGGGCCTTCATTGGGGATTTCCCTGGACGGCAGGTCCTGAACCCGCCGAAATCAGCTGTTTCAGTTTTGCGTGCGCGAGCCGGGCTAACGCGACCGCATCGTCTTCCGACGCACACTGGCTGCTGCCACACGTTAGGAGCACAACGGTGCCGCGCGGAACATCGAGGAACCCTACGCCTCGAATGTTGCTTTCCGCGGCGCGAAACGAGCGATTGGCAATCTCGTCTTTTTCTGCGATGCCGGGCATTTGGCTGGCCAACTCGTCATAGCGTTCACGCGCCTTGGCAGCGTCGAGTCGCCACACCCGGAGGGCTACGTCCCAGGTTTCCGCATGATTTAAGGCCTTGAAGTGCTGGGAAGAATACGTCGACGTATCGGGTTCGTCGGCGAGCGGACCCGTCTCGAATTGTCCATCGTACTTTGTTAGTGCTTTGATCTCGGTATCGGTAAGGAGTTGCGCCGCCACAACGTATGGGCCGTCGCTGCGACCGGGACGAAGGTCGCCCTTTCGCTCCGATTTCCCCGTGAGCTCGGTTGCAGCCTCGGCGAGCTCCCATTGCGTTAGCGCAGCGATCGCTGCACCGGATCCCAAAAATCGCAGGTGCCGCACGTGTGATAGCTCGTTGCGCCAGCGTTCGAGGAGCACTTGATTGTCCCTCTGAGCAAAGTCCATTCGCAGCCCGAGGTCGTTGAAGCGCCTATCGCTGCGATACGCAATGTAGCCGCGCTTGTACACCAAAAGCACAAATTCGGTGATCCGTGCCCCGGGTGGGTGGGAATCGTTCGAACGGGGGACTCGGTAGTTACCACCCTCGTCGGTTGAACCCAAGAATTCTCGAGCGCCGGCCGGTTCGTGAAGGCCGCTACCCCGCTCGAATGTCCAGGCTGCGTAGATCAGTGCCCCGGCGATAGGGGCCCGGGTGGTCGCATCGATAACCCTGCCGCTAAACGGTCCCCGCAATGAACCGATTTCCGCCGCGTCCGGTCGGACGCGAAACGGTGCAGCTCGAGTTGGGAGGCCGCTGCAGGCGGCGGTCAAAAACACCAGCAGGGCCATGGCAATACGATGCGCGCACCGCTGCCAGCTCGCTTTGGTAAACGATCTGCGCTCTTGGGGGTCGGTGCCTCGCAAAGTCGAGGTCCCTCTTACCAATACCACTCCGGGGTTGCAAACCGACTGGACGCCATTCCCAATCCGCTTGGTTTGGGCCAAACACGGTATAAGAGGTGGCATGCGTTGCTCTGCCTGTGGGCACGAAAGCCCGCCCGGATCGTCGTTTTGTCTCAATTGCGGAACCCAGATCGTTCCCGCGGCTCGAGAGACTCCGCCCGAACCCGATGGGTTGCCCACGATTTGCAGCATCTGCCGAGCCGAAAATCCGCCCGGCATGCGATTTTGCTGTTCGTGTGGGAGGTCTCTGACCTACACGTCCACCGCGGCCGCTCCCGGGTACAGCGCACCGGCATCACGCCGCTCCTCGCCCCACGTGCTGTCCGGCACGACGTGTTCGCGCTGTGGCACAGTGACTCCAGCGGGGTTTGCGTATTGCCAGCAGTGCGGTCTTCACCTGGTTTCGAGTGCGAGCGTGGACCCGGCTTCGGCGTCGATCTCGAAACGAAATGAGCCGCCTGGCCAGCATTCGAGTCACGCCCCGCCGGACGAAGGAGCGAGCGGGGTCGACCCGCAAGGCGCCACGGTGGCTCAGTCCCAGCCGATGGCCTCGGTGGCGGCTCAGGACGCAGCTCCGGCGGATCGAAAATGGGCCGGCTCGGTGCAGAAACCGGCATGGGGATCGGCGGTCCTCGTCAATCGCGATGGAACGAGCGGTCATCGCTTTCCGCTCGTCTCCGACGATACGCTGATCGGCCGTGCTGGCGCAGATATCTCGTTCGAGGACGATCGGTTTTTGGCGCCGCACCACGCGCGGCTGGAGCGGTTTCGGGACGGCAGCGTGATCATCTACTCGCTAGACGCGGTGAACGGGATCTTCCTCAAGGCCCTGGAACCCGTGGACCTCGCCGATGGCACGGCGATCTTAGTTGGCCGCGAAGTGCTTCGGTTTGAGATCGTGCCTGCCGAAGAGCGCGCGGTGCGTCCGCTCGTTCGCCACGGCGTCTCGCTTTTTGGCTCTCCGCCGCGCGAGCCATGGGGGCGACTGGTTCAGCTGCTCCCCTCTGGCGGGTTTCGCGACGTCCGGCACTTAGTTGCGCCCGAAGTCGTCCTCGGACGAGAAGAGGGCGACATTCTGTTTCGAGATGATGCCTTCATGTCGCGTCGGCATGCCGCGTTGACATGGGATGGCAACGCTGCTCGCGTCGTCGACCTCGGCAGTTCGAATGGGACGTTCGTTCGGGTCGCAAAAACTGCCACGGTGAGAAGCGGCGATCACTTCCGGCTGGGCGACCAGCTGTTGCGCATTGAGCTCGAGGACCGCCGCTAGTACCTCGTGTCAGTGGTTTTGGCAGGTTCCGGTCGCTGAGGCGCGCCGAGCGCGAGGCTTGCGGAGTAAGCGCTACTGGCGGTCTCATGATTGATCACATTTCTCCCGCCGTTCCGCAGGCCGTGGCCGCAGCCCTTGATCGTGGGCGTTCCCCTGATCGTGGCCGCGCTCAGGAACGTGATCGGTCCTGTGGACGTGATCGATGCCGTCGCCGACGATCGTTCACGGTGTGGATCACGACCACGCGGTCGTTCCCGCTCACGAGCGCGGCCACGATCACGGGGACGATCACGTTCCCGGCGTCGACCACATCCCTGAGAGCGATAGATCTTAAGTGCCTGAGACAACTATAATTATAGCGACCCGCCATGATATGGACAAGATGTGTAGGATCATGAGACTGGCGTTACCGGCGTTACCGGCGTTACCGGCGTTACCGGCGTTACCGGCGGTAACGCGACGGAGCATAACGATGCGATCGGCGATGGATCGGCGGCCCGAACCGATCAAACCACTGACATGTGGTACTGAACAGTGACGCATAGGTTACGAGACAAGAAGCCGCGCGACGCGACGCGACGCGCGGCGGGGCCTCTGGACCGGCTTTGCCCCTCGACAGGGACTTCCAAGGGTCGCCGGTCCAGAGGGGGCGGGAAAGCCCCCTTTTGATCGAGGCGGAACAGAAACCGTTGACTCTCAGTCAACGCGTTTCTGTGCAGTGGAAACCCCCGTCCGCGAACAGCGTACGGTTGGATTTTCTGCGACACTGGCCGCGGGATGAGTTGCCCATCGTGCGGTTCGGCGCTTGAGTCCGCGGCGCGCTTCTGCGGCGTCTGCGGGAGCCAAGTCTCGCAGCGGGTTGCGGCAGGAACGAAGACACAAGATGCAACTGCTCCGAGGCTGCCCACCCTGAAGCGGAAATCTCGAGCCGATGAGCTGTACCTTGGCCGAGTCCTCAACAATCGATTTAAAGTTGAGTCGAAAATCGGCGAGGGCGGCTTTGGCGCGGTCTATCGCGGCGTTCAGGTCGCGACCGGGCGCAAGGTAGCGCTCAAACTGCTGCATCCAGAGATGCAAAAAGACGACAAGCTCGTGGCGCGGTTTCGTCGCGAAGGGATGGTGCTATGCGACTTGCGCGACGCGCACACAATCACCACGTATGACTTCGACCAGACGCCTGACGGCACGCTGTATATCGCGATGGAATTGCTCGAGGGAAAGAGCTTGTATCAAGTGTTCAAGGAGCAAGCGCCCCTCGAGTGGCAGCGCACCTTTAAGATCTTGATCGAAATATGCAGCTCGCTTGCAGAAGCTCACGCGCTGGGGATCGTGCATCGCGACCTTAAGCCCGATAACATCTATCTAGAGAACCGGCCGGGGAACCCGGAATTTGTAAAGGTTCTCGACTTCGGCATCGCCAAGGTGGTGCGGGGTGATTCAGGCCAGGCGGCCGGACCTCAGCTCACGCAAACAGGTCAGACGCTAGGGACCCTCGAATACATGTCGCCGGAACAGCTGATGGGCAAGCAACTCGATGGGCGCAGTGATGTCTACGCGTTGGGCGTGCTTGCGTACGAGATGGTCACGGGACGCGTGCCGTTTCCGGACGCCAAGGGACCAGCCGCGCTTATCACTGCGCAACTGAAACAGACGCCGCGTCCACCGTCGGTCGCACGCCCGAGCGCTGAGCTGCCACCCGCCGTCGATCAGGTAATCTTGCAAGCGCTTGAGAAAGACCCCAACAATCGCCACCCCGACGCAACGGCGATGGCGGGTCGACTGCGAGAAGTACTAGATCGCGCCCGCGCAGCGACGCCGAACATCGCAGCTTTCGTGGCGGCCGAAGCGAAGACGCTGGCCCTCCCGAGCGATCTAAGCCGACGTCCGCTATCGACGCCTCCCCCTCCGCGCGAGGTGGTGGCAGCGCCGACGCCGCGCCCAGTGCCACGGCCGCAGGCAGCACCCAGTCCTGTGGCCGTACTGCACGAGCCCTCGAGCCGGATGCGCGGACCCGAGGAGCTGAGCACCACGCTGAACCGCTCGAGACTGCCTATTTGGTGGATCGCCGGCGCGGTTGTCGTTGTCGTTGCGGCAATCGTCCTGGCCCTACGCTATGGCGCGTAGATTGCTCCGCGACTAGAACCAATTGACGCCGACGCCGACGGTGGCCGACGTCACGTGATCGGTTCCGGCGTTGTATGCGCCGTCGAGCAGTCGGCCTTGAAGGTCGACCGAGAAGTCGCGGGCCGATAAGAGTTCAAATCCGACTGCGCCGAGCACAGCTAGCCCGTACCCGTAGTCGTAGATCACGTACCGGTCGTCGGCTCGAAGATTGGCAACGCCGAGGCCGCCTTTGACCCACAGCTGCGGCGTAATCCAAAACTGCCCAGCAACCATGAGGGCAGCCTGCGTTAACACCGTATCTGCGTCCGCGCGGTTGGAATGAACGGTGCGCCCGTTCACTTGGCTTTCGAGCAATAGTGCGAAGCGCGGATTGAGCATCCCGCCGATATGGCCATCGAGTCCGATCGCGAGTCCGTTGGTGCAGTTGTCGCAATCGGTGACGCCGCTACCGTTGTCGCGCAAGCCGCCGAGCCCGAAGCTAAGGCCGACGGCGATCCGTCCCATGCGGTCATGAAATCCGCCGGGGATCGGACTGGGCTGGCTGTAGTAGCCCTGGCCCTGGGCGGCTGCGACCTGGCACACAAGTAGGATAGGTAGAACAAAAACCGGTCGAATAGACTGCATAGCGTCCTATCATCGCAATCCTGGGGCCAGGTGCAATGCCCCGTGGCTACGCGATGTTCGCCGTGGTCGGACCGCCGTGGTGGGGCGATTCGCCCATCCCGACTGTGTAAGAACGTTCACGAACGCAGGAAACGTGGTGTCACAAGTGCAGGTCAACGGGTGCGGTAATCGTCGTACGTCTCATGATTGATCACATTTCGCTTTCTGAGTCTGGAGGCCGTGGCCGCCCCCCCTGAACGTGGGCGTTCCCCTGGCCGTGGCCGCGCTCGTGAACGCGATCGGCCCCTGTGCTACCCACTCACCCTGACGGACCGGCGCAGTCGGTTCCTCTTAGGGTGCGACGCGATGGCTGCGATCTCCGACGAGGAAGCTCGCGAGTGCTGCGAGGAAATCTTTCGTCGTTACGGGGTGCCCAAGGCGATGCGCTCTGACAACGGGGTTCCGTTCGCGTCCGATGGACTGGGGCAACCTGACCCGGCTCTCCGCCTACTGGCTTCAATTGGGCATTGAACTCGAACGCATCCGCCCGGCTCATCCGGAGGACAATGATGCCGCCACCTCGATGACCCAAGCCGTGTGTGGTTCTCCATCGCAGCCGGTGAGACCCGTCGGGGCGGTGGTATGCTTCGCCTCGCATGAATTACCCTGACTACCGCGCCCGGCGCCTACGACGCACCGAGAATTTGCGTCGCCTGATCCGCGAGACTCGGCTTGCGCCGGACGACTTTGTATATCCATTGTTCGTGGTGCCGGGGCAAGGGGTGGAAAAGCCGATTGCGTCGATGCCGGGTCAGTTCAACTATTCCGTCGACAAGGCAGTCGCTGCGGGCGCGCATGCGGCGGATCTGGGCATACCCGCCGTGATCCTGTTTGGCATTCCAGAGCGCAAAGACGCGGTCGGATCGGAGGCGTGGAACGACGGCGGCGTGGTGCAGAAGGCGATTCGCGGGTTGAAGAAGTCGCGGCCGGATCTGGTCGTGATGGCGGATGCGTGCTTCTGCGAGTACACCGATCACGGCCATTGCGGCGTGCTCAAGCATGGCCAGCTGGACAACGACGCGTCCCTTGAGAACCTGGCTCGAACGGTCGTATCGTACGCCAAGGCGGGTTGCGATGTGGTGGCGCCATCGGGAATGCTCGACGGTTTTGTCGGCGTATGCCGCGAGAGCCTCGACGAAGAGGGCTTCGACGACACCGCAATCATGGCGTATTCGGCCAAATACGCATCTGCGTATTACGGCCCGTTTCGCGATGCCGTTGACTCGGCGCCGCAATCTGGCGACCGCCGCGGCCATCAAATGGATCCTGCGAATGTGGCCGAGGCTGTGCGCGAGGTCCATATGGACGTTGCCGAGAGCGCGGATATCGTGATGGTCAAACCGGCCTTGGCATATCTCGACGTGATTCGCGCGGTGTCCGACGAGGTAAATATTCCGGTTGCGGCGTATAGCGTGAGCGGCGAATACGCCATGATCGAGGCGGCAGCCGAGCGCGGCTGGATCGACAAGGAGCGCGTCGTGATGGAGACGTTGCTCGGCATGCGTCGAGCCGGTGCCGACATCATCATCAGTTACCACGCGCCCTACGCCTGCAAGCTGCTGGGGAGGCCGCGTTAATCCGGTATTGCTCTAGCGGAGGCAAGGTATTACCATGTTGGTATGGCAACGATTACGTGCAAATTGCCGGCTTCGCTGAGCACGCTGTTGACACAAGCGGCCAAAAAGCAGCGAGTGCCGAAATCTGAACTGGTGCGAGACGCGTTGCATCAATACTTGCCCAAGCAGTCGGAGCGGCCTTCGATTCACGAGCGATGGAGAAAGTACTGCGGGGTGATCAAGAGTGGTCACGGTGACCTCGCGACCAATCCTCGTTTCATGAAGGACTTTGGGAAGTGAGCATGCTTCTCATCGATACGGGGCCACTCGTCGCGTACTTCGATGAGAGTGAAAACCACCACCACTGGGCCGTCGACGTTCTTTCCAGAACCGAGGCGCGCGCGGTTACCAGCCAACCAGTTCTCGCAGAAGTCTGGCACCTTCTGGGGCGCTGTGGTCGAGCGCGCGACGCTCGAGATGCTCTGCTTTCGCTTATCGAAGATCGACTTCTCGAGATCGATTTCGACCTGACTCGAGACGTAACCAAAGTGCGACAGCTCATTCGGCGCTACGCCAACGTGCCCATGTCTTTGGCCGACGCATCGATGGTCCGCCTCGCCGAAGAGCATCGGGCTCCGGTCTGTACCCTCGATTCAGATTTTCGGATCTACCGCATCCGCGGCCGAACCCCGTTGGACGTAGTTTGTCCTTGAGACGTTGAGCGATCGCTTGCTCCATCGAGGGGATATGCATATGGTTGCGTGAACTGCCATCGTGTCTGGGTGAGTTCGCTGGGCACCGCCTCTTGTTCTTTCATTGCGTTGAACGTGATAGCTTTCGGTCACTTCACCAGGCACGTATCGCGGAGGAGACAGGCGATGGCAGATCTTGCGAACCCTGAACCAGTTGTAAACCTTGATGAACCCCGCCCTGAGGTCCACCAGGGTGGCTCCGCAGTTCCGGCGCCGCATGCCTCCGAGGATGGCATTGGCTTTTACCCTTCGCATACGGACTTGTCTCCCTCGACAATTGCCCAGCTATTTGCGCAGCAACCTGAGGTTCCGGATCGGAAACCAAACGCGGGTCCGATGGTCGCCAACCTCTCGCTTGTGTTTAAGTTGATAGAAAAATTCGCGGAGGCCATGGCCAAAGTGAGGAAATGGAAGACCGAACTGAAGCACGATCACGGAAATGTGGAAACAGCCGTGGACGACCTCCGCCTAATGCCGTCGAGGAAAAACACCCCGACGGTAGATGAGACTGAACATGCTCTCCGCTTGCTGAATGAATTGCGAGACCATGGCGTAATCACTGAGCGAGCTTACGACGAGTTGTACCCAGCAATTAGTGCTCTTACAAATGCCGTTAAAGATCTTCTGAAGTTGGCTGATCGCGGATAGCGCTAACGGCTGCTCTCACATAGTTCCCTCAAACGCGTACAGCTTGGATACCGGGCGGTTGCCGAGCCAGCGGGAGTCGTCGTCGGCAATCGCGCCGTCGCGGATCGCGGTGCGCAGTTCGCGCTGGCGCTCGCCGAGGGCTTTGATTTCGACCATGAACCGATCGGCGGTCTTCTTGTACAGGGCGGGGCGAGGTTTCTCCGCCAGAAGGTCGGAGTAGTCGATCGGCGCACCAAATGCGGTGATCACTGGGTGGTCGCGGCGGGCGCGTTTTGCGTAGTTGAGTCGAACGTCGTGGGCGAAGTCGTTTCCGAGCCCGAGAATAAACGCCGGGATCACTATCGGTTTTCCGAGCAACGCGAGCTTGCCGACTCCAGGCTGCGCCGGCAGCAGCGCGTACGGATCCGGGCCCTTGCCGCGCGTGCCCTCGGGATGCATGCCGAGCACGTTGCCGGGCCGGCTAACGATTTCGACCATTTTGTCGAGGGCAGCGTCGTTCTTTTCTCGGCGCTCGGATTGGCGGTAAATCGGCGGGTACATCGCCCCGCCGGCGATTCCGGCGTTGACCAGTACACCGACGGGCCGATCGTAGAAGAAGTTGGAGCGGACGGGGAAATACAGCCGCTTGGCCCACGCCACCGGTCCCATGTAGCAGGCGAGCAGCATGCAATATTGGTCGAAGAACGATCGGTGATTGGAGACCAACATGACGCCGGTGGTCGGGCGAAGCGCCATCAGGTCTTCAACTCCGTCGGCGAAAATGCGATTGGCGATCGCGGCTCGCACCCACGGGTAGGAAATGCCGCGCAGGAACCGCGTTTGCAGCCACTTGCCGGATGGGCGTTCATTCGCGAATTCACCAAACTTCACCGCGAACCGCTCCACGGGTGTCAATGGCGCATCGGTCATTGGCGACGGCTTAACACGGATCCTGCAACGTTCCGCGATCCCGTTCGCTGTTTGGTCGGCTGGTCCGTTGACGCGCACCCTCGGCCCTCATATGTTCCGCCCGCTCTTTAGCGGCCCGAGGCAACCTCCCGATGTCACTCGAATTCTCCGCAGACGCCCAGAACAAGATCGCGGCGTTGTGCGAGCGCTATCAGGTCTCGGGAACCAAGCGCCCGGTGGTGCTCGCTGCGCTGCACTTGGCGCAAAAGGAATTCGGCCACCTGTCCGACGACGCGCTGCGGCTCGTAGGTCGCACCCTCGATCTGCCGTACGCCCACGTCTACGGCGTAGCCACCTTCTATACGATGTTTCGCCGCGAGCCCGGCGGTACCAATACGATTCGCATGTGCACCAACATTTCGTGCATGCTGCGGGGCGGTTACGAAGTATTGGAGGCGTTTGAAAAGAAACTCAAAGTGACTCGCGGTGGAACCGATCCGCGCGGGCAGTTCACGCTAGTCGAGGAGGAGTGCATCGCGGCGTGCGCCAATGCTCCATGCGCCGTTGTGGGCACCAAATATTTCCTCGACATCGCGCCCGAAGACGTCGAGCGAATTGTTGCTGAACTCCAGGCAACGCCTCACCCCGAATCCGAGGTTGTATAGTGGCACTCGATCGGCTCGCAAACATGGAGAAACTCGTTACCAAGCGGTTTGGCAACGAGCAGGCGCGGACCCTGGCTGGCTATGAGCAGACAGGGGGCTACCAGGCGTTGCGCAAGGCGGTTGCCATGCGCCCCGAAGACATCACCGCGGAAGTCAAAGCGTCTAATTTGCGCGGCCGCGGGGGCGCCGGCTTTGCGACGGGTGTGAAATGGGGTTTCGTTCCGCCCGGCGCAAAGAACGTGCACTTGGTCTGCAATGCCGACGAGTCCGAGCCGGGCACGTGCAAAGATCGAGAGCTCATTTATTGGGACCCCCATCTTCTCATAGAGGGGATGGTGATCGCTGCCCATGCCCTGCGAGCTGTCCATAATTACATCTATATCCGCGGCGAAATGATGCGCGAGTACGCGGTGTTACAGCGCGCCGTAGAAGAGGCGTACGGCCGGGGCTACCTGGGCAAAAATGTTCTTGGAACCGGTATCGAATGTCACATCACCGTGCATCGCGGTGCTGGCGCATACATTTGCGGCGAGGAGACGGCGCTCTTGAACTCGCTCGAGGGGCTGCGTGGGCAACCTCGGCTAAAGCCTCCATTTCCCGCGGTCAAAGGCCTGTTCGGCAACCCTACGATCGTGAACAACGTCGAGACGTTGATGAACGTGCCGTTTATCGTGGATCGGGGTGGCCCTTGGTTTAGCGGCCTTGGGGTGGGGCGCTCCGGGGGGACGCGCGTCGTGTGCGTTTCAGGACACGTGGACAAACCGGGCGTGTACGAGCTCCCAATCGGGATTACGTTCAACCAAATCATCAACGACGTAGCAGGTGGAGTGTGGAAGGGCCGCGGCGTGAAGGCGGTGATTCCCGGCGGAGTCTCCATGCCGCCGCTCGATGCGTCGGAACTCGACGTGCCATGCGAATTCGATGCGCTCCAGACCGACGACCGGATCAAGCCGTGTGAAGTGGTTCCCGGCAAACAATTTGACCTCGGCGGCGGCAAGGCGCTGCGCACGATGGCCGGATCGGGCGGCATCGTGGTCCTCGATGACAAAGCCGATATCCCGCGCGCGCTGTGGCGGATTCTCAAATTTTTTGCCCACGAATCGTGCGGCCAGTGCACGCCTTGTCGGGAGGGCACGGGTTGGCTCGAAAAGGTCGCACGGCGGGTCGCAGATGAGCAGGGCAAGCCCGGCGACCTGGAACTGATGGGTACGATCGCGCACGGGATTGCCGGAAATACCATCTGTGCGCTCGGCGATGCCGCTGCGTGGCCCGTCATGGGATTCCTGACCAAGTTTCGCGCGGACTTCGAACAAAAACTTCAGGCGGCCGCAGCATGACGCGGCGGGCGATTTGGATCGCGATCTCATTGGTGGTCGGGCTAGGTGGTCCTGGTCGTATCGCCCTTGCGGAAGCGCAATTTGCTCCGGCTGCAAACGCTGTTCGCAACCGAGTACCCGTCGATCGCCCATCTGTTAGCCCGCCGGATGCGGGACCCGGCGACAGTCGCAGAGATATCTCCCAATCCGCCGGCAAAGGCATGGCGGTGCTGTTCTGGTTGTTCGCTGCTGCGTCCGTGGGCGGTGCGCTATTCGTGGTGACGCGGCGAAATCTGGTGGCAGCAGTGATGGGAATGGTCGGCAGTTTCTTAGGAATTGCCGCGGTCTACATGATGCTCTACGCGTCGTTTCTCGCGGTGATTCAAATGCTGGTTTACGCCGGGGCCATCATGGTGCTGTTTGTGTTCGTGATCATGATTCTCAACCGACCCGAAGATGAGCCGGTGGCGCCATCGGGCCGGTTGGGGCAGATCGTCGGGGGCGTCGCCATCGCGTACTTGATCGCCCGGCTGGCGATGTTGTTCGCCCGCATCGAGCTGCCGAACCGCGCTGTAGCCATGGCTGCTCCGGCAAGTATCCAGTTGCCACCGATTCGTGCTGGCGGGGTGGGAGAGTCGCTGGGGTGGGGAACGCTCAAGGCCGTGGGAGTCGACTTGTTCGGACCAGGGTTGTTTCCGTTTGAGGCAATTTCGATTGTGCTGTTGATCGCGGTGGTTGGTGCCATCGCGATCGCTCGCCCACTGCGCAGCGGCGACTCCACGGGGGCTGCACCATGACCAACGCACTTTGGAACATCGGCTACACGCACTTTCTTGTGCTGGCGGCGGTGTTGTTTCTGATCGGCGTGGCCGGGGTGCTGATCCGTCGCAACGCTCTGATTCTTCTCATGAGTGTGGAGCTGATGCTAAATGCGGCCAACATGACGCTGATCGTATTTTCTCGCATGTGGGGGGATAGCGCGGCCCTTGCGGCCCATACGTTTGCCCTCATCGTGATTGCGGTTGCAGCTGCAGAAGCAGCTGTGGGGCTGGCAATTGTGGTTGCGGTGTTCCGCGGTCGCAACAGCGTAGAGATCGATAAGCTAACGGCGCTGAAACACTAATGGATCCGCGTAGTCTTACATATTTGGGTTTGCCGGCACTGGCCTGGATCGCCGCGCTACCATTGCTGGGAGCGTTTATCAACCTAACGCTCGGTCGGTACCTGTCAAAGTCGTGGGTACACACGGTGGCCATTGGCGCAGTTGCCGCTTCGTGTGCGCTGTCGGGTGTGCTGGTGTTCTGGGGGCTGTTCCAACATGCGCCCGGTGCATCAGAACCGCTTTGGGAGACTGGGGGCATCGCTCAAACGGCGTGGACCTGGCTCGAGGTCGGCGGCTTCAAGGCAGAGCTTGCGTTTCGCCTCGACTCGCTGTCTGCGGTGATGATCCTAATCATCACGTTCGTCGGCACGTGGATCCACATCTACTCGACGGGATACATGGCGCATGATCCGGGGTACTCCAGGTACTTCGGTTATCTCAATCTGTTCACCGGCGCGATGTTGATCCTGGTGCTCGCCGCCAACCTTCCGGTGATGTTCATCGGCTGGGAGGGGGTTGGGCTGTGCTCATTCTTGCTCATCGGGTTTTGGTACGAAAACGATGACTACGCATACGCCGGTCGCAAGGCGTTTGTGGTGAATCGCATTGGGGACTTTTGCTTTCTGCTCGGCATGTTCTTGTTGTACTGGGCGGTGAAGTCACTCGACTTCGCTGACCTCAGGAACGTCGCACATGGTGCTGCCTACATTTCGAGTGACTGGGGCCCTCAACACTCGACCGTCTGGGGTAGCGAACGGCTCGCTGCAGCGGCCGGCGTGCTTCTATTCATTGGCGCATGTGGCAAGAGCGCGCAGCTGCCGCTGTTTGTGTGGCTGCCCGACGCGATGGCAGGCCCAACGCCCGTTTCTGCGCTGATCCACGCGGCCACCATGGTGACTGCAGGCGTTTACATGGTGTGCCGGCTTTCGTTCCTCTATTCTGCAACGACGACGGCGTCAATCGTCGTGGCCACCGTTGGTCTGTTAACTGCTCTGGTTGCAGCTTTCATTGCGTTTGCGCAGACCGACCTGAAGAAAGTACTCGCCTATTCTACGGTATCGCAGCTTGGGTTCATGTTCGTTGCTGCGGGAACCGGCAACTACACCGCTGCGGTGTTTCACCTCGGTACCCACGCATTTTTCAAGGCGTGCCTATTCCTTGGCGCCGGGTCGGTCATGCACGGTATGGAGCATGGCGGTTCGCACACTCCGGGCGACATTACAAAGATGGGTGGCTTGCGCAAGCACATGCCGATTACGCGGATCACATTCCTGATCTCGTGCCTGGCGATAGCGGGTATCTTCCCGTTTTCTGGGTTCTTTTCGAAAGACGAGATCCTGTGGGGAGAATGGATCGCTCAGCCGCCTGGTTGGGGGGCTTACGGACAGGTGTTGTGGGCCGGTCTGCTTGTCGCCGCGTTGGGCACCGCGTTTTACATGTGGCGGCTCTACTTCCTCGTGTTCTCTGGCAGCGAGCGGTCCGAGGAGGCCAAACGCGCGCACGAGTCTCCTGTATCGATGACATCCGCTCTGGCGATCTTGGCGCTGTTCGCCACGGTCGCTGGATTCATCGGCATTCCGCACCTAAAGGGTCTGCATTTGCCTGCGCACTGGCCATCGCTGTCGCATTGGTTAGCGCCGAGCGTGACCCATAGCTGGTACGTCACAGCGGCCGAGCAAGTTGCCATGACTCCCGAGGTGAGTGATTCAGTTACGATCGCACTGATGCTGATCGCACTGAGCGTTGGCCTTCTTGGCATCGGCGGCGCGTGGATGTTGTATGGGCGTGGGCCGTCGCGGTCGTTGGCGCGTCTGGTTAGCGGGCCGCTCGCGGGCGCCCATGAAGCGTCTAAGCACAAACTGTGGATCGACGAAATTTACGATGCAATCATCGTGCGGCCGTTCCGAGTGGTTGCGCGCGGGCTGTTCGAGATCGTCGATCGATTTGTCATAGATACCGTTGCGATCAACGGGTCGGCCTTTGTCGTTGGTCTGTTGGGCAGGGTGGCGCGCTGGTTCCAAAATGGCCAGGTGCAGCGCTATGTTGCGGGCCTGGTTGTCGGCGCAGCCTGTGTCTTTTGGGTGACGGATTGCCATCGCAATTCTACGTTCGAGATCCAACATCAAGGGGATCAGCTGGTGCTCCGCGCTGAGCCCGGCCACGGAATCGTTGGGGCAAAGGCGAAATTCTACTGGCACCTGGACGGATCGACGGATTGCACCGAGGACAAGGGCAAGCCCAGTCAGTCGCCCGACCTCACGATCCGCGCCGGCGATGCCGGGTCGATCATCACGCTGTGTATCGACGACCCGGTGGCGGGAAAGCTCATCGCGGTGTCGAAACGGGTTCCGAGTGAAGGGACAACGCTATGAATTCCTCCGGCGGATTTGTTTTGCCCCTGACTCTCGGCCTTCCCGCTTTGGGCGCGCTGTTTGTGATGTGCACGCCCAAGTCGGAGCGATCGCTACATCGCGGCATTGGTCTGGCGTTCTCGGCGGCAGCGTTTCTCGCCTCGCTGGCGATTTTCAGGTACTTCAACCCGAAGGCCGACGGCTTTCAGCTGGTATGCGATGTCGACTGGATCCCTGGTTTGGGGGCTCGCTTCAAGCTAGGTGTCGACGGCATTAGCGTGTTTTTGGTCGTTCTGACCACGCTGCTGGTTCCGCTTACCCTGCTCGGAACCAAGAATTCGATCGAAAAGCACACGCGTGAGTTTGTGGCCGCCATACTGATTCTGGAAGTCGGGATGGTCGCTGCCTTCGCTGCAATCGATCTGTTCTTATTCTACGTAGCGTGGGAGGTGATGTTGATTCCGATGTATCTTTTGATTGGAATCTGGGGAGGGCAACGGCGTCTGTACGCATCGATCAAGTTTGTGATCTTCACCATGGTTGGATCGCTGTTTATGCTAGTGGCGATTTTCTACCTGTATGTAACGGCTGCGCCGCTGCTGGGTGGATACACCACCGACCTCGAAAAGCTCGCAACGGTAGCGTTACCTCAGGGCGCACAAATCTGGTGCTTTGCTGCATTCGCCTTGGCGTTTGCAATCAAAGTGCCGCTATTCCCGCTGCATACGTGGCTACCCGATGCGCACGTCGAAGCGCCTACCGCGGGTTCGGTGATCTTGGCGGGGGTATTGCTCAAGTTCGGCATCTATGGCTTTTTGCGCTACGCATTTCCGCTCTTTCCCTATGGCGCGATGGTGTGGTCGCCCGCGCTTGCCGTGCTTTCAGTGATCGGCATCGTTTATGGCGCGTTGGTCGCGTTTGCCCAGGACGACGTAAAGAAGCTCGTCGCGTATTCCTCGGTTTCCCATCTTGGATTCTGCATGCTCGGTGTCGTTGCACTGTCGACCATTGGGATCGAAGGTTCCATCTACGCGATGTTGTCCCATGGACTGACCACTGGCGGGTTGTTCCTCGGCATTGGCGTGTTGTATGAGCGGCGGCACACTCGTCGCATGGCGGAGTACGGTGGGATCTGGAAACAGATGCCCGTATTTTCCGGCCTGTTTCTGATCATCGTGATGGGATCGGCTGGGCTTCCGGCGCTTTCAGGGTTTGTGGGTGAGTTTCTCTCGCTGTTTGGCGCGTTCATCGCCGGTGATTCGTTCCCTTCGAACCATCCGGAGTTTGTGCCGGCGATTCGGTTACTCGCTGCGCTGGCCACCACTGGCGTGATTCTTGGGGCAGTTTATCTGTTGTTGATGTTCCAAAAAGTGTTCTTCGGCAAGCTCGACCCCGTCAAGAACGGCCACTTGCCCGACCTCAAATCACATGAGCTGGCGGTGTTTATTCCGCTCGCGATTGCCATCGTGCTTGGCGGTTTGCTTCCGAGACCACTCCTCCAAGTGATGGAGCCATCAGTGAATAAGTTCGTGCGCGACTACGGAAAGCGGCTCGCCGAGTGCGATCCGCCGGAGGCTCCCAAGGTCGACGACCTTGCGAGGGCAGACCGCTGCGAGCACCACGCGCACATCTACTTTCAGGCGCCTCCTAGCGCGACGGCAATTCAATGAACTTCAATGCTGCGGATCTCGGTTGGCTCGCGCCGTATCTCATCTTGGTGGTTGCGGGGATGTTGCTCGTTTCTGCCGAGGCATTTTACCGCGGCCGCGATCGCTCGTTGCTGGCGAATCTCGCGGTAGCGGGCTCGCTTGCGTCCGCGGTCGCGTCTGTTGTGCTCTATCGCGAACTCGGAGAATCCGAGACGCGCTTGCTGTTCGCTGATGGTCGGGGCGGCGCGATGCTCGTCGCAGACCGACTGGGGTACGTGTTGTCGGCGCTGTTCGCGGTGACGACTGCACTGACCGCTGTGATGTCACCCGCTCATCAGCGCGAGCATGGATGGCAGAACGGTGAGTACTATGGCATTTTGCTGTTGTCCGCATCGGGCATGGTGGTCCTTGCGCATGCGGCGAGCTTGGTCACGTTGTTTCTCGGTGTGGAAGCGATGTCGATCGGCGTTTACGTGATGACAGCGATGCGCCGCACGTCGCGTCGCAGCAATGAGGCTGCGATGAAGTATTTTATCGTTGGCGCGTTTGCGACTGGTTTTTTGCTCTACGGAATGGCGCTGCTTTACGGCGCTACCGGAACGCTATCTTTGATCGCGATGCCGGCCGCTCTGGCCCAAACGGCGAATCCGGGTCTCGTAATCGCGGGCGCGTTTCTGCTCGTCATTGCGTTCGGATTCAAAGTTGCTGCCGTTCCGTTTCACATGTGGGCTCCGGACGCCTACCATGGGGCGCCTACGCCGGTAACCGGCTTCATGGCAGCTGCTGTGAAAGCAGCGGCGTTTGCCGCGATGCTGCGCTTGTTTGCGGCTGCTCTCGGTGGAGATACCCTGCCGTTTGGCACGCTAGGGTGGGCCAGCCCGATGGTGGTCATCGCGGCAATCACCATCACGATTGGCAATATCTCGGCGGTTCGGCAAGACAACATTAAGCGAATGCTTGCGTACTCCTCGATTTCCCATGCTGGGGTGCTGATCGTAGGCCTATGTGCAACTGGGTTAGGCGCTGCAACCGGGAAGAACGCGATGGTCTACTACCTCATTGCGTATAGCCTAACAACGATCGGAGCTTTTGCCGTCGTATCTTTCGTTGGCTCCAAGGACCGCGAGCGCCTTCATGTAGACGATTGGGCCGGCTTGGCTGCCGAGCATCCGGGCGCTGCCCTAGCGATGGCGGTGTGCTTGCTTTCTCTCGGTGGCATGCCCCCGACAGGGGGATTCTTCGGAAAATTCTATATTTTTAAGTCGGCGATGGACGTCTACAACGGCCAGCTGTTGTGGGTCGTGCTGGTCGGGGTGGTGAATTCGGCGATCAGCATCTATTACTATTTGCGGATCGTTACGGCGATGTACTTTCGCGATAGCACTGCTCCATTTCAGGTGACTCGCTCTGCGGGACTCAGTTTCCTCATTGCATTCGTGCCGGTGTTGATTCTTGAAATGGGTATCATGCCTGGCTGGTGGTTGCGCCTGTAGCGCAGGTCATTTGCGGCGATGCTTCGCTGGCGTCGTCGCTGCGGTGCTCACGTACAGGAAGTACGCTGCGCTCCTCCCACGGGGATTCGTTCACCGCAAGGACCCGCGCGTCCTCGCGGACGAGGACACGCGGCGATCGGTTCGGCTCACTTTCGCTCCTAGCCGCCTCGCCTCGCCGCAAATGACCTTGCGCTACATTCGTTGGCGTCCTCGCGGACGAGGACGCGCTGCGATCGATTCGGCTCACTTTCGCTCCTAGCCGCCGCGCCTCGCCGCAAATGACCTTGCGCTATGAGTACGCGCTGCACGTTTAGGGCTGGCCGAGGTTTGCGATGGTTGAGCGGATGCGGCTGCGGTTGTTGCGGAAATTTTGAAGGTCGATGTCGGTCTGAGGACCTCGAGTAGCGGTGGCTAGAATTGTCGCGACTTCGTCGATGCGGGCTGTGAGGGCGGCAGCCGGCCAGGCGTTGCGAATGGCTGCAGTTTCTCGATCGAACTTGGCGCGTAACGCGGGGATGGCGAAGATTCGTTTCAGAAGTCTGCCCATCGGTTGACCAGGGTTGGAATACATCAGCTGATCCATCCCGTGAGGGATATAAACAAACGTGTCGGTTACGGGAGAATGGTATAGATAATAGTTGTTTAAGTAGTAACCGTAGCTGTCCCAATAGCCCAGGATCGTGTCGAGAGCCGCAGACTTGATGTACATGTCGAGCGCGAATTTCGCGGCCACCTGGGTCTCAAAGTTCGTATCGGACGCACTGAGGATGGTCTGCCCCAGGGCTACCACGTCCGTGCGGCTGCGCTTGTCTTCGACTTCGTCCTTGAGGTCGAGCTCTTCGGGGTGAGTGACAAAATCGCCGAGTGGTTGATTTGTTAGATGGAGGAAGCCTTCGTAAAGGTTCCCCTGATCGTTTGATTTTCCGAACACTCGCTCGAGGAACTCGCCCGAGATGGCCTCTTTTAGGATAAAGATGCCTTTGTCTTCGCCGTTAAATGTGACCTGGGCATGGGAGCTTAGCGGCGCTGCCAGGCCTAACTCCCGGTAGGATAAGTAGCCGATGGTTTCACTCAGAAATGTAATATCTTCTTTGGCATTGTTAAGCAAAACGCGCTTGAGTCCGTTAAGTTTTTGACCCGATACAAACTGGTCAAACTTTACGCTGAAGCCGGTTTTTTCCGTGATATTTGCGGGTGAACCGTAGCCACCTTTTTTGCGGATTCCGACGTTGTCGATTCGGTGGCCGTCAAACGTAAACGAGCATGGAATCCGGCTGTCCACGTTGTTTTCAAGTTGATTGAGATACGGTGTTGCCACTTCGATCTGGATCCGGTGCAGCCGATCGTGCGCAAACACCATGTTTCCTGGGGGAGGTTGTGGAGGCGCATCTGGAATCGCCGCATCTGGAGTCTCGTCGGCGTCCGGCTTCCCAGCGCTGATCGTGGCGCTACAAGCGGAGCAGAAAAGCAACCACGCCGTTACCGCTAGGCGAACCATTCCTAGACCTTAGCTCGGCTAGAAGGGGCGGGCGGAAAAAAGTGAGGCCGTGCGAGCGTGGCGATTTTGCGTTTGCCAGGTAGTCCATGTGCGTGCGACAATTGGCGTCTATGCGCTTCGTGCATGCCGTGGTAGTCGCCTGCTTGGCTTGCGCCGGATTCGCGGCATGCGGAGGCAGCAAGGAAGGCAGTCCTGACGCGCCCATCGACGTGCCATGCGCGACTACCGGCCGATATTTGCCGCTGGCCACCGGCAATAGCTGGAGTTACGCAGTGACCGATGTAGGCACCGGCGCAAAGGAGAACAAGACCCAGACCGTTGGAGCGATGGAAGACGTAGGCGGGGCAAAGGCTGGGGTCATGGCGTACCGACTGACCACAACCAAAGTCGGCGGGATGGTGACGAGCTGGCAGCAAGACACCGGCGATATGGTGGTGCGGCACCGAGAGATCGATGCCGCTGGGTCTCAGATGACCGACGAGGTTTACCTGCCAAGTAAGCTGCGCATCGATGAGACGCCAGCGCACACGGCGGTCGGAGCCATTTGGGACGTGCCGTATGAAGAGGCGGTTACGGAGTCTCAAACCGGCATCACCGTGACAGTAACTAAGTCCGAGCGCTGGACGGTGGTCGCTGCTGATGAGCCGATCAGCGTTGGAGCCGGGGCGTTTTGCACTCTCAAGCTACGCCGCACTAGCATGTCAGGTGGTGGCAGCAAATCCGACAAGACGTTTTGGTTTGCACGTGGCGTAGGAAAGATTCGAGAGGAGGGCACCGATCAAATCGAGGTGCTCACAGCGTACACGATTCGATGACGTACGGTTTGAACGCCCTGGCCGGCCTCGAGCCTGCCGATCCTGACCTTGTGGCGAAGCGCGACCTGTTGCGTCGGGTCGACACCAAATACGTCATTCCTGTATCGGCGATTTCCGCGCTGTTCCCCGCGTTGGTCGGTCACTATGCCCGGCTGGGTGGTCCGGACCTGCACGGAGCGTCGTATCGCAGCTTGTATTTCGACACGGAGTCGCTGCGTTGTTTCCACGACCACCGACGCGGTCGCCGCGTGCGCGACAAAATTCGGATTCGACACTACGACGACCGACACCTTAGCTACCTTGAGGTTAAGCGCCGCCGCAGCGTTGCTCACACCGATAAATCCCGTACAGAAATCCCTTTTGGACAAGACACGTTGGATGACTCAGCGGCTCGGTTTCTCGATGCGCATAGTGTTTTGCGCAGCGATAGCCTGCGGCCGGTTCTCTGGATCGCTTTTCGCCGCATCATGCTGGTGGGAATTGAGCGCAATGAGCGATGCTCGTTTGATGTGGGGCTTTCGATGACCAGCCCATGTAGTAGCCAAGAGTCGAATGGCCTGAGTCAGCTTGTATTCGTCGAGATCAAGCAGCCGAGGTTCGACGTGCAGGCCCCGGTCATTCGCACGCTCCACGAAGCCGGGTTCCGGCCGCGTTCGGCGAGCAAATATGCGCTCGGCATGATGATGATGTCGGACCGATTCACACTCCGCGCGAATCGTTTGTTACCTGATCTCCGTAGCCTTCAGAGGATGTGCCGATGAATTTTGTAACCATTTTTGGTACCGAGAACTTTCTCGATACCAAGGACTTCGTTCAGCTGTTGGCGCGCCTTGGATTCAATCTGGTGTTTGTTGGATTGATCGTTCTGCTCTATTTTCGGCTGTATCGCAATCGCGAATTCATATTCACGTATTTTGTCTTCAACGTAATAACATTTACGCTCTGCGCCTCGCTGCGCAAGGTGCCAGTCGAACTCGGGTTTGCTCTCGGTTTGTTTGCGGTATTTGGAATTCTTCGCTATCGCACCGAAGAAATAAAGCTTCGCGATCTAAACTACCAATTCGTTGTGATCGGGATTGGCATCGTCAATGCTGTGGCTAATAAAAAGATCAGCTTCGCTGAACTCCTCGCAGTGAATGTGGTGATCGTCAGTATGTGTTACCTTCTAGAGCTTTGGCCGGCTATTCGCCACGACCGAGTATTGCCGGTTTTGTATGACAATCTATCGCTGCTTCACCCGGGCAAGCAGTCCGAGTTGTTCGCGGATCTCGACCACAGGCTGGGCATTCGCGTGATCCAGGTGCAAATTCACCGCATTGACACGCTGCGCGACGCGGCTGAAATCACCGTGTTCTATACCGTGCCCGAGCCGCCAAGTAAGGAACGGCCGTCGTGAACGGCCCAAGGCGCTCTGGACATGCGATTCGAACCGTCGTCAGCGCGTTGACGCTGATAAGCCTGAGCGCGCCCGCAGTCGCGCAGTCGGACGCGCAGCTTTGGCTTGTGTTTGACCTCGGCAAGGAGCTATCGCGAACGTGGTCCGTATCGTACGAACAGCACCTTCGTTTTGACCAAGATGTGTCGCGCGTTGCGCAAATCATGCCCGATGTGGCTGTCACGGTCCGCGTTGCGCGATGGATGCGCGTTGTTGCCGGATATCGCTTGCAGTACCTGCGCAACGGTTCTGGTGAGTTGGTCGTTCGTCACCGTCCGTATCTCGGGGGAACCGTCCGAGCGGATGTGGCTACTGATTTTCGCTTCTCTGCTCGCTTGTTGTTCACCGAGCAAATTCGCGGCTGGAGCAGCGATGACCTTCGACACGGAGTTCGCGCGAAAGCGAGCGCTGCCTGGCGCGGCTATCGGCGCATCAGGCCGGAGGTCAGCACAGAGGTCTTCTACGCGATTGCCGATCCCAATGGCATCGAGCTTGACAAAATCCGTCTCGGGGCGGAACTTTCGACTCCGGTCGGTCTGGGCGCTGCGGGTCTCGGCTATGTACTCGAGTTTGCGCAGCGAGATGCTTCAGACCCGACGGTCCACGCGATCTTGGTGAGTTACGCGATTGAGTTGGACTGAATGACTCGGGCTTCGAAAGACCTTCGCGCACTTGCGCGCTTGGCTGGGTTGGATGTGGACTACGTGAATTGGCGTGGTCAACCCTCTATCGCGAGTGATGAGGCGATTCGTCAGATGCTGGCAGCTTTCGAGCCTGAGCTTGGCATTGCTGTGGAGGCGGACGACGCTTTGTCCCAGCTGGAACAACAGCAATGGTCGGAGGTTGTGGGGCCGGCCGTTGTAGCGTGGGATGGCGATCTGGAAGTTGTGATGCGGGTTGCTGCAGATCGCGACGCAGCTTGGACGCTCGAGGTGGAAATGGAAGATGGTCGCGCGTTCACAGCGCGCGGTTCGCTGTTCGATCTTCCCTCCGATTCGCATGCCTATCCGGGTGGTCGGGCGCATTGCGCGCGCCGCGCTCGCGTTTTGCTCGACGGTGCTTTGGGCTACGGAACGTTGACCTGGCGTGTGGGTGATACCGCTGGCCAAGCGATGGTGATTGCCGCTCCGACGCGGGCGTGGCGCCCGCCCGGGCCGGCGAGCAAGTGTTGGGGAGTGTTTGCGCCGGTGTACGGTCTCGCGTCGCGCACTAGCGGAGCGGCGGGCGATTTGTCGAGCCTGCGAACCTTGATGCGCGCGGTAGAGCGGAGCGGCGGCAGGTACGTGGCCACGCTGCCATTGCTTGCAGCGTTCTTTGCCGAGTCCAGTGGAGAATTTTCACCGTACTCACCGGTGAGCCGGATGTTTTGGAACGAGGTTTACCTCGACCTGCCGCGGCTGGGAGCGGAACTTGGCGTGGAGGTTCCCGTGCCTGCCGTAGCTTCGCGGCGCAACATCGACTACCGAGAACAATATGCGTGGCGGCGGCCCGTGATCGATCGATTAACCGCGGCATGCTTTGCCGACTCGGCACGGCGTGAGGCGGTGCGTGCGTGGGCGACCGAGCTCGGCGTGTGGGACTACGCAGCGTTTCGCGCGATAGGCGAGGTTCGGCGCGAGCCCTGGCGTGTATGGCCCGAGCCAACCCGAAGTGGGATTGGCGTCATGAGGACCCGCGAAGATGCGCTTCACAGCGGAGCCGAATCGGTACGCGTGGACTCCCACGTGTTTTCGCAATGGGCGATGAGCCAGCAGCTCGGGGCGCTACGAAACAGCAAGGCCGCGCTGTACCTCGATCTTCCCGTCGGGGTGAGTATCGATGCGTACGACGTTTGGCGCTACCGGCATCTGTTTCTCACGTCGCTGGCGGCGGGGGCGCCACCGGACGCGCTGTTCCTCGGTGGTCAGAACTGGGGATTGCCACCTGTTTCGCCGATTGCGCTCAGGCGCGACAAGTACCGTTATTGGATCGATTGCGTGCGGCATCACGTGCGCGTTTCCGGGCTGCTGCGCATCGATCACGTGATGGGGTTATTTCGACTCTACTGCGTTCCCGAGGGTCGCCCTGCAACCGACGGCGTTTATCTGCGTTATCCGGCGGGCGACTTGCTAGCGATACTAACCCTGGAGTCTGCGCGAGCGCACTGCGCCGTTGCTGGGGAGGATCTGGGGACCGTGCCCGATTACGTTCGTCCAGCGATGGCGAAGCATGGGCTGTATCGCTTACACGTTGGCCAGTGGCATTTTCCGTCGCATCCGGGTGATGTTAGCGATCCATCTCCCGCAGACTCGATCGCCAGTCTCAATACGCACGACACAGCGACGTTTGCGGGTTGGTGGACCGGGGCTGACATCAGCGACAAGCGCGAGCTAGGCCTCATCGATGAAGCGCAAGAGCGGTCCGAACGGCAGGCACGCGATGCGTCGAAAGCGGCGGTGGCAGCGTTGGCGGCAGACCATCCGAGTTCCGATCCGCTACAGTCGGCGATGACCGCGGTGACGGTCGAACTGGCGCGGGGCCCCGCCGAAGTCGTGTTGGTTGCCCTTGACGATGTTGCACTCGAGCGCGTGCCGCACAACGTGCCAGGCACGACCAGCGAGCGGCCGAACTGGCATCGCCGCGTCGAAGGTTGGGAAACTGCTGTCGACTCCGAAGTGATTCAGGCAGTTGCGGCGATCCGACCGCGGAACGTGGACACCTAGGGCCGTTACGAGGCGGCAGCTTTTTCTTGCCGCTTGCGCACGTTGTGGTCGAGGACCATTTTGCGCAGTCGGATCGTCTCGGGCGTCACTTCGACCAGCTCGTCCTCGTTGATGAATTCGAGTGCGTATTCGAGTGTGAGCTGCTTGGGCGGGGCCAGCACGAGTTTCTCGTCGGCGGCAGTGGTTCGGATATTGGTCAGCTTTTTGACTTTGTTGGGATTGACGACGAGGTCGTTGTCGCGGCTGTGGATGCCGACAATCATGCCGCTGTAGTTCTTTACGTTTGGAGCGATGAACAGTTGGCCGCGTTCCTGAAGATAGAACAGGCCATACGCGTTTGATACGCCTTCTTCACTCGAAACGAGGACTCCGTTTTGGCGCGTGCGAATCTCGCCTGCCTTTGGGCCGTATCCGCTGAACTGTGTGTACAGCACGCCGGTGCCTCGCGTGTCAGTCATGAACTGCGATCGGTAGCCGATCAGGCCCCGCGCCGGGATGCGGTATTCCAGGCGCGTGCGACCAGCCGCGGATGGCCGCATTTCGTTCATCACACCAAGGCGACGGTTGAGCTCCGCGACGACCGCACCAACGTAGCTCTCGTCGAGGTCGATTACGGCGTCTTCGTATGGCTCGGTGACCACACCCTGATCGTCGGTCTGTAAGATCACCTGCGGCTGCGATACGCACAGCTCGAAACCTTCGCGCCGCATCGTTTCGATCAGCACAGTGAGGTGGAGTTCGCCGCGACCCGATACTTTGAACACGCCGGCGGTCTCGGTTTCTTCGACGCGCAGCGCGACATTGGACTTGATCTCGCGTTCGAGCCGTTCGCGCAGGTTGCGCGACGTGACCCACTTGCCCTCGCGACCTGCGAACGGTCCGTCGTTGACGCGGAAGTTCATGGTGATCGTTGGCGCATCCACTTTGAGCAGCGGCAGCACCTGTGGGTTCTGAATCGAGGTGATCGTTTCGCCGACGTTGAGTTCGGACATCCCGGTAAACGCGACGATATCCCCCGGAACCGCGGCTGCGAGCTCGAACCGCTTGAGGCCCTGAAATCCGAGCAGTTTTTGTACTCGAAATTCTTCCTTGCTGCCGTTGCGGTGCACCAGTAGGACGCGGTCGCCGACCTTGCTGGTGCCGGCGCGCATGCGGCCAATCGCGAGGTAGCCGAGAAAGTCGTCGTAATCGAGCGTGGCGACTTGCATCTGCAGCGGGGCGTCCGGATCGCCGCCAGCTGGTGGCACTTTGTCGACGATAAGGTCGAGAATCGGCCCCAAATCTTTGGGCGTGTCGCCAAGTTCGGCAATGGCGTAGCCCTCTCGCCCTGAGGCGTAAATCACGGGAAAATCGAGTTGTTCATCGGTAGCGCCCAGCGAGACAAACAGCTCAAACACCTGGTCCATGACCTGATGTGGATCGACCCCCGGTCGATCGATCTTATTGACCACGACGATCGGATGTAGCCCCATCTCGAACGCCTTTTGGGTCACAAACCGCGTTTGTGGCATCGCGCCTTCATAGGCGTCCACGAGCAGCAGTACCGAGTCGACCATGCCGAGCACGCGCTCTACTTCGCCGCCGAAATCGGCATGGCCGGGGGTATCGACGATGTTGATTCGCACCCCTTTCCACGTGACCGCCGTGCACTTGGACAGAATCGTAATGCCACGCTCGCGCTCGAGGTCATTGGAATCCATCGCGCGTTCAGCGACGACCTCGCCTTCGCGGAACGTTCCCGCTTGTTTGAGCAGCCCATCGACCAGGGTGGTTTTTCCGTGGTCGACGTGGGCGATGATTGCAACGTTTCGAATTTCGGGCATTTACGAGCCTTTGGCGCTTTCCTAGCGGCGGGGCGCCGCGGGACCGCGGTCTATAACCCGCTTGCGAGTGCGCGGCAAGCGCACAAAGGAGCCTTGCCGAGCCGTGTCGGAGTGGGTAGGGTACCTGGGCTCGTACGTTGTGACAGGGCGAGGCGACCGCCGGCGACCGCGCGAAAGCGAGGCCGCGGGAGGAAAGTCCGAGCTTCATAGGGCAGGGTGCTGGCTAACGGCCAGTCGAGGTGACTCGAAGGAAAGTGCAACAGAAAACAAACCGCCTGCCTCGCAAGGTGCCCCGCAAGGGGATTTCTTGCGGACTGGTAAGGGTGAAACGGTGCGGTAAGAGCGCACCGCTTCGTCGGTGACGACGAAGGCACGGCAAACCCCACCCGAAGCAAGACCAGACAGGGGTCGCGTGGCCCGCGCAATGACTCCGGGTTGGTCGCTTGAGCCCGCCGGTAACGTCGGGCCTAGACGAATGGTCGCCAACTACAGAACTCGGCTTACTGCCTTGTCACAACGTACGAGCACTCCTATCGCGCGCAGCCATTTGTGTTGAGGCTTCGTTGGCGTCGTCCCCCGTCGGGGATTTCCAAGGGTCATCGCTGCGGTGCTCACGTACAGGAAGTACGCTGCGCTCCTCTCTCCTAGCCGCCTCGCCTCAACACAAATGACTGCGCGCTCAGCGCCGCTCCGGTCGCGCGGTGAATTTCCGTGTTGGCTGTTATGGGGATTTCGGCAAGATCACAACAAACGATCGTTCGCCGCGCTTCCACACGATGACCTTGTCGCTGGTGACTTGAGCCAATGCGAACCATGGTTGGTTCTGCGACGGGGGGTCGAGAAGCGCGACTTCGGGAACGATCAGATCGATCTCGACGAAGCGATCGTGGGTCGCTCGGTCTACAGCCTTGGCGAAGCTCCACTCGGCGAGCGGTTTGGTTGGGAATCGGTCGTTGTGCAGCGCGCCGCCATAGACGATCACCCAGGGCCTGGGATCGGCGTGTCTGGCTCGATACGCCACCGCGCTGGTACTGATTCGCGTCAACTCGCGCGTGGTCAGCGTTAGCATCGCGACCGGATCAACCTGGCCGTTGGGACGCAGGGTTTTGTAGTCGTCGCACGACAACGTCATCGCGTGAGGCTGAACGTTGGCGGCTCTTGCAGCCTCGGCGAGCAGGGTCACCTCATTTTTTGTCGCTTCCGGGCGCTTGATCTCCGTCCCCATCGCCGCGGTGGCTTCCGCCGCAATCTTGCCACAGCTGGGGTCAACCACCCACGTCTCGACGACGAGGTCCGAGACGCGAGGTGCAATCGCCGGCCAGGCTGCGGTCATGTGCGCCAGGCTGGATTTGACGCTCGAAGCAACCGGTCGATCCGTGCGGTTATGGAGCTCGCCGATCCCGATGACTCGCGGCTGCTTGGGAATCAGCGCAAGCAAGGCCGCATCTAAGCTGTCGTACAGCTGGTGTTTTGGCAGCCGTTTCGGAATTGGCGGCAAAGGCGGCGGAGGAGGGGGGGGTGGAACGCTCGGCTCAACGGATGGGGCGGGTGATGGCTTAGGCTCATTTGTTTGGGCCGCGACCCCGGGATCCGGTGGCGCTTCAGGCTTTGGAAGCGTGGAGTTTTTGGACAGCGCGGGCTCGGCTCGCTCAGGTGCGCGGTGCGGCCCGCCGCCACACGCGAGAGTAAGCGCTAGAACGCTCGAATTCAGTACATTTCGAACCGTTGCTATGGACACAAACCCTTAGCCCGCGGCTGGTTTTGCCGTGTCGGCGGGAGCGGCGGATTCGATCATGTCTTTGCGATACACCAGGCGGCCGCAGCGCGGGCAGGTCTCGATCGATTCCATGCGGGCAAGGATGTTGCTGAGCTGCGGTGGCAACGCCATGTGGCAGCCTTGGCAAACACCTTTGATCACAGGCGCGACGGCGTAGCCGCGTTTTGCCGCCAGAGTGTCGTAGGTCTTGACCCACGTGGCGTCGACCTTGGCGCGGGCGATATCCCGCGCGGAGATTGCGTCGCGAAGCTGTGTGGCAAGTGCTTCCAACTCGGCGGCCATCGCTGCTTCGCGCGATGCAAGCGTTTCGCGTAGTTGTTGGACGTCGGCATCGCGCGCCGAGAGCTGCTCGTTCTGCTGCTGAGCCGCTTCGACGACCTTTTTCAGCTCGGCTTCGCGATCCTGGATGGATTTTCGCTTGTTTTCGACTTCGCGGGTGGCAGCTCCGAACTCTTTGGTATTCTTGGAAAGGGCCAGTTTGGCGGACGCCGACTTTTGCGCATCGCGTTCCCTTTCGATGAGCTCTTGCTGGGATGTGCGCCAAGTATCGGTCTCTGCGAGTTTTGTCCGCTCGGCATCGAGCATGCCCTGGAGTTTCGCGAGGTCGCGCCGCAGCGGATCGAGCGTTGCTGGGAGCGCCTTCGCGGCGGCCTCGACTTCGCGGACTTTGACGTCGCAGGACTGTAACAACAGGAGATTCAATAGCTGTTCGCGCAAGGAGGACTGCCTTTCGATTCCGTTAACCTATTTTTCAAGTGGGCCCACCTGGGCTTGAACCAGGGACCAACCGGTTATGAGCCGGCCGCTCTGACCGACTGAGCTATGGGCCCGCGAGACGCTGGAGAGGACACACGCAACGCGGTGCGGACAGTAGACCGAGTTGAGGCGAAATGGAACTATACCGGTCGCACGTTCCAAAACATGACCTATACTTCGGCAGACATGAGGGTTGGTCATATCGCATGGCTGTTGGTAGGGGCGATGGGCTGTGCAACCGCCGGTCCCACAACGCCGCAGAGCGGTCCCCCGCCGCCACAAGATATGGATCCTGCGCGCGCGCTCGGATTATGGCAGTCGAACTTCGGCGCCGTGAAGATCGAGCCCAACACAGCGACGGGAGGGCTGCAGGCTGGCGGGGTACACGGCGTATGGCAATACGATCGGCAGGGCCAGGCGGTGGTTGGCTATTTCTTCGGTACGCTTCGCGGCAATGTGCTGTCGTTTCAGTGGCAGGAGCCCGCCAAGGGGCCCTCCTACGGGGCGCCCGCGAGCCCACCACTCGGAGGAGAAGGCTTTATCGTGTTCGATCAGGCGGGGCGACAGTACTCCGGACGGTGGTGGAGTTCGTCTCGCGACCGGGGAGGGCTGTGGAATGGGTGGCGGCAGCCGGTGAAACCGTACGCGCCGAACCCTACTGCTGCGCCGGAGCCGCAGCAACCTCCGATGCCGCAATCCCAGCTGCAGCCGCCGCAGTCGCCGCCGTTGTCGTCATCGCAGCAGCAGAATCCGTCGCCGCAGTCTCAGCCGCCGCCGTTGCCTCAGCCGCCACCGGTTCAGGGACCGCAATCCCCGTATCCCGTGGCGCCGCGTCCTGGGCCGCAACAACCGTTAACGTATGATTGAGGGAATTGTGAAATTTGCAAAGTATCAAGGGTTGGGGAATGACTTTGTCGTTGTAGACCTGCGTGGAATCGACTCGGCCACTGCTGCGGCCATGCAAGATCCTCAAGTGGCTCAGACGGTCTGTGATCGTCAGTTCGGCATAGGGGCAGATGGGGTGCTGGCGATCTTGCCGGCGCAGGGCAGCGACGCCCGAATGCGGGTCCTCAACGCCGATGGCAGCGAAGCGGAGATGTGCGGCAACGGCCTGCGATGCGTCGTCGAGGCTCTTGCCGCGACTGGCAGTTCCAAATCAGAGCTCGCGATCGAGACCGGAGCGGGCCGGCTCCTCTGCACGCGTCGCAGTGACGGCGTCACGGTTGCGATGGGGCGGCCGATGCTGACGCGCGGCGAGATCCCAATGACTGGTCCGCCATCGGAGCGCTGCGTCGATCAGCTGCTGGAATTGCCGGGTGAATCGCCGTTGCGCATCACCGGCGTGTCGATGGGAAATCCGCACGCGGTGCTGTTCGACGATTCTGCTGGCGACTTGCGCACGTTGGCCGAGGCGATCGGGCCGCGCATCGAAACGCACGCGTGGTTTCCCCGGCGTACCAACGTGGAAGTGGTGCGGGTGCGGAGTCGTCGCGAGTTCGACGTTGTGGTGTGGGAGCGCGGTGTCGGAATTACCCTCGCCTGCGGCACCGGGGCGTGCGCGACTGTTGTGGCCGCGATCCTCAACGATCGTTGCGACGAAGCTAGCGATGTGCGCGTCAATCTCCTCGGCGGCGCGCTGCAGATTCGCGTCGAAGCTGGGCTCGGAAATGTCTTCATGCACGGACCCGCGGTTCGCGTGTTCGAGGGAGAATTCGATCCGCGAGCTCTCGCCCGACGGCCCATTGCGTTCGCCGCCTCCTGATTAGGCGGGTGGCCGTGTTATGGGACGGGATCCGGTTCTGCGGCGGGCGCGGGGCCGGGCGCAGCCGTGGGCTCGGTCGCCTCAGCGTGCTCTGGTGTGGGCTTGGCAGCGCGCTTGGGTTTCGTACGGACCGGCTCTGAAACCTCAGAGGCGTTGGGCTGACCGGCAGGTGCCTTTTCTTCAGCAGGCGTCTTTTCTTCAACGGGCGGTTTTTCCGCGGATGCTGGCTTTACCACAGCGGGGGAAGGCTCCGGCGTACCCGTAGTTTCCGGGGGCGCGGCGGAGGTGGAGCTAGGTGCTGCGGCTCCGCTATTGGACTCCGCCTGCGGCGACTCGGTCGCAGCGGAACCAGTGGGGGCAGGGGGGGCCGCCGAACCATTTTGGATGCTGGCCTTCGCGTCTTCTTTTTTCTTGGCTTCTGCAGCCTGAGACTTGCCAAAATTCTCTAGTGGATCTCCAGAGTTATAACTTGCGAGGTACGCGAGCACCATCGACGTCAACATGAAGATCGTGGCCGCGCTGGCGGTGAGGCGGCGCAAAAACGTGGAGGCCCCCGATCCGCCAAATACCGTGGCGGCGTTGCCGCCGCCGAACGCCGCGCCCATGCTTCCGCCTTTGCCCGACTGCAACAGGACCGTGAGCATCAGGAACAAACACACGATAATGTGCAGGATCGTGAGGAGCGCCACCATGGGGAAACCTTGCTTCTAGCTCTGGCGGCCGCGGTTCGCAAGCGCTAGCAGGCCAGGAATCGGCGGACCCTGCAGTTCTCAGCCGGCCGCGGCGGCCTTTACAATGGCGATGAAATCCGCTGCTTCCAGCGATGCGCCGCCTACAAGGGCGCCATCGATGTCGGGTTCGGCCATAAGTGCCTGGGCGTTCGATGGCTTCACGGAGCCGCCGTACTGGATCCGGATCGCGGCGCCGACCTCGGAGCCGAAGCGCTCGCCCAACCGCTTGCGGATATGAGCGTGAACCTCCTGGGCTTGTGCCGGTGTTGCGGTCCGGCCGGTGCCGATCGCCCACACGGGTTCGTAGGCAATGACCAGTTTTTCCCGAGCCACGACCGAGCTAACGTCGGCGAGGCCCCCGGCGAGTTGAGCATCAATGATGCTGAGTGTGCTGCCGCTATCGCGTTGCGCCAGGGTTTCGCCGACGCAGACAATGGCTCCAAGGCCGGCGGCGAGGGCGGCGCGGGCTTTCTTGCCCACGCTGTCGTCGGTGTCGCCGAAGTGTTGGCGGCGCTCGCTGTGGCCGACAATGGTCCACGTTGCGCCGGCGTCGACGAGCAGGGAGGCTGACAACTCGCCGGTCCACGCTCCCGACGATTCCCAGAAGCAGTCCTGGGCGCACGTCGCAATCGCGCTGCCTTCGAGAGTCTTCGCGACCGCTGGAATCGCCGTATATACAGGAGCGATGCCAACCATGGCGCCCTTCACCGCGCCTACTTGCTCTCGAAGCGCGCGGGCGAACGCGGTGGCTTCGGCGATGGTTTTGTTGAGTTTCCAGTTTCCGACTACAAACGGAGTGCGCATGCCGCTTGATAACGCGCGCAGGCCTATCGCGTCCAGCTCACCGTGAACGCGCAGCTGGATGCGTTGTTGTCACAGCGACACGTCGGGTGGGCTGCGGCGACGTTTGCTGCGCCTGTGAGTTCAACGATTCGCTCGAGTTGCGCCCCGACCAAGCCGCATACGTCGCTCGATCCGGAGTATCCGCCGAGCGCAATGTCGGCGGTACCCGCGTGTATGGCGACCTCGACGCTGCCCCAGTCGTGGTATCGCGGCCAGAATGTGGGTAGGGCTCCGAGTACCGTTTCCGGGGTAACCGAGGCGGGGTTCGCTCCGAACAGGTGGGTCAGCGTTGTGGTGATGGCACCGCGCCCCACTTCGCGCACCACAGCGGATCCAGGAAGTCGCTCGCGGGCGCGCTGCAGTCCATCGACGAGCTCGCGCAGGTCCACCCACGATAGCGGGGCCAGCGTGGTGGACAGCGCCGCCTTCAGTTCGGGGGATGTGCCGATGAGTTTTTCAATTCCAGCGTCGCCGAGATGGTGCTGCAAGATGCGGGATAACACGCGCAAATGCACGGCGCGGACACGGCCGGAGGGAGAGGCGCGCCGCAGCGAAACGATTTGCGAAGCCTCTACGATACCTGTGGTCGGATTGAGTACCGCCGCGACCGCGGCTGCCGCAACGTCTTCTTTCGGGGCCGCTGGGATCGCGTCGGCTTTGCCGCGTTCGAGCGCCCGGCCGAGCGCGATCGCAAACGTCGACGCCGAGGACCACCGGCGCTTTGGGTTAGGAGCGAGGGCTTTTGCCAACACGGCATCGACGGCCTCCGATACGCCAGGTCGTAGCTGCGACGGCGGCGCGAGGGGATCGTTGAGTTGCCGTTGCACCACTTGGGGCGCTGCGCCCGACCCAAACGGCGGGCGGCCGGTGAGCAGGCAATACAAGGTGGCTGCCAGCCCGTAGACGTCGGTAGGCGGTCCGCTTTCTTGTTCGAGAAACGATTCGGGCGCTCCGAATCCTGGTGTTCCCGCAGCGTCGAGTTGATCCCCTGCCTTGATGGCGACGCCCACGTCGACGAGGACAGCTCGATCGCGCTCGCGATCGAGGAGGATGTTGGCCGGCTTGACGTCGCGATGAATCAGGCCGAGCTGGTGCATCGCGTCGAGCGCATCGCCAATTTCGAGGGCGATTTGCACGATGGCTTCGATCGGAAACCATTCGCGCCGTTCGAGTGTGGCGCGAAGCACCTCAGACAGCGGCTGTCCCTCGACGAGCTCCATGACGAAGTAGATATCGCCAGCGTGTTCGCCGAGGGCATAAACGGATACGAGGTTCTTGTGGTGAAGCGACGCCAAGATGCCAGCTTCGGCGCGAAATCGACCGACGAGGCCGCGATCCGACGCGAGATCCGACCGCAGCACTTTAATCGCGACTGGGCGTCCCAAGCCGAGATCCTCACCGCGGTACACGACTCCCATCGCGCCTCGAGACAGCTCGTGCACGACCCTATACGTTCCTCCGAGTGTGGTCCCAACTGGGAGAGATCCAGATCCTAGGCCGACGTCGGGCCCGTTCTGCGCGGGGTCACTTGCGGCGATGACAACAACCTCGCCGATCGGACTGGTCCGTAGATTCGCATAGCACCTCGCGAGGGCCGCTTCGCCGCTGCGTTCGCCGGGCGCGAGCTCGGTGATCAGAGCGCGCATCTGGATCGAGATGGTGGCCGACTCGTCCAGCTTGAAAGGTTCGTCTTGGACCCGGCTCAGCACCTTGCGCGAAACCTGGATTGCGCTTGCTTCTGCGGTGCCGACGAGGAGTACCGCGAGTTCATCGCCACCCGGACGACCCATCGCGTCGTTGCCGCGGACCGTGGCTCGCAATCGACCTGCGACTTGAGCGAGCAGTTCATCTCCGGCTTTATGTCCGTTTTGGAAGTTGATGCGGCGCAGTCCGACCACATCAAACAGTGCGAGCGTTAGCTTCTCGTTGCGGCGCGCAGCGGCAGCGATTTCATGCGCAATCGCCTGTTCAAATGCTCCGCGCGCCATTGCCCCCGTGAGGGGGTCGTGGAGGCTGGCCGCGAGTAGGCGCTCGCCCTCCGCCACCAGTCGACGGTGGCTCGAAAGCCAGGACAGCTCTCGCGTCAGTCGCGTCGCGATGGCGCCGAGATCGGTGCACTCGGCGATCGAGAACCAACGCGCAGTATCTGAAACTATGGCGGCAAGCCCGGAGATCTCAGTCGGGGTCGAGCGCAGCGGGTTGGCGATCAACGAGCGCGGTTGATCGCCCCCCACAATAACGGTGCTGCCGCTAGCGGCCGCGATTCTTGCCGCTGCGGCTACCTGCGGGCGATATCCCTCGCTGGGCGGAGGACGTGAGGTAGTGGGCACCATTTGTGCTCCATCTTTCCACCATACGATGCAGTCGTGGGCGTTGAAGCCCTCTGCCACCGATCGCAGAGTCTCGGTGGCGGCACCGGTCAGGTTTACGAGCGAGGTCGCGATGAGGCCTCGGGATCGCGCGAGATCTTCATCGGGCGAGGTTGCGGTTCGATGACCGATTGCTGCGAGCGCCTCACCCGCCACTGGCGTGAGCAGCACGCCGTCTGCATTTGCGCTCACTGCTGCACCCGCTACGCGCCCGGCATGGGTTGCGTCACCCACGATCCAACGCGGTGGCCCCACGAGCTGAGCTGGACCAACGTCGCCAGCCATCGCAGGTGGTACAAGAACTCCGTCGAGTTCGGCGGCCTCATCGATCGAAGCGAGGTCGACCAGCACCACGCCGGCGGCGTCTGCGGCCTCGGCCAGATCTGCAAGAAGTCGCCCCGAAGGGTCTAAGATCCCCAAGCGCTTCGAGCCCACGACAGCCCATCATAACGGTTTTGACTGCGGCTGAGCGGAACTGGGCCGCCGAAAGCGAACAACGCCGCCTGGCCCCCCGGTCGTTGGAATAATAACGTATTAATTACGAGATCTTATGAGCGGTCGGCTAGTGCTGCGATGCCCGGCAACTCCAGTCCCTGTACGAACTCGAGCGACGCTCCACCGCCCGTTGAAACGTGCGAGACTTTGTCGGCGAGTCCAGCTTGAGCGATCGCTGCTGCTGAGTCGCCGCCTCCAACGACGGTGAGGGCAAGTCGGTTTTCGGCGAGCGCTTTGGCGACCGCGATCGTCCCGACCGCCCATTGCGGCTTTTCGAACACTCCCATCGGCCCGTTCCAGAATACGGTTCTGGCTTCCGAGAGAATGCGTCGAAATCGCTCTGTGGATGCAGGGCCAATGTCGAGCGCCATTTGGCCTTGGCCGATCTCATCCACGCCGACGTAGGAGGCTTGCGCTACATCGAGTCCGGTGCCGACGCCCACGTCGGTCGGCAGATGAACGGGGATCTTTTTTTCGCCGGCCTTGCGCAAGAAATTGCGCGCCACGGGCAGTTTGTCCTTTTCGACTTTGCTCGCTCCGAGCGATTTTCCCGACGCTTCGAGGAACGTATTTGCCATCGCGCCACCAATCACAATGGCATCGACGCGCTCCAAAAGTGCATCGAGTACCTCGATCTTGTCGGATACTTTTGCGCCTCCGAGAACAGCCACGTACGGCCGTTCCACGTTGGCAAGCAGGCGCGACAAAAAGTCGATCTCCTTGGCCATCACGTAACCGGCGCCTTTTTCCGCAACGAATTTGACCATTCCAGCGGTTGAAGCGTGGGCGCGGTGCGCCGTGCCAAACGCGTCGTTGATATAGACATCGCAATACGACGCCAGTGCACGCGACAGCGCTTCGTCGTTCGCCTCTTCTCCAGGGTGAAACCGCAGGTTCTCGAGCATCGCGATCTGCCCGTCGCGCAGGTCGGACACCAGCTTGCGCGCGCCGTCGCCAACAGTTTCATCGACGAGTGCAACCTCGGTATCGATGAGCTCGGCGAGCTTTGCGGCAATGGGTTCGAGGGATAGCTCCGGCTTTTTCTTCCCGTCAGGGCGGCCCAGGTGCGAGCCCAGAACGATGCGCGCACCGCGTTCGATCAACCGCTTGACCGTTGGCAGGGTAGCGCGAATGCGAGCGTCATCCGTGACCTTTTTGGTCGCCTTGTCGAGCGGAACATTGTAATCGACGCGCACGAACACACGCCTTCCCTCGACGCTGAGGTCGTCGATGCTCTTGATCCCGTGCGGCAGCGCCATTACAGCCGCTCCGCAACGAACCGCGTAACGTCGAACAACCGCTGGGCGTATCCCATTTCGTTGTCGTACCAGCTGAGCACTTTGACCATATCGCCAACCACGGTGGTGAGCGCAGAGTCCACCGACGAGGAGAATTTATTGCCGTTAAAGTCGCTCGATACCAGCGGCTCATCGACCACCGCGAGCACGCCTTTGAGTGCGCCGGTCGCAGCGGCCCGCATCGCGTCGTTGACGGCAGCAGCGGTCGCTTGTTTTTCCAGTCGCACCGTGAGGTCGACAAGGGATACGTTGGGCGTTGGTACTCGGATGGCCATTCCGTCGAGCTTGCCCGCGAGTGCAGGCAGAACTTCTTTGAGCGCCTTGGCCGCCCCGGTGGTCGTTGGGATCATCGACAGCGCTGCGGCGCGGGCCCGACGAAGATCTTTGTGGGGCAGGTCCAGGATCTGCTGGTCGTTGGTGTAGGAATGGATCGTCGTCATGATTCCGGACACGATGCCGAACGACTCGTGGAGCACCTTGGCCACCGGCGCGAGGCAGTTCGTGGTGCACGACGCATTCGAGATGATGTGGTGTTCGGCTGGCTTGTAGGAATCGAGGTTGATTCCCATGCACAACGTGACGTCTGGCGATTTGGCAGGTGCCGAGATGATGACCTTTTTGGCTCCGCCTACCAGGTGCTTCGACGTGGAATCCTTGTCGACAAACCTGCCGGTCGATTCGATTACGACGTCTACGCCTTGTCCCTTCCAGTCGATCTTGGCGGGCTCCTTTTCAGCGCTGACCTTCACTTGGCTGCCGTTGATGTTCAGCGCGCCGTCAGCGACTCCCACCTTGCCGGGGAATGCGCCGTGGACGGAGTCGTGGCGCAGCAAATGCGCGAGCGTTCCCACGTCTGTTAGGTCGTTGATGAGTGCGAGTTCCAAGCCGGGTGCGGCTTCCGCCATGCAGCGTACGAACCCTCGGCCAATTCGGCCAAAACCATTGATACCGATGCGGACCTTTGCCATATGGCGCGCACCCTAGATCACGGCGCGACGATGCGCCAGCGCGCTTTGAAAAAACTGCGGACCTGAAGGTATGCGCGGGCTTACGCGTCTTGGGGGACCCGTGCTATCGGTCGGCGATGCCTGTTCAGCCTCGAACTCCCCAAGGCGTACTTGAGCTTGCGCCTGCGCAGCAGATCGCTTTCCAACGCATGGTCGACGCGATTCGCCGAGGCTTTGAGCGGTTTGGGTACCTTCCGATCGAAACTCCGACGTTCGAGCTCGTCGATGTGTTGTTGACCAAGTCCGGCGGCGATACCGAAAAGCAGGTGTATTTTGTCCAGTCGACTGGAGCGCTCGCCGATGGCAAGCGCCCCGAGCTGGCTCTGAGGTTCGACCTGACCGTTCCCCTCGCTCGGTATGTTGCCGAGCACGAGCATGTGCTGAATTTTCCGTTTCGGCGTTATCAAATTCAGCGCGTGTATCGCGGAGAGCGCGCGCAGAAGGGTAGATTTCGCGAGTTCTACCAGTGCGATATCGACGTGATTGGCAAGGATGTATTGCCGCTTGCGTATGACGTAGAGCTTCCCGCGGTGATCTACGGCATTTTCAACGAGCTGGCTTTCGGTCCGTTCACGATCTTCATCAACAACCGCAAACTTCTGAAAAGCCTGCTCGAGGCGACTGGAATCGCTGTCGATGTTCACGAGTTCGCGCTGCACGAGATCGATCATTTGAGGAAGCTTGGCCGCGCGAAGGTTCACGAACTGCTCGCAGCGCGGATTCCTCCGGAGCAGTGCATCGCGCTACTCGACGCCCTGACTCGAGATTGGCAATCGATGCGAGCTGAACTCGCCGGGCTGGACGGCCTCTCTGAACTGGAGGCCGTATATGATGGAACGCTCGCTCTGGGGGTGCCAGCCGAGGCACTGAAAGTCGACCTGTCGATCGTCCGCGGACTCGACTACTACACAGGGACTGTGTACGAAACATTTCTCAACCTCCACCCGGAGTTTGGTTCGATCTGCTCCGGAGGACGCTACGACAACCTCGCCGGTCACTACACCAAGTCCAAACTTCCCGGGGTGGGGATCTCGATTGGCTTGACGCGGTTGTTCTCGCAGCTCCTCGACGCTGAGCAGCGCGCAGTTCGCGAAAATCGCGCGGTCGAGTTCAACCTTTCGACGGCACAACGCGCGACCGCGAACGCGATCGTGCTCAACCTCGATGCAACACTTGCCCTCGAATACGCCCGGTTAGCTTCTGAACTTCGGGCGGCGGGCGTCAATACGGAAGTGTACGGTGGGGCGGACAAGCTAGCGAAACAATTCAAGTATGCGGATCGCGGCGGCGTGCCGTTGGCGTTGATTATCGGTTCGCGCGAGCACGTTGCCGGTGTCGTGAAAATCAAAGACCTCCGCATTACCGACGCCGCGGTGTCAAATGAGCGCGAGGTGCCGCGCAGCGAAGCCGTTTCAGCGGTTCTTTCGCTCATAAGCTCCCCGAGTGCGAGGTAAGCGTGGGCATCTAGACTTCATCAGGGCCACCTGTCCACGTAGAGGTGTCGTTTTATGTAGTCCAAGACGGTGGCACCGACTCCAACCCGCCTTGGATACACCAGTTCATTAAGCTTGCGATGAATCGTCTGGGTTCGCGCGATGAGCGCGTCGTATCTTTTCGTTACTACGACCTCAAACTTACTTCGGTCTTGCTGCACCTCTGTGTTCAGCTCGTTCAGCTGCTCCATCATGTGTTCCAGATCGATCTTAACCTCGCCGGCTAGCGCCTCGCGCTTCGCTTCGGGGTTCAAGCACATCACCGCCGAAGTCACGCTGCGGACCGCCTGGTTCAGGCCATCCAATTTTGCGCGTGCCTTGTCAAACTCTTTCTTGGCTGCCCAGAACTCTTGCATCTCCTTCAAGGAATTCTGATCGGCTTTGTCTCGCGAAGGGCCCCGTCGCGGCTTACTGGTTGCAAGGCCGGGCGCTGACTTATCGCCCGTGCGCTTCAGCGCGCTTCGTCTAGCTTCGCGTTGTGGCGAAGGCACACCGTCGGCAGGGTTGTAGGCCACATCGTACGCTTTACCGAGAGGCAAAAATCCAGGCTGTCCAACTTGGGTTGCCTGATCGAACGGAACATCCGCGACCTGCAGTACCGCGGCAGTAACGCCCTTCAATTGTTTAACATCGTACATTGTTTTGCCGAAATCGCTTGTCGAACTGTATCCACAAGCCGCGAGCCCGCTCGGCTGGCACGGCCTTGTCGATGGTGACAGCGCTTGCCGAGCTTGGTCATCGCTTGCCTTGAGTGTCAATCAAAAAGCAACCGGTCGGCTCCCAGATTCGTAGCCTCGCGGAACGGATTTTCTCCCCACGAATCCCCGTGTCGAGGTCCACGTCGAGGGTGGGGCATCGTCCAACGTTGCCGTCAAGCTCAACGGTAGGGTCGAGGTCAACCACCTCGTCCGCGATTCACCCGATACCCCGATGCCCCCATTTTCCCGACAGGCCCTAATCTAATGATGTCCTTGCGGATTTTGCGCGAAAATGGCTAGGGGAACGATTTCTGGCGAACTCCTACCCATGGTTTGTGATCACACACCCGCGGCGCTGCCGTGTTGTCAGACCCCCCGGTTATTGTGGCTTCGTGGGCGATCTGGTGCGCTGGAAGCTTGGCCCTCGACGCGGATGCATCCGGGTCACGAGCGCACTCGACTGGTATTTCAGCGGGCTTCGCTTTGAGGAATCCGATCCGGATCAGCCTGATAGGGCGATGGCAGCATACCGGCGAGCGCTCGCAAAACGGCCGGATTTTGCCGACGCGTACAACAACCTCGGGCGGCTGCATCACGATCGCAACGATCTCGCTGATGCGGAGGCGCTGTATCGCTTAGCGATCTGCGCTGCGCCGGATGCTGCGCTGTATTGGTTTAATCTCGGCGTAGTCCTTGAAGACCTCGGCCGGGATGCGGAGGCGATCGACGCCTACGAACGCACCCTTGCACTCGACAATTCGTTCGCCGATGCGCACTGGAACCTCGCTCGGCAGTTGGAGCTGGTCGGCAAGCGCGGACCCATCGTCGATGAACTCGTAATACGGCGCGCTGTTCGTCACCTTCACCGTTACCGAGATTTGGTTAGCTCCGGGATCCGGACCCGGTAGGTACTTAGTCGCTCTCGCTCGTCGCGCTGACAAGCACCATGTCTGGGCTGCCGAGTTAGCAGAGCACATCACTGAACCGCTGTTGACCTGCGATGCTGTGCTCGCGGAGGTTGCGTTTCACCTTGAGTCGGCTCGGTGGGTTTTGGGCGATGGTCGAAAATGACCTGATTGTGTCGGACTTTGACAGTCAGGCACATACGCGTCGACTCGTCGAACGACCGGACTTTGCCGATCTGTGCGTTGTACGCATGAGCGAACTGCACCCGAAACACCATGTCATTACTGTGGACCGCCGCGATTTCACGGTATTTCGACGAAACGGTCGGGAGAGAATTCCCTTGATGATGCCGTAGCTGGGTGTTTCGGGCATCGCGAGGTATACGTCGAGTGTTCGCCAATTTCGAAAGCCGTCAGTTCATCACGATCTTGCGAATACGATTTACGTCGAGGACATAGAGTTCGTTTGCGAATTTCGTGATGCTCCTAACGTTGATGAACTTCGCCGTGCAGCCATCGCCGTCCAAATAGGCGGAGTTCGAGCCCGCGAGGGTTGAGACTTCTCCAGTCGGTGTCATGACGCGAACGGTGGGGCCGTCGGCGATGTACGCGAGATGGGTCGCCTGATCGATGACCAGCGCGTTCGGTCCTTCGAATTGCGCGGCTGCTCCCGCACCGTCGAGATGACCCGCTGTCGATCCCGCCACCGTCATGACATCTCCATAGTTAGGGCCCGAGGTCACGTTCACTTTGCGGATGCGGTGGTTGCCCTGGTCGGCCAGGTAGAGGTTTGCGTCGCCGTCGAAGGCGAGGTCGAGCATGTGCCCATATCGCGCTACCGCCGCAGGACCATCGACGAATCCCGTGTCATACGTGCCGCTGAAGACGGTTGCTTCGATGCCTCCACCGGGAATCCACTTGGCAACGCGGGTAGTGCTGACCACGAATGCCTGGAATGCTGTCGGTTGGACCGCAAACGCTTGAAGGGAGCCAAGCGCGAAATAGGACGAAGCTTTGCCGTCTTGGGCGACGGCGAACACTTGATCGTGGCGATGGTCACAGATGTACAAGCTATTGTAACCCGGCGGAAAGCTGGCGTGCCTTGGCTGATACCAAGGATCAAGCGGAGTCGTGGTCGAGTAGGTGCTCGTCGTTCCGTCCGAAAGCACCTTCCTGATGAGCTGGTTGCCTGTGTCGGCGACGTACAACGTGCCAGTCGCCGGATCAACCGTGATGCCCTCCGGTCGCTTGAAGGTCGCGACGTTGCCGGCACCGTTCATATTGCCTTCGACGCTTCCAGCGACGGTGGTAACCTGGATGTTCTTGCACTTCGGGATCATCGCGTCGGCGCCCGAGTCGGTTGGTTCAACTGAGGCGTCGCGACGGCGATTCGGATTCGGTGTGGTGCAGGCGGCGATGGTCGCGACGATCAGTCCACGAGTGATTGCCTGTCTGTAACAACCCGGTCTCATAGCGAGTCCTTTCGGTGATGGCGCATGGGGCGCATGGCGCGCATGGGTAAGCCGCCTACCATGGGAAACTACCCTTTTTGCGAACTATACTCACCAGTCCGAACCCGCAGATGTCTGGGACTTTGGAAAGCCGCTGCAATACAGCCTAAAGGGGGTCGGCGGTTGCGCGTCGGCGACTACCGCGTCGTCTTCATCAACAAAGGAGACGTCGTCACCATCGTGAAGATCGGCCACCGCAAGGAGATCTACAAGTGGCGGTTGTCGATGCCCCCGGGTTGGCTGTGGCGCGATTCGCCCACGAGTCACGAACCTCGGCGAGGGCTGCGTCCTCGTGGGGCTGCTCGAAGCGAGTGGTCGCGGCGGCAAGCGCTGCAGCGCAATCGAGTTTTCATCGACGCAATTCGCGCAGCGCGTAAGTTGTGGCTTGCGGGCATGGAGGCGATTTTTCCGCGGGGTACGTATTGGCTATGCCGCTTCGCTCGGATTCAGGTCGCCGACGCGATCGCCGTTCCGATCATTTCAAACTGACCCGCGTCGCCGGGCATTAACGCGAGCAGAATAGCTCGCGCGTCGCGGCGTGGGCGAAATGGCTGACGAATCGCGCTTTGGGGCCTGTAGCGGCCGGTGGCAAGCCGGAAAAGCAAAGCGCGTCAGTTTCACAACATTGATAACTTCCGGTCTGGGTCTCGGCGTAGCGGTCGGTGGCCAACCGGAAAAGCGTAGCGCGTGAGTCTCGCAACATTGATAACTTCCGGTCTGGGTCTCCCGCCAACATTGATAACTTCCGGTCTGGGTCTCCCCCCGGGGCTTTCGCATGGCGTCAGTTCATAACGATCTTGCGAATTCGATTTACGTCGAGGACGTAGAGCTCGTTTGCGTATTTCGTGATGCCCCTGACGTTAATGAACTTGGCCGTACAGCCATCGCCGTCTACGTAGGCTGGGGTTGAGCCGACGAGCGTCGAAACCTCTCCAGCTGGTGTCATGACACGAACGGTTGTGCCGTCTGCGATGTAAGCGAGGTGCGTCGCCTGATCGACGACGAGCGCGTATGGTCCTTCGAATTGCGCGGCTGCGCCGGTGCCGTCGAGGTGACCCGCTGTTGATCCGGCGACCGTCACGACATCCCCGTAATTAGCTCCCTGGGTAACGTTCACCTTGCGGATGCGGTGGTTGCCCTCATCGGCCACGTAGAGAATTGTGTCGCCGTCGAAGGCGAGATCGAGGATGGTCCCATATCGCGCCACCGAGGCGGGGCCGTCGACAAAGCCGTAACCAGACATTCCGCTGAAGACTGTTGCTTCGATGCCTGCCCCAGGAATCCACTGGGCAACACTAACCGCGGTGACAACGAATGACCCGGATCCTTTCGGTCGGGCCGCGAACGCTCGAAGGTTTGCAAGCGCGAAAATGGACGAAGCCGTTCCATCTTGGCCAACGGTAAACACTTGATCTTGGGCGTAGTCACAGACGAACAAGCTACTGGAGCCCGGTGGAAAGCTCACGTGAGTTAGATTATACCAGGTACTATTGGAGTAGGTGCTGGTCGTCCCATCCGAAAGCACCTTCCTCACGAGCCGGTTGCCTGTGTCGGCGACGTACAACGTGCCAGTCGCCTGATCCACGGTAATACTCTCTGGAATCTTGAAGCTTGCGGCGCTGCCAGGCCCGTTCGCACTGCCTTCGACGCTTCCGGCCAAGGTGGTCACCCGAATATTCTTACATTTCGGGGGCATCGCACCAGCGTCCGAGCCGTTTGCATCGGCCGAGTCGTTTGCATCGACCGACGCATCGCGACGGCGATTCGGATTCGGCGTGGTGCAGGCAGACACCGCAGACACCAGGAGAAGGATCGTGATTGTGCGTTGGATGGTTATTGGGGTCATGAAGTTGTTATCGGAACCCCGGGTTCCAGGTTGCTCTTTTTTTTGTTCCAAGAATACATGAACTTGCGTTAACTACGACGCTCGATAAGTGCCTCCGCTATCTTCGTTCGGAGCGGAGGGACGCCATCGAACCGTCAGAGCGATGCGCAAAATCCCACTGACCGATGATGCCCTGGGACACACCGGATCATTTAACACTTTTTTACCCTTGATGTGACAATCATTGTGGTGACGGAAACAAAATGCCAACAATATCACACCGAGGGAAATTGGTTCCTCGATTTCTCTCGCTAGTAGGATCGTAGCAAACCGAGGCTCTATAGGTTCGCCCAACTAAGGCGCGGGAGAGAATGTGAGTCGCGTCACCGTGTAGTCGAGCTATCGTCAAAAACCGTTGCGCCGGACGAACTTCATGCGATCATCGACGAATGCGAACCGCATTTGTAGCCACTGCTTTTCTCGCGCTGGGTGCCGGCGTTGTCGATGCCCACATTCACCTAACCAGTCCGAAGTCTCGGATCGATACCGAAATCGGCGACGATCAGAAGCACGAGCCTTGCGGCGTTACTGGACAAGTGCGTATTCCAGCGCGCGTTACGACCTTCAGGCCAGGGCAGACGATTTCGGTGACCTGGAAAGAGACCGTCGATCACAAAAGTCATTTTCGGATCGCGTTTCAACCCAGCGGCGACAAGTTCGGTATTCCGCCAGCTGGTGCGGGTGGAGGTTTCCCGGACACAGATCAGACCGGACAGACCGATGCGACAGGCGCTCTGATTCTCAAAGATATGATCCTGGACGCCAACACGGACACGGCGGCAACGCTTACTGCAAGCATTACCCTCCCGAACATGGAGTGCAACAACTGCACGCTGCAGTTCATTCAGGTGATGAAAGATACTCCGCCTTATACAGTCGGCGACATTTACTTCAACTGCGCTGACCTCACGCTGTCCAATTCTGCACCGGTGGACCCACCCCCCGGCCCCGGCCCCACCCCCGACGCCGGCCCCACGCCCGACGACCCAGCCGCAACCGGCGGTGGCAGCTCAGGCGGCTGCTCGACCACCAGCGGCCAATCCGGCTGGCTACTCCTCGCGTTCGCTGCGATTGCGCCACTTGCGCGTCGCCGTCGATCTTAACTCTGCCACTCCCCGCCGCTCGGCCCATGATAAACTCATCATGCGCGTGCCATCGACCCCATTGCCGAGCGCATCGCGAAAGCGCAGCTGAAGTCGGCACAGCACGCGGCTCGCTTGCGCGCGTTGCTCCCCGATCTCGTTCGAATACTTCGCCGCCACGGCGCGGAGCGCGTGTGGCTCTTTGGCTCGCTCGCAACCAACAAGCCGCCCGCGCTGAAAACCGATGTCGACTTGTGCGTCCTTGGGCTGCCGGAACCGCAATACTTCTCCGCGCTGGCCGACCTCCTGGATCTCGCCCCCGTCGATCTCGTTCGATGGGAAGCCGCATCGCCGTCGCTGCGAGATCGCATCGCCGCCGACGGAATCGAGGTAACCGATGTCGCCTCCTGAAGTTTCGGCGGTGCTGCGAAGTCGGCTGGCACAAGAGATCCGCGATGATGCGACCGCTCTGTCGCGCATCGCCGCCGCCATGGAGGCATTGTTGCGGCTGGCTCCGTCCGAAGCCGTTCCGCTGGCGCTGGCGTTCGAACTAGAGCGGTACTTCACCTGCGTGGAAACCACGATGACGCGCGTACTCCGCACCCTGGATGGCGAGGTTCCGGAGGGGCCTAACTGGCATGGCGAAGTTCTGCGTCTCGCGGCTACGGCGGTACCTACGGTGCGCCCCGGGTTTGTCGACCGATCTGCATTGCCGGTGTTGCGCGACCTGCTTTCGTTCCGGTATTTCGCGCGACATGGCTATCACGCCGACATCGATCCCATCCGAGTTGGCGATCTCGCTCGAGCCGCCGTAACGCTATGCCCCGATTTTTCGAAGTCGTCCCACGCGTTCGCCGACTTCCTTGCCGAGCAGACCCCAGCCTGATCGGAACAACTGCGAGCGAACTTCCCGTGTCCTCAATGCTTGTAAGCGTCGCTCTGAGGTCGCGTAAGGCGTTTCAATCGCGCAGTTCATTGGCGGCGTTGGTTCGTGCCAATCAACCCAGGAGCGCCTTGTCTTCGTCGGAAAGCGCGTTTGTCAACTCGGGATACTGCTCGATCAGCGCCTGCACATCGGCCAAATCCTGCATGCGCTTGGATTTGCGACGCTCACTGTCTTTCGCGGCCCGCAACTTTGCCCGTATCAGCTCTTGCGGTGCTGCAACTTTCAATTGCACGTGGGAAACGGCGACGGTGCGAGCACCGTCTATTGCTTCGCGGAACAACGGGTCGTCTGAGAACTGCACCGGAGTGCCATTTGCGCTTCGCCAATTCTCCGAATGCGCGAAACGCCCTTCTTGGACAAAGCCAGCGTTGTGAAGCGCCGCCACTGGAAGCACGTCATAGGAACGGACCGCAATGTCGATATCGAGCGTGGTGCGGGGTTCGCGCTGGTACACTTGCAGTGCGAGGCCGCCGATCAATGCATAGGGGACATCGGCCAAGATTTCGGCAACCAGAATCAAATCGGGTTTCTTACTGGAGTCCACGCCTTCACCTCGTCGACTAGCGTCCAATAGGTGATAACGCCGGTCGAGTTCAAACCCAACTTCGAGTGGGTGTGCCATCACGTCCACCGTACCGGCATCCTCGAAGGAGGGGCAAGCGGAAACCGAGGGGCTTCGGGCTGAACTTCCCGCCCAGCAGGTGAATCTACTAAAAACATTGACCTATTTGTCATCGATGAAGTGAAGGTACAGGTCCGGTGCCATGCGTTTTGGGCTGAGCTTCGAGAACTCCGCGACAACGTCATCGCGCGCTGAGGCCCAGAGCGTCTGTAGGCGCGCGATGATCGGCGGAGTCGCCGGCCGTGGCACGAAGATCGGCCGCCCGGCTCGAGTGGATCGACTTCGCGAACATTGTGTTCGGCGGTTCGAGACACGTGGTTCGTGTCGTGCTCCGACACGTAGAACATGTTGGGTGATGACACGTAAATTATGTCGTGTCATTACACTTGATATGTGTCGATGCCGTGACCCTTACGCTCTACGTGTTTGCAGCGCGGAACGGCTTTTCCCTGTGATTACAAGGACGTGTAAAGGTCATGTCCGCCGCGTCCACTATCTTCGTCTACGCGCGGATCCCCACGCCGAGCCGAGTGCGGAGCGCGAGCCACCCGGGCTGAGCAACAGCGCGGATCAAGTGGTCCAGCGATGCGCCGCGCGAGTGCGCATCCGCGACGATCACACCCGCATCGCCGCCGATGAGCAGCGCGGCGCGGTCGGCGTTGCGGTGGCAAGCGGCCAAGTAGCTCGCAATGTCGAGGGCGTTGGGCGGCAGCCCGGAAAGCAATTGCTCGAGGCGTTTGCGGATCTTCACGGGCAGGGCGGACTTGACCAGATCGTCGTGGACGCGCTGGACGTCGTCGTCGGCAACGCCCGCTGACGCGGCGTCGCGCAGGGCGGCGGGGCCAAATAGCCGGGCGACTGCGGTGATGAGCCGGGCTGCGTCGGTTTGGTTTAGGCCAGCCATCGCCAGGTGTTCGGGATGGCACAGCTCAACGGCCCGGCCGAGCAGGGCCCGGACTTCGGCGGGGGCAATGGCATTGGTTTCGGACGACAGACGCGGACCGAGTACGATGACGGGCGTGCTGGCTGCGACGACGCTCGCATCGTGTACCGCCTCGTGCTGGTACAGTTGTACTGCGCTGAGTCCTAAGGCGGTGGTCAGTCTCGGGAACATCGAAACCGCCGTGGCGTGCGATGACGCCGGCACGCGAACGGCGCCGGCGTAGCCGAGGCGCTCGAATGCCTCGTCGAGGTTTGGCCACAGGTGCTGCGCTGCATCGGCGAGCGTTGCCGCGACCTGTGCGAGTGGGTGCGCTTCTCCGCCGCACAGCAGTGTTTGACTATCGACGCTGGTCTTGTAGGGCTCGTCGTCGCGCAGCGAGTACGCTGGATGGTCGGCGAGAAATGTGGCCTGGTCGACGTCGGCTTCGTGACCGCAGGCGACTGCAAGTTCAAGCGTTGCGCGGGCCGGATCGAGCGTTCCCGCGCGGCGTAGTTCGTCGGACCATGCGATTAGGTCGTGCAACGCTCCGGTCGAAGCGGTAATCGCCGCAAAATGGCTGGCGACTGCATCGGGCTCTTCGGGACTTGGGGCAGAACCCGCAGCAGGGGCCGGATGTTTGGCCAGGTCGATGAGTGCGCGCCTTGCCAACGTGGCTCCCTCGCTGTCTGGAGCGAGTGCAATGGCTTGCTCGAATGCCGGGATGGCCTGACGACTGTCACCGCGTTTGCGGCGGGCATGGCCAAGGCGGTAGGCCATGAGTGCGCGTTGTTGTGGGTCGATCGCGGCTACGCGTTCATCTTTGGCGCTCAAGAGTCGCGTGAGCATGCCAGCCGCAGCGTCGGCATCGGATTGCTCCATGGCGAGCTGCGAGGCCACGTCGACTGCGCCCACATCGTACGGATCGTTGTCGACGGCTCTGTCGCTCGCAGCGCGTGCGCGCACCCGATCGCCTGCCGCGAGATAGTCGTTAGCTGCCCGGAGGTGCAATGCAGTCCGCTGCGCCGCGGTCGCGCCAAACGCCGCCATGAGTTCCGCGGTCCGCGCCGCGCCGGGCAAATCGCCGCTCTGATTCTGTCGCGCAAGCAATTTTTCGAGCAATGGTACGTGCTTCGCCTCGAGAGGCTTTGCCGCCCCAACAGCTGCCGCGAACCACTCGGTTGCGCGCTGGTCATCGCCGAGGGTGGACAGCGCAAGGTCTCCGAGTGCTTCGAACAGCCGCAAGCGTTCGCTGGGTTCATCGGTGGCAGCGGCTTGGCGCGCCAGCAGTTCGGCGGCTCGATCGTGATTGCCTTGCTCCATCGCGAGTTCGGCGAGTGCCTGCAGCGCAGGGGCAAAATTTGGCTTAAGCTCGAGCGCTCGCTCGTAGAGCGCTGGCGCTTTGTCAGCGCGCAGCGAGCGAATTTCCGCCAGGGCAGCGTGGTAGAGGCCTTGTGCGACCTCCGCTGGATACCGCGTTGCCTCGTCGTGACTCGCGAGGGGCGAGAGGTGCAGGGCGGCTTCGCGCCACCGCCGCGCCTTGTAGCGGTTTTCGCCGATGGCGAGTTTGATCAAGAGATGCCCCCCATTGGGCCCCCCTTCGGGGCGCCCTCGGTGCAGTCGATCGGCAGCGACCAGCGTTTGATAGGCATCTTCGTCGCGTCCCAGCTGCTCATGCGCCGTGGCGAGCCGGCGATGCAGATCGGCGACGAGCGCAGGTGGGGCGCTAGCGAGTTTATCCCCGTCGAGAAGTGGGCGCAGAAATCCTTCGACCTCAGTCCAGCGTCCGGCGTCGGCATACGAATCGGCGAGAGCGACGATCGCCGGAATATGATCCGGAGCCACGCCAAGTGCTTCGAGCAAGCGGCGCTCCGACGCAGGTATCACACCGGCTGTCCGCGATAGCGCGGCGAGTTGGGTGAGCACGCGCGCCTTGTCGGCGGGTGTGAGCGACGCATCCTCGAGCTTGTTCTCCAACAGGTGCCCCGCAGCGTCGGCGTCGCCGCCTTGTTCTGAAAGTCCGGCCAGCGCCCACGTAGCGTCGGCGTGATAGGGGCGCAAGTTGAGAACTCGCTCAAAGGCCGCTTGTGCAGCGACTACGTCGCCGACGCGAGACTGCAGCACTTCACCGGCGGCCATCAGCGCGGCAACTTTGATATCTTCGTCGGAACAGGACTCAGCTTCCCGAAGTTTTGCGTCGGCGAATGCCCGCGGATCATCATCTGGAGACGACAGGTGCGCCAATACCGCCAGCGCGGTGGGGTGCTCGGGTACCAGTGCAATCGCCTCGTCAATGGCGCTGCGAGCTCCGTCGCGATCTCCCAGTGCGTCGCTGCGCAGCTGGGCGAGTCGAATCAGCAACGCGGCGAGATCGCCCTTGGACCGGCCCGATGGAGCCGGGGGAACGAGCTCCGATGGAGGCGGCATGGTTTTTCTGCGCCGCGATCCGGATTTTGCCGGTTTGACCTCGGAAGCAGGTGCCTCGGGTTGCGGCGGTGCGAACAGGCTGCGCACGTTTGCGATGCGATCCTCTAGGATCGCAGCGGCTTCGCGTGGTTGCCCGGCGCGGGCGAGTGCTGCAACCAACTGATCGGCCAGCTGCAAGTCGTCTGGGCTCACCGTGCGCGCAAGGCGCAGCGTTGCCGCGGCCTCCTCGGGAAGATCGAGTCGGTCGAGCAAGATCGCAGCGCGGCGCGACAACAACTGGGCTCGCTCCGGGGCTGCCCGCGATAGCCCCGCGCGCCGGCGCAGGGCCTCTGCGAGGTCTTTCCAACGCGCGTGGGTTTCGTACAGCCGGTCGAGCGCAGCCCATGCGGGTTCGTCGTCGGGCCATGTGGCCACGATCCGTGCGTAGGCGTCGATCGCTCGTTCGGGCAGCTCGAGTTCTTGTTCGTAGATGTGCGCAATCTGCCGTTGCGCTGCGCGCGACTCGTCGAGCCTTCGGCCGTTTTCCTGACGCGGCACCACGCCGGAACTCTCATTGGCCTCGGCGACTTCTGAGACTTTCGTGAGAGTCTCGATGACTTTGCTCCACCGACCGACGGTGCCGTACAGCTCTGCAAGCTTAAACAGCACGGTTGTGTCATCGGGGGCGAGGTGCCGCAGTCGTTCGTATGCGTCGATGGCATCGTGTGGACGTTGGATCTTGTCGGTATAGATCCCTGCCAGGTCGCGCAGCAGTTGCGGCCGCTCGGCTTCCGGTGCCGCCGTGCCGAGGCGCGGATCGGTTCGCTCCTCGAGCGACGCGGCGAGTTCCACCCAGCGGTCTTCACTGCGATAAAGCTCTTCGAGCCGCGCCCGAGCAGCGGCGTCGTTCGGGAGCATCCCGAGGATGCGGCGCAGCTGTGCCTCGGCTGCTCGCGGTTGGTGCTGCGCGTGGCGAATGTTGGCGACCTCGGTCAACAGCTCTGCGGCAGCAGCTGCGGTCTCGGCGCTTTCCGCGAGGCTTTCGTACAATTCGGCCAGGCGTTCCCACGCTCCGTGCTCCTGGGCGATGCGGTGCAATCGCGCTCGCACTTCGCCTTCGTTTTGCGGATCGCGGCGCGCCGTGGCATAGGCCCGCGCGAGTGTATCGAAGGCTCGCGGAATATCGTGCGCTCCGGATTCCCAGATCTCAGACGCGCGGAGCTGCCAGCGAAGTCGGGTGGCCGAATCGTTTGCGGGCAACGAATCGTAGACGATCGCGAGCTCTTCCCATGGCGAGTCATATGCCCGCGTTGGCAGCACCGGTAGGGGTGGGCGGCGGACAGCGGCTTGCGGCTTGCGCGCAACAGGCGTGGGGGGCGGTGCCGCCGCGTGGCCGGGATGGGGACGCGATGCCGAGATTTGCGGTGGGCGCGGCGGAGGCACAGGCAACCGGCCAGCGGTCGGGACGGGGGGCCGAACCGGCGGTGGGCTTGGGACGGTCATGCGGACGAGGTCCGAAACCGACAGCTTCATGGTCCGGTTGTCGAAGCTGTCGGTCGATGCGCGGTCGGTTTCCGAGATCTCCAGGTCTGACACCGAGAGTTTCATCGTGCGGTTGTCGTGGCTGTCCGCAGCAGGACGAGCTGCCTCTGCGCCGTCTAACCCATTGAGGTCGAGCGGTTGGGTCGAGTCGCCGACACTGAGATCGGAAGACGCGAGTTTTGCATCGACCATAGGGGCGGATTCGGCTGACACTTGGTGCGGCCGCGCTGCGTCGACGCGACTGGCTACAGCGACCGCCTGGGCGATCGCATCCTCGGTTTGAGTCGCGGCGGCGGGCGGCTCTGCGCGCGGCGTCTGGTCCGAGCTTTGATAGCTTCCGATCTGTTTCGCGAGTCGCCACAGGTGACTGGTGGTGTCGGCATCTTCCGGGGCCAGCCATAGCGCGACGAGGTGAGCTCGGAACGCGCGCGGTTCGTCCAGTAGTCGTTCCTCGATGATGCGCGCTTTTCGCCGGAGCAGTTGGACACGGGATGCTGCTGTAGGCGCCCGCTCGATCAGCGCAGACTGCACCGCGATGAGTTCGTTCCACGCGCCCGCTTTGGGAGCCAAGGCGTCGAGCAGTTCGTGGATTTCGCTGCGATCGGGCGCCCATGAAAATGCCGCCAGCGCGTCGGCCACGGCTCCGGCCGGTTCGGAGGTTTCCTCGTCGAGAATCCGCGCGCGCCGCAGATAGAGCTCCACGCGTTCGGCCGGCGGGGCGACGGGGATGGCGGCGTCAAATGCTTTCAGTACGTGGGGCCACGGCGAGTCCGCGGGGCTCGAATCCGCACTTGAGATCTCGCTGGCGAGACGTTCGAGTTCGTGCAGGAGCTCGCCGTCGCGCGGCGCTGTGTCCACGGCCTCGGCCAGGATCTGCAACGCGCCGACGGTATCGTTTAGGCGGCGCTCGAGGATCGCGGCCAGCTCGCGCGAAACCGCGACGAGGCGGTGCGGCTCCGTCGGCGGGCTGCCGGACGCCGACGCACTTCGGGCGCGCTCGGCGCGGAGCGTGTCGGCCAGCTCGCGCCATAGACCGTACTCTTCGCACGTTCGGCGGATGTCTGCGAGCGTGCGGTCGTCTGGGGCCTCTTCGTGGATCTGGCGCAGCCAGTCGTAGGCGCTGCGCGGGTCGCTGAGCTTGTCGGCGGTCGCAGCAGCGATGCGCTCGGCGAGAGAGCGGCGCTTTCCGGCCGATACGTCGGGCGCTGTGAGCGCGATCTGGTGCATTCGCTTGAGCATCGCGACGTGCTCTTTCCATCGTCCCTGCTTGGCAAGCAGCTCGGCGGCGGCAGTGAGCGCGTCTTCTTGCGCTGCATCGAGCTCGAGCACGCGCAGAAATGCCTGAAGAGCGCGGGTGGAGTTGCCCAGCCGGTCGCGGCAGATCGCGCCGATTTCTAGGCCCAGCGCGACCTTTCGCTCGGGACTCGGCGAGATGTACATCTCGCGTTCGGCGATGCGGACCGAAGCATCAAAGTCGCCGCGCGCTTCGTAGAGACGGCGAAGCGATCGGTGGGCTTCCAGGTGGTTCGGGTGAATGGTCCGAATCAGCGCATCGAGAGCTTTGATCGCTTCGCTCGGAGCTCCAAGGCGCTGCTCGAGCAGCTCGGCCCGCTCCATGGCGATGGCTGCACCCTTTTCTATGTCGTTGGGTAAACCGGAGGCGATGTAGACGCCGATGAGCCGGCCGAGGGCGTCCGCGAGTTCCCGCCATTTCGAACGCGATCGGTAAAGCCGCGTGAGCGCATCAAGGGCAGTGCGGTTTTTGGGCGTCAGCTCCAAGATGCGATTCCACGCGGTGATCGCCTTGTCGGGGTCGTTGAGCCGCTGATCGACCACCACGGCGTAGCGTTCCAGTTCGACCGCGCGGAGCGCAGCTTCAGGCGTTCCCACACTCGGAAGCGGTCTCCCCCCATCGATGCGAGCTAAGACCTGCGCCAGCTCCGGCCACCGCTGTGCGGATTCGTATAGCGCGGTGAGTGCCGCAAGGGCTTCGCGGTCGGAGGGGGAGGCGCGTAAGGTTTGCTCCCAGCGCTCTAGGGCGCGAACGTCATCGCCGCGCGCCGAGGCCAGCGCGGCCAACCGCTTCAGGAGCTTTGCCCGCTCGGCCGGATTCGCCGACGATGCCGCATGCGTTTCCAGGGTTTGTTCCAACCGCGGATCGCCGGACTTGTCGAGCACTCGCTCCATTCGTTCCAGCGCGTCGCGATCGCCGGGCAACAGGGCGAGGATCCCGTTGCACGTGTATACGACGCCCTCGACATCGGCGAGCCGAGTTTCGTAGATCACGGCAAGTCGGCGCAGCGCCGCAAGGCGCTCTGAGCGCTTGGCGATCGGTGGCTCGTTGGAGGTGTCGGCTGGGGCAGCAACGACTCCAGCGCTGCTATCGAGCTGGCGCCGCAACGAATGGGCGTAACCGGCGTCGTCGCCCTCCTTTTCGTAGAGTTCGACGAGCGTTTTCAGCGTGGCCTCATCGCCGGGACTTTCGGACAGAATCTGCTCATACAGCTCGATGGTCCGCTGGGGTTCAAGCTGGCGCTCGCGGTAGGTTTGCGCCATTTTTTTTAGCGAGTGCAATCGGGAAACCGGGTCACGCGCTGCTGCGATCTCGGCCTGCAAGCTCGCGACCAGTTGTTCCCACATCTTGCTTCGCGCCGTCAGTCGACGAAGCGCATCGCTTACCTTGGGCGATTCCGGTTCGAGCTCGGCAATGCGGTGCCACGCGTCGATCGCGCGCGGAATGTCGCCGAGCCGGAGTTCGGCGAGTTGCGCAATTTCCTCGAGCCGGCGCACTAGCTCGCCCGGCGCGGCACCCGCTTCCCGCACATTGTCGAGCGCAAATTCGTGCAGCTCGATTAAGCCGCGCCAATCGCGACGTTCGCGAAAATGGTCGACATAGCGAGCCAGCGCCTCGGCGTGGCTCGGCGCGATCGTGAGCGCGTGGTGCAGCAGTTCAGCGGCGCGATCGCGATCGCCGAGGTGTTCTCGAGCGATCGTTGCGAGTTCGAGCACCTCGTGTACGATGTATTCCGTCGGTGCTTGCGGATCTTGACCAAGCGCGGCGATTTCGGCTTCCATCAGCCGGTACAGCTCGTTCCAATCCTGGTCTTCGCGCAGCAGCTCTTTGAGCTCGATGACGTGTTTCGATCCTGGCGCTTCGTACGCGACGAGTTCCTGCAGTACCTCGCGCAGACCGCTGCGGTTAGGTAATTGGTTGCGGTACAGCGCAGCGCGGCGGCGCAGTACTTCCTGGCGCTCCTCGGGATTTTGCAGCACGGCACTGCGATGGCGCAGCATGCGGTCCAGCTCGTCCCACTGCGACGTGGTCGCCAGGGCTTCTTCGAGCGCATCCGAAGGCGCCGGCGCATATGGATCGACCCCTACAGCGCGGCGCAGGTAGTTGATGCCGGAAACGTCGTCCTGTCGCGCCAGTCGGCTCCGACCGAGTTCGATATAGAGGTCGCCGGCTTTGTTGCGCCAGGCCCCCGAGTCGGTCCCGGTGCGAAAGCCAGGAGTGGAATACACTTCGGCGAGCGCTTCGGCGATCTCTAGCGATTGCGGGTCCAGATGTGCGGCTTGTTCGAGCTGGGTTGCAGCGGTCTCGAGATCGGGTGGACGAGACGCTGCTGCCAGCCGACCCAGCTCGAGGTGGATCTGCGCTTTTCTCGCGGCCGGAGCATCTTCGCCCACCACCTGGAGTTCGGCTTTAAGCAACGTGCTGACCATCGCGTCGTCTCCGAGCGAGTGGTAGAGTTCGCGCGCGGCCTGAAGTGGCTCAGCGTTGTGAGGTTCGAGTTTCCAAGCTTGCTGGAAATGCCACAGCGCGCGGTCGACGCGGCCGAGGTGGTC
>CAYQQM010000004.1:0-97916 GCA_964419605.1 uncultured Kofleriaceae bacterium | reverse complement strand
GCCGACTCGCCGGGCTACCCGACCACAGTGAAGATGATCGGTTGAGGCCGACGAGGCGCGCCGAGCGCGAGGCTTGCGGAGTAAGCGCTACTGGCGGTAACGCGACGGAGCATAACGAAGCGATCGGCGATGGATCGGCGGCCCGAACCGATCAAAACCACTGTGGCGCTGTTTCTTCAAGTGAAGGTGCACGTTGATCGCGGTGCAGGTACTGTGCCTGCGGTTCGGCGCCGCAGACAGCTCACAGGTGTTGTCTAGCGCGAGCAGTATTGTGACGAGGTCACGATGTGCTTGATCAAGGTCTTTGGCTTGTAGTCTGCGGCGATCCATTGTCGTTCATAGTTTCGATACTGGGCCGTTTCATTTTTGCCAATCTGGCGACCGCCAAGATTGGAATAGAATGTCTGGATCATCATCGCTCGCCACTCGACGGACGCGGCGAGAATTCTGCCTAGGTCAGCGAGTGTTCTGCCCGTCTGGCCAAGGAATTGACTATCGTTTTGGCGCACACAGCCGGAGATCGGCAGGCCACTATCGTTATAGCAATCGTGGAACGATGCAGCGTAGTCGACACCGTAGATCGGGTTGACATGGCAGCCGGCGCACGCCGGATTCGCTGCCAGTCCCGGTTTAGACGAATCGATATCGTCAGGGACTTCCGACACGGGGACGAGAACGACTCCCGTGAGTCCTCGAATGACCTGTCCGCCCCAGTTTCGATTCTCAAGACCGGTATAGGCCGAGAGATAGGTTTGGGTGGATAGGATACCAGCCGCAGTGGGGCCTATCGGCCTTCTGGTCATGTCCGTTCCGACGCTGTATTCCGCAGTCACTAGCTCGCGAAAATCGATGTCGTTCGTGATCAGGTATTGGGCGATTCGCGCCGGCTCTTGCTTGTCAGCGGATGCGGGTACGAGTGCCGTCGGTTCGAATTTGTCTAAGAACCAATGCAAGGAAATGTCGGAGAACGCGGGCGTGCTGAGGTATTCGTCCACCACTTCGCCCAGCGACTTGGCACCCGATTTCACGCTGTCGATTTCTTGAGCGGATGGGCCCCGCTCCGTGAGATCGAGCGCTGCCTTGCGCAGGCACGCTACGTTGGAAATGGGCTGTGTGGTGACCGCCTGAGCAGTCGGTTCTGGTGGATCTTCGTTCGGAGTTGGACTGACGCCTTCGGCACACCCACCCGAGGCCGCCGGAATGCCGACGATGAAGGCGCCAACTAGCAGCATAAACGAAGACGTTGTAGGGAGCGGAAGTTTCATGGTGAGCTCCTATAGCGACATGTCGATGAGTGCATCGATCGGTGGTGCGCTGGTGAAACCAGCAGGGTCGACTCCCGACGCTTTGATCACAGTGGCAGCAAGATGGTCAAAATTCACATCGACGCTGCCCTGTGCACCCGTCGCCAGGTTGATCGGCGTGGAGCGATAATTAGGTGCAAACGCTCCAATGACACGTCCTCGCCGGAAGCGGCCTCCGATAAACATCGCGTGGGTGTGGGACCAGTGTTGGGTACCCGATCGGTACCTTTCGTTTGCAGGGTCTCCGTTGGCCTGATGATACGGAGCTCGACCCATTTCGGACTGGATCCAGATGTTCGTCGTCTCGAACATCTTCTTGCCCGGAACGATGGGCGAGTCAGTCGCCTTGAGCAGCGCGATGAATCTGCCGAGTGATGACCACAACTCTTGGCCCAACAACATCTGGCCTTGGTAGTTGTTGCTATGGGTATCCCATTGGAGTGTGTCGCCAGCAACCGCTAGGTTCATCGGGTCGGCGATGCCAAAGCTGTTGATGCCGACGACGTGAGAAAGGTTTCTTGACAACGCCTGGAACGCAAACGTGAAGAACGCGGGGAATTTGGTTTGTTTTGTCGACACAGAGGCTGCCATTGCCGCCGGCGTGGCTCCGAGTGCAGTGAGCACGCTCGCAGGAGCTGGCCACGGCGTGCCTCCGTAGACGGTCGACAACACTCGGTCCGCAGATGATGTCGCGGAGTCAAACTTGCTCCGGATATCGGGTTGAGACGTGGAGTATGTTTCTCGGTTCAGTGTGCGCGTGAGCGCGTACGCCGGGGACTGCTGAGCGAACGGCGGCAGTCCGGTCGCGGACAGCGACTCGAAAAAGCTCTCCCAACGAAGAACGCGCTCCACGGCGACGGATGGATCAGGGCTTTGGTTCCCGTACGCTGCAAAATTGAGGAACGGAATGACTTGCAAGTCTTGGTTGGGATAGACGAGGGCACACGGTTTGGGGACGTACGCTCCCGCTGCGCGAAATCTGGAAGCGATATAGTGGGCCCACGGAGTTCTTCGAGGAGTTGCAGGCCTAGATTCGGCGTATTGGCCGTACCAGGCCATCGCAACGCTTTCATGGCCCTGAGCGCCTCGAAATGCTCGCAACATGGCGATATCGGGAAGGTGCGGTACGAGCTGATTCTTACCGGTCGCAGCAACGCTGCCTCGGAAGTAGCGCAGTCCGGTGGATGTCTCTACGATTTCAGACGTCCCGTTCATTCGATTGACGAACGTCTGCGTGCCGTGCATTCCGTTGGGTACCGCAAGCAAGTGCATGGCCGGATCCAGTCCACCGTGCAACATGATGACCACTGTCGGATACGGGGTCGCGAGAAGTCCCGGAGGCGCGTTTTGCGCGTGGCCAACGGCGCCGAAACCGCCGCCTCGGCTGAAGCGAAGTCCGGACGCAGCGGCCGCCGCACCCGCAGCGAGTGAGCCGGACAAAAACTTTCGACGATTCATTTCGTGCCTCCTAATTCCATATGGGTACTGCTCACGGAAAGGTGACTTTCAATACGAAAGGAAACGCATGCTCGACATGTATCCAGTGCAAAGCCCCGTCCATGCGCCACTCGGCGAAGCCCCAGCGGCAACTTGCGCCACGAGTGCTTGGGTCGACGCTTCGACCTCCACGGTGGTTGGCTCCTCCAAGAAGAAGTGGCTGAACACCAAGGTCACCTGTGCCGCGACCCTTGGATCCTGCGCATTCAACGCTGCCGTCGGAGACAGTGCGGTAAAGACTCGGGGCGTCGTGGCCTCCGCCTGCATCATTCTGGCGCAAACGTCAAAGGCGACTTTGCGCAAGGCGATCAGTTTGGTCGCGCTCGGCGTCCGGTCATCGCGAAAGCTCGTTCGAAAGTCGGCCTCTCCGAAAACGATGCCTTTGTTTCCCCAATCGTACGATGCGATTCCGGTGGCTCGCGCCACTTCCGCTTTGAGTTGCCGGAAATTGAGCATCTTGACGTTGTCGCCAAACCGGACCGGACTCTCCGGCCAGCCATCTGAAACGATGTTGGTTTCTCCGCCTGCGCTTGCGCCGAGTATCGGGTCGTCGTCGGACCCCTGGCTCCCACCGTCCCCGCCAACAGCACAGCCAGCTGCGATAAGTGTGACGCAGCCCGTAATCGAGATTCCGAGTGGAGCTAGTGCCCGTGACCTGTCCATAACGTCTCCTTGTTCTGCGCCATGGTGCCCTTCCTCATCTGTTGTTCACTGTGAATAGACCCGCGTCCCCGAATACTCGGCATCTACTTTGTGCAAAGTCATGCGTGACGTTGATCACGGTGTGGTTGTGCTCTGAGTTAGAACAGCGTTGTGGAGCTGAGCATTTGTAGTGATCTGCACTTCAATTGCAGTCCACATTCAACTCCTCTCCCGTGTCGGTTCCGATTTGCGGAATCAGGCAGTCGGGTGGATAGCAAACGGCGGTTGGCGTCCCAGCCTCGCTGATGCCGAACACGCACGGATCCATGCCGCAGCGATCTACGGTGGGGCGGGGTATAGGCGGAGTGTCCTGATTGGCTGTCCTGAGAGCACCGGAGCTGTCGCCTTCGGCATATCCGGGTGGCCCGCCGCCTTCACATGGGCGCGGACTCTCGTCGAGACACGCCTTCATACACTTGGGTGGATACGACTGGAGGCAGACCTCCACGACGTTCTTGCAATCCTTGATGTCGCCGCTCAGGCGCATCCATTCCGTTTTTGTCTCCGATGCGCAGCTCGATGCGACGAGCCCTGCGAGCCCTGCAAGCATCTGGGACCGCACCCGGGGTTTGTGGGTGCGGAACGACCCGATAAACCAAGCCAGCCTAGAAAAAAAAGTCACAGTCATTGATTCCTTTCCGCGCGAAAAACGGGCGCACGATCCCTCACGCCACGATGGCGTCTCATCAAATTGGAGGTTGGTGTCCCGGACCGCTAGCGGCCGCGTCCGGTGACGGTGATGACGAACGGAGGCCCGTCGGAGAATTCGACGGCGAGGATGTCTAGGATGTCCCCGGTTTGTTGGGGCGATACGGTGAGAACGAGGTCGACAGCGCCGAGCGCGGCGACGGTCGTCGGCCGCGGCAACTCGAGTCTGACGCTGCCATCGCCGAAGATGTGCGACACCCCGAGCGCGGTAATCGGTGACGCACATCGATTGTCTAGGACCACGCTGAACGTGGTCGCGCTGCCGATCGCTCGATCGCCGACATCGATCCATTGAGGAGAGGAGCCGGTGCCGCAGCCATCGGCTCTGGTAGGACGTATCGCACCAACCTCGAGTGCCAGATCATCGATGCCTAGTGCCTCACCAGACTCGGTATGAATTCGAAAACGTTCGGCAGCCGTTCCCGGGACCGCTAGCGTGAACGAACCATCGCGGGCGATGGGCGAAAACGCCGACCGTTGCCGCGTGACGAGCCCGATGCCCCATAGCCGTGTGGCGGGCTGCGTGATCGCGCCGGCTCCGCCACGAAATACGATGTGCTCGGCCCTGGTTTCGAAAGACACGTTCTCAAGCAACAGCGCCGTCTTCGCCTGATGCGGCTCCGGCTGCGGAGATCCAAAGCACCCGCACCATACCAGTGCAGTGGCGAGAGATGTCAGGAGTTTCCGCACGGTTGATTCAATAAGCATGTATCGTGCCGATAAGTATATCCAATAGTCTCGGGCGCTTGAATGTGATAGGGGGATGTCTCATGCTGTTTATGAAACAAAATGATACGGTACGAGACAACGCCTCAGACCGTGTGCCATACTGGTACTCCTTCTGTTGTTTATCTTTGACAGACCCGCGTGCTCGATGAATCGGTCCCCCTTTTTTGGGGTGTCCGCACGCGCGAACGTTGATCTCGGTGTGCTGCTACGTTAGAGCATCGATGAGCCGAATAATCTCATTCACCGGAATCAGCCCAGCGCGAGCGATTCTGTGCTGTTGCCGAACGACGTGACCTCACCGCCACTGGATGTTCTCACGCCGGCAGCCCTGAGCATCGAAACCCAAAGATTCGCGATCGGCTGCCGCGGAACCGAAACAAATCGCCCGGGCCTTACCGCCCCACCGCCTCTGCCAGCGATGATCACAGGCAACTTCGTCGTGCTATGTCCGCTGCCGTACGATATCTCGCTCGTGCACACCAAAATCGTGTTGTCCAGGATCGAGCCGTTTCCGTCTCGCTCGGGCGTGTCCTTGAGCTTGCTCACTAGATAGGCGAACTGCGCGATCATCGCCTGGCAGCCGGCTGTGTAGAGGTCGTAGCGTCTGGCGATGCCAGCTGGATCACCGCGGTCGGCGCCGAACTGCCCACCTTCCTCGGCATGTTCGATATCGTTGTGCCAAATACTGTACGGAGTGGTGCTATTGCCGCCAAAAATGCTCGCGGGATTTAGCCGGTGCGTTCGGAGATGCATCACTGCCACACGCGTGGTGTCGCAGACGAATGCGTTCGCAATGATGTCCGACATCAGTCGGTTGTGCGCAGGGAGATCGATGGCGTACTCATAGTAATTGGGCCGATCGACTGGGGGATCTCGCGGCGGATTGCCGCCGCTACACGACCCGGTTGCCGCCAGGCGTCTCTCCAACGCGGAGATGCCGGTCAAGTACTCGTCGAGTACGGCCTTATCTTCCGTCCCGAGCTTTCGGTTTAGGCGGTCGATATCAGCCTTCGCCGCGTTCAACATGCTTCTGCTGTAAGCGAGGTTTCTCCTGGCCGTAACTGGATCTGTTCTATCCCCGAATACTTCTCGAAAGGCCAGAGACGGTTTCACAATGGGGGCCACTCGGGTTCTGGGGTTAGACCAGGATAACTGCTGCCGGATGTAGGCGGAATGGAATGGATTGCACAGGTACAGCGAAGGAACCGGGGTGTTGAGAGACCTCGCCGCATACTGGTCGACGGAGATCCCGGCCGTTGTCACGGGCCCATCGGCATACGATGGGTTTACGCCAGTCAGCAGCGCAATCGGGGCTCGGTTGTGGTCGAGTCCTCGGAACTCAGGAGTGGTTCCCTGACGCGCGATCTCGTTGTGTAGGTTGGCCACCAACAGGATGTCGTTCTTGAGTCCCGCATCGATGAGCGGCCTGAGGATCGGTGTCGTTTCGAACCCAGTCCCGAGTGTTTGCGGCCAAAACGCTCCGGGGCGACCGCGGTTCGGATAGGGGCTTTCGGATGTGCCGCCCTCGAACACGAAAAACACAAGTCGTTTTGGCGTGTTGCCCGCTGCATGGGCGCGCTTCATTCCAGGCAGCATGGCTTGCAGCAGCGGCAGGCCGATTCCGACGCCTAACCCCCTGAGTGCTGCGCGTCGACTGACTTCCCAAGGCCGCTTCATGGTTGTTCTCCCCGGTTCTTGAATGGTTGGCTCATCGTAATCAGGTGGATGAGAGATCGAAGGCGCGTACCGTGCTCTGGTCGGTTGAGGTCTGCGGTTAGCGCGGTGACCATCAACTGATCGTCCGCAGAGTCAGGAAGTCTGCCCAGCGCATAGCCCAACATGGTGCGGGCAAAGCACTGGATGAAACGAGGGTCCTTTTTCAGCGTTTGGGCCAATCCGTTTGGCCCCGTGACGCCATCAAACATGATTCCTCCGGGTAGTTCGCCGGTCGCGTCGATTGCGTTGCCCGGATAGGTGTCTCGCCACGCTCCAATCCCATCATAGTGCTCCATCGCGAACCCAATCGGGTCCATTGCGATATGGCAGCCAGCGCAAGACCCACCCTTTTCGGCGTGTCGTTTTAATACGTCGCGAGGCGTAGAGTTTGGAGGCAGGTTATCAACGTCGACTGGAGGAACATCAGGCGGTGGGGGCGGGACGGGTTCGCACAGCAGACGGGACAACACCCATAGGCCTCGCCGCGGGATTTCGGTGCGCGTGGGCATGGACAATGTGGTGAGAAGGGCGGCCTGGGTCAGGATCCCCCCGCGCGGAATTTCTGGCGCCAGCGCCACTCGCACCATGTTTGGACCTTCGATCGGCGCGAGCCCGTAGTGTCTCGCGAGTCGATCGTTGGCATAGGTAAAGTCAGTCGCGACCATGTCGGGAATAGGCTGGTCGCTGTTCAAGAAGTCGCGAAAGAAGTGCAACTGCTCGTCGGCCATTGCTCTGCGCAGGGACTCATCAAACGACGGGAACACAACGGAGTCCGGTGCCGACGAGTTGAGCTTGCGCGTGTCCAACCACTGCGCCGCAAAGTTATCGACCAACGCCTCCGCTCGTTCGTCCGCCAGCATTCGCGTAACTTGAGCGGAATAGACGTCAGGGCGCCTGAGGCTGCCGTCGTCAGCAAGGGCCGATAGTTCGTCGTCGGGAGCGCTCGACCAAAGAAAGTAAGACAGACGTGATGCCAGTTCGTGCGGATTCAGGGGACGTCGCCCGGTTTCGCCCTCTGGATCCGTCTCCATGCGAAAAATGAAATTGGGTGACACCAAAGCGGTTCGAAATGCCAACCTGAGGCCCGCTTCCAGTGAATCCCCTTGTTCGCGGGCGACGTTTAGCGTTGCCCTGAGGCGATCGAGTTCTTCCGCCTGTAGAGGCCGTCGCCACGCTTTTCGCGCGAACACTGCAATCGCCTCTCTGGCGCATTCTTCTGTCAGCGTCTCGCCACACCGGCCCCATTGAAGAATACGGTTGCGTCCCGAGCTTCCGGCACGAAACGCATTGTCGACAACTCTTGTTGCAGCCGCAATATACTTATCAACGGTGGGTTGATTGGCCCTTAGGACACCCGCGTTGTTGTCAAATCCTTCGTATTCTCCGTCGGGATCCAGAAGATCGGCGGGCCGCGACGGATCGTTTAGCAAGTCCCGAATTGTGTAGTTGTACTCGGTGCGGGTGAGGCGCCTTGCTAATGTATCGGCCCCCTTCCACTCGCCCGGGCCACTTTCTCCTATGGTGCAGGCACCAAGCAGTGCTGCTCCCAGTCCCAGGGTGGCAAATATGAAAGGCTGACAGCGTAAACGCGAAACATCCGTGTTCTGTGCCATCGAGATACTCCCTCTGGTGTTGATAAGACCCGCACACTCGATTCAGCTCTGAGTTCAGTTTCGGCAATCCACATTCAATTCTTCTCCCGTGTCTGTTCCGATTTGCGGAATCAGGCAGTCGGGTGGGTAGCAAACGGCGGTTGGCGTCCCAGCCTCGCTGATGCCGAACACGCACGGATCTATGCCGCAGCGATCTACGGTGGGGCGCGGAATGGGCGGAGTGTCCTGAGTGCCTGTCTTGAGTGCACCGGAGCTGTCACCTTCGACATAACCTGGTGGCCCGCCGCCTTCACATGGGCGCGGACTCTCGTCGAGACACGCCTTCATACACTTGGGTGGATACGACTGGAGGCAGACCTCCACGACGTTCTCGCAATCCTTGATGTCGCCGCTCAGGCGCATCCATTCCGTTTTTGTCCCTGATGCGCAGCTCGATGCGACGAGCCCTGCGAGCCCTGCAAGCATCTGGAACCTCACGCGGGGTTTGTTGGAGCGGAACGACGCGATGAACCAAGCAAGCCTCGAAAAAAAAGTCACAGTCATTGATTCCTTTCTGCGCGGAAAAGGGCGCACGATCCCCAACGCCACGATGGCGTTTCATCAAATTGGAGGTGGTGTCCGGACCGCTAGCGGCCGCGACCGGTGATGGTGATGACGAACGGTGGCCCGTCGGACAATTCGACGGCGAGGATGTTTAGGGCATCCCCGGATTGCCGGGGCGATGCGGTGAGGACGAGGTCAATAGCGCCAAGCGCGGCAACGGTGGTCGGCCGCGGCAACTCGAGTCTGACACTGCCATCGCCAAAGATTTGTGACACCGCGAGCGCGGTAATCGGCGACGAACACCGGTTCGCGAGAACCACGTTGAACGTTGTCGTGCTGCCGATCGCTCGCTCGCCGACATCGATCCGGTGTGGAGAGGAGCCGCTGCCGCAACCATCGACTCGCCCGGGATGCATTGAACCAACCTCGAGCGCGAGGTCATCAATGGCAAGTCCGTCTCCAGACTCGGCATGAATTCGAAAAAGTTCATTGGCTGTTCCGGGAACAACGAGCGTGAAGGAACCATCGCTGGCGACGGGTGAAAACGAGGATCGCTGCCGCGTAACAAGCCCGATCCCCCACAACTGCGTTGCGGGCTGTGTGACTGCGCCCGGATCTCCGCGAAACATGATGCGGCCCGCCTCGGGTTCAACAAAGGACACCCGCTGAAGCGACAGAGGAAAAGTTCCGGGATGCGGTTCCGGCTGCGGAGATCCAACACACCCGCACCACACCACTGTGGCGAGAAGGGCTAGGTGTTTCCGCATGGCTGAGTCTATAAGCATGACTCGTGCCGACAACCGCGGCCAGTCATCTCATGTAGTTGAAACGTATAGAAGGTGTATCATGATGTCTCCTGAAAATAATGAGACAGTATGGTACACATGGTCAGCCGAAATTAAGTCAGGTCGCGTTGAGCGGGTATCGCGCGCAGCCAAAGTCTCAACTTTTTGGTCGATCAGCTGCCACTCGACGGGCGACATCTCCGAAGATTCGTACGGGATGGCCTCCCACGATCGTCCCCCACCCTCGGTTTGCACTGGGGCAGTTCACTCTGCGCTTCGTACGGTCGGTGAGTTCGATGGTTGAGGGACGGCGATTACGGAGTTGGAGTACGACCAGGGTGATTGGACGTGGGAATCACCCACTTTTGAGGCGTGATGCCAAGCCTATTATTCCCAATCTCCAGGTAGAGAGTTCCAAACTTCGTGCAGTGTGCTCGGTTCTGTCTTAAGTTGGTTAGAGCTTCTTCGGGGGTGTTACCTTCGCCCATCACGCTAGAAAAATCGTTGAGTCGGTCTGGTCGTAGATTGATGATGACGTATCGTTTGCTTAATGGCTGATCAGGTGCGCGGATCCCGATAGCCACTGGAAGTCCGAACATTACCCTTTTTCGGGCACATCGGTTGGTATTCCAGCCGTGTGGGGCATCCAATGTGACCCAAACGGCTGAGATGTATGTGAATACGTGTTTGTTGGTTGATGGGTGCTTTGCAAAATAGCAATCGATAGTGTCGGAGATGTCGCCACGCTTACTATTGCTCTTTGATCGCAGTGTTGGGTGAAGCCGGTTCTTTGTGGTGTGCATGGCGGTAGTCCTTCATCTGTTGTTTCTGCTCAATAGACCCGCAGCTCGAACAGTCTCGGCATCGGTTTCGCTCGGGTCCACGCGCGACGCTGATCACGTAGTGGCTTGCCAGCTTCGCGACGCATGCTCGACGGGGCTTCTCGATAACTTCATCTTCGATGTGGAAGTTGCTCAGTGCGCGATTGCAGATTTGACGCACACCTGTTGCGCTGGGCGGAACGCTCACGCCGGGGTTGCCCGCACACCACATTACGCTCCGCCCTGGGTTGAGCTTCTGTTCGGACCGGCTCCCAGAATCGCCAGGTCTGCTAAAGCCTGGGCGACGAAAGCGGGGTGCCGCCAGCACGGCGTTTGTCGTACCCCAAAGGTGTAGTCCCGATCGCGCACACTCGTTCCTTGTAAGCACGTCCAGTGCCGACTCATAAATCTAGTAATCACATATACTTACTAAGAATGCGCGAGTCTCATGCTGTCGCACAAACAGATAAGATACAGTATGATACGATTCAGTCTCAACCGGAACGAACGTGTCCCAGCGCATCCTCGATCGTTACGAAAAACTGCGAGTACTCGGCCGGGGAGGTGCGGGGACGACGTGGCTATGCAGAGATGAGGTAACCGGCGATGACGTCGCCGTGAAGATGCTGCGGGCAACCACGGGGCCCTTGCTGGAATCGGTACGTCGCGAAGTCGAGGCGCTGCGGGGAACGCGGCACCCGAATCTGGGGCGGTTGTTGCGGGTGTCGCGCGATCGACATACGGCGATCGTCGTTACGCAATATATCGATGGAGCGCCGATCGACCGCGTCGCCTGCAGTGAGTCGGTAGTGGTCGATGGGCTGCGTGGGTTGGCGGCGCTACACGCTCGCGGATTGCGTCACGGCGATGTCAAGGCAGCGAATGTTCTCGTCGATCGAAACGGGCGCGGCATTGTGATCGATCTCGGTGCGTGTGCGCCGTTTGGAGCCGTGGGCGAGGCGATCAGTGGAACACTCGATCACGCGGCACCCGAAGTGCGCAGCGGCGGCATCGCCGACGGGCGCTCGGACCTGTACTCGTTTGGCGTCATGATGAGTCGGCTACCGGCGTTCTCGCAGCGCTGGCGTTCGCTGTGGACTCAGCTGACTGCTGCTGATCCGGCGGCGCGTCCGAGTACGGCAGCGTCGGTGATTGCGGCCATTGCTCCCGATGCCGCCGTTGTCGTTGCCGAGCCTGTGCCGGTCGGATGGGTCGGGAGAACCGAGGTCATGGTGGCGGTCGATCGCCTCGCTGCGAGTTTGCGCGACGGTACGCGAACGGCTCGCGCGCTGGCGATCGTTGGCCCGGTTGGATCGGGCCGCACGCGAGCACTGGCGGAGATTTCATGGCGCGTCGCCGATGGCGTCGACGTGCTCGAAGCGAGTCCTGCCGCGGTGTCGCATCCGACGTTTGCGGCCGTGGCACGCCGAGCGGATTTGCCGCCACCGCGTGGCGTGGCGGATATCGCGGAAATGGTCGAGCGCTTGGCGGACGGGACACCGCGCCTGATTCTTATCGATGGAGTGGGCACCGATCCGGCTCGTCGTATGCAGATCGAAGCGTTGGTGCGCGCGGTGGGCGATCGCGGTTCGCTCGCAGTGATCGTCGCCGATAGCGCCCCGGTTGCGTCGGCGACACGCGTGGATCTGACTCCGCTCGATACTGCGGAGGTGCACGACTGGTTGGGCGACTACGTTCCAGAGGGCGATGTGCCCGCGCTAACCGCGTGCACTCAAGGACGGCCCGCGGCGATCGTCCGACTCGCCGAGGACCTGCATAGTGGTCGCGTGACTGCGTCCGGGCTGCCGTCGGTGGCGGCAACTTGCGTTGGCGATCCGCTGCGGGCGCAGCAATGGCGGGCGCTCGAACCGCGCTTGTGTGAGATGGTTGGACAACTCGCGGTCGCCGGCCGCGACGCGGATGTGCTGGGACTGTCGCGCGACGATCTCGCGGCTCTCGCTGCGACCGGCTGGGTCGACGCCGCGACAGATCGCGTTCTTGCCGACGACGCGCACGCTGTGCTCGCCGCCGCCGATTCGTCGCAGCGGACGCAATGGTACCGCATCGTGGCGGCGCGTTTGGCATCGCATTCCGAGCGCGCGCTCGACGCTGCGCGGCTGTGGGCGCTGGCCGGCGACGGCCAGCAGGCCGCGGCGATGCTGCGAGTCGCAGGGCACGCCGACCCATCAAGGGTTCGCGCCGCGCTGATGATGCTATCGCCCCATGCGGTGTCGGATCGCGACGACGCGGTGGCTCTTGCCGAGCACGCATTAGCGGTTGCATTGCCGAAGCTAGCGACCGCGCTGGCAGCTCGAGCGCGGCGCCTCGGAGTCTCGCGTGCGGATGTGTTGGCCATCGCGGGTGCAGCGGATGCAGACCTCGGCGCCACGGCGCGCGCTGAAAGCCGCTTGAAGACGGCACTAACCGGCCGTTGTCGTCGACCGCTTGCCGCCGCGGCGGCTTTGGTAACGGCACTCAACAAGCGCGGCGCGTTCGCGGAGGCGCTGGCGGTGGTGGACGCACACGCGCAGGCCGGGCCTACCGTCGATCCGCTCGCGCTGGCTGAACTCAGGGTGAGCGCTGCGATGGCGGCGGGGTCGGCGGGGGAGATGGATCGCGCGCACAGTGAGCTCGCTTCCGTCGACGCGTGGGTGGCGGCAGCTCCCGCTGGCGGACCGCGCCAGCGTCTCGAGCTGCGTGCGGTACTGGCGCGAGCTCTCGTCGAATTGCGCAGCGGTCGCGCGCGTGCCGCGGCCGACCGCTACAGCGACGCACTCGTTATGGCGCGCGCGATCGGCGATGACGCGCGCGCACTGTCGACGGCGATCAATCTCGGTGTCGCTAGTCATCAGCAGGGTGGCCTGGGCGCGGCGCTGTCAGCGTATTCGTTAGGGGTGCGGCTTGCAGCGGCGCTGGCCCAGCCGGCACCTCACTGTCGAACGCTGTTTAATCTCGGCGTTCTCTACGCGGACATCGCTCAACCGGAGCTCGCGCGACAGGCACTTCGCGAGGCTGCCGAGAGGGCGCGCACGTTTCATGTCACTGGCGTCGAGGGAGCGGCCGCGCTGAGCCTCGCAGGGTTGGCGTTGGCCGATCGCAATTTGGCCGAAGCGGAACCGTTATTGGCACGAGCTGTGGAGCTGCTGTCTACGACGGGCGCGGCCAGAGAGATGGCTGAAATGGCACTTGCGCGCGCAAGTGTCGGTGTCCTTGTCGGTGACCACGCCGTCGTCGAACGGGAACTAGCGACCTCGTACGTTCAGGCGCGGGCCGCCAGCGCATCGGACGTACTGGCGCGGGTTCACATGGCGCGGGCCCAGGCGGAGCTCGCCGCGGGTCGCACGGAGCGCGCCTTGGCCGAGCTGGACCAAGCGGCCCCCCTCGCCGAGACCGTGGGTCACCGGCTGCTTGTGGCCGAGGTGGCGGCGGCTCATGCCGACGCGTTGTCGCTACTCGGAGCTGCGGAGGCGGCGCGGTCCGCTCGCGCTCGCGCAACCGAAATTGTCGAGCGCGTGGCATTGTCTCTGCCACCGCATTTGCGGTCGCGGCTGCGCGAGTCGCGCATTCCGCGCGAGACGGCTGGAGCCGAGTCGCGAGTCGCGCACGGCGAGCTGCGCCAGCTATTGGCCATTTACCGCCGGCTCGCCTCTGCTGATACCTCCGATGAGGTGTTGCGTGCGACTCTCGATGCGGCGATCGAGCTGGCGGGTGCCGAGCGCGGATTCTTGATCGTCGTCGTAGGCGATGCCGAAGGATCCTCGCGCTTCGACGTGCCGGTGGCGCGCAATCTCGATCGCGAGCAGATCGGCCGGTCTCATCTCAAGTTCAGCCGAACCATCGCTCAGGACGTGGTCAAACGCGGCGAGGCTGTGGTGACCACCGACGCTGGCGAGGACCCGCGCTTTCGCAGCCACCGCTCGGTCCACGCCATGCGACTCAAGAGCGTGCTATGCGTGCCGATCGTCGGTTCGAGCGGCGTCGTCGGAGCCGTCTACCTCGATCATCGCTTTAAAGCCGGAGGATTCGATACGCGTTGTCTCGAGTTGGTTACTGCGTGCGCCGACCAAGCGGCTCTGGCATTGGGCCGAGCGCGACTCACCGAACAATTGTCGGCGCGCACCCGCGAACTGGAGGCGGAACGCGCACAAGTCGCGGCGCTGGTCGCAGAGCAGCGAGCGCAACTCGCCGATTTGTCGGCAGCGCTCGACGACGCGCGCGCGCGTGCGCCGGTTTCATCGTGGCCGGGAATCGTTGGCAACAGTCCGGCCTTGGTGGAAGCACTGTCGGTGATCGATCGCGCCGCCGGAGCGGATGTTACTGTGCTCATTCGAGGGGAAAGCGGAACCGGCAAAGAGCTGGCGGCACGTGCACTTCACCAACGCAGTGCACGTCGCGACGGCCCGTTTGTGGCGATTAATTGCGGCGCGCTTCCAGAGCCGCTCCTTGAAGCGGAGTTGTTCGGTTACGAGCGCGGCGCATTTACTGGAGCCGACCGCGCGCGCACTGGCCTGTTGGCGGCCGCATCGGGCGGAACGATATTCCTTGACGAGGTCGGTGAGATGCCGCTCGCGATGCAGGTCAAGCTGCTGCGCGTGCTGCAGGAGCGCGAGGTCCGTCCGTTGGGTGCATCGAACGGGATTGCCATCGACGTCCGCGTGGTTGCCGCGACCCACCGCAACCTCGCAACGGACGTTCAAACCGGGCGGTTTCGCGAAGATCTGTACTATCGACTCGCCGTCGTGGAGGTTGTGATGCCGGCGCTTCGCGATCGGGTGGAGGATATTCCCGGCCTTGCGTTGGCTGTGTTGCAACAGGTCGCGACGGAGTTACAGCGGCCCGTACCAAGCCTCGATCCCGGCGCGTTGCGCGCTTTGGTCAGGCATGCATGGCCAGGGAACGTGCGCGAGTTCCGCAACGTCCTCACCAAGGCGATGGTGTTGTGTGAACGCGGCGTCATCACCGTACCCGATTTGGGCCTCATTGAAACCGTGCCGGCCCGTCGACGCCGTCGCCACGGCGAACGGCCGAGCTCCACCGACCTCGAGTCCGCGGTGCAGACTACCGGTAGCCGCAGTGCCGCTGCCGCAAAACTCGGGGTGTCCCGCGCGACGTTCTATCGCTGGTTGAGCCGGCGCTGACGTGCCTGGCGGTAGCTGTCGTCGCTGATGCCGTATTCACGCTAGGAGTCCCGACCAACTAGCGCAACCCGATGATCACCAACGGCTGCATTGTAGGCGCTACCCCGGGTACCGCGGGAACGCCATCAGATTCCTGCGCGATCCAGAACTATGGCACATGCGTTGCGCTATCCCTCCGGATAACCGACTGTTCCAACCGACCGTTCCCACGTGCCTGCACCTCGACTTCTTAGGTAGAGGCACCGCGGCGGTTCACGAATACCGTGGCGATGATGCTTCCTACTTCAACCTCGAGCGATACTGCCCGAAATATGAACAACGTCGGCACGGGGAACTAATGCGTACTTTCGGTCGGTGGTTGGATCGGCATGTCTTATCGCTTGGCCGCGAGATGAGGTTTTCGTACCTGCCGCCGCTGATGGTGTACGCGGCTTACGGCGTTTCGGGTCTCACGAACATCGTCGGGACATTTTTTGTCAAAGACTACTTGGGACTGTCGCCGGCAGCATTGTCCACTCTCGGGTTCTGGGTCGCCATCCCTTGGGCATTGAAGATGCCCATCGGTCACATCGTTGATCTGCTGTGGCGGTGGAAGGGCTGGCTCGTCGGACTCGGGGCTGGATTCTTGTCTGCGAGCCTAGGCATCATGGCACTGCTTGTTGGTCATCGCGATGCGATGACGCAGGCCCTGCCAGCGGAAGGTTGGTACGTCGTGAGCGCTCTGTTGGCACCTCTCGGGTACGTCATCCAGGACGCAGTTGCAGACGCGATGACCGTCGACGCTGTTCCGCGCATCGATGACGAAGGTCGCCCGCTTAATCTGTCAACGCTCAAATTGATGCACACTACGATGCAAACGCTATCGCGTCTCGTAATCGTGGGTGGACGCATCGTCGTTGCCCTTATCAACGTATATGTGTTCCGCGAAACGGAAGGACTACCTCAGACTGCGCTGATCGCTCTGTTCGAACGCGTGTATCAGATCGCGTTTGTGATTCCCGTGATGTCGCTCCTTGGTGTCGCGCTTGCTTGGTGGATGAAGCGTCGCCAAAAGATCCGACTGGTCGCCGCCGGTCATAGCGTCGAGCAGGTAGAGCAGGTGGTTCGGGCGCAGGATTCGCAGGATACGATCGTCAGGCCGAACTGGTGGATCCTCGGAGGAAGTTCGGCCTTTTTTGCTTTCACGTTGACGGTCGGCCTTGGTGGGGTTCCCTACCGTGAAGAAATCGTGTTTCTCGGGTCAATGGCGATTGTTGTGTTCTTGCTCTCGCGTTTGATCCGCGAGCTCGAACCTGACGCGCGGCGGTTGCTGATCGGTACGGCAATCGTGATCTTCGCACAGCGCGCTGTGCCAGGTCCCGGGCCCGGGGCCACGTGGTGGATGATCGACGAACTGAAATTCGACCAACAGTTCCTTTCGGTCCTATCGATCATCGGAAGTCTGATGGCGCTGGTAGGCTTGTTCGTACTTCGGTCCTGGATGGCGGATTGTTCGATTGCATCGGTCGTCGCCGTCCTAACGATTGTCAGCACGATTGTTGTCGCACCAGTTGCGGCGATGTACTACGGGCTTCATGAATGGACGGCTCGCGTGACCGGTGGGCTGGTCGATGCCCGTGGCATCGCTCTGGTCGATACCGCGCTGGAGTCACCACTGGTGCAAATTTCGATGATTCCGGCGCTCGCATGGATCGCGAACTCCGCGCCGGCCAACCTGAAGGCAACGTTCTTCGCTGTTATGTCCTCGTTCACGAATCTCGCGATATCGCTCGGCCAACTCGGCACCAAGTACCTCAACGAAATCTACGTGGTAACCCGTGAGGTCAAAGACCAAACCTCAGGAGCCATTCAATCGCCCGCTGATTACAGCCAACTCGGTCGCCTCCTCATTGCACAGCTTGTGCTCGGGCTAGCCATCCCTTTTGCAGCCATTCAGTTTACACGGGTGACGCGATTTAGGAGCGCGTAGGTGGGCACCGAACTGTTGCTCGTATTCGATCGGCCAGCCCGGAGTGGCGCAGCGCGACTCGCTTCGCAGCGCTATGGATGGCGGTGCGCGAGCCGCACAATACGACCGAAGTTCGCGCCCGCGTGATCCCTGTGTAGATCAGCTCGCGCGTGAGCAGGGGCAGGTCATCATCGGGCAGCACCATGGCGACAGCGTCGAACTCGCTGCCCTGACTTTTGTGAATCGTCAATGCCCAGGCCAATTCGATGCGATCGCGGAGGGCTTCGATCGCAAAAGGCACGAGCTTGCCACCCGTTCGGAACAGGGCGCGATAGCGGTGATGCCGACCCTGGCGACTCGGAGGGGGGCCAGCCGAAGGTCCGAGCGTTTCTTCGGCGCGAATGATTATTCCCTGGTCGCCATTCCAAAGTCCGCGCTGGTAGTCGTTTGCCGTAATCATGACCGGCTCGCCGGGAACAAACTCCGGCGTGCCCACAAGGGTCATGCGGTCGAGGGCAAGCTGATGCAGGTAGGCGTTGAGCGCGATAGATCCGGTCGGAAGGCCGCGGGTTACCGTCAGAAGCCGCGCCTGAGTGAGGAGACTCCATAGCGCTTCCAGGTCGGAGGCCTGTTCGGCAACAACCGAGCCGGCTTCAAAGCGAAACACGGTGTCGTTGGCGATTCGGTTCGCCTGGGCTCCGCCATAGCGGTGCCACAGAGCCGCTGCTACCGCACGCGCTGTGGTGCCGTCGGGGACTGCGTCGACCCATTCGGATCCGGAAAACGTCAACGTCCCCGGGGTTCGCGCAACTGCAATGGGTTCGTGCCGATCCGTGATCCGTTGGCCTTCGCCGCGATGAATGGCGCGCGCGGTGTCGAGCACTTGCCGGCCCCGTGGATCTGCGGCATCCATACGATGGCTGTGCTCGATCGTGGCAACGCAAGCGCGACCGCCTAGATTCAACGAAGCGAGGTCGCTGAGAATCTTGCCGGCCTCGACTGCGGGTAGTTGATGCGCGTCTCCGATCAGGACGAGCGGAGCCGAGTCGGGTAAAGCCTCCAGGACTGCGGCCATCAGGTCGAGATCGACCATCGACGCTTCATCGATAATGAGGGCGCCTACGGGCAGCGGGTTGCTCGCATTGTGCACGACATGGTGACCGTGGTGGCCCAGTAGACGGTGGATCGTTTGGGCGATGACGGGCGCATGGTCGGGGCTTGCAAGTACTTCGGTGAGCCGGTTGGCGGCTTTTCCGGTGGGGGCGGCTACCGCTACCCCGGCGATGCCAGCTCCGGCGAAACCGAGAACAATTGCCGCTGCGACTCTGGTTTTGCCGGTGCCAGGCCCTCCTGTGATTACGGTCAGAGACCCGGAGAGGGCGAGTTCGACAGCCTGACGCTGCTCGGAGGTTAGGTCGCTTTCGCAATCAACGAGTCGCGGTGGGGCCTCTACCGGCGCGGCCAAAATCCGCGCGGCGAGTTTTGCGGCGACGCGAACCTCGAGGTGTCGCATGCGTTCGCTGTAAAGGTGGCCATCATCGACGACGAGCGGTAGCCGCGCACCGCCGGAGCCGATCACGGAGTTGAAGCTCGGAACGGCAGTTAGGTTCGCGATTCGCTTCATGATCTTCGAAATGTTGCGCTCGCTGTTGCTCGCGGCGTGATCGCGTCGTGACCTGTCGGTTTCCGCGAGCTGGACAATCTCCGACACCAACGTGCGCAGGTATCCCTTGCCCGGGCCGTCGAGTGGAAGTCGCGTCGATCCTTGGCGCAGCGCAATCATCAACGCTAAAGCCAAGAAGCCCAGGGCCTCGGGGTCACTACCACCTAGCCATCGGTCGGCAGCGACAATTTCTTCGGCGAGGTACAGGCCCTGATCGCCGAGGTCACAGCGCCGGGCGCCGATTCCCAATCGGCGAAACACAGCGTCGACCGGGTCGGTCGCCTCAAAGCGGGCCCGCAGCGTGCCGCGAGGGTGGAGCTCCGTCATGCGGCTAGCTCCACGGTGGTCAGCCAAGCGCCCCACGCTGCGAGCTTGTCCGGATCGATTCGCACTGCGACCGCAACGCCGTAGCGCACCAAAGGAAATAGCATCCCTGCCAGACGCCGATCGCCGCGCATTCGATCCACGGCTAGCGCGTACAGTCGTTGCTGCACGGCGTAGTGTTCGTGCACGTGGTTCGCAGCGACTTGTTGCGGATCGCCGTTTAGGATGTCGCTTTTGTAGTCGACGATCCACAGTTCGTCGTCCCATGCAACCAGGGCATCGATATAGCCTTCCACGAGCCCGCGATTGCTGTGGCGACGACCCTCGGTGTCCAGTTGCCCCAGGGGGAACGAAAAGCCGATTTCTCGTGCCAGCGATGCGGCATGGATGAGCGGCGGGAAAACGCTCCCATCGGTCAGTACAACGGGTTGCGCGAGCGTCGCATAAACGATACGCGCCGCGTGGTGGTGGTACGTTGGATCGATACCTCGTGCGCGGCCGCACTCCGCGATCAGCGCGGCGGGGCGCGGTTGCTCAGCCCAACCGCGGGGATCGGTTGCACCGCGAAGGTCATCGAGGTGGGCGCGCTCAAACAGGTCGTGCAGAAATAGCCCCGTATGGGCACCGGCGGGCAATTCATCCGGCGGCAGCTGACTCCTACGCAAATCGCTCGCGTCGCCGAAGTCTTGCGAGGGGTCGCCGGCCGAGGTTCGGCTCAAGCGCGTGTATGACAACATCCTTAGACCGGCTTTGGGGCCCGAAATCGGCATCGTTTCCGCGGACTGGGGGAGCGGAGGGGTCTCAAAGCCGGCCAGTGCATCTGGAGGGGCGGGCTGAGCCATTGGCCTATCGATATCGACGTCGATGATCTCGAGATGTTCGCTTCCGCGCGATGCGAGCGGTCGCACGCAGCGCTCGATCGAGAAATACATCGACTTCGGGTCCACAGCTCCATCGCTATAGAGGGGTAGGTAGAGTCGGATCTTTGCGCGCGTAAGTGCGACGTACGCGAGCCGTTGGTTCTCGGCGATCGCTTCGGTCTGCACGAGTTTCGCAATCGATTCGGGCTGCGAACCCACAAGGAGCGACGTGCCGCCCGATTCGCGGACTGTGTGAACATTGCTAGCTTTTGGCGGACTCGCGCCGCCGAACACGAACACAAACGGCGCCTCCAGCCCCTTCGCCTTGTGGATGGTAAGCACCCGGATCGCGTCCGCATCGGATTCGGAGCGTTGTACGTCGCGGTCGTCCGGTCGCTCGTTTCCATCCGCGATCCATCGCCGCAGTTTTGCCACCAGTTCGCTCAGGTCGCATCGCGACCGGGCGACCTCCGCTAACAAGAGTTCGATCAAATGCCAGGTATTGACAATCGCGCGTTCACCGCCGCCGATGACGATTGCTCGTTCGACAAACCGGCTGTCTTCCATGAGGCGCCGCAGTAGCGGTTCGTACGCGCGTTGCACGGCGAGCGCAGCCCAATCGAAAAGCCGCGCGATCAGCGGATGGTGGTCCGGCGCCTCGACGACGCGCATGACATCGCGCCACGGTACGTCGAAGAACCGTGATCGCAATGCACGTAGGCGCGCCGAGCGGTCGCGCGGCGCCGCAATCGCAGCCAACACAGAGGCGAGTTCCGCTGCCTCTCGCGTCTCGAACAACCGGTCGCTCTCCATCACCGCGCAGGGCAGGCCGCGCGCGCGCAGCTCGGTCGCGATTTGACCACTGTCCTGGTTGGTGCGCGTGAGCACCATCACCTGACTCAGCGAAAACGGCGGCGTCTCGCTGCGGTCGGTCCATGTCGGCGGGGCGCTGCGCAGTGCCTCGATCTCAGTGGCGATGGCGCGCGCGAGCGCCTGGCGGTTGTCCTCGCGCCTGCCGGCGCCGCGCAACGCAAACACGGCGATCGCTGGGCGGGTGGTGGCGCAAGCGACATCGGTCGACGGCTTCACAGGATGGTCGTACCGAATCGCCTGATCCAATAGCGGTGAAATTCCATCGCCGGCGAGGACGGCGTTCACGGCGCTGACCATTTGAGGCGTTGCCCGGTAATTCACATCGAGCTTCACCGGCGTAGCGCCTTCGCCTAGCAGTTCATCGCGCGCCGCGAGATAGGTTGCTACGTCGGCACCGCGAAAGCCGTAGATCGCCTGTTTGGGATCCCCGACGATCGTGAGGCCACGCGCCTCCGGACACAGCCAAATGGTTCGAAAAATGTCCCATTGCACGGAGTCGGTGTCTTGAAACTCGTCGATCATCACCCACGGCGTGCGACGCCGGAGTCGGTCGGCGAGTTCGTCGCCGCGCGGCCCATGCAGCGCTTCGCGCACGAGTCGGAGCATGTCATCGTAGTCAAACAACCCGCCTTCGGTTTTGGCTTTGCCCATGTGCACAAGCACGGACGGCAGCATCGTGGACGCGACTGCCGCGTCCAGAGATGGTTGAGCCAGCGCACGGCCGAGCACATCGGCGGCCTGCGCGTGGCCCGGGGATTTCGCGAGTCGTTGTAGCAGCTTCGGTCCAGGTTCGGTTCGGCTCGGTTTTGCGCTGCGGCGAATCGCGTCGCACATAGCGAGGGCACTTGCGCCTGAGCCATTCCACCGCTCGACAGCGCGGCCGATCAGGTCGATCCAGCTCGGCACATACCGCTTGTCGTTTCCAGCCAGCGTCAGCGATGCAAGGAGCGCTGCGCGTCGCTCGGACGTGCCAAAAATTCCCTGCAATTCCTCGCCGATGGTGCGAGCTAGCTCCGGTGCATACGCTGCGCGAGCCGGAGCCCCCTTGCGAGCGCAGGTCAACAGCAAGTTGCGCAAGTTGTCGATGGTGTCGCCGCGCGTGAGGTAGGCGCCGAGAAGCTCCACCTCGGGTGGTTCCATGGCAAACCGGGTGCGTACGAGCTCCATGAATGCGGTATCAAACGCAACTTCATCGGCGACTTGCGTTTGCTCAAATAGCCGCGATGCTGCGAATGCATCTTCGATCAGGACGCGGTGGCAGAAGCCGTGGATCGTAAAAATCGGCGCGAAGTCAAAACCGTTGACGGCGCTGCGCAGTCGAGTACGGGCGGCGTCGTCGATGCGCCACGTGGTTTTTCCTTGCTCAGTCGCAGGGGTTGTGGCGCGCCCCAGCCGGTCGAGCAGATCGCGGATCCGCAATCGGAGCTCAGCTACTGCTTTGTCGGTAAACGTAACGAGTAAGATTTGGCCGAGCTCGGCGCCTGAGAGCACCAGATCTGCAACCCGATGCTCGAGAAAGAACGTTTTTCCGGTTCCGGCGGACGCTTCAACGACGACGAACCTGTCCGAAGCCGGTGGCAACGACTCCGGGCGAGGGACGTAGGCGACGGTCATGGCGGCAACGCAACTCTGACCGATCCGAACCTGGGATACAGGCGATTTCGCGCACAAATCGCTCTAGAACCACAACATCCGAACGAGGGCTCGAAGAGTTTCGGTCGTTAGCTGACCGGTGGCGATAATCGCCAAATTTCGATCGTCGGCGAGCGAAGAAAACCCTAGTCCAGTTCCCTGCGGATTCTGAACGATGCGCACCTCGAATCGGCTACCCAGCGTGCTTGGCACCCCGTATCCAGCCGCACCAAAGACTGTGGGATAAAACCCGTTGCGGGGAGCGCCGTGAAAGTCTCCCAACGCCGATTGTTGGATGCTGCCGGAGATCCCCATACTCACGTAAAAGTCGTTCTTCTCCAGCTCGAATTCGAGGCCGGCGGTTAGGTCTGAGGTTCCAGCCGGTGCCAGTTGACCCCTCGTCCGAATTCCCACCGTCAACGGACCCTCACCAAAGCGCGAACCGACGTACGCACTACCAAACAGGTAAATATTCGCCTTTCTTCGACCCGGATATTGATCCGCTAAGCTTCGCTCCTCGAGGGTTCCTCCAGACGAGGTGTTGCGGTGCAGCAGCTCTTGCAGCGGGAGGCCGCCCCAGTTTCCCGATCCCGCGCCGCCAATTCTTTCCTCCAACGAAACGGTAGTGATGTTCGCCCACGGCAACAGGTTCTGGAACCGATCGACGACCGGCTGGATGCACGTTCCCTGTTGTTGAAAACTCGCGTACACGCGGGCTTCGTCGTCGCGGTGGACGCCGAGAACCTCTTCACTGGATCCTTCTCGCGAATATTCTGTGAAGAGCTTGAGGTCGCCACCTGCGCCGACAGACGAGCACTGGCCCTGCCAGGCAATCCGTACTCCGCCGCCGCCGGTATAGCCTGTGTCGCGGATCCCGCCGTATGGGGACGGAGAGAAATTGTTCGCAGCGCTCACCTCCGCGGCGAGCCGCCCCTCCTTGAAAAGCTGCTCCATCGTCGAACGCGACGGCAGAGGCGGTGGAGCATTAATTGTAGGAGGAGGCGCCGATGTTTCGAGGCCGAACTGGGAGCCGAGCCGGGCGTGCAGCCCCCTGAATCCAAGATCCAAATCTGGGGCTGGCTGCCAATATTCGATACTGCTGTCTGTCATGAGCCGGCTGTGGATCGCGTGTCACAAGCAACGTACCCTCAATTGTTGCGCGAGTTTCCCTACCGACACGGGTAAATGCCCTTCATCGTGCAGCGTGTGTGAACGGAGGGCTCTGGGGCCGTTGCGATGATTCGGCCGATGACCCCGCGATGCTACGACGAGCACATAGTCCTCGTCGGTGAGTGATGTGTCGCACACCGCGAGGGTTTTGATTGACTACCGGCGCTAAGGTGGGGGATGCTTGCAGCGATGTCACAGCCGGGCCAGATGCGGTGGGTTCCAACGCAGACGGAACGCGTGTCAGGTCGACAAGAACCCGTGTTGCCGCTGCGGCGATCGCCCGAAGGTTCCCCGCACCGGCTTCGCTTGGAACCGAGTGCAAGTCCCAAGACCCAAACCGCCTATGGAGGCGAGGCGTTGGTGCGACGCGTGGCGCTTGAAGCTAGCGCGGCAGCAACCGAGGCGCCGATCCTCAACCCCGAGCTTGCATGGGATCCGGGCAATCGAGCAGGCATCGAAAAATTCATTCGCGAGTACGGCAAAGGCGGCCTGAAGTATCCGAAGGATGGTAGCCAGCCGCTCGCCGTATTCGACTTCGATGGCACGGTGATCGGCGCCAAGCGCAAGTCGGGCGAGCTGGGCGACTCGGGGGATGCGTTGTTCCTGTACATGCTCTCCCACGGACTGTTCAAAATGCCCGCGTCGTGGGAGGCGACGAGCAAGTGGCTGACCGACGAGGCGGTCGCGGTTCTCAAGGAAGCGAGCCCAGTCGGGCCAGGCGACGACTATTTGCCGACGCGCGATAACAAGGCTCTGGCCGACGCGATTTTTGCTATCTACAACGGCAAACTTCCTGGCAGCGACAAGCCAGCCTGGAAAAAGGCGCTGGATGCCAAGTCGCCTCACGAGACTCCGAAGACGATGTCGTTTGGCGAGGCTCCGAACACCATGCGACCGGACTACGCTTGGTCGATGCAGCTCATGGCTGGGTATAAGCCCGACGAGCTCACCAGCATTATCGATCACGCCGTTCGTGTTGCGCTTTCCGAGGGCGACTCCACGCTACCCATCGGCACGCAAGCGGTAAACGTGCGGATTCGGCCTCACCTTCAGATGTTCGACTTGATGCAGAAACTGAAGGATCACGGGTTTAAGGTCGTGATCTCGTCGGCCACGTACGGCCCAATGGTGGACGCCGTGGCGCAGGCCCTGAAGATACCGGTTGATCACATCATCGGATCGCAACCGGCGTTGGACAAAGCAGGGCGCATCACCCCAGGGTTCAAGGCCTGCGGTTTGTATCCGGATAACAATCAACAAATCATGAACGTGGGTACGGGCAAACGCTGCGGGATCAACGAGTTCAACGGCGTCAAAGACCGGATGATGCAAATGCATAGTCCTCCTAACATCGCGTTGGCGGGTGTCGATTCCGATGGCGACCAGGGACTTTTTGAATTCGCAGACGGCAAGGTCGTGGTGAAGCGCAAAGGCGCGCTCCTGGACCTCGCCGCGGCACAATTCGGCGGCTCGTGGTGGGTTAACGAGCCGTTCGAAGGCCCGTAACGCTTCCAGCCAAGGAGTCGCATTGGCGCAATCGAGTTTTGCGAAATCCTGAAGCGCGCCTCGGAATCGACGATCTAGAGACGGATATCATAGCTGCCCGAAGCACTTGGACGAGAATCTTCGAGCACGCGCACAGAGACCGGCTTGCTGAGCGCGCGGAGGAGTGTCACTTGAAGATCCGCGAACGCGGGTGGGTTTTGGATCAATTCGTCGGTCCCGGCGGCAACCGCCTGCTCGCGATGCGAGGTATTCGACGCGATTGCGATCGTCGCCACCGAGGGATGCAGGGCTTTGGCGGCGCGAATGACGCTGAGCCCGCCTTCGAGATCTTGGTCCATTTCGACGATGGCGACCTCGATGCGATTGGTTAGAACGCTAGACGCCACGCTGGGATCTGCGGCTTGGGTGATCTCAGCCGTGGAAAAGATCGACTTGACGTGGCGAGCTAGAGACGTCCGATCTTGGCGATTGTTCGACACCACCAGGACCCGGAGCCCGTCGAAGTTTGGCACCAAGTGGTCGACCATCGCGCCGAGTTGCGGTGTGATGTCTTCAAACTCCACTCCAATTCCGGGAGGGCCCGACGCTGCTTCCTCGAGGCCTCTTCGCCACACCACCGTTCCTTGGATCGAGCTGGTGCCTGTGTTCGGAACGGAAAAGTCGATCGTGAGCGGTGTTCCCGGCCCAAGCTCAGCCTCGGTTTCCAGAAACAGACCACCTCGGGACACATGGACCGAGTACGCAACCAGGAACGACGAAGCGGTACGAAACTCGACTTGGATCGTAAGGGGCATTCGGTGGTGCTGGCGGCTGGACGCCGTCCTCTGTATTACATCACGATTGGATTGGAACTACCATCCCTCTCGCAGTAACGGGTGTGATCGCGACGAATTGAATCAATGACTTAGAGTCCGAAACCGAACCGGAGTCCGAAACCGAAACCGGAACCGGAGTCGGGACCGGAACCGGAGTCGGGACCGGAACCGGCTAGCGACGGGCCAGGGCGTAGATCATTCCGCCGAGACGATGCCGCTGGGCAGCGCACGGCGGTTCGGTCAGCCAGCCATGAGCGGCCGCTCGATTTAGAGCAGCCGATCGAGCAGCCGGTCGAGGTGATCAAGATCCAGGTAGCGAATCTCGATCCGACCCGCCTTGCCGGGCTCGGTCTCGGTGATCTCCACCGGCCCGCCTAGTGATTGGGTCAGGCGTTGTTCAAGGTCGCGAACCGCTGGGGTCTTTGCCGATGCTGCCCGGCGCGCCTTGCGACTATCGCGCTCCGGGGCGCGCGCGTTCTTGACCAGCGCTTCGGTGGCGCGCACCGATAGGCCGCGAGCGACGACGGTTCGCGCCGCTTTTTCGATCGCCGCAGCGTCTTCGAGGCCGAGCAACGTACGGGCATGGCCCATCGCTAATCGCCCGTCTTCCACGAGTTGTCGCACTTCGGGAGGTAGCTTGAGCAAACGGATGGCGTTTGCCACGGTGCTGCGGTCCTTGCCGATGCGGTCGGCGACTTGGTCCTGCGTGAGACCAAATTCATCGATCAGGCGCTGAAATGCGGCCGCTTCCTCCAACGGCCCCAAATCAGAGCGCTGCAGATTGTCGACAAGGGCTCGCTCGAACGCGCTGCGAGTATCGACTTCCTGGACCACAACTGGAACGTTTCGGAGCCCCGCGCGTTGGGCGGCTCGCCAGCGCCGCTCGCCGGCGATGAGAAAGTACCCGCCGCCATCTGCGGCAGGTCGCGGCCGTACGACAAGCGGCGCGATCACTCCGTGCGCCTTGATCGAATCCGCCAGCTCGGCCAGCTGCGCTTCGTCGAATTTGCTCCGCGGTTGCTCGGGGCTCGGGTAGAGTTCCTCGACTCCTGCAGAAAAATACACTTTGGCAGTGTCGTTCGTGGGGGGCGGCTGGCTCGCCGCCGCAGTGGGCAACAGAGCGGATAGGCCTCTGCCGAGTCCGCGTTTTCGCGCGTCGTTTGAAGTGGGCATCATATGACAGGTTGTCCTTCCGAGGTCCGCTGCTGCATCCACGTTCGGCCGAGAAACTCGTCGGCCACCGCGAGGTACGACTTGGTGCCGGGGCAGCGCAAGTCGTACACCATGACGGGTTTGCCAAAACTCGGCGCTTCGGACAGTCGCACGTTTCGCGGCACCGTGGTCTCGAGGACCACGTCGCCAAAGAACTTGGTTACCTCTTCGCGGACCTGATTGGCGAGATTCATGCGACCATCGAACATCGTAAACAGCACACCGTCGATCACCAGCCGCGGATTGTAGGCAGCAACCACCTTTTCGATCGTGGCGGTTAGGGCAGACAGTCCTTCAAGCGCAAAGTACTCCGCCTGCATCGGTACGACCACACCATCCGCGCACACAAGCGCGTTGAGCGTGAGGATGCCGAGCGAAGGCGGGCAATCGATCACGACGTAGTCGTAGTTCGCTACGATCGGCCGAAGCGCGTTGTCGAGAAAGCGCTCGCGGTTGGACGCGCCGATGAGTTCGATCTCGGCGCCGACGAGATCGGAGTTTGCGGGGATCACAAACAACGTCGAGATATCGGTCGGGCGAATCACGTCGGAGATCGATACGTCGCCGATCAAAGCATCGTAAATCGTTAATTCGATCTTGTCGCGTGGATATCCCACGCCGGACGACGCGTTTCCCTGTGGATCGAAGTCGACCAGGAGCACGCGATGGCCTCGCGACGCGATCGACGCTGCGAGGTTAATCGCTGTGGTGGTCTTGCCAACGCCGCCCTTTTGATTCGCCACTGCGACGATGCGGGACATGATCAGCGGTACCACGTGCCTATGACGAAACAAAAAATTGGCGTAATGACAAACTCCAGCATACGTTGTGCAGAAAGGTAGGACATGTGGGCATGTCCTCGAAGGAGCGCCAATGTCATCAGGGATTCCACGTATTTACACGTCGTTTGCCGAGTTTGAGCGCGAGGAGCTTCGCCGCTTAGATTCTCTTCACACCAGCGTAGACGATCTGGTCGAGGAGCGATTCGCAGACGACAGCGAGTTCGGTCAGGCGGACAAACCCCGTCGGCGAGGCCGACCCCGCAAGAATCCGTAAGGGTGGGTCGTCGCTGTGGCCTGCGGGTGCTAGCGTGTCTGCCGAACCACGCTCGCACGTGGGGATGAGGAGGCTCATGATGCTGCGGCTCGCGATGTTCGCTGGAATCCTAGGTGCGGCTTGTTCTGGCGCACCTCCACCGACACCGACCAACGCGGAGCCAGGCGCCGGACCGGCGGTGTACGCGAAAAAAATCGCCCTGTCGTGGGCATTTCAGAAGGTCGCGGCGGGAACCGAGGTCTTTCTGCAAACCACGGACGAGACCGGCAAGCAGGTCAGTTATTCGCTTGGGACATTTGAGGGGGAATGCAAGCCCAACGCCCCCAGCCCAGACATGAAGGCAGTGACGGGCGCAGCCTGTTTCGGCAGCGCAAGCCCGGTCGAGTTGCATGCCGTAGTTCACGATCGCGACGTCGTGGTCCTGAAGCTGCGGGCCGATGCCACTGCAGGTGGGCGCCCCGATCCAATGAGCCGTGAGGAAGTGCAGCGCATTCCAGTTCCTCCCGGCGCGGGTGTCGTCTATCTATAAGTAGACGGTCTGGGGCCTCCGTGGGCGGAGTAGGATAACCGCTTCGTCGAGAACACCTGTCATTCCGGGCAGCTTGGCTTGACGCTATGGGATGGCAGTCGTTACGTTTCATTCATGACCAAGGCCAAGGCAGGAGGAGACCAGCCGGTGGAAATTCCGGAAAGCCTCCCGATCCTTCCGCTGCGCAACTCGGTGCTGTTCCCCGGCGCCATCATTCCGATCGACGTCGGGCGGCGCAAATCTGTCCGACTCGTCGAGGACGCAATTGCGAAGGAACGGCCGGTAATCGGCATTCTCACGCAAAAAGATGCCCGCACCGAAGATCCTGGGTCGAGCGACCTGTACTTGGTCGGCTGCGCCGCAAGGATCTTGAAGGTCATCAAGCTCGCCAAAGACAACTTTTCGGTGATCTTACAAGGCGTTTCGCGTTTTGAGGTGGCGTCGTTTGACGGCAACGAACCGTTTTTGTCGGCAACGGTGCGCAGCGTTCCGGACCCGAACTCGAGCGATGTCGAGCTCGACGCGCTGGTGATGAACCTCAAAGACATCGCGAAGCGGGTCGTTAAGCTGATGCCAGAGCTCCCCAAAGAGGCGGGTGCGCTGGTCGATAGCGTGACCGAGGCTGGCCACCTGGCCGATCTCATCACGTCGCACCTCGAGCTCGAAGTTGGCGAGAAGCAGGATGTGCTCGAAACGTTTGAACTGAAAACGCGCACTCGCAAAGTGCTGCAATTTCTGTCGCGCCAGCTGGAAGTGCTCAAGGTCCGCGAGCGGATCAACACGCAGGTTCAGGAGGAAATGGGCCGCAATCAGCGCGAGTACGTACTGCGCCAGCAGCTCAAGGCGATCAAGGAGGAGCTGGGCGAGCTCGACGACGGCGGGGGTGATCTCGACGAATTCGGCGAGAAGATTACCAAGGCTAAAATGCCTGAAGAGGCTGAAAAAGTGGCCAAAAAGCAGCTCGATCGGCTCAAGAGCATGCAGCCGTCGAGCGCGGAGTACACCGTCACTCGGACGTATCTCGAATGGCTGGTGGAGTTGCCGTGGTCGGTGTCGACCGAGGATCACATTGAGCTCGCAGAAGTTCGCAAGTGTCTCGACGACGACCACTACGATCTCGACAAAGTAAAAAAGCGCATCGTCGAATACATGGCGGTGCGCAAACTCAAGAACGACAAGAAAGGGCCGATCCTGTGTCTGGTCGGTCCTCCGGGCGTGGGCAAGACCTCATTGGGGCGGTCGATCGCGCGCGCGATCGGCCGAAAGTTTGGCAGGATTTCGCTCGGCGGCGTTCGCGACGAGGCGGAAATTCGCGGTCACCGGCGGACGTACGTCGGTTCGCTGCCGGGGCGTGTGATTCAGAGCATCAAGAAGGCGGGCACCAATAATCCGGTGTTCGTCCTCGACGAAGTCGACAAGCTCGGCCACGACTTCCGCGGCGATCCTGCGTCTGCGTTGCTCGAAGTCCTAGACCCGGAGCAAAACAACACGTTCTCCGACCATTACCTGGAAGTGACGTTCGACCTGTCCAAAGTTCTGTTTATCGCGACCGCGAATCAGCTCGACCCCATTCCCTGGGCGCTGCGCGATCGACTGGAGATCATCGAACTACCCGGGTACACGCGGCAGGAAAAAAAGCAGATCGCGCGCAAGTTCCTGGTCCCGAAGCAGCTCGACGATCACGGTCTCACCCACGATCGCTGTGAGATCACGGATCCGGCGATTTTTGAAGTGATCGATAGCTACACGCGCGAAGCGGGGGTTCGCAATCTGGAGCGCGAAATCGGCAGCGTATGTCGCGCGATCGCGGTGCGGGTTGCCGAGGGCCAGGCCAAAGATCACGAGGAAGTCACTCCGGCGGTGGTCGAGGAAGTGCTAGGGCCTAAAAAGTTCGTTAGCGAAGTGGCAGAGCGAGTCGGAGAGCCGGGCGTGGCAACCGGCCTTGCGTGGACTGCGGTCGGGGGCGACATCTTGTTTGTCGAGGCGACGAAGATGCCCGGCAAGGGCAAGCTGACGCTGACCGGACAGCTCGGTGACGTGATGAAGGAATCGGTAACCGCCGCGCTTTCGTTTGTTCGCGGTCGAGCTGCCGTGCTGGGGCTCGACCCGGGGAACTTCCTGGAGAACACCGATCTGCACGTGCACGTACCTGCCGGAGCAGTGCCCAAGGATGGCCCGTCGGCTGGCGTTACAATGTACACCGCGCTAGTGTCGCTGCTCACCGGTGTATCGGTTCGGCCCGACGTCGCGATGACCGGGGAGATCACGTTGCGCGGCAACGTGCTTCAAATCGGCGGCCTTAAGGAGAAGCTGCTCGCAGCACATCGCGCCGGTATCAAGCGCGTGATCATTCCCGACCGCAACGTGAAAGATCTGATCGACGTCCCCGACGAGGTCAAGAGCGAGATGGAGATCCTATCGGTAAAGCGCATGGACGAAGTCCTCGCACTTGCGCTCAAAGATCCGCCGCCTTCGATCCTCGACCTGGCCAAGGCCGCACAGGCGGAGAATCATCCCACCGCATAGTCGGCATTAAGGTTGATTGCAGCATGACCTACGAGGTGGACTTCGCTTCGGTGTCGACGATTGGGCTCGAATCGTCGCCGGTAGCGGCTGCGCTTGCAGGGCTTCGCGCAAACGAGGCGCGCTACTTCAAGAACAAGTATGGCCACGTGTTCGTGGTCGAGCCCGCCAGCAAGGCGAAAAAGACGATCGCGTGGGTACACCACATCCTGAAGGCGGAGCGCGATCTTGTGATTCACTCCCGCCCCCTCGAAGCAACGGAGTTTCAGGTCGACAACGTTCGCTGGGCGTATGTGTTCTACCAGAGCGGTCTATCGATCAATGTGCTGTACACACTCGACGGCAAAACCAAGCGAGCCGTTGGCTTCAAGCTCTCGGATGGAATGGAGGTTCCGCCCGAGCTTGGCTCGCGCTTTAAGTTTGCGAAGCAGAAGTCGAAGCTCGCAGGAACGATTCGCGGCTCGTACTTCGTGATCAAAGGCGAGTATTAGCGCCAATGCCGATCAGATAGGCGTAAGCAAATGGCCGCGATGCGCTCAATAGCGTGGCGCTCAACCTCGCCGAGGGCAGTGGCAGGGCCGGCGGCGACCGCCAGCACTGCTTCACGATCGCGTTCGGTAGCCTGCGCGAAGTCAGTGCAGTGCTCGAGATTGCGGCCGCTCACGGCTGGCTGAGCGAACTGCCGTGCGCTGCACAGCGGCATCGCCTCGGCGGAATGATCTACGCTCTGGCCCGTCGCTAGCCGGTTCCGGTCCCGACTCCGGTTCCGGTCCCGACTCCGGTTCCGGTCCCGACTCCGGTTCCGGTTTCGACTCCGGTTCCAGTTCCGGTTTCGACTCCGGTTCCGGTCCCGACTCCGGTTCCGGTTTCGACTCCGGTTCCGGTTCCGGTCCCGACTCCGGTTCCGGTCCCGACTCCGGTTCCGGTTTCGGTTCCGGTTTCGGATTCTAACTCATTGATTCAATTCGTCGCGATCACACCCGTCGATGACTCCACGCTCGACCTTGCCGATTTTGACCTCGTCGCGGTCGAGCATGGCAAGGTGCAGGTCAACGGTGGAGTCATCGTCATCGTCGCCGTCAAACTCAACGGTGGAGTCAAAGATCAAGTCAAGGTCAACGAATTGTTAATATTGATGTTTGCCTTAACTTACTGGCGTTGGTACTAGCAAGCGCTGCGTGCTACGGCAAGGTAATTGCGGGCTTGTCTTTGCGTGCGCGATATAGCAGCAACACGTTGCCGAGTACTTGGGCAATTTCGCTGCCGGTTTGGGCCGCCACTTCGCGCGCGGCCGTTTCGCGCTCCATGCTTTCTTCGCTCACCTTGACCTTGACCAATTCATGGTCCTCAAGCGCACGGTCGACCGCCGCGATAACGCCGTCGCTAATACCATCTTTGCCGATTTGAACAATCGGCTTGAGCGAGTGGGCGAGCGCACGCAGGTGTCTGCGTTGTTTACCGGTTAACACGCCGCGTTCTAGCACATTCTCATAACGTGGAGACGCGCTGGATCCCTTGACGCACGCCGACACGAGGATTCCATCCAAGCAGGTCACGCGCGCGGCGACTCTCGTAGCGCAGCCGGGCGAGGGCCGATTGAAGCCTATAGACCGCTACCGGGCTTTGTCGACCGAGCGCACCCAGCGGATATTCGCTGAGCTTGCCGAGCGCGAACACCACCGGCCGCGGAACGCGGAGGATGGGTCGTTTGCCGCCGGCAAGCTTGAGAACATCTTCCTGGGTAAGGCACTCGGGATCGATGATCTGAATGATTTCGCCCCCCACCAGCTTGCGGTCGACGCACGCCATGATCGCGTCGACGACATCGTCGATATAGACCAGCGGTAGTTCCAGTTTGCCGTCACCGAGGATCAACCACCGGCCGCCGGCGTTGCGCGCCACGGCGCCGTTGATGAGCGCAATGCCTCCGCCGAAGATTTGCCCAGGCCGCAAAATGACGCACGGTAGGCCGCGCTTCGCTGCTTCGCTGACGAGCTTCTCGGCTTCGAGCTTGGCCCTTGTGTATGCGCCGCGCTCGTCGGGGCGCGGCTCGAGTGCTGCGGACTCGCTGACGGGCCCGTTGCCGACCGATCCGGCCCAATCGACTACGGACATCGACGAAATATGAACGAGTTGACGCACATGGTGTGCTGTACACGATGCCAACACGTTTTCCGTTCCCACGACGGTTCCGCCCCGATGTTCAGGCCACCCGCCTTTCATGGCTGCGCCTACATGGATCACGGTCTCGGCGCCTCGTACCGCGCGATCAACCGCTTCGGGGTCGCCAAGGTTACCGAAGCAATATTCGACATTCGGCAACGGGCGTTCGGGCATGCGGCGGACGAATGCGCGCACGCGGTGACCGTCGGCCAGTAGCCGATTCACGGTCGCCTTGCCGAGCGAACCGGACGCGCCTGTGACGAGGAACGGCACGGTCGGCGACAATTTGAATCTGTCGCGGTGCGCTGCGTGGTCGGCATCTGCGGCTCGCGCGACCTTTTCGACCCACTTGACGACTTGGGCGGCATCTTCCACCGTCACTGGCGGTGGTTCACCGGAACCGAGGCGGCGGTAAAAGTCGGCCACAAGGTCTCGCAATCCTTGGTACGACTGGACGTCTTTGCGCACGAATTTCCATACGCCGATCGGGACATCGATCATCGGCTGGATCGAGTCGGTGAACGCGTTGACCAAGCGCTCTGCGGCTTTCGGCAGCGGGGTCGAGCTGCGCTTGCCGTGGAACATGGCGAACAGGTCGACCCGCAACACGCTTTTCGTGCCGTGGATGATCAGCTGCGATTGCATCGGTTTGGTGTTGTACGACAGCTGAAATTGCCCGAGACCTCGGGCGCAACGCACCATCGCGCGCCATTCGTCGAACGCTAGGTTCGGATCTCCACCCAATGAGCTCCACGTCGCCTCTACATCGTGGATGGGACCGAGAAGCTCCTGGATCAAGTACAGACAGTGCACGCCGAGGTCGCGAAATGGATATCCCGCGTCGCGATACCAGGGGGGCAGAGGGCCGCCTTCGTAAGGTGGGTACTCGGATCCGCGCAAAATGTCGACAGACACCACCGTGCCGAGTGCGCCCGCCTTCACAGCGTCGAGCGCTCGCTTGATCTGTGGGTCGTACAGCAGCGAGTGATTGACCGTGGCGACGAGGTGTTTCTCCCGCGCGAGTACACCGATTTGCAGTGCTTCCGCTTCGTCCTCGGCGATCGGCTTTTCGATTAGTACGTGGCAGCCCTTTTGAAGTGCAGCGAGCGCAACCTTTGCATGCGCAGAAGGGGGCGTAAGTACGTGGATCACGTTTGCGCCGGCGTCCACGATTTCATCCAGGCTGCCGAACGCATTCGTGCCCCACTTTTCGGCATTGGCCCGCGCGCGCTCGCGATCGAGGTCGACTACACCGACCAGCTCGACTTCTGGTGCTAGTTTTTTGACAGCTGCGACATGAAACTCACAAATGTTGCCGGCACCGATCATGCCAGCGCGAAACTTCGTCATCGTTGATTCCCTTCTAGTATGCTATCGACAGTTGCCGCGACCTTAGCGACGCGCGCCGACCATGTTTCGTTCCGCATCGCGTCGGATCGATGTGCGCGAGAGACTGGATCGCGTAATGCTTGCTCCACAGCCAGAACGAACTCCTCGGGTGTTTTTGCGATGCGGGCTACCTCTGGAAATTTCTCCACTTCGGGGACAGGGGTCGAAACCACCGGCAGGCCGGCGGACAAATACTCTCGCAACTTGAGCGGATTCACAAACGGCATGCGGTTGTCGATTCGGTAGGGAATCAACCCGACGTCGAAGCCTTTGCAGTATGCGGGGAGGTCGTGGTGTGGCTTTTGTCCGAGTAGGTGCACGTTGGGCAAGTTCCGGATCGCGGACGTGTCGCACAACTCCTGGCCGATCAGTGCGATCGTCCATTGCGGTCGCGCGCGGGCTACGTGCGCGAGGAGTTCGAAGTCGACCCAGTCGCGAAGCGTGCCGTAGAATCCGAGCAGCGGCGAACGCAGCTTCGCGAGGTCATCTGGCACGGCAGTATCCGGGTCGAGTGCACGCGCGAACAGCTGGTGATCTACCCCGTGCGGCGACACAAACGTGCTGGGATTGAAAGCGCGTTTGGCATCGGCAAGCGCCGAGTTGATCGCGAACACCACGTCTACCTTGGTCAGCAGCTCGCGCTCGGCGGCCGCGGTTTGCGCTGCATCGAGGTATCCGAATAGAGACCACTCGTCGACGCAGTAATACACCGCCCCCTTTTCGCCGAGTCGGCCGACGTAGTTTCCGACATTGGGCAAGAACGTCCACAGTTGAAACCGGTCCATACCGAGCCGGAGCCGCATGGCGCGGATCGTACCGCGTAGAATGTAGCGATTGAGCTGACGAGCTGCGGCGCTATGGGGCAGGGGGAGCGCCAACGGTGTCATCACCCACAGGTCGTTCTCAACGTTGACGGGACCGCGAACAAATTCGCGCAGTTTGCGCGCAATCTTGCCGAGGTCGCGGCCGCTAGCGAGCGAGGGAGTGCGCGTTGCGATCGAGTTCAGCCACAGAACTCGGCGCGTTTTTGCCAGCTCGCGCAATACATGGTGATTGGAGGTCGGATCCTCGTGCCAATCCTTAGCAAAAGCGATGATCGGAGTCGGCGTCACTGGGCGCTGCGCAAACTACCATCAGTCTGATTGAAGTCCGATGTCGGGACGGCACTATCGCAGTAACACGGAGCCGGCAATTTTCTGCCCTCCTAACTGGTCGATGGCGGTTCGCAGCTCACGTGCAGTCGATAGGCCCGCGCGGACCGCGAGCAACACGGTGTCGGATGCGTCGGCCATGAGGTTCACGTCGGCCGACCCAAGGACCGGCGGCGCATCCACGACGATGTGATCGTATGCGAGCCGAAGTCGCTCCATCGCGATCGTAAAAGCGGGCGCATCGAGCAGTTGCGTTTGTTCGATCCTCGGGTGCAGCGCCGCCACGTGAAGCCAAAGTTGCGGGATTTCGACCAAACTCCACGGCAACATCGGCTGATTGCGGTGGGCGACGAGTTGTTCGGCGAAACACCAGGGGGGAACAAGTCGAAGTGCGGGACCGATCTGTGGACTTCGCAAATGCACGTCGGCGAGCAACACTTTAGCGCGACCGCACTCGGATAGCGCCAGAGCGAGGTTGATGGCGGTGGTGGTCTTTCCGTCGCCAGACTTTGGACTCGAAACTACGATTACTTGTGGGCGTCCGAATCCAAGAAGGTGATGGCGCAGCACGCGAAACGCTGCTGCGCGCTCGGAGTCCGGGGAGTTCACCAGCACCAAGCGGCGATCGGGACGCTGCTCTACGTCGAGAATGTGCTGGGATAGCTCGATTTCGGGAGCGCTTGTCGCGGCGCCGGATTGCGTGGGGACCATGGCGGTCGGCCCCCCAACGACCATGGCTGCTTCGTGGACTCTCGATGTCGCGGGCGGCAAGTCGAGTTTCGTTTCTAGGAGGTTCTCCGGGGCGTTAATGGGGGTCACACCCCCGGAATCTCGGGTCGATGGCGGACTGCCAAACGTATCAGTATTGCGCTTTCTCACGACGCTGTCTTCTTTTGGCGAGTGGACGCGGGCGGAATGACGGCGAGCACCGCAACACCCAGTTGATCGATATCATCGCGGCGATACAAGTGGTCGTCGATTGCCGCCAGCCCGATGGCAAGCGCAGTTCCAAGGCCAAAGAACATCATGAGGCCAGCGAGCAACAAGATGCTCTTTCCGGGGCCGCTTGGCTGTACAGGTTTAAAGGCTGGGTCGACGATGGAAAGCCGACCGCCTTGTTCGGCTAGCTTTTGGCTCGCGTCGATTTGGGCGCGGAACACGCTGTCGGCCAAGGATCCTACCCGCTCGCGCTGCTCATTGAGCTGGCGCCGCAAATCGGCATGTTGCGTTTCTAGCTCAACGACCCAATTCGTAGCGGTTCCCGATTCGGTCGGCTCGCTGGCGCCACCGGGTTTGGTCGCGCGCTGTTCCGCGGCGACTAATGCATTTAGAGTCGCGAGCTCCTTTTTGAGTTTTTCGCGATCGGCCGGCGTTGCTGGGGCGACGGTGATGTCCACGTCGCTGGGCACGTTTGCCTGAGCGTGTCGGAGGCGTTGTTGTGCTGCAGCCACGCGCTCCTGCGCCTTGATCACTGTCGGGTGCTTCTCGGTGTACTTGCCGACCGCGTCTTCGAGCTCTCGGTTTGCAGCCGCGACTTCGCGCTGCGCGTCGCTTACCACTCCTTGCGCCGCGAGCTTCTCGGGCGAGGGCGGGGACGCGGCGCGGACGACCGTGCCATCGGCGGGTGCATCCAAACGAGCCTGAATTCGCTGGCGTTGTCGCTCGAGCGCGTACAGTCGCGCGTTGCCAATGGCGACCGGCTTGCGGTCGCGGATCGCTCGGATCGATGCGCCTTCGCCGCCCGTCTGAGCGTTATCTTGCGCAAACTCTGGGTGTTTGGCCAGGAACTCGGCGAGCGCTAGCTGACGTTTGTGCAGTTCGGCGCCGGCTTGGTCTTTTTGCTGCGTAATAAACGATACGGTCATTTGGGCTTGGTCGTTGCGCAGCGATTCATCCTTTTCTTGCAGCCGCTTGGTCAGCCATTCGGTAACTGCCTTTGCGCGGCTCGGGTCGGAGTCGCTATACGCGATGCGGAAGCTATTGCCGCCACGCGCTTCGAACCGAATCGTCGCTCGGAGTTTGTCGATTGCTAGCTCAGGATCGATATCTGGAAATGCGTTGAGTTTGGGGTCGGCAATAATCTGAGCCAATTGAGCGCGGGCAAACAACAGTTCCCGAAACCGGTCGCCCAAATTGCGCTGGCCCTCTTCCTGCCGGTTCGACAGGATGCTCGACTGGATCCGTTCCTGGTAGTACAGCACGGACGACGACTCGTAGCGACGCGGTCGCGCCACTGCGAACACGAGGGAAATCGCTCCCCCGACAACCGTAAAGCCCACCACGAGCCACCAATATCGCAGTGTCTTTTTGCCGAGGTCAACCACCTGCTGCAGGCGGTCACGTGGGGTTATCGCTGGGATCGCCATCGTATGAAGGATGGTACACGAGCCCGCGCGGCGCCACGCGACTCTAGTGACCCAACATGGTCGCCTGTGAATCCGGGTAGATGGCCCAAGACCGCGATCTCCAGGCGCCGGACGTCGTCTGAATCGTGGACGCGCGAATCGAACGCACCGACTAGGAACGCCGAGGCGAGTAGGGCGCCAAGCGCCGTGACGGTGGCGGCCATCGCGATCGTGAAACCGCGGTTTTCCGGCGGAATCGGACGGTTCTCCGCCACGACGGTCACACTCATGTCGAGCCCCGCCTCGGTGATGCGCTCCGCCAGAGAGTCCCGGCTTGAGGCGATCTCGGCGAGAGTGGCCGCTGCCTTGCGCTGTTCTCGCCAGTTCACGGCCAGCTCGAGCCCGATCGCTTGCGCAACCAACTCGTTGTTGCGCTCGCGGGCCGCGATCTGCGCCTGCTCTTTTTCTGACGCCTCGCGAGTTAGCTCTTCGTAACGGATCTGCAGGCGGTCTCGCATTTCGGCGACCTGCGACGTCAGCCGTTTGGTGACAACTTGACGTTGTTCGCGAGTGGTTTCGATGACGATGCGAGAAAGATCGCGCGCAAGGTCGAACGCCAGTTCGGGGTCTTCGTCGAACACGCTAAGTCCGATTCGCGCCGAATTGCCGGCACTGTCCGATTCGAGGAAGGTGTTTTTCCAAATCTGAATCGTGAAGTGGCTGCGCAGCTCGTCAATGGCGTACTGGTCGCCCAACCGATGGCGCAACGTGTAGAGATCACGCTTTTTGACCAATTCGAGGAGCTTGCCGTTGGGAAGCAAGACGTCCTCGACGAACTCGCGCAGCTCAACGACCGGAATTCCGGAATTCCCCTGCGACAGGGATCCCTCCGTGAGGGCCAACACTACTTCGGCTTCTGCGATGGGCCGGCGGGTTGCAAGCTTGTAGGTGACAGCGGCGGTAATGACGCAGGTCATGACGATGATCGGCAAGGGGCGAGCGCGCAATCGGCGCGCCATTCGCTGTGCTTCCGCGACCATCCCGATGCGGGTGGACTGCTCAGAGTCGTACCAGTCGATCGGAGCGCCCATCGCCGCAGGTTACCACGGACCAGGGCGTCCCTGACGCGCCTGCACCAGCACTTCGTGGAGCGCCGCGGCACTGGCTGTCCAGCCTCCCCGAGCCCCAATCCGAGCGACTTCGATCGGGTCGTAGTCGAAGCGCAAAGCATCCCCGATTGCGGTGGCGAGCGCATCGACGTCGCGCGGCGGCACCAGAGCGCCAAGTTTCGGACTCGTCAGGAGGTCGGGAACCCCGCCCACGTTGGACGCGACGACGCGTCGGCCGCTTGCCAGCGCCTCTAGAACGACATTCGGTGTGCCTTCCACGTGACTCGGCAAAACCAGAGCATCACAGGCCGCCATCCAAAGCGGGATCCGCTCGAGCGGTTGAGGGCCGACCAGTTGGACGTTGCTCCCGGCGTGGGCCGCGACCTGGTCGCGCAGGGGGCCTCCGCCGACGACGATGAGCTGCGCGTTCGGAACGCGGCGTACTACCTCGGGCCACGCGCGCCCCAGCTCGACAACACCCTTCTCAGGTTTGAGATTGCCCACGTACAGCGCGAGCGGCCCACCTTGCTGTGCCGGCGTAAGGCCAAGCGCGAGGCGCGCAGTTGTTCGGTCTTGCGGTTTGAACAGTTCGCCATCGACGCCATTCATCACGACCGCTACCCGCTCGGGCGAGGCACCCAGCGCAACCGCTTCATCGGCGAGCGGTCGCGACACCGCAACAACCCGGGCGGCGCGGGGCAGAGCCCAGCCTACGAGTCGGCGGGGACCCGGCAGTTTCGCGATGACGTTGATATCGCTTCCGTGCAATTTGACCACGCTTGGAACGCCGAGCAGCCGACCCGCAATCACTGCCGCAAAACCGTCGGGATACGCCCATGAGCCCAGAACCACGTCTACCTTGCCGCGATAGCGAGCCAACGCGGGCGCGATCGACGCGGCGTACAGCGGCCCCCATGCGACGTGGGCTAAACGGGGCACAAACAAGGTGCGCGGATGCGACACGGGAATTTCGGCGATGACCTCGAGAGCAGGCACCCGAGCCAACTTTCCTGCACTCGACCAGCGCGAGATCAGCGACGCGCCGGGAAACCATGGAATCGTTGCCATGACCTCCAGGTCGCATAGTTGGCGCAATGCCGTGAACTGCTGGCGATTGAACGGCGCCGAGAGCGGCTCAGCCGCGTTGGGGAAGATCTTGGTAATCGCCAGGACGCGCATCGCCTAGTGCGGTTCATTTGCGGTGATGCTTCGTTGGCGTCGTCGCTCCGGTGCTCGAGTACAGTATGTACACTCCGCTCCTCGCTCCTCGCCGCCTCGCCTCACCGCAAATGACCTCGCGCTAGGGTCAGCCCGATAAGTGCGCGCCATGGGATCTATCGCCGTCAGAGGTTGAAGACCTTGTCCAGCCGAAGCAACTTGAAGATGGCGAGTGGCTGGTCTCGCACGCCCGTCATCGTGAAGTTGCCGTTCGTACCCCGCACGCCCTTGTACAACTTGACCAGCGCGGCCACGCCAGAACTGTCGATCAAGTCGAGCTCCGCCATGTTCACCACAACGTTCTTGGTTTTGGCTGCGACGATCTTATCGATTTCCTCAGCGAGCTGCGCGGCAGAGTTAATATCAAGCGACCCACGCAGGGTCAGCGTGGTTTCGCGGCTATTCCTTACAACGTCAAACGGGTTTGGCACTCAACTCCTCCCATGTGCTCCGGTGATCGCTCCGAGCCGTTTGAACAACCGCCACAGATTTGGCGGTCCCGGTTCGTAGGTCATTTCGTCGAGCATGGTTTTCGCAATATGGATTCCCATACCACCTTCGGGGAGCGAGGACGCGTCGAGATCCATGGGAAAAGGCGGTACGTTATCGATATCGAACGGCGTACCGTGATCCTTGAGCTCGATCGTGAGCTCTTTTTCACTCGGAAGGATTGCAAGTTCGATCGCCCCGCCGCCCCGGCGTTCGTACGCATGGATCGCTACATTGTTAAAAATCTCCGCAAACGCGGAAACAACGGCGGTATCAAACGGGTCGCGCACGTCGTAGGCGGACATGTCGTTCGGATCGCGCTGATGCGAACCCGACACGAGGCGAGCTGCTTCGGCCACAACGCGTACTGCGATGCCGCGGTAGCGGAGGATCCCAGGCACGGTAAGCCTGATTGGTGCGACCATCGCCCTGAGAATAGCAGGCACGTGGTACCATCGGCCATGCTGCGCAGCGTCCGAATCGCCAAGCGGGCCATCGATGTCCTAGGGGGGGCCATTGGGCTCGCCGTCACTGTGCCACTCCTGCCGGCGATTGCCGCCGCGATCTACCTCGACTCCCCGGGGCCCATCCTGTTTCGGCAGCGCAGGGCCGGCAGGTTAAAGTCCGTCGACACGCGCTCAGGCATAAAGCGGCTGCAATTCGACGAGTTCGACATGCACAAGTTTCGGACCATGATTCCGGATGCCGAAGCCCGCACCGGCGCGGTCCTAGCCGGGTCGGACGATCCTCGTATCACTCGAGTCGGCCGGTTTTTGCGCAAATCGCGACTCGACGAACTACCTCAGTTTTGGGACGTCCTGCGCGGCAAGATGAGCCTAGTGGGCCCTCGACCGGAACGACCGGAGCTGCTGCAGAACCTGTCATATGCGATTCCGCTGTTCGAGGAGCGAATGCGCGACGTCAAGCCGGGGATTACGGGCCTGGCACAGGTGTCGCTGGGCTACACGGGGTCGATCCCTGAGGGGAGCGCCATCGCCAAGCTCGCATCGACATTGCAGAATCCGTGGCAGCTGGAGGAGACCAAGGGGTCCCTCGTCGACGACATGCGGATCAAACTATTGTACGATATCGCCTACACCGCTTCGCTAGAGCGATTCGGCACGTTTTTGCGCACAGAACTCGGCATCATCTTCAAGACACCGCTCGTGATGCTGAAGATGACCCAAGGCCGGTAGTGCTGCTGCGAGCCGTTCTTACGACTGAGCCCGTAGCGCCTCAGCCTGTTGGTGCGCGCGCAGAGCTTCGACGATGTCGTCGATCTGTCCGTCCATGATCGCCGGCAAGTTGTGCTTCGTCAGCCCGATGCGATGATCGGTCACGCGATCCTGGGGAAAATTGTAGGTGCGAATCTTTTCGGACCGATCGCCTGAACCCACTTGGGATTTGCGAGATGCCGCTTCAGCGGCCATTTGGCGCTCGCGTTCGCTCTCCAAAATGCGCGACCGGAGAATCTTCATGGCCTTTGCGCGGTTCTTGATTTGCGACCGCTCCTCCTGGCACGCAACGACGACTCCGGTCGGAATGTGGGTGATTCGTACGGCCGAGTCGGTGGTGTTGACGTGCTGACCGCCGGCACCGCTGGAACGGTAGGTGTCGATTTTTAGGTCCTTTTCATCGATCTTAACGTCGACCTCTTCGGCCTCGGGCAGCACAGCCACTGTGGCGGCCGACGTATGGATACGGCCCTGTGCTTCGGTCGCTGGGACGCGCTGGACGCGATGTACTCCGGATTCGAACTTGAGTTTGGAGAACACGTCTTTGCCCTCGACCAGGCAAATGACCTCTTTCATCCCTCCGGAACTTCCCTCATTCATCGACATGACTTCGACCCGCCAACCCTGGCGTTCTGCATACCGAGTAAACATCCGGTACAAGTCGCCGGCAAACAGCGCGGCTTCGTCGCCGCCCGTGCCGCCCCGGATTTCGAGGATGGCATTGCGACCGTCGTTGGGGTCCTTGGGCAATAGTAAGATCTTGATTTGCTGCTCGACCGATTCCGCCTGCTCCTCGAGCGCTTTGATATCGGCATAAGCAAGCTCGCGCAGTTCGCCGTCTGAGGTGCCCTCAGCGACTTCTTTCGCCTGCGCCAGATCCGCCGAGAGCTTTTGGTAGTTCGCCCATGCCGCAACCAGTGGATCCAACTCCGCGTGTTCGCGCGAAAGTTTCATGAATTCGGCGCGGTTGTTGATCACCTGCGCCGTTCCCAGGAGCGCTCCGAGCTCCTCGTGACGACGCTCCAGGGTGGCCATCTTGTCGCGAAATTTTGCCGACTCGAACAGATCGATCTCCCACGTGTTGCTTGTGCCGTTCCCTTTTGGAAACTCTCGATCGGCGATGCCCAGGCGACCCAGGGAAGTCCCTGACGAGGATCGGGTCCCCGACGCTACAAGACGCTACAAATCGGTTATGCCGCGGGCGTCTTTTTGTACTTCTTGTTGAACCGATCGATGCGGCCAGCCGTGTCGACCAGTTTTTGCTTCCCGGTAAAGAACGGATGGCAGTGCGAGCAAATATCGACGCCAAAGTCGCCACGGGTCGAGAACGTTTCGTGGAGAGCGCCGCATGCACAGGTAATGCGAGCTGGGCGGTAGTGCGGGTGTCCTGCGGTATCCTTCATGGCGGCGGGTAGATATAGGCAGGATCGGGCCGGATCGCAAGCGGTGCGCGCCGACGACTAGCCGATGCCGGGTTTCCGCGCCCGCCGTCCCGGAGCCTTGTCCGGGTATAATGGCATGATTTCATTGCCGATTCTAAGATCGAGAACCCCGCGATAGCGATGTGCCAGGTCGAGCGATAGGTAGACTTTATTGGCGTCGACCAGCCCAAAACTGGTCGACACGATGATCTGCTCATCGCCGAAAGTCTCAAAGCCCCGTGGCACGACGTCGTGGCCGTACACGCTGATCGTGCCGCGTAGGGCAGAGAGGAACCTTCGCGCCTCCGTTTGGGTGGCCGACCGCGCCCACAGAACTTTGCCCACGACGGGGGTGTCGAGTACGTCGAGGGGATTTGCCAGGTTAGCGCCCGACAAATCGGCCGCTTCGAGGTCGGCGATGGAGTTGATCGCGGCGGCAGGCGCTCCGTGCGTAAAGATCGCGCCGCACGTCGACACCGCGGCGAGCGCAAAGGTTCGGATCGTGGCGCACATGCGCGAAGTCCCCGCAGGGCCGAGGATATGTTCAAGAAGTGCCACCTCATCCGCGGCAAACTTTGCGGTGTGGGGGCCGCCAACGTGGCCGTGTTCGTGATTTCCGATCAGCGCGTGGACGCGGCCCGGATACTTGGCTGCGAGTTCCGCGTATGCCGACATGACCTCCCCGGAAGCGTCGCGGTAGTACTCGCCGAGAAAATCGGGCCAGTCCTCGGGCTCGATGTAGGGCCCATGAATGAGGTCGCCTGTAAACAGCAGATAGGCATCGCCTCCCGTTTCGTTAAGCGCCTGCTCGAACACCTCCACCATGCGCAAGTAGTCGCGCATGCAGCCCTGAAGGTCCGTGCACACGAGCAGGCGACCTTTGTCTGGGAGCCTGATCACGCGCGCCATTGAACCCTTAACGCTAGACTGTTTTCGCTGAAATGGCTGTTTGAACATGCACGATTCGTCATGCGCGATTGCGGCGCTCGCGTGCGGCGCACGGATACGCACCTGGTAGTTGTCACGAGATGATGACGCAACTACTTTTCGTGGCGAAGCGCGTGCAGGCGAACGTCAGCGACAAGGGGGCGATGATCGCTGGCGCGCCGCGATAGATCGGTTTCGCACCGGCGAAGCTCGAGGAAATCCACGGGGCCGCGAACAAAAATCGCGTCGAGTGGGCGCAGCGGTCCCCATGCGGGGAAGGTCAGGGGCCGGCGCTCGATGCCGCGGAATCCCGCTGGCTGGAGCAAGTTGCCGAGCCCGCCGTAGACATCGTTGAGATCTCCGCCGACGACGATCGGCGTTTCATGGTGCAGCGATGCAAACGGATGGGAATCGAGAAATTTTGCGATCTGGATCCGCCGCTCGTACCGGGCCAGACCCAAATGCATATTGTAGACGTGAACGGTGCGATCGATGCCATCGTGTCGTACGCGTACGACCCCGTGCAACGCACTACGCCGCTTCTTGAACCGAATCGACAAGTCAATATTCGTGGCCTCCACGAGGGGATAACGCGAAAGTATGGCGTTGCCGTAGTGGCCGCCCCCTCGCACCCCTACGTTCGGAAACCAGGCGCGGTGCTTCATGCCAATGAAATCGCCGAGGACATCGACTTGCCGATCGTGGTTCGAACGGGGAGCCCCTTGGTCGACTTCCTGAAGTAGCAAGACGTCGGGATCGAGGTTTCGAATTACCTGCGCGATGCGGTCAGGGGCGTATCGTCGGTCGACGCCGCCAATGCACTTGTGGATATTGTAGCTCAGGACGCGGAGTTTCACGGTTATGCTCGATACGCCTTACAGAGGTAGGAGGTAGGTCGATAACCCCGGTTCGGCCGGCGTGCGCAGCACTCCCGTCAAGGGGGTGCTGAGGTAGATCGATACCCCATCTTACCTCGACCTGAGGTACCCTTGCTACGTGGCGGATGACCGCAATCCTCCTAGCCCCAGGGTGTTTCCGCTCCCTGTTCCGCCAGAGGAGTTGCCAAGACTTCCGGAGGTCACAGTCGACAATTCGTCGGAGGTGAGGATCGACCAACGGAGTCTTGCGCCGGATCACGATTCGCTTTCAGGGGCTCGCAGGATGCCGGCGCCGCCTGCGCGGCGCACGAGTCGGCAGCCCATGGCGGAGAGGTTGCGCAGCCATCGCCCGCCACCGCGCAGTTCCGGGGTTCGGATGGGAACCGCCAAGCACTCGACCCTGGTAGGCGGCCGCTATCAGATCGTCAAGCGCATTGGCCAGGGCGGCATGGGGAAGGTGTACGAAGTAACCCACGTCCACTTAGCGCGTCGCTTTGCGCTGAAGATCATTTCGAATCAAGTTGCCGAAACCGACGAGGCTCGCGAGCTTTTCTATCGCGAAGCGAGGTTTGCGTCCGCAATGGCGCACCCGTCGATTACATCCGTTGTCGACTTCGGCGAGGACGAGGGCGTGGGAATGTTTATGGTGATGGAGTTTGTCGACGGCGAGCCGCTCAACAAAATCTTGTTTCGCGAGCATCGCATCGGCTTGCGCAAGGCCTGCGAGATCGTACTTCAGGTAGCCGAAGCGCTGCACTACATTCATCGCCAGAATGTCGTGCACTGCGACATCAAGACCGAGAACATTCTCATCGGCGAAGAAGAGGTTGAAGCGAAGCGATCCAAGATGAGCGTGAAGCTGCTCGACTTCGGGCTGGCGCGGCCGCTCGTTGGTACGCGCGGATCGGTGGCGCTATCGGGCACACCTCATTACGTTGCGCCGGAGCGCATTCGCGGTGAGCCGGCCTCGCCCGCTAGCGATGTTTACGGTATCGGCATCCTGATGTACGAGCTCTTGACCGGCCAGGTTCCCTGGGATGGCCAAGTTCAGGAAATTTTGGCCGGACATCTCGAGCAGGCGCCGCGTCCGCCCTCGAGCTTGATTCCCGGCGGACTCGATCCTGCCGTGGAGAACTTGGTGCTCCGCGCTCTGGCGAAACACCCCCGTGATCGCCACAAAGACATGGCGGCGTTTATCTATGAACTGCGCGCGGTGACCGACATGCTCGGGTTCGCCAGGCGGCGCAACAAGCAAGCGGGGCCGCGCCGCGTTGTGATCGAGCAGAAGGCTGCGGATCGAATTGCGCGCCGCGACGAATGGGCGCGCATTGGCTTTGATGGCTGTCGCCTTCCACTCGCGTTGCTGACGCCGCAGGGGCAAATCGTGGTTGCAAACTCGGCCTTCGCAACGTTTGTGATGGGAGTAGCGGTTCAAGTCGAAGGCTTGCCGGTCAAGTCCACAACGCTTGCCCGTGCCTGGCCTACTTCGGCGGAGGACATCGCCCGAACCATGGCCGGCAGCCCGGTGCGGCGAGTCATTGAGATCGACGTGAGCAGCAGCGAGGTTCGCAGGTTATTGCTGTGGCTCGACGTTGTGCCGAACCACCGCGTACTGCTCGGCGTGCATCCACTCGAGTTGTAAGGACCCTAAGGTGTATGCCTTACGCCGCGCCAAAGCCGGTTTGCTGGTCGGCGCTGCCGCCCGCCGCTGCATCGAGGTACTTGGGCCCTAGATAGCCTGCCTTTCGCATGAGCCAATCCCATACCGTTCGCGGCAGGAGCGCGCTTAGGCCGAGAATTAGATACGAGCGTCGAGGTGCTACGTATCGCGCGGAGGCTCGCCGTGCGTTGACTGCCCTTCCGATCGCCTTTGCAACGACCGTCGGATGTGCTGCGCACCTGTCAGCCGATTTCGACATCTTGTCGTAGTTCTGTAGCGCTGCGGCGTACGCGGACTCTGAAAATCTCGCTATTCCCTTCACGGCCGTTGCCTCAAAGTTGGTGCGAACGACGCCAGGCTCGACTAAGGCGACGTCGATTCCGAATGGCCGCAGTTCGTATCGCAGCGAGTCCGACAACGATTCGATGGCGTATTTGGTCGAGTTGTACACCCCGCAGTACGGCAGGGTGATGCGCCCACCGATGCTGGAAACGTTGATAATGCGCCCGAAGCGACGCTGCATCATTTTTGGCAGGAACGCTCGCGTTACGTTCATAAGGCCAAACACGTTGGTTTCATACTGCCTACGCATTTCGGCGTCGTTGATTTCTGAGGTCGGTCCGAGGATGCCGAAGCCAGCGTTGTTCACGAGCACGTCGATGCCTTGGCCGGAGGTAAGCTGATCGACCGCTTTCGTTGCCGAAACGATCGAGCTCAGTGAGGTTACGTCGAGCAACACGGTGTCGAGGACAAGTCCCTGGGCCTCTCGCTTGAGCGAGGCGAGCTCAACGACCTTCCTCCCGGTGGCGATCACGCGGTGCCCCTGCCTGGCAAGGAACAACGCAGTTGTTCGACCAATCCCCGCTGTGGATCCGGTGATGAGTACCACTTTTGAATTCGACATGACACGACCTCCTTAGGACCTTAATTCACGATGTACAAACGGCTTCCCAGATACACGTCTCGGCCAGCTGCCAATCGGCGCGGTCGAGGGACTGGCCACTCTCGAGGCAACAGCGAATCACGCCCACGAATGCGCCGAGAATCAGTCCCATGAGCAGCATCGGCGGCCCAGTGCGGAGCTCGCCGCGTGCCTGGGCGGCACTGATGAAATTCGAAAACAGATCCAGCATGCGCTGTTCAACTGCTCGGCTCTCGGCGTCGAGGTAGCGAGCGTGGTAGTGGAGCTCCAGGAACACAAAAGACGTTGGATGCGCGATCGCATACCTTGCCATTCGCATCCACGTGGCGCGGAATTGTTCTCTCGTGTTGCCCCCCGGAAAGTCTTGGATGACCATGTGGGCAAACCGCGCCTTTTCTTGCCGATAGAGTTCGTTCACCAACGCGTCTTTGGAGTCGAAGTAGCGATAGATGGTACCTGCCCCGACCTTGGCGCGCTCGGCGATATCCGGAACGGCGGTTCCGTAAAACCCGCGGTCGACAAACAAGTCCAGCGCTGCGGCGACAATGGCCTCGCGCTTGTCCGACGGAGAACGAGTTCGTCTCAACGCCGGTTCCAGCGCGCGTGGCTTTGACTTAGGCGCCATTGTGATAGGAATGAATATTCATTCCGTGCCGAGATTGCAACAGAAAACTGCAGGCGATCCTGCGCCGGCTTGCGCGGATCGCGAGGCCAGGCCTTCCGCGGTGGGCGCAGCGGTCGTTGTAGGGACGAGTGCGTGCACGCACTTGTTGCCCACCATGTCGTCTCGCTACCCGACGCTTTACCCAAGTAACCTGAGCGTTTTCGTCGGCAGCGGTGATAAAGTAGTTGCGTGAGGGATCGGGCCACCGCACAACGTGGCGTGACGCTGCTCGAGTTGTCGATCGTCGTTGCGATCGTCGGCGTTCTTGCAGCAGTCGTAATTCCCAATTGGGCATCGACCGCGCGCAACGCCAAATACGATCCCGAAATTTCCGCGATGTTTGCTGAGCTCGCTATGCGCGAAGAATTTTACAAGTCCGAAATCGGCAACGGCCTGTACCTCACAGCGCCCGTTTGCCCGTCGACGCCGAACCCGAACGGAATCAACTTTAATACAGCCTGCGTCACCGCTGGATCGCCGTGGGCCACTATGCGGGTCAGCGCAACCGATTCAGCAATTCGCTGCACCTATGCAGTTACCGCGGGACCAACGGGAACACCGCCTGCACCCCCGGCGGTTTGCGCGGCTGCTCCCGCCGGCCTTGTCGGCAGCTGGTACTTCATCGTTGCCACGTGCGACATGGCTGGTAACGGCGGCACCAACGCAACGTTTTGCGCCACGAGTTGGAACACGCAACAGAACAAGGCGAACTACGGGTCATGATGCGGCAATCGCAACGAGGTTTCACGTTGGTCGAACTGATGGTCGTCGTGGCCATCATTGCCATCGTGTCTACGATGCTCATGAGTGTGCGAACCCAGACCTATGGTGCGGGTGCCGCGAACACTGCCGAGCAGATCGTTTCGTCGCTGAGCCTCTGCAAGATGCGCGCGGTGTCCACGCGCCGGTGGCATCGCTGCGAAGTGACTCCAACCACCGTCACCACGATGCAGTGGCAAGCCGCTGGGATGGCTGTTCCCGGCGTAGGTCTTTGGACCATCGTTTCAACGGTTACGTTTGGTGCGGGCGTCGCAGTATGGGACGCGACGCCGAATGTGTGCGGCGTTCCGCCGTGTACCGGGACCCCTTCGGCAGCGAATGCCAGTCTCGTTTTCAACGTGGATTTTCGGCCCGACGGCTCGAGTACGGGTGGGACGATCTTCGTAGCGGATAACGGACGGTTCAAGTCTTCTCGCGTGGTCGTCTACAAGGCGACAGGGAGCAGTTATGCGCGCAACACTTGGTAAAGCACAGCGGTTCGTCATTGCTGCGAGTTTGCTCGCTGGAGCGGCGGCACCGGCGCACGCGAATACGTCGACAGCGTTCCCGTCCGGGTCGCTCATCATTCCGACCAACTCGGCGTTTCAAGACAACTGCGGCGCCGTCGCCGCGTACGGCCTCGTCTACAGCGTGCTTCGCGCCAACCCGTGGCTGTCTGCGAATGGCTACACGCCGATAACGGTGTTCTACACATTCCTTGATACCAAGGCGTCGCCCAACCGCTGTGTGCCCACCTCACTCGACACCCCACCGGCCCCCTCGGCGAGCGCGGCATGGAACGACGGCTGCGACATTCTGAACGTCAGCGCGGTTCAGGTCGTCAACAACAATCGCAACGCGCCGGACTTTAACATTACAACGTTTAACAACTCGTCGAAGACCAACATCTATCCGCGCTACCCATCGCGGGTAGTCACTCCGGGCAACACGGTGAGCTATCTCGGCGGCCCGTTTGTGATCCTGCCTTCCGATGCGGCGACGTTCCGGAAGTTGCTTGATAACACGATTTCGGCCAACGACGTTTACGGCAACGTCATCGACTTCGCGAAGTATCGCACGCGCAATGCCACGCAGACCGCAGCGCCGACGAGCGGATGCACGCTTGGATCCGATCACTACGTCAACATTCACCGCGCTACATCGGCGTTTGTTGCCAATATCGGCAAAGCGTTCGGCGACGTGCCGCCGCGGCTCGCGCTGCTGGCGACCAACAAGAACGCGCTCACAGGCACGGTGTCGAACAACATCCTTCAGGGCTATCTCACCAACGCGGGCTTGACCTATCCGGGAGCGAACGGTTGTCCTCCGCTGTCGGTGCAAGCGACCAACACGGCGGTGTGCCCCAATGGCGCGGTATCCGGCCAGATCTACGACTCGTTTGACTTCGAGGACTTTGGTAACAATCAACTTACCGCCACGGTCGCCGGCAAGCCGCTCTACACGATGTTGTGGACGCCGCACTGGGAAACAAAAGCGACCGCATCAGCGAATCCAACCGCAGCGGAGCTGAACGCCATGGCCAAGATCGCCACGTTCCTCAACGGACAAACCGGACTTTCGGCGGAGTGCGCGTCCTTGTCTGCGTACGAGGGAGATGCCAGCAATGGAACGAACAGTGAGCGTGCTGGATTGCAGCTGCAAACCTGTGTCAACAATGGCGCGGGCGCTTGCTCGGCTACCACCACGTTTTTCGGTCTCAACCGAAACACCAACCCGCCGGACATCGACACGAGGAAGCCTACGCTTCGGAATTGTTCCGATCCAGATTTAGCGACCGGCGCGGAGTGCGCCTACTACTCGTATCCCGGCGATTCGTTTGTTCAGACCGGCGACTACCTTTGGCTAGCGCTCGGCGGTCACACGGCATCCTATAAAGCGCACACGACCCCCAATTCGATTTACCGCCCCGGTGTCGTCCCGCTGGTTTCGCACGTGATGTCGCTGGACAAGACCAAACTCGGAACACCGGTCCCGTACAGCGGAACGCCCAGTCCTTCTGCGGTGTTGGCCCGGCCCATGATCGACGCAGAGTTCAGCACTCGCAGCATCAAAGACAACACCCCGGGTAAAGCCAACATCTTGTACTTGGCAGCTCACAACCTCACCCCGAGTGTGGCCGGAACCAGGATGATGATCCAGACGCTGCTACAGCTTGGACTATCCAACCTGCCGCCGATTTCGTTCGTCGTCGAGGTGTCGCGCAGCTCGCCGATCGCCACGACCATGAACGGCGCGCCGGTCATCGTCCAGGGGACTTATGAATTTCTTACGCCGGCCGGGACCATTCCTACCTTTTCGGCCAACGGCGACAACGCTACGTTTAAGTTCCCGTATACCAAGGGCCACTTGCGCGGCCGAACCGCCTCGGCGATCACGACCACCGTGAGTGCGTTCGGCGGTGCAGGCGTTGTGTTTGACGCGGCCGGCCTGGCAAACATCCCCGAACCCGTCTATGCGGGTGGAGGCTGCAGCACGTATTTCACCAGCGCATGTCGTACTGTGTTCACGACCACGGTTGGCGGTGCCAACCCTGCGCTTCGGTTCTTCAACGAGAATGAGGCGCCGACCTTGGGGCCGCTGATGGGGGCCAATCTCGATGCGGCGAACCAACAGCTGCTGATCAAGAAGATTCTCGCCGGCGATGACAGCTTGATTCCGGGGCAATTTCATCCGGCGCTCGGAGGCGTCGATCGCTCGACCGTGGCGATTATTGAGACTAGCCCACTGGTCAACGGAACTAGGCCACTCATGGCGTACGTAGGTGCCGCCGATGGCATGCTGCATGCCGTATGTATGTCGGTCGCCGGACCGTGTGACATCGTGGGTCGCGAGCTGTGGGCCTACGTACCGCGCGTGTTGCTATCTACCGTGCGCTACAACACCGCGCGCATCGACGGCTCTCCGCACGTGATCGACGCGTATGGCGATTTTACGAATTCGGGCAAAAAGAGCTGGCGCACGATTCTAATGTTCCAAACCGGTACCGGCGACACCACAGGGATGGATCGCGTTCCCGCGGTGTACGCGCTGGACATTTCCAATCCTGCCACTCCGTCGGTATTGTGGGAATTCTCGCTGGCCGACACCTCGGCGCGGCAGCCGTACGAGCTGGGCGTTGGGCTAACGCTCGCAGCGGGTCGGGTCCAGAACGGCATTAATGGCATGTGGATGGCTTTTGCGCAGACCAACAATGCCGGCACCCTGGGCAACGGCGATGTGGTTACTGCGATCAACATCGAGACCGGTCAGAAGGTGTGGCAGGCGGGGTATCAGTTTGTTCCCGGCCTGCGCTCGGGCGGCACGAGCGTACCTCCGGCGACCGGGGTTCCTGGGGGCGCTGTGGCGATCGACAAGACCGGAAACGGCTATGTAACCGACGTCGTGTGGGGCACCCTCTATGGCGACGTGTGGCAAGTCGAGCCGATCGGCGGGGTCAGTCGGTACGGCGCCGGCAAACCGCTGTTCCGGTTCTCCACTGACTTCCACCCGATTGGCACCAAGCCCGCGATCTACTCTAAGGGAGGCACTCAGTACGCTGTGGTCACAACGGGTGGCTACGTTGAGCAGTTCCCGAACGACACGTCGTGGACCACGGCCGGCGTCGTCAACTACGCCGTGTCGATGTCCCTGAACACGCCTGCGGCGAGTGCGCCGATTAACGAAAATACACTGGCGCCAAACATCGCCTTTAAACTCACGTTGGGGGCGGGTGAAAAAGGCATCGCGCAGGCGACTGTGATTGGCAATCAGGTGTTCATTACTACCGACACCGCGAACACCAACGACAACACCAACCCCGGGGCGTACGGAACGACGGGGGCTAGCGGCCGCGTATACCGCTACGACTTCGGCACAAACACGCAGGGAACGACGGTGCTCGTCCAAGGGGGGGCGAGCTCGGTGATTAACGCCGGGAACGCAGTGTACTCTGGCGCTTCGGATCAACAGCAGCGCCTCGCCTCAGATGCCTCGTGCTTCAACTGCGGCACCTCGGTCGACCCGTCCCAGGCCATGAAGGTGAGTCGCAAACTATGGCTGAGGTCGCAATGCAACCCCTAAGGGCCGTAAGGCGCAGCCAGGGTGGTTTCACCCTGATCGAAGTCATGATCGCGCTGACGTTGACCGCCATCGCGGTGATGGGGATCGTGGCTCTATTCATCACCCAGACGCAGGCGTCCGGGTTTTCCCGCCGCATGACCGAAGCGGCCGTTCTGGCGCAGGACCGGGTGGAGCGTCTCCGCACCCAAGGCAGCGCGGTGGCGATTCTTCCAACGACCGAGTCAAACCTGAACGAGCGCGGCGGCTCGGGCGGCATTTACACTCGCGTATTCAGCGAGACGTTAACCGATCCGAATTGGGCCGACATCACGGTGAGTGTGTCGTGGAGCGACGACGGCACTAGCCAGACCGTAACCATGCGAGCGAGGCGCACCCGGCCATGACAGATCGCATCAAAACGCCCCAAAAGGGGTTCACGCTGGTCGAGCTCATGGTTTCGCTCGTGTTGTTTTCATTTGCGGTCTCCGGCGTGCTCGCCGTGGCGGTTTCGATGTCGCAAGGGTTTCGCGAGCAGCGCGCGGCAATTGCTGCAGAGACGGCGGTGCGGCTGCCGCTCGACTTTTTGGTCGAAGTGTTGCGCCAGGCGAGTCCAGCGGCTCCTAGCGGCAATATTCAAGATGCTGGAACATGCGCCGGCTCGGCGTTGGCAGTATTAAACAATCAGACCGGCAGCGGGTCCGGTGCTCCCTCCGGCTGGGACCGGCTCGAAGTCATTTACGCCGCAGGCGCGGTGGTGACCTCGACGCTGGATCCGTACGACGCAACCTCCAATGTGGTTCGCGTCAACGATGCGTCTCAGCTTGCTGCGGGAGACTCTGTGGTTCTGTCCAATACGGGGCAGGGGCATCTGTTCAAGATCGCCAATATTTCGGGGAATCAACTCACGCTTGCCACTGCCTGTGCCGGATACGTTGCCCCGCCCGGCGGGGTTTACACACCTGGGTCACTTGTGATTCGGGCCCAGCACGCATTCTTTTTCCTTGGCGCGGTCGATGGTGTCCCAACGTTGATGATGGATCCAGATGCGACTGGACCCGCGGTTGCCGAGCCGCTGGCGGAGGGAGTCGAAGACCTTCAGTTTGTTCTGGGGGTCGACAGCAATGGCGACGGTCAGCTCAGCGTTGAAAACGGGGTGGCGGCGAACGACGACGAGTGGCAAGGCAACAACGCCGGGGATACCCCGCTGGCAGGGTCGGTTCGCGCGGTTCGGGTTGCGCTGATTTCCCGAACCACGAGCGGACTCATCGGCAATGCGACGCCGTTTTTCCGGCCTTCGCTTGAAGATCACGCCGCCGGCAGCGGCAGCGGTGACAAATTTCGTCGGCGAATTCTTCGGTCGATCGTGGAAATCCGCAACATGGCAGGTTCCCCATGAACACAATCTCCCACTGTAACTCCGAGGCTGTGATGATCCGCGCGAGGCGCAATCGGCAGCGCGGCAGCGCCATGCTGATCACCATGGTGATTACGTCGTCGTTGCTCGCAGGTGCTGCGGTGCTGGTGTCGATGCAGCTGTCGTCGAGTCGGTCTTCCGACATCACGCGCAGCGGGTTATCGGCAACTTACTGCGCCGAGGCGGGTATTGCCGCGGCGCGCAATGCGGTTGCGGCCAACTATGCGAGCTGGAACGCGGCGCTCACGGCATGCAACGGGACTTGCCCGTGTACGGAGCCGGGTTGGCTGCAGGCTCCCGGCGTCAACCACGACATCGATGGCGACGGCGTGGCGGACTATCAGCTGTACATCAAGGACAACGACGACGAGCAGCTACCTTCCACCAACGACCGCAAGGTCGATAGCGACCAGCGGGTGTTTCTGGTGTCGCAATGTATCAAATATGCCGATACCCCCAAAGAGGTCCAAGAACTAGTCGAATTCTCCGGCGGGGGCCAAAACTATCGCATGCAGCAGGGGCTCGGGCGCTACAGCAGCGGCAACAACAATTGACGTTGCGCTCCAGTCGCGGTTTCATGCGTGCGATGAAGCTGCTCTTGTTGGTGTCTGTGCTTGTCGCGTGCGGTAGTTCGCTTCCTCCATACGACTATTCCAAAGAACCCGACCCCCGGCATCGCGAGTTGACGCTCGGCGTAGGTGACGTGGTTGGGATCAACGTGTGGGATCAGCGCGATCTGAACATCGATGCAACGATCCGTCCGGATGGGACAATTACCATGCCGCTGGTCGGCGATATCTTGGCCGTTGGAGAAACCCCCTCCGGCCTCAAGGAGAAGATCAAAACCCAGCTCGCCAATTATCTAAAGATGGGCGCGGGCAACGAAGTTACGGTCGCGGTGCGGGCGTGGAAGAGCTACCGGTTCACGATCGAAGGTGAAGTGGGCCGCTCTGGGGTGTTCACCAACGACCAATACGTCACCGTGGCCGAGGCCCTTGCGATGGCCGGCGGGTTATCGCGCTTTGCCAAGCGGGACGAGATCAAGCTGCTGCGCCGCGACACCAAAGGCAATATTCGCGAAATTCCGCTTCATTACGAACTTCTCGCGTCGGGAAAGCGGCCGGACATGAACATCTACGTGATGCCCGGCGACCTGATCTACGTGCCGTGACCCAAACGCTCAACGCACGTCTACCTAGGATTCTGCGGCGACACGTGTCGTGACGGGTGTCAGCTGCCGACATAGCGGGACCGTGGCTACTCCCACAGCAGCTGGACGGGATAGCCTCGAAATGCCCGATCTGCGGTGACGATCGTCAGGCTCTCATCCACGGCTTGCGCGATGAGCAGTCGATCAAAGGGGTCGTTGTGCTTGCGAGGGAGTTTCGAGACCGCCAGCGTTGCGCAAAGCGAACCGGAAGTTCCTCGAAACCGGTTCGTTCAATTGCGCTGAGGACGTGACGTACTGACGCATCCAACTTGCCTAGCGAGGTTTTAATGGCGACTTCCCACGTCGAGACCGGACTCACGAACACAGCGTTTCGCGGATGCACGATTTCGGCAGCAATGCGAGCAGGAAGCTTGGTCGGCGTTGTCAGAGCCCAAAGCAGCACGTGGGTATCAAGTAACAGTCTCATTTGCGGGTGCTGGCTACTTTATATCGGGAAACAGCGCTCCCTCGAACAGCGCGAGCTCCGGTTTGGTGAGAGGCGCGTTAAAATCATCCGGGACGACGAGCTTGCCCTTCAACAGCCCCAGCCTACGCGGCTTGGTTCGACGGACGGCGGCTACAAGCTTCGCAACCGGCTTGCCATGCCGGGTAATCACGATTTCGCTATCGTCTTTCAGCTGGTCGATCAGTCGTGACAGCTGAGTCTTGGCCTCATAGAGGCTCACGTCCATGGTACCAGTTTAGACCATATATGACTAAAAACTAGCTAAAAGTACATGCGGCAGCCCGCGCAATAGAACCGCAAATGCTCCTCGACCCAGGCCATCGCGGCCTCGCATTGCGGGCACGAGGGTGCGGGGCCGTTCGAGGCGGCGACGGCCTTTTTCGGCGGTGGTAGCGATGCGGGTGCGGTAGAAATTGGGACCTCAATCGGAGGTGAATCGTTCGGCGTTGCGCTCGCAGGTACGTGGCTAGGGGATTGGGTGGAGTTTGGGCCGGGGTGCGCAGCACTCCCTGCAAGGGAGTGCGGAGTTGGATCAATGGCGGGGACAGCGGTCGCTACCGTCGGAGTCGTGGATTGGTTTTTCGCGTCGGCAGCGCGCTCGAAGACCACGGTTTTTCCATCGAGCGCCGGGGCGGCAGTCTCGGCGGGCGGCGTCGCGATGGTAGGGTCGGCAGTGGACCCGGGTGGGGGAGGGATCGCGTGGATGATCGTGGGATATGAAGACGCAACTGAGCCTGGGGACTCTGGCGGGCTCGGTATTGCGGGCAACACCGGAGCCGCCGGGGCAATAATCGTCGGTGCGGTGGATGCCCCGAATGCGGTCGCTGTGGTGGGCGCGATAACGTCGGGGGCCGAGGAGGAGATCGGCGGCGAGGCCGCCGGCGCCCCGAAGGAAGTCCCCTTGGGGGGCGGGATAGGTGGTGGGGACCCAGACCAGAACGGGATTGCGCTAAGCGGAGGCGGGATGGTGTTGCGCACAACTGGCTGCGCGCCATCTCCGGCAGGTGCCGACCCAGGCGGAATGGGCGGGGGCGCCGTCGACGATGCAACGCTCGGCGGGGAAGCGGCATCTTCGCCTCCGATTTTTGCGGCGGAAGCAACTGCGCTCGGAGCTAGAACACGTTGCGGTCCAGATCCTGACGCCGGTGCGGATGGCCCCGGTGTTCCGGGGGGGCCGGCTGTATTCTGCGTGGGCGCAATCGCCGGCGGACTCGAGATTCGGGCAGCTGGTATCGGGGGTGGGCGCGTCGTCGGTGGGGCTGGGGCAACGCGGGGTTGGGTGGGGGATCCGGTGCTGGTCATGCGATCCGAATCGGGCGCTTGGCTGGGCCGGCGGCGCGTAGACGCGGCCTCTGCGAGAGGTTGGGCCGGCAGGTTCTTAGGCTGGGTCGACTTGAGGCGCAGGGGCTCCGGTTCTACGCGCCTTGCAACGAAACCGGCAATCGCCGCAAAAGCGACGCCTCCCCACAGCGCCATGGTTCCGAGGCCGATCGGTACCTCGAAGCGCTGTGGCGCCTGAATCTCGGGGCCGAGAACCAGTATCAGCGCACCCGCTACGACGGCGGCTGCGGCTTGAATCAGCACTGCTTTCGCAAGCCATTTGCGGAGTTCCCCAACCACCCACAGCGATCGCGCCAGCGCGCCGGCAGTGATAAAGAGGCACACCAGAATCACCACCGTAATATAACCTATTGAAAGTCTTGCAAGTTTAATGGACAATGGCTGGCAACGGATCTCTTCGCCTCGGTTGCAGCCGTAGGCAGCCGTTAGGCCGATGTGGAGGTCTTTGCGTTCGAACACCCGACCCTCAACGCGTGGATGCCCGTCCCACCACCCAGGAATGAGCTTTGGCGCTGCCCCTCCTCCCAGAGCGATGGCGAAGGCCAGCGCTGCCAGGAGCGCGCCCAACGCGCTTACCGCCCTCGGTGTCATACGGCTGAACAGTAGCACGCAAGGCGCTGGCTGCGGGACGGTTCGCATGTGACCGAAGTGACATCACGCGGATGCAAACTCGGCGCGCGCATCCCATGCTACTAGATTTCGATGGACGTCGTCTGGCATTGTCGTAGCTTCCACGAACTGAACACGGCGGAACTCTATGCGATCGTCAGTGTGCGGGAACGCGTGTTCGTGGTTGAGCAGAGCTGCCTCTACCTCGACGCCGATGGAATCGATGTGCAGTGCCGGCACCTGTGGGGAGTCGCCAACCACGACATCGCGGCGTACTGTCGAATCGTTCCGCCAGGTGTCAAGTACGATGAGACCAGCATCGGTCGGGTGCTGGTGGCGCCTGAACACCGCGGTACCGGGCTCGCCAAGCAGTTGATGCAGCGCGCCATCGCCGCATGCGGGCCAGTTGCGATCCGCATTGGCGCTCAGGCGTACCTCGAGAAATTTTACCGCGACCAAGGGTTTGCCCCTGCCTCCGCCCCGTATACAGAGGTTGGCATCGCTCATCTGGAGATGGTCCGGCAAGGGGCCGATCGCGCATCGTAGGTTCGCACTCGATAATCCCGGCCGCGCCCCCCGTCGGGGACTTCCAGGGGTCGCAAGGGTCGCCGGGGTGCGCAGCACTCCCACTGCGGGAGTGCGGAGGTGAATCGATTGCGCAACTGCGTGTCGCGTGATTGTATGCCGCCATGCGCATGATTCTCGTCGGACCGCCCGGAGCGGGCAAGGGTACGCAGGCGGCTCGACTCGTCGGTAGGTTTCGGATCCCTCACATTTCGAGCGGCGACATGCTGCGCGCCGCGGTGGCGGCGGGCACAGCGCTCGGGACCGAGGCCGATCGCTACATGAAGCTGGGGCAGCTCGTTCCCGACGGCGTGGTCATCGGGATGATCCTCGAACGCATCGCTCAACCGGACTGCAAGAACGGATTCATGCTCGATGGATTTCCTCGCACAGTGGCCCAAGCCGAAGCCCTCGATGTTGCGATGACATCCGCGGGGGTTGCGTTAGAAGCCGTCGTTCTGATCGAGGTCCCCGATGAGCTTATCGTCGAGCGCATTACCGGTCGACGCAGCGACCCTGCGACGGGGCGGATTTATCATCTTGCGTTCGATCCCCCGCCTCCCGGGATAGATGTTGTTCAGCGCAAGGACGACACGGAACAGGCGTGTACCGAGCGCCTCGTCAAATATCACAGCGAGACCGAGCCGATCCTTCCGTTTTATGAGCGCAAGGGGATCCTCAGGCGGGTCGATGGCGATGGCAGTCCCGACGCGGTGAACGGTCGTATTGCCGCAGCGCTTGGCCGCACGGACGGGCCCTAGCATGGCCGGGTACGATCACAAGACCCTCGACGCCAAGTGGCAAGAACTTTGGGAGCGGGAGCAAACGTTCAAAACGCCAACGGACCGAACGCGGCCGAAATACTACGTCCTGGACATGTTTCCATACCCATCGGGTGATGGACTCCACGTCGGGCACCCCAAGGGATACACGGCAACCGACGTGGTGGCGCGGGCCAAGCGCATGATGGGCTGTAACGTGCTGCGGGTGATGGGGTGGGACAGCTTTGGCTTACCCGCAGAGCGCCGCGCCGAACAAACGGGCGAACACCCGAGCGCGATCACTCAGCGAAACATCGCTACGTTCAAGCGCCAATTGCAGAAACTCGGATTGTCGTACGATTGGTCGCGAGAGTTCGCCACCAGCGATCCGAGCTATTACAAATGGACGCAGTGGATCTTTGCGCTTCTCCACGAACGCGGCCTGGCATACCGAGCGGAAGCGCCGGTCAACTTTTGCCCCGCATTGGGCACGGTACTTGCCAACGAAGAAGTGCGCGACGGCAAATACGTCGAGACCGATGACCCGGTTGAGAAGCGGCTGCTGACCCAGTGGATGCTGCGCATCACAGCATACGCGGATCGGCTGAGCGAAGATCTTGCGGGTGTCGAATGGCCGGCCGGAACGCATCGCGCCCAGCTCGATTGGATCGGAAAATCGATCGGTGCCAACGTGACGTTTCAGGTCGCGGACCGAAGCGAGCAGATCACGGTTTTTACGACGCGACCCGACACGTTGTTTGGTGGCACGTGGGTGGTTCTCGCACCGGAGCATCCGCTGGTCGACGCGATTACAACGCCAGCGCAGCGCGCTGCTGTCGATGCATATCGCACCGCGGTAGCCAAGCGGAGCGAACGCGATCGAACAGTCGAGGCCGCGGATGTGCCGAAGACGGGAGTTGCCACTGGCGCGATGGCGGTCAATCCGGTGAATGGCAAGCGCATTCCGATCTGGATCGCCGACTACGTACTGGCGAGCTACGGAACCGGTGCTGTTTTTGCTTGTCCCGCCGGAGATGAACGTGACTACGCGTTCGCAAAGACGTTCGGTCTGCCGATCATCGAGGTCGTTCAGGGCGGCGATATTTCCGTTGCCGCTTATACCGGCGATGGGCCACACGTGAACTCGGCCTTCCTCGACGGCATGCGCAATGCTGAAGCCAAGGACAAGGTGATCGCGTGGCTGGTAGAACGCGGCCTCGGCGAGCCGGCGGTGCGCTACAAGTTGCGGGATTGGTTGTTCTCGCGCCAACGTTACTGGGGCGAGCCATTCCCGCTGATTGAGCTCGGCGATGGTACTGTGAAAACGTTGCCGCGATCAGCGCTGCCCGTCGAGCTGCCGCAGATCGCTGACTATAAACCAACGCCCGACGGAAAATCTCCGCTCGCGCGCGCGGCCGACTGGACGCAGACCACGGATCCGGATACGGGCGCACCTGCCCGCCGCGAGACCAACACGATGCCGCAATGGGCGGGTTCCTGTTGGTACTACTTGCGGTTTTTGTCGCCGCACGACGACGTTCAGGCGTGGGATCCTGCCGAGGAGAAGTACTGGATGCCCGTCGACCTGTACGTCGGCGGAAATGAGCATGCCGTGCTGCACCTGTTGTACGCGCGATTTTGGCACAAGGTATTGTTCGATGCGGGACTCGTCTCAACGAAGGAGCCATTCCAGCGCTTGTTCCACCAGGGGATGATCCACAAAACATCGTTTCGCGACGCAAAAGGCAAATATCATGCTGCCGACGAGGTCGAACAGCGCGACCACGTATGGGTATTGCGCGCAACCGGAGAAGCGGTCGAGGCCAAACTCGAAAAGATGTCCAAGAGTAAGAAGAACGTCGTCAATCCCGACGACATGTGCGGCGAATACGGCGCCGACGCGATGCGGTTGTACGAGTTGTTTATGGGACCGCTCGAAGACGGCGTCGAGTGGGATACTGCGGGGGTGGCTGGTACGCGGCGGTTCCTCGATCGACTGTGGCGTTTGCTGATCGTTCCGGCCGTAGAGCCTGGTGGCGTCGACACACTGGGCGGCAAGGTCAGCGAAGATGCGCCTGCCGACAATCGAGATCTCGAGCGCGCGCTTCATGCGGCGATCAAGAAAGTGACGCAGAGCATCACCGATCTGCGGTTCAACACAGCGATTTCGGAGATGATGGTGTTTGTCAATGAGGCGACCAAGGCCACCGCGATTCCACGAGCTTGGTTCGAGATGTTTGTAAAGATCTTGTCGCCATTTGCGCCGCATGTCGCCGAGGAGATCTGGCAGAGGCTCGGCCACAGCAAATCGATAGCATTTGAACCGTGGCCTGCATTCGACGACAACAAGCTTGCGCGCGACACGATGACGATCGGGGTGCAGGTTTCCGGCAAGCTCCGCGCACAAATCGAGATTGCTGTCGACGCGTCCGAGGCGGCGGTAATCGCGGTGGCTAAGTCGGATCCAAAAGTTCAGCAGTACATCGGCGACAAAGCGGTTCGCCGCGAAATTTATGTCCCCGGCCGGCTCGTGAATTTTGTTGTTTAGAATCGAAGTCAAACGTGTAGTATCCGACCGGTGATTGGTGTGCGGCCGAAATTTTTGAGTAGTGAGTGGTTACCCTCCGCACCGAGAGCAGGCCTTGTGTTGGTCGTGATGGTGGCTGGGCTGGAACTCGCAGTGGCGGATCCTCCTCGGGTGTCCGACATCGAGGTTCCCACGGTGGTTCTGGATCCGGCGAACGCCACCTCGCTCGAACCCGTAGATGAAGCGCTGGATCTCGCCAATATCGTCCGCTCAGCCGCGAAGAGCGTGACGACCGTTCAGGAGGCTCCAGCGATTGTTACAGTCCTAACCTCGGACGAGATTCGCGATCGGCAATTTTACGATCTTCAGCAGATGATCGACTCGGTGCCTGGCTGGAGCAGAGTAGGATATTGGCACTCTACGATTCAGTCGGTGCTTGTCCGCGGACAGGTTCAGGCGAAGTATCTGCGCGATGGGCTGTCGCTTTTCGATCCATTTTTGACGACCCCCGCGTTTCATCGCACGCAGCCGCTTGAGCTGATAAAGCGACTCGAGGTTATTACGGGTCCTGGAGGGGTACTCTGGGGATCGATTTCGCTCCTCGGCATCATTAACGTAATTACAAAAGACGCCGAAGACGTGGAAGGCGTGGAGGTCGGAGGTTCGCTAGGGGATGGGGCCGGCGATCGCCGCACGGCGCAGGCGTACTTGATGGCCGGTGCATCCAATATTGCGGGCACCAAGTTCAAGCTGTTCGCTCACGGCAGCGTAGAGACCTACAAGGGGCTTGCCCTGGATCTGCCGCTGCTGTTCGGGCACGGCGCGCTGCCTCAGCCCAGCTCGGCCAATGTGTACGGACCGCTAACAACCACGGATCCAAAACGCTCGCTGATGGTTACGCTAGACGGGAAGCTCACATACGATCGCTTGCAGCTGCGATGGTGGGTGCCGTACGGACGAATGTACCGGGCCGCCGGCCTATCGGGGCAGCCGGTGCGCGACCAAGCAGATCCAGCCGATCCCATGGGGATTTCCGCTAGCAATCGCTTCGATGAGTACGATCGCTACGGCGTTCTTGAATATCGCACCCGGTTTGCCGGCGAGAGAGCTGGAATCACCGCCCAGGCCTATTTTCAGGAGTTTATTCGCAGGTTTGCGCCGCTCGCCGTGTTGGCTCCCTCCCGGTTGTTGACCGGCGGGCTCGCCCTCAATACGAACTTCGACAGCTACCGCGCCGGGGGCGCCTTCGATGGCGATGTCGAGCTAACGCGGCGGCTGCGCGTTTTGTACGGAGCCGAGGCATTTTACGAGTGGAAGCCGATCAACAGTGGGGCATCGCGACAGGGCCCTGGCACCGGATCCGACTTCCCAGCCCCGGTCGAACTTGCGCGATTTCCGCTATTGTGCCCGCGCCAGTACGAAGCAGGCATGCTGGTTCCGCTACCGGGTTGTCCACTAACCTCGGCATTCCCTGCCGATCGAACAGTGTTTGGCGTCTATCTCAATCCTCAGTACAGACCGACTGCAACGCTGATTTTGGATGCGGGCGCACGCGTTTCTGTTTCACCCAACGCGTTGGGTTCTCTGGGATACAAAGCGAACCCCACGTTTGCAGGTGCGATCGTGTGGAATTTCATTCCGAGCTGGCACCTCAAACTCAATTACACCGAGGGATTTCGACCGCCATCGATCAACAGTACGCAGTCCAATGGAGAAGCCGTTCAAATCGGCGGTAATCCAAATCTTCTGGTAGAGCAATCGCGAGCGGGGCAAGCAGAGATTAATGCTCGCATCTTCAAAGGGGACCGCAGGATTCGCGAGCTGTCATTTCGCGTTGACGGCAGCTACACGCGGTTTACCAACCTCACTCAGGTCTCGTCGGGTCGGTATAACAACAGCGGCGACCGCGCGCTGATGTCTGTTGAGTTCCTTGGCAAACTCTACCTTCAAGGCGGGCATCGCCTTGAGCTGGGTTATACCTGGCTGCGCGGCGATACCGCTGACAAAGGTCGACTCCGTTCGATTCCCGAGCATTGGTTTAACCTCGCTACGGTGTGGAGCATGTGGCCGAAGAAAGTAACAGCGACAACCAACCTGAAGGTGGTTGGAGCCGTTGAAGACGCGAATCGGTTGGTCGAGTATCGCGGTGTCGGTTTCGACAGTAGTGGACAGCCGATGAGTACCGTAACCGTGGCTACGACAGATTTGGTGTTCGATCGGTTGCCGCCGTTGGCTGAGTTGTCTGCGGGCCTGCAATACATGCCGACCTCAGGATTCGCCTTGAGTGTGAGCGTATACAACGCACTACTGGGGCACTCGTATCAACCCGACGTGTTTGGCGACTATAAGCCGGCGCTGGAGTACCTTCCGAATCCGTATGAAGGATTTCGAGCCTATTTATCTGCTTCTGTGCGTCACTGAGGATGGGACATGAGTGGAGCCACAACGCGGGACTTTATCCCGATCCATATTGCAGTCTTAACGGTCTCCGATACCAGGACGCCCCAAACCGACACCAGCGGCGACTACATCGCGAATCGCCTGACATCCGAGGGGCATGTCATTGTCGCTCGGACGATTGTGAAGGACAGCGAGGCGTCGATCCGCGCACAGTTCCAGCTGTGGATTGCGGATGCGGGAATCGATGTGATTGTCGCGACGGGCGGAACTGGCGTTACGCCGCGCGATGTAACCCCCGGGGCGCTGGCCCCCCTAGTTACCAAGCCAATTCCAGGATTTGGCGAGTTGTTTCGCGCTCTGTCGTTTCACGATATTGGAACTGCAACGATACAAAGTCGCGCCGATGCCGCGTTATGCAACTCGACCTATGTATTCTTGCTGCCGGGATCCACCGGTGGCGTCAAGCTGGGAGTCGATAAGATTCTGGTGCCCCAACTGGATCACCGATCCGCCCCGTGCAACTTTGTCATGCTGCTACCGCGGATCAAAGACGAGCGAACTCGGCCCTAGAAGGGCTAAAGCAAAGTTCACTCGGACCGATAATAGCGCTAAGACCCCTGGCATCGCTGGCACGTGCTAGGGGTGCTAGGCTATTTCCCTTGCCATGTCTGGACTGATTGTGGCCGCCCTTTCCGGCGGAGTAGATAGCGCAGTCGCTGCTGCGTTGCTCGTTGAACAGGGCCATCGAGTCGTCGGAATGACGATGCGACTTTACGACGCGAGTGGAACCTCCGCTGGGACTGGTCGGTGCTGCGGTCCGCGAGACATAGAAGACGCGCGGGCGGTTTGCGCTCACTTGGGTATTCCGCACTACGTGATCGACCTATCACCAGAATTTTCCGCTGCGGTGGTCGACGACTTCGTCGAGTCATACCTCGCCGGCGAAACGCCGAACCCATGCGTGAAATGCAATCAATATATCAAGTTCACGCCGCTGTTAGCTCGGGCACGTTCCCTGGGAGCTGACGTCCTCGTGACGGGACACTATGCTCAGATTCGCGACGGAGCATTGCATCGCGCTATTGATGAGACCAAGGATCAGTCCTACTTCCTGTTCTCCATGCCGGCGGCCGAGCTTTCCTCGGTGAGATTTCCCCTCGGTGCGATGACAAAACACGAGGTCCGTGGGCACGCTGATCGTTTAGGGTTGCCGAACGCTCAGAAACCCGAGTCGCAAGAAATCTGCTTTGTTCCGGACGGCAACTATGCAGGTTTTGTTGCTGCATCCGCACTTCGACGCGGCAAGCCGTTAACCCCGTCCGGGTTGGTCGTCGATGCCGATGGAACGGTGCTCGGGCGTCATGAGGGAACGCATCACTTCACGGTTGGGCAGCACCGCGGCCTTGGCAATCTGCTGCTTCCTCGCGACGCTACAGGGCGGGCCCGAATTCCCGATAAACGATACGTTACTGGGATTGACCCGATTCACGGCGATGTGCGCGTCGGCACGCGTGCGCAATGCGAGACCCGCGAAATCACGGTTCGAGATCTGCGCTGGCTATCGACCCCGCGCGGTGCGCTGTCTGCTCTCGTGCAAGTTCGCCATCGCGGCACCCCCATCCCCGTCGACGCCACAATAGCCGACGATCGGGCTGTGCTTCGCTTGGCCGAGCCAACGATTGCGGCGCCCGGCCAAGCGGCTGTGTTGTACGCGGACGACCGAGTGCTAGCCGGCGGCTGGATCGCGAGCGGAAAAATCACCGACGCGGCGAAGACCACAGGGGGCTGATCCCGTTTTCAACAGCTCGGGGGGGGTCGCAGAGCTAAGGCACTGTCCCTAAATAATCTGATCGGCTGCGGCTTCGCATCCCGGGCACCTCGCGGCTTGCGTCCTCTCTTCCTCGGTCGCCGTACCGACGGGTACGGCGACCCTTGCGACCCTTCGAAGTCCCCGTCGGGGGGGAAGTCCCCGACGGGGGGCTCGGTCGGTCGCTCCGGGCGCGCTCGCGATCTGCTCCGGGCTGCTGTGCCTCGCTCGACAGCTTATTTAGGGACAGTGCCTAAACGGACGGCTTTCGCGAGTTGAATGGCTCGTGCTTCCGCGTTGGGATCGCGCTGTCCGCCCCACTCTGCAGCGTAGTAGAGGTCGGTGAGTTCGCGAAACTGTGGCGCAACGCTGAGTGGCAGACTCGCGGCAAGTTCCTTCGGCGTGGTTGCGGGATCTCGCGCGACTCCTGCTTTGGCTAGGCGTTTGAGTACCTGGTCGTATGTGACTGACACGCGGGATCGCATGCGTGAGCGAGAAGATTTCTGTACCGGGCGACCAGAATGCCGTCTCCGACGAACGAGCCATGAAATAGCGACGACCCCCGCAACGGCCAGAAGTATCGGTAGGACTCCGAGGGTGCGGGCGGCCAGCCTTCGCGTACTCCGGGCAGCACTTTTGAGTGTTCGGCCAACCGCAGTGAACAGTGAAAGTTGGGCCACGAGATCGTACTCGATCACCCATTTTGTCCATTGGAATCGCAAGGTGTCCATCATGCGAGATAGTCGCTCTCTCCACCCGCCACCACCGCGACGCAGCGGGTCGGTGCGGCCGGGCGGGGTGGGGTCGAAGGTGATCCACCCAGCCCCAGGAAAGTAGACCTCGGCCCACGAATGCGCGTCGCCCGCCCGCACCGCCACGTACCCCTGATATTCATTCCATTCGCCTCCGAGAAAGCCGTTGACCTGACGGGTCGGGATGCCCGAGATTCGGGCGAGAATGGCAAATGCCGAGGCAAAGTACTCGCAATGGCCCCGCTTGCGTTCGAACAGAAAGAAGTCGAGAGGATCTTGTCGGAACCGGCTAGTCGCGAGTTCAAGCGTGTACGTTAGATTTTCGTTGAGCCAATTCTGGATAGCGACGACCTTGTCGTAGTTGTTGGCGAACGGGGCCGTAATGCGATGCGACAGGGCGATCGTACGCTGGCTGATTTCGTGCTTCGGGTACTGCACGTACACTTCGTAACCCGCCGGCAGAGCTCCAGTCGCTGCGCGCAGTACCTGTGCATTCGGGCGGTCGATCTGAGACCACACCGTATAGTGAATAGTTCCAGAGTGCTCGATGCGGATTTCATCGTTGGCCATGAACTTGTTGCGCCGGCGTGTCAGCGACTGTGCAAGCTCCAATACCCGCGGTGTCGAAGCGCCGAATAAGACGTCGGAATCCAGCGGCTCGAGCCACACATCCTGCCGCGTACCAGAAGCCTGGAGCTCGCCGGGTGTTCCTGGCTGATCTTTCCAATGTAACGTGTGGCGCTCAACACCGGGCCGGGGCATATCGATCGTCTCGTCGGTTGTTGGGGCGCGACCGTAGCTGCGCGACCATTCCCCGCGTTGGTAGTGGTCAAACGCAACGCCCCTCCAGTGGAGGGCTGGTGCTTCGCGGCTGCCGACTCGCGCGTCCACCTCAACTCTCATCACGACGGTGCTGTCGTTTTTTAAGACCCCATGCCCTCCAAGCTTGACTCGGTCCGAAAAGCCGGTAACCGCTTGCTGTTCGCGGTTCTTGTGGAAGAAACCCAATCCCACGCGCGGTATCGCAAGAAACGCCAGGACAGACGCGCAGAATACTGCCAGCGAGAGAAGGCCAGTACCGCCGAAGAATGCGTTGCCGACAATGCGTTTTGAGTTGAGGATGCGCTGTACCTCAACGCGCTCAGACGTGCGATCCGACGCGTGTTTGACCAGAAGATTGTCCTCGATCTCTCGGCGGAGGTGAAATAGGGATACCGCCCAGGTGGTAGAGATCACGAAGCCGAGAAAGCACACGCCGTAGGTTAGGTCGGCGTTGAGCACCGAACCGGTCACCAACATGAGGAACGCCAACAGGTAGAGTTGCTGCCAGTCTCGCGGCGCCCGACGATTGAAGGCTTTCACCGTGACAAGCCAGATCAAGAATTGGGCGCCACTGCCCAGAAAATTTCCAGAGACCGCTGCTTTGAACACACAGTACGCAAGAGTCAGCAGCGATGTGCCCGTCCATACCCATGCCCAGCGCTCAAACGAGATCCGCGGAGGTTCCCACCACCACGACCCAAGGATTGCGACTGCGCCCGTGAGCGCGATTGGAGGAGCAACCCCACCGCCGGCGACCATGGCCACGTAGGCAAACCCGACCATGAGGTAGGTCGCGGCTTTGTGAGCGCTTGCGAACCTCACAGGGTCGTCCGCGGATCAGGCATGAATCACCGCGTGTGTGTGGGGTTTGCCGCGCGCGGCGCTACCGCCTGCTTGAACGAGCACACTCTCGACGCGTGCGGACATCTCGGCAAAGGCGACTTCGTCCGAGACGTACGGCAAGAGCGCAAGCGCCCTGGAGATCCTCGCGTCATGGATGCGGCCGGTGCCCCCAGCGACGTGGCAGCCCCGTGCTACGAGCTCCACCGCCCAGCCTGCTTCGAGGTAAGCGGACGCGAGGCTAGCTGTGGTGCTAATCGCGCGCTCGAGCGCGGAGACGTGAGCCTCGATCGCGGGCGGCATGGCGTCGTAGCCGGGAGACCACGGCCCAACGCCTGCGTTACGAACTTCATCTGTCGGTGCGTCTGCTCGGCCAGATACTGCATCGAGAACGTCCCGGGGCAGGGCGTTATCCACGGCGATCACGAGGCGACGCGCCATTTCGTCTTCGTACTCTCGTACGAGCAGTCGACCGGTACGAGCCGACGACTTCCAGTGAATGTCGCGTCGGTCGTCCCCGAGGCGATGCTCGCGCAGGCCAAAAAAATCTCCTCTTCGCCCCACGCGTTCACTCGTCAAATCCCCGCGCGCAGGACTGCGGGATGCGGGGCGTGGAACCGTTACTCGTGCCGGAAAAACCACCAGCGATAGGGGGGCGTCCACATCGCGCGATTTTCGAAACAAGGCAAACGGGAACTTGGTTGCCACCCGATAGCCGCTCAGCGCATACATGCCGCGGCGTGCAACGCTGTGGCGATACGACGCCCGCTGAGACTTGCCACCAGGAACCTTGAGAAAATAACAGCGCTTGTCGATTGGCCCACTTGCGACGAGGTCCTCGACTTCGATCGAATACGATGCGCGTCCAGCCTTTGCGTTGTTCACCACCACTTCCATAAGAAACGGTTCGTTCACATAGATTCGCGGCGGTGCTCGTCGTTCGATGTGCAACCCGCGCAGCGTCATTTCCGACAACACGCCGGAGGCAATGATGAACGATAGTTGCCATCCGAGCAGCAGGTACAGAAGGTTGTTGCCGGTATTGATCGCCGCAAACCCGACGCATACGGACAGGAACACTAAAATCCGTCCCTCTCGCGTGAATGACAATCGGCGCGGCGGCCGCAGTTTTCGTCGCAGGCGTGCAAAAATGCCTCGCTTAGGGCCCGGCGATGAATAAATCGACCGTTCTCGCGGCCGATCCATCGCGGCTCGCTTCGTTGCGTCTGCGCTTCCGGTACTCATTTGCGTCGAGCAAACTCCGTTCCGGTTCTCGCCGCGCCTCGCGAGCCGCATGGTTCGACCGCGATCATCGATCGATTTATCCATCGCCGGGCCCTTGCGGGCGCAGGGGTGGAGCTCACGTTGGAACCGGAACGCGCCCGATGATTTCACCGATGATTCGTTCGGCCTCTGCCCGAGACCGGCCCAGCGAGTCCTGCGAATGCGACAGGCTCACGCGGTGGGCCAAGCAGCTCACGGCGAGCTGCTTGATGTCATCCGGAATCGCGAATTCTCGCCCGGCTGCCATCGCTGCCGCTTGAGCTAGCCGGTACCATGCAAGGACGCCGCGAGTAGAGACTCCAACCGCGATCGAGGGATGGCGGCGGGTTTCCTCGACGATGTGCATCGCGTAGTCGATAAGTGCGTCGTCGACGCGAATCGATTCAACGCCATGCTGTAGCGTGCGAATCGCCTCAAGATCGACGACCGGCGCGAGCGCTGCGACCGGATCGCCGCCTCCGCGCTGGCGGAGAAGTTCCCGTTCAATGGTGCGATGCGGGTATCCGAGCGAGATCCGCATCGCGAAACGATCCATTTGAGACTCGGGCAGCGGGTAGGTGCCGTAGTGTTCTGTTGGGTTTTGGGTAGCAATCACCATGAACGGTTGAGGCAGGTCATGCGTCGAGTCGTCGATCGAGACTTGGCCCTCGCTCATCGCCTCGAGAAGAGCGGACTGGGTTCGGGGCGTGGCGCGGTTGATTTCGTCGGCGAGCACGATGTTGGCGAAAATCGGCCCCCGCCGCAGTTCGAACACTCTGCCGTTCTGGTCATACACCGATACACCGACGATGTCCGATGGCAAGAGGTCGCTCGTGAACTGGATCCGGCGAAACAGACCGCCTAATGCCGCCGCAAGCGCCCGTGCAAGGGTCGTCTTGCCGACGCCGGGGACGTCCTCGATCAACAGATGACCGCGGGACAGAAGCGCAATCGTTGCCGCCCGTATCGCTTCTGGCTTGCCGCGTATTGCCGCTGAGACTGCATCTTCAAGCCGGCGGATCGCACCGATATCTGTCGACGAGCGCGGTGCAGGAGCCAGGGCAGCGGGCATGTCCTCCCACTATAACCCAAATCGCATGATCACAGGCGACCGCCGGCACGCTCGTCTCACCCGACTCCGTCGGTTTCTGTAGGTATTTTTCGCAGAATCGAGTGTGTTAGCGGCGGTTCAGGTCCATGAGGAGGCGAAGGACATACCAAAACAGCGTTGCGATCGTCGAAAACAACATGAGCGATGCAGCAACGTAGGCGGTTGGCGGGAAGTGGCTCATTACCAGGCTGGTCTGGTACAGGATGTACCCGGCCATCAACAGGATCACGAGGCCGCTAAAAATTGCCCCGAGGTGGAATCCGAAGATCATCGACGCCACGATCGTGCCGAGTAGTGCAAATGACCCAATCGTGAGAGCTCCTCGCATGAACGAGAAGTCCTTCTTGGTTAGAAACACGGTCAAGGTAAGTCCGATGAAAATCGCGAGAGTAATGACGACCGCCTGACCGAGAATCGACGCCGCTTGATGCGATAGCACAGGGGTCTCGCTTCCGGCGGCAAACATTTCGTTCGCGTTGCCAAAGCGGAGCATCAATACCCAAAGCATCGGTTGCAATAGCGCTGCTTCAGCTGCGACCGCGAGACCCAGCCCCATGTACTGCATTCCCCTCGATGTTTCAGACATCGCAAGTTTCTGAGCGATCCACCCGACCGCCATAAACAGCGCGAGGACAATCAACCAGTTTAGGCGTCCTCCCGTCAGCGCCCACATCGAGAACTTGAGACTGGTTTCGGTCATGAACTTCATCATGCCGCCAGTGATCGCTGCAAACGCGATCAGGGCTACCCCGAGGTGGGCGTACGTGTTGCGCAGGAATGTTACGCGGTCGCTGACTCCAAGAGTCGCGACTGCACCATCAATAGGACGAGCGGTTGCCGAGAGCGCCATGGCCAATTCCTCCACCCCTGTTCTAGCATGGAATGCGACGAGGCAAGCCAAACCCGCTGCGCGGTCGAGGCTGAGTTCTTCGGGCTCGCGGCTCTAGGCTGCGTCGCGACGAATGAAGCCACAACCCAATGCCGCTGGCCAAGCGTAAGCTATTGGGTTTGAAGCTGAATGGGCGTGCTACCGGCTGGCTTTCAATTTCTTGATCTCGCTAATCAGTTCCGGAATGGCTTTTTCCCATTCCTGGACGATGCCGTAGTCCGCCACTTGAAAAATTGGCTCGTCGGCCTTCTTGTTGATCGCGACGATCGTTTTCGAGCCCTTCATCCCGGCCAAGTGTTGTATCGCGCCCGAAATCGCGACCGCGATGTACAGGTTTGGCGCTACGATCTTTCCGGTTTGGCCGACCTGCCAGTCGGCGGGGACCATCCCTGCGTCGGTGGCTGCACGCGATGCGCCCATCGCCGCACCTAGCAGATCGGCGAGCTCCTCGAGGATCTTGAAGTTCTCCCCATTTTTCATGCCCCGGCCTCCGGACACCACGATCTTGGCATCGGTGAGATCCGGGCGGTCGCGCTTTTGCGCGTCGAGGCGCTCGAATGCTGCGCCGAGGCTGTCGATCGCGCCCGCTGCAGCGCTTGTTACGGTACCTGGACTGGCGAGCTCGGCGGCGGGTTCAAACTCGGATTGTCGTACGGTAACGCAAATGATCGGCGTCGAGATTTCGACCGTGGAGTAGGCGTTTCCGGCGAGTATTGGGCGGACAAACTGGTTTTTTGCCGTCGCGGATCCGCGCGCGATGTCCGAGGCCATGCCAGCGTCGAGCAGCGCTGCAACGCGGGGCATCAGGTCTTTTCCCATTGCAGTGGCGGTAGCCGTCACCACGGTAGCTCCGTGTTCTTTGGCGAGTCGCGCCACGATCGGTGCGTAGGTTTCCGCAAGGTAGTGCGGCAGCTGCGGGTCTTCCACGACCACAACGCTCGGTGCGTACGTTGCGGCTGCCCCGGACGCAGCTTTTGCGCCAGCTCCGATCAGAAGCGCGACGACGGAACCACCATGCGCCTGAGCGGCTGTGCGCGCGAACGCGAGATTTGCAAGAGCGCTGCTGCGCAGCGACTCCTCAGAAAATTCACAGAGTGCAAGAACGTTGCCCATCAGATCACCTTCGCTTCCTCGGCGAGTTTTTTCACGAGGGTTGGAATGTCAGCCACGATTTGTCCAGCTGCGCGCGGCGGCGGTAGCTCCACGTTGCGTTCGCGGATCGCGGGTGGTTGCTCTGGGCCGTAGTCGCTGAGCTTGGTGGTCGCAAGGGGCTTTTTGTTTCCGGCCATGATCGCCTTGAGCGATGGCAGTCGCGCGCCTTCGCCCGAATACGCGAACGTAGGCGGGGTAACGCCGTTTTTCACTGCATGGGCCGCGACAATTCGCAGATCCACCGTCACGACACACGGCATGGGCACTCGTTTGTACTCAACCCCGCCATCCACCTCGCGGCCCACCACCAGCGTGCTGCCCGATAGCTCGATCGAAGCCGCGAACGTGGCCTGAGGTAGCTGGAGTTTGCCAGCCAGCATTTGGCCTACTTGATTCGCATCGCCATCCACAGCCTGCTTGCCCATCAGAACCAGGTCTGGCTTCTCCGCAGCGATGATCGACGCGAGCACTCGGACCACCGCGAGGGAATCGATATCTTCGTCGGTTGCCACGACGTGGATGGCTCGGTCAGCGCCAATGCGGAGGCACGTGCGCAGTTCCTTCGATGCGTCTTCGGGGCCGATCGTGACGGCTACTATTTCATCGCCCGGGTTGCCGATTCGCTGACCGGTCTCTCCGTTCTCGAGGAGTCGAAGCGCAGTTTCGATCGCGTATTCATCGAACGTATTGACGATCCATGACACGCCCATTAGATCGAGGCGCCCATCCTTAAGTTTTGTTTTCTGCGCCGGGTCTGGCACCCGTTTTATTGGAACGAGAATCTTCATGCAGGCTCCTTGTGCGTTCGGTTAAGGCCGTGTTCTACGAGCGAGAGAATCCAGTCAGCGGCGTGGACGATATCGAACTTCTTGGGCCGCGCGCCAGGCGAGCCGCGCTCGGATCCGCGGATGGGCGCACGGCTGAGGATCCACGCCAGCGCGAGCTCATCGAGCATGCCAAAGATCATCCGCGCGACGACGTGGGAGGGAATCGTGGTGCTAAATTCGCCAGCGTCTTGAAGTGCGCCAACGATTCCGCCGAGGGTGCGAAGGAAATCGGCGAATTCCGGGTTTTCGTATTCCTTCATGAACTTGCTCGACTGGCGAAGTTCGATGGTTAGGACTTCGGTTGCGGCGGGCTCGTCGTGCACAAGTTGGAGGTAGCTGTGAACAAACGCGTGCAGCTGTTGTCGCGGAGCCAGGTCCGCGGTCGCCGTTTTTACCGCGTTGTTCAGTTGTTGCATGCGCCGCTTAAACAGCGAGATTAGGAGCTCGTCTTTGCCCTTGAAGTACAGGTAGATGGTGCCATCGGCAATGCCGGCGTGTTTGGCGACGTCGGAGACTTTCGCAGCAAAAAACCCGTCTTTTGCAAAGACTTCTTCGGCCGCATCCAGAATGCGTTCGCGCTTGTCGCGAGGTCGCTCTGCGGCTGAATGAACCGTCATTCAGTGTAGATTTAGCCTTTCATGACGCGGCTCGTCAAGACGGTTCGGGCTGGGATGCAAGCGGTTGAAATTACCTACAGTGTACCGTAAAACCACCCCCGTGAACCAGGTGTATTCGCTCGCCGCCTTTTCGCTGTTTTCTTTGCTGTGCGTCGGGAGTGGATGCGAAAAGAAGCCAGCTCACGCGACGGATCCCGGCGCAGTAAACGCGCTCGAGAACGCGATCGGCTCGCAAGCCGGTGACCCGGCTGTCGATACGTCGCCGTTGCCCGGCATTGCGACGGACAAGTTGGACGGAGAGAAACAGCGGTTGTTTTTTTCGTTGATTGGCTCTCTCGCCTCGCCATGCGGCAAGGCGCATAGCCTGCGGGTATCATTTACGACCGACACCGCATGCAAACGAGTTCCTTTTGCGGTGCGCTATGTGCTCGCGTTGGTCGACGACGAAGCGACCGAGATGCAGATTCGCGACGAGTATCGCAAGCGATACGCGGCGAAGGCGGCAACCGTGAAAATCGATGGTTCGCGGGCTCCGCGCGAAGGGACAGATGGGGCACCCATCAAGATCTACGAATTCTTTGATTACGGTTGCCCACACTGTGCGCTTCTGAAGCCTGTCCTCGAGCAGGTAATGGCGGAGCGGGCAGGCAAGGTCGTCGAGTACTTCATGATGTTTCCGCTCGACAAGCACGAGCATTCCAAGAGTGCGGCGCGGGCGGCGTTGGCGGCGGCCCAGCAAGGTAAGTTTCGGCCGATGCACGACATTTTGTTTGCGAAAGCACCGCTGCACGATCGCGAGCGCGTGTTTGAGTACGCGAAGTCGATCAGTCTCGACATGGGCAAGTTCGAGGCGGCTTACAATGACCCAGCAACGTTGGCACAGGTCAAGAGCGACTTAGCCCAGGGGGAACAGGCCGGAGTCGAGTCGACGCCAACGCTGTACTTCAACGACCGCAAGTACGATGGCCCCCTACACCTCAAGTACATCGAAATGTGGATCGATGAAGAGCTCGCGGTGAATCGATGACTCGCTTCGCCCGTCGAACTGCCATGCGCGCTGCCGTCGTTGCGATGTTTGTTGCCGGATCTGCCGCCGCCGATGCGGACTCGCTAAAAGTGGGGGACCGACTTGCCGAATTGGAAACGGCAGTTGATGGGAGTGGCCGAGCGTTTCGGATTAAGGCCACCAAGGGCTGGAAGATGCTGACGTTTGGAGCTTCTTGGTGCAAACCCTGTGCGAAGGAGCTGCCGGCTTGGGATGGAATCGCACCCGACTATAAGGGAAAAGTTCAGTTCATCGCCGTGAACCTCGACTCCGACCAATCGACCGGAAAGGCGTTTCACAAAAAGCTCAAATTGCGCAACATGGCGTTGGTCTATCTCAACCCCGACTCAGCCGTAGCGGCGAAATACGGTTCGGATCACATGCCCACCACAGTTCTCGCCGACCCCGACGGCGTCATTCGCTACATCCGCGGCGGCTTCGAAAAAGGCGACGTCAGCGGCGAAGTCGATAAGATGAAAGAACAGATCGGCAAGCTCGTGAAGTAGTAGACAGTCACAGTCAAGGAGAAGTCTGGTCCGAGCCAGCGGAATGTGGCCTGAGTTACACTATTCGCCATAGTGCAAGGTCATTTGCGGGGAGGCGAGGCGGCTAGGAGCGAAAGTGAGCCGGACCGATCGCCGCGCGTCCTCGTCCGCGAGGATGCGCGGGTCCTTGCGGCGAACGAATCCCTGTGGGAGGAGCGGAGCGTACTTCCTGTACGTGAGCACCGGAGCGACGAAGCCAACGACGCATCATCGCAAGTGAGTCGATTCGATCATCCGCGTGTCGGCGTCCGCGCCGACGCGCGGCTCCCTATGACGAACGCGTCCCGCGGGGCAAATGACTTGCGCTATGGTTACTCCGGGCGAATTCGCACAAAGTCGTGCTTGACGGGAACGTTCGCCGAATCCTTGAGCGTGCTGGGTTCGATCACGAGGTCGCGAGCGGCGAGCCGCACCGGTTCGGGTGTGGCGAGCACAGGGACCTTAGAAGAGCGGGTGAGCCGGTTCGAGAGGGCAACAAACGGTTCTTTTGACCCCGGCGACCACCCGGAGATTGCACCCGAGCCGCTATAGCCGATCACTGCGGCAGCCACTTTTTCAGCGGTAACTGCCGGTACCTTCCCTACTGCAACGAAAGCTGGGTTCGGCACCGAGGTGGTATCGAACAGTTTGGTGAGACCATTCACGGCGCCGCTGGGTGCAAACACCGCCTGTGCCGCTTTGTACGACGAGACGGCGGCGATGGCTCCGGTGAGGTCCTTTTCGCCGATACGAGCAGCGAAGAATTGTGGGTCGAGCTCCGATTCGAGCATTGCGTTGTCGATGAACGCGCTATCGTTACAACCCGCGGCTACAAATGCCAGCTTCTTGCCGCGCAACGCCTGCATCGTATCGCCGGCGCTGGAGTAGAGCGCCCACGTGCGTGAGGTCGCGCCGCCGACATTGGCATTTGCCACGAGCTTCCAGGCGTTAAGGTTCACCGAGTAGCAAGGTCCGTCGACGATTGCGTAATCCACGGCATCGGCCCGTAGCGCTGCGAGACTGGCATACGACTGGGCCTCGGTCTTCGTCCCGGTGCTTTGTTCGATGGCCTTGGCTAAGCCCTGCACATATGCGAGGCGGGCTTGGGCCGTTCCGAACTCGACCGACGGTGCATAGATGCCGATCTTGAGTTTTTCCGGGGCGGGCTGGGCGCGAACGTTCGCGCTAGCGGCCGCCAGCGTTGCGGCAACAAGAACAACAGTCTTAGAACCCATAAATCCTCTTTTTGGCATCGATCCACTTCTGCAAGTCGCGGGCGGCAACGCCTCGTGCCTTTGCCTTTTGCCAGGTATCAAAAGCGTCTTTGGGGCGGCCCATCAGGTCGTATACGATGCCAAGATTGACCAGCGACTCGGGTAGGGTGCTGCTCAACGTCTCCAGCTCGTTGACCTTGGACCGATCCAGCGAGAGCGCAACGCGATCGAGTGCTAGTCGGCGCTTTTGATCTGTTGTTGCGACTCTTTCGGCATTTGCAATTGCTTTTTGCGCACCTGTTCGCTGGCCGCTACGCCACTGGTCCACTGCAACAAACTCCCAGCAGGAAGCCACGAATTCGTTCACCCGGGCTCCCAAATCCGTTTCGAATTTTGCGAGATCGCCACATGCTGCCATTCGATTGGCACCGGTTGCATTGCGGTATCCGGCGTAGGCCGCCAAGAACTGCGCCCCAACGCGTGAGTAGGGCGGCTTCAAGTAGGTATTCTGGTTGCCTCGAGTCGCCAGCTGTCGAAAGATCTTGGCGGCATCACTGGCCCGGCCCGTATCGAGAAGGGAAACAGCGTAGGAAAACTCAAAGGCTAGGGGTTCAGATCCTCGCAGCACCGAGGGATCGCGAGCGCGCTCGAAGTCGGAAACCGCGTCGGCGGCTCGACCCTCGCGCATCAACTTCCAACCGCGTCGATAGAGAGCGAGCGCGAGATTTCGCTTGGCCGATTGCGCCACCTCTGGGCTTTGCGCTGACCAGTTCACGGCGAGCTCCAGCTTTTCGATCGCCCCTCCCAGGTCGGTATCCCACAGCAGGGGCGCCCACTCAGCGTAGATCACCGCGAGCGAGTTCTGAGCATTCGCTCGTTTGGCTTCCTTTTCTGCAGCGGCAAACGTTTCGCTGGCTTTGGCGGGATTGGCTGAGGGACCGCAAAGGTAGGCGCGCGCCAACAGCCGGGTGGTTAACACGACGTCCCGTCCGCGCACGTCCTTTAGCTTGATCAACTGTCTTTGAGCAACGTCGCAGTCGTTGCGGTCAATCGCGAGGATGGCCGTGTTGGTGAGGGTTGTGGGTGACCCAGGGTCAATGGCCAGCGCCTGGTCGAGAAGTTCCTGAGCCACTTTGGGCTCTTTGGCTTCGAATGCTTGCTCGTTGATTGTCGCTACCAAGGCGCGCTGAATGGTGAGGTTACCGGCCTTTAGCTGCTGTGCGGATTCGAAGCGCTGGCGCGCATCCTTAAGGTTTCGTTGGTTGAACAGAGCTCGACCCGCGAGCAGGAAAATCGCCGCGCGTTGGTCGGGCGGTGCTTTGCCAAACTCAGGGTTGCTCAGCACTTTGTCTGCAACCGCGGTGGCTTTGGCGTCTTCTTTGGCCTCCAGGTAGGCCGAACCCAGTTCACTGGATAGTTCGAGATTGTTCTGATTCGAGATCCACGCAGTGGAGAGTTTTTCGATTGCAAGTTTGGTGTTTGGGTTTTCTGCTCCTGCGGGTCCGGGCAGACGGCGATAGGTCTTGCCTAGGCGGATGGAGAGCTGAACCTGGTCCCGCGTTTGGTTCGGTTTAAGCAGTTTCTCAGCCCGATTGTATTGATCCAGCGCGTTGGTCCAATCGTTGTCCGCAAAGTACGTGTCGCCGATCAACATATATGCGCGCGCATCCGACTTGCGCGCCTTGGTGAACTCATTGGCGGCGTTTCGCGCCTTTTTGGTTTGCTTGTTGGCGAGATACGCTGTCGACAGGTTGAACCACACCGACCCAGTGGTGTCGATCTGCTTCGGGTTTTGTACGATTCGCTCGCATACAGTCACGGCGTTGTCCCACTTGCGCAGACCTGCGTATGCAGCGCACAGCCCATTGTCAGCATTGATTTGAGCGTTGGGTTTCTTGCCGAATTTTCGCGAGACGAACTCGAATTGAGTCGCGGCTTTTGTGTAGAGCTGCTGGGCATTCGTTTCGTCGCCAGAGCTCAGCAGCGACCGAGCGTTGGTGAGATATGCGACGCCAAGTTGAACCCGCGGCAAGACGTCGCCGGCTTCGAGCTCGGAGGGCCGATGCGAAATGTACGCCTCAAACGCCGAGGCGGTCTTAACCGGATCTCGAGCCGCGTAATATTCACCGATCAGCTTTTGATTAGAAAATGACCTCGGGCGCGCTTTGACCACCGATTCCGCCAGCGCCACGGCTTCGTCTCGTTTCCCGGTTTCCCACAGCAGCAAGGCCTCCTGCTCCAAGATTTCAGGCGCGTTGGGGTAGCGGACCTTTGCACCGGCGACGAAGTTGAGGCCGCCCTTGTAGTCCTTTTGGATAATAAATATCGCGGCTCGCTTGCCGTTAGCAGCGGCAGAAACTTGGCCGGGCGCCGTGCGGATTGCGCGGTCGTACGCGGCTGCAGCCCGTTTCCATTCGCCGTCTTCGAACAGTCGGTCGCCGTCGCGTAGGTCGTCTTCGGTGTCGGCAAACACCGCATGTGGAGCGTGCATCACCATGACTGCGAGGAGAGGTGCGACCATTCGTGTCGCACTAACGACTGAAAACAGATTTGTCGCCATTAGTGGATTCTCCCTATGACCATTGTGATGTCGTCCTTTCGGAAGGTGTCGCCAAAGTACTCATTGGCATCTGCGATGATGGCATTGCGCATTTCTCCGGCGTCGAGTTTAGCCGCTCGACGAATCGAAGCGCGAAATCGCTTGTCGCCGTATTCTTCGCCGTTTTGATTCTCGCACTCAACCACCCCGTCGGTGTACCAGATCAAGACGTCTCCAATCGCAAGATCTGTCGTTTTTGCCTCGTATTTTGAATTGCGTTCGTCGCCCAAGCGATTGCCTCGGGCAATGAGCGAACCAAACTCACTCTTGTGGTCGTCGGGACGGAATAGATAAGGAAAGTTGTGACCGGCATTCGCGTACGTGATGGTGCGCGCCTTGGTATCGATGATCGATGCAAAGCAGCTCATCACAAACCGCCGCTGCGCGCTCTCGAAAATCGCGTGGTTCATCACCTCGAGCAGGCGTGTGACCGTGACCTCATCCCGGTGAACATAGCGAGCTACGTCACAGGCAGCTTTCGCAGCCGCTGTGATCATTGCTGATGGAATGCCATGGCCCGTGACGTCCCCAATAATGAGCAGCACTTTGCTTCCGACGAGTTGGCTCCACGTCCACCAATCGCCGCCAGTCTGGGCCGCCGGCTGGTAGTAGCCTGCAAAGGTGAGTGAATTGATTTTGACGGGGGCATCGCTGGGCACCAACGTCTCCTGGATCGCTTTGGCCACCTCGAGCTCTTGTTCCAGCTTCGCCTTCTCGATGGTCTGCTCCAGAAGCACCTCGATTTGATCGGCCATGTAATTGAAATTCTTGCCGAGTAGACCGATTTCGTCCCCAGACGTGATCTCCACGCGGGCCTCTAGGTCGCCTCGCGCAATCTGATCGGCTTTCCACGCCAGCTGGCGGATCGGCCGGGTGATCGATAACCCCTGAAAGATCGCGAGCACGGTGCCGATCAGCGCGAATAGCGCGCCAACCACGCCGGTGTACAGCGCGGCCTTTTTCGCTGCAGCTGCTTTGCGATCATCTATAGTAGAAGCGAACCACTCGACCGGCGCCAGATCGTACCCGAGCACGACGTACCCCTGACGGCTGGCTGAAGGGGGCTCAATCGGCAATGCCGCTGCTGCGGTCGCAGGTTCGCCCACGAACACGGGGTAGGCGAATACATGATACGTCGCTCGTTTTCCCCCGTTTTCGGCATCTGAAGATAGTTCAAAGTTCACGAGGGCTTCGTTCTTAGCGATGTTGTCCTTCCACTGCGCGAGCGCCATCTTCCAGCTATCGCGAATGAGCGGGTCGGACTCGGCCGTTACCGCCATGTGGCCGCCTGGTTTGCATTCCAGTTTCGCCCCTTCGACGCAACTCACCACGAGATTTTGGTTAAGGTCGAGTACGTAGGCGAGTTTGAGGCCGTAATCGATTTTTCCCGTTGGGTCCACCGATGCGTCTTGGCCAACAGCGTTCTTGACCAGCAACGCGATGTCGCCATCCTGGTGTTCAATCAGCAGCGGCTCGACGGCGCGAGCGAACTGCGGCGTCCCGAGCTCGCCGAGCTGCTGCCTGCCGCGCTTGAACACTTTGATCTGCTGCTCGACGGAATCGTCGAACGCGCGCCGGATGTTGACGACATTGAGAACCCCCGATCCGACCACCGTAACGATGATCAAAAGTGTCGTGGTCAGAATCATCTTGACCGAAATACTCGGGGCCCACGTTGCCATTGCCGCGGCCGCAGTATGCCACCGCTCGGAAGCTGGTACCATGCGAATGCCATGGACACTGTGCTCCCGGCCCTCCAGCAGTTCCTCACCGAATTTCGGCGGGTATCAACTGCCATTGTCGATAGTTACTTCATCGTGGACGCGGAGCGTCGGATCGTTGAATTTAACCCTGCATTTTTTGCGTTGCTACCCCGATCCATCGCCAGAAGCGTTAAGGGCAAGCACTGCTACGAGGTCTTGGACCTGAACATTTGTGCCAACGACTGCATTGCGAAGCAGTGTTGGGCGGGCAATCGCAGCGTTCGGCTCGACGAAATTTCGGGGAACGTTCACGGGGATAGCCGCAAGCTTCGCTTCATCCTTTCGGCCGTGCCGATCACGGACGACGCCGGCAACCACATCGGCGCGCTCGAGATCCAGCGCAACGTTACGGACGAGGCGGTGGTGCAGGTCAAGTATCAAGAGATGTTAGAGACTGAGGCACGCGAGCGAGAGCGCCTCGCGGAGCAGATCCGGCTCCGCACCAAAGAACTCCTCGAGACGAATCAGCTTCTGCTGAAAACGCAAAAGGAGCTCCTCGCCTACAAAAAGGGGCTGGCAGTTTAGGGCCCGCGAATGGGCAAATCAATCGTTCTCGCGACCGATCCATCCCACCTGGCATCGTTGCTCCTTGGTCACATACCGAAGGGTATGCTCCCTCGTCGCGCCTCGCCAGGTGGGCGCCTGGGTCGCGATCATCGATCGATTTGCCCATTCGCGGGCCCATAGTCGGCCAGACCCTACGTTCTAGGACTGTCCTTCCACTTCCAGTGCCGGATCTCGGGCATGTCCTCGCCGTGTTCGGCGATGTAGTGTTTGTGCTCGATGCGCTTGTCGCGGAGAAGTTGCTTCGTGTAGTCCGCTTGAGAACCGCGTAGCGGGATGCGGTCGATCACGTCCTCGGCCAAATGAAACCGATCGAGGTCGTTCATTACGGTCATGTCGAATGGTGTGGTGGTGCTGCCTTCTTCTTTGTAGCCGCGCACGTGCAAATTCGCGTGATTGGTTCGGCGATATGTGAGTCGATGGATCAGCCATGGATAGCCGTGGAACGCAAAGATGATCGGCTTGTCGGTCGTAAACAGCGCATCAAAATCCCGGTCGGACAATCCGTGCGGATGCTCGCTTGATGGCTGCAGTTTCATGAGATCGACGACATTGACAACGCGGACCCGTACGCTGGGCAAGTACGTGCGAAGCAACGACACAGCCGCGAGAGTCTCGAGCGTGGGTACGTCGCCGCAGCAGGCCATCACCACGTCGGGCTCGCTATCCCAGTCGTTGCTCGCCCATTTCCACATGCCAATGCCCGCAGTGCAATGTTTCACCGCCGCATCCATATCAAGCCACTGCGGCGCCGATTGCTTTCCAGCGACAATGACATTCACATAGTTCCGACTGCGCAGACAGTGATCGGTGACGCACAAGAGCGTATTGGCATCGGGTGGAAGGTAGACCCGGATTACCTCCGCTTTCTTGTTCACGACATGGTCGATAAAACCTGGGTCTTGGTGGCTGAATCCATTGTGATCTTGGCGCCACACGTGTGACGACAATAAGTAATTTAGAGACGCGATCGGTCTACGCCATGGGATGCCGTTGCAGACTTTTAGCCACTTGGCATGTTGGTTAAACATCGATCCGACGATGTGAATGAACGCCTCGTAGCATGAGAAAAATCCGTGTCGTCCGGTAAGGAGATAACCTTCCAGCCACCCTTGGCACTGATGCTCGCTGAGCATCTCCATGACGCGGCCGGCGGGGTGTAAGTGGTCGTCGTACGGATGCCGCTCCGCCATCCATGCTCGGTTGACGACCTCCAACACATCTTGCCATCGGTTGGAGTTATTCTCGTCGGGGCTAAACAGCCGGAAGTTCCTGCTCGCGAGATTCAATTTCATCGTGTCGCGCAAGAATGCGCCCATTACGCGAGTCGCTTCGGCGTCCACCCCGCCGGGCGTTTTGAGCGCCACTGCATATCGGCGGAACTCGGGCAGTCGCAAGTCTTTCAATAGCAGTCCCCCGTTGGTATGGGGATTCGCGCTCATTCGCCGCGCGCCGGTGGGTGCGGCGGTGGCCCATTCGGGCTTTAGTTTACCCGTGGGATCAAACAGCTCCGAGGGGCGGTAGCTCTTCATCCACTTTTCGAGGACGCGGACATGTGCCTGGACGTCCATATCTGCCATTGGCACTTGATGCGAGCGCCAATAGTCTTCGGTTCGTTTGCCATCGATCTGCTTGGGACCGGTCCACCCTTTGGGGGTGCGGAGCACGATCATCGGCCACTGCGGCCGCTCGTTTGACTTACTCGCTTTGATCCTCTGGATGTCGCGCACCACGTCATCGAGAGTCGTGATCATCAGCTGATGCATCTCGACCGGGTCATCGCCTTCAACGAAATAGGGACGATATCCATAGCCGTAGAACAACTGTTCCAGTTCATCGCGGCGGATGCGGGCCAACACCGTTGGATTGGCGATCTTGTATCCGTTGAGATGCAGGATAGGGAGGACAACCCCGTCGGTAACTGGGTTCAGAAACTTGTTGGAGTGCCAACTCGTTGCCAGGGGGCCAGTTTCTGCTTCGCCATCGCCAACCACACACGCGGCGATCAGCTCTGGATTGTCAAACACCGCGCCAAAGGCGTGGGACAGGGAATATCCCAACTCGCCGCCCTCGTGGATGGAGCCGGGCGTTTCTGGCGCGACATGGCTCGGGATTCCGCCGGGAAACGAAAACTGCTTGAACAACCGTTTCATGCCCTGTTCGTCTTGTGAAATGTCGGGGTAGATTTCGCTGTACGTACCCTCGAGATACGCATTCGCGACGAGCCCGGGACCGCCATGCCCGGGCCCGGCGAGATAGATCATGTTAAGGTCGTATTTCTTTATGATCCGGTTGAGGTGGACATAAATAAAATTCAGGCCGGGCGTCGTTCCCCAGTGGCCTAACAAGCGAGGTTTGATGTGGTCGCGCGTCAGCGGCTTTTTCAGCAGTGGGTTGTCGTACAGGTAGATCTGCCCAACCGACAGGTAATTGGCAGCTCGCCAATACGCATCCACCTTGGCGGTCAATTCTTGGGGAACCATCTTCTTTGTCGTTCGCAACGGGAACTCCTTTTTTCGCTTGGGGCTATCGCTTGGGGCTATGCGCGCTGAGCTCGAACATGACGGCGTGCGCGATTTCTCCCTCTTCATCCGTATGCATCACGCGTACCACCACGCGCGAGTGTGTTGCGGAGATGACCTTGTCTGAGGCTGCGTTGCGCGCTTCGTCAAGCGCGATGCCGAGAAACTCCAGTCCTTCGCAAATGCGGGCGCGAATGCTCGGGGCGTGCTCACCGATTCCGCCACTAAACACAAGGGTGTTCAGGCCTCCCAGTGCGGCGGTCAAGGCTCCGACCCACTTCTTCGCTTGATAACAAAACAGAGCGATGGCCTCCGCGGCGCGCAAATCGTGCGGCTCGCGTTCGAGGAGGTCCCGCATGTCCGAGCTGGTTTCCGATACCCCGAGCAAGCCCGATTCGGTGTTGACCATGTGCTGGAACTGCTCTGCGTCCATGCCTTGGGTTCGAGCGAGAAACGATACTAATCCGGGATCCAGATCTCCGGACCGTCGACTCATCATCAGGCCCGACGTCGGCGTAAATCCCATCGTGGTGTCCACCGGATGGCCGTCTCGCACCGCCGCCATGCTCGCCCCGCTGCCAAGGTGCGCGAAGATGATGCGCCCATGGACTTCCGCATCGCTGCCAATTTTGGCGACTTGCTTCGCCAGGTACGCGTATGACAAGCCGTGAAACCCGTATCTGTGAAGCCCCAATGACTCATAGCGTCTTGGGATAGGCAACATCTGAGCGACACGCGGTAGCTCTCGATGAAATGCCGTATCGAAGCACGCCACTTGCGGCAGCAACGGATGGTGCGTGTGAACCGCTTCGATGAAGTCGATTTCGGCAGGCAAATGCTCTGGATCGTACGGACTGAGCCGTCGCAGCTCGACCAGCATCTCGGGGGTCACGCGTTCCGGGCGACGGTAGGTTGGGCCGCCATGGACCACCCGGTGGCCGACCGCCGCAAGGTGGTTGCTGGACCCGGTTTGCGCAAGCCAGTCCAAGAGCCACAGCGCGCAGTCCCGATGATCGCCTGCCGTCATGGCAAGACGCTGCGACTGGCGGGTCGTCGCGTCGGTGATCGTTACTTCGGTGTCGTGTGTCCCGATCCGATCGATACAGCCGCGCAACACGAGCTCGAGCGGATCCGTGGCACGATACAGGGCAAACTTGATGCTCGACGACCCGCTATTGATCGTCAGAATCGTTTGTTCTGGGCGACGTTGGTTCTGCATGGGGCTCGGGATCTCTACGCCATACCAGCCGTAGTAGCGTAGGATATCCGCATGAAGCTACTTGTCATGGTTCTGATGCTCGCAGCGTGTGGTGGTGGAGGCGAAGGCGACTCGTGCGAAACCTCAAACGCGACCGAGGAATGCGATGACGGATTGGTATGCACCAAGGAGACCAAGGAAACGGTGTGCCGAAAGCTGTGCGACGATCCGGCGGTCGTTTGCCCCGAGGGGACGCAATGTAACGGGATTTCCGGCGGGTCGCACAAGAGCTGTCAGCCCTAGCCGGCTGCGATCCGTTCTCGGCGGAGCGCAATGCCCAGCTCGTCGATGAGAGCTGCGCGCGCCGCCATTAGATTTACGGTTCCAAGTTGCGCTTGGAGAGAAGTCATGACCTGCGGCTCAAAGCCGCACGGGTTGATGCGGCTGAAGTACGACAAGTCTGTCGTGACGTTGAGTGCAAGGCCGTGAAACGTGACCCACTTTCGACACGCGATGCCCATCGAGCACAGCTTTTTCCGCATGCCGTCGCGATCGGTCGTCCACACCCCGGTTTTCCCTGGCTCGCGGTCAGCGACAAGCCCCGATAGCGCGCAGGTTCGGATCACCGCTTGCTCGAGGTTGCGCATGAATTTGTGAAGGTCGCGTTCGCCGTCGCCGAGCAAGACGATTGGATAGGCCACCAACTGGCCGGGGCCGTGGTACGTGACATCGCCGCCGCGCTCGATCTCGACCACCTCCACGTCCCCCGGTGCCACGACGTTGGCCTGCGCGGCGCGACTACGCCCGAGCGTGAACACGTGAGGGTGCTCGACGATAAGCAACGTGTCCGGCACCGCGTTCTGCTGGCGCTGGCCCACGAGTTCACGCTGATACGCCCACACGTCGCGGAACGACTGCGTTCCCATGTCGATGACATGCCAGGGCGTTGTTGCCATCAGGGTCCCTTCAATCGTCCGACTCAACGCTGCGGTTCTCGCGGGCATGCCCAGAACGAAAAGATCAAGCAGTTTACGTATTTTGACGGTTGGCGCTTCACCGGTTGATAATGTGCACCGCTTCGCCGAGGGCTGCCGCCGAGGCTTCCATGATGGCCTCCGATAGGGTGGGGTGGGGATGAACCGTGAGTCGGAGGTCATCGGCGACCGCTCCCATTTCGATCGCTAACGCGCCCTCACTGATGAGATCGCTCGCACCGTTGCCAACGATGTGAAGTCCGAGCACTTGCCCCGATGCGGCGTCGACGACCACTTTGGCGAAGCCCTCTGTGTCGTTCACCGCAAGCGCACGCCCCAAGGCTGCAAATGGGAACTTGCCGACGCGCAGGTTGGTAATGCCTTTGGCTTTGGCTTCCTCTTCCGTAAGTCCAGTCGAAGCGATCTCTGGATCGGTAAATACCACCGCAGGTATGGTCCGGACGTCCATCGCGGCATTGTGACCCGCAATTAACTCCGCAACTACTTCCCCTTCATGGGTGGCTTTGTGCGCCAGCATCATACCGCCGATGAGGTCGCCGATTGCGTAGATTCCCGGTACGTTGGTGCGCAGGCGATCATCGGCAATCACGAAGCCGCGCGCGTCGGTAGCGACACCCGCGATGTCGAGACCCAGGTTGTCGCTGTTGGGGCGGCGTCCGATCGAGAGCAGGATCTTGTCGGCGTCGATGGTCGCGGTTTTCGCAGTGCCGTCGTCACTGCGTTCTACCGTCAACGTCGCCCGGTCGCCTTTGTCCTCCCACGACTTCGCTTTCGCGTGGGTCACGACTTCGATGCCCATTTTGCGCAGCTTTCGCTCGACCACGGCAACGCAGTCGCGATCCATGCTCGCGAGCACGCGAGATAATGCCTCTACCACGGTCACTTTGCTGCCGAACTTCGCGAAGGCCATCCCGAGCTCTAAGCCGATGTAGCCGCCGCCGATGACGATCAGGCGCGGCGGCACAGCGTCGAGAGCGAGCGCGCCGGTGGAATCGATGACGCGCGTTCCGGCGGTGCTAGGACTCGTCAGCGCGAAGCCGGGGATCTCCATCGGCCGCGATCCGGTGGCGAGCACGACATTTTTCGCGATGATTGTCTGCGGCCCGGTCGGCGTGGTGACGTTGATGCGATGGCCATCGGGCCCCGATTTGCCCAACGTAGCTGTGCCTTCGATGATCTCGACACCGTTGCCTTTGAGAAGCGTGCTAACACCACCTGTGAGCTTGCTCACCACGCCGCTTTTCCAGGCTTGGAGCTTGGTCATATCCAGCGTCGGTTTGCCGGAGATCGAAATTCCAAGTTCGCCCGCGTGGCCTACCTTATCGAACGTCTTGGCAGCGTGGATGATCGCCTTTGAGGGGATACAGCCGACATTGAGGCAAACACCGCCGATGTACTCTCGCTCGATTACTGCGGTTTTCACCTTCAGTTGCGCAAGCCGGATTGCGGCGGGATATCCGCCCGGGCCGGCGCCGATCACCACTGCGTCGAAACGTTGCTCCGCCATGCCTCGCTTGTACTCCGAGTTCCAAGCAGGAGCTAGACCATCTCCATAAACATCGTCGTCGGGTCCTCGAGGAGGGCCTTCACATCCTGCAGGAACATCGCTCCGTCCCATCCGTCTGCGAGACGGTGGTCTACCGAAATGGACAAGTTCATTAAGTGGCGGATCGCGATCGCGCCGTTGCGCACAGCCGGCTTTTCTTCGATCTTGTGAACACCCACGATGGCGACCTCGGGGAAGTTGATAATCGGGGTTGCCATCACCCCACCGAGTTTTCCTAACGAGCTGATCGTGAAGGTTGATCCAGTGAGCTCATCACGCGTTGCTGTTCCACTTTTCACTGCTTCGGCGAGGCGGGCGATTTCCTGGGCCAGATCGAATATCGAACGCCGATCTGCGTCGCGAATCACAGAAACCACAAGACCAGCCGGCCCCTGGGCCGCAATGCCCATATGGTAGTACTTTTTTTGCACGATTTCCTGCGTCGCTTCATCAAGGCTGGCGTTGAGCATCGGCCACTTCCTTAGCCCCGCGACGACTGCTTTGACTACGAATGGCAGATACGTAAGCTTGATGCCGCGTTCTGCCGCGCGCGGCTTGGCATGCTCGCGCACGGTTACCAGTTCGGTCATGTCGATTTCTTCGACGTAGGTGAAGTGCGCGGCCGTGTGAACCGAGCGCGCCATGGCGTCGGCAATTTTTTTTCTGATGCCGCGCAGCGGAATGCGCAATTCTTCGTGGCCTTCCGGGGGGGCGAACCCTGGATGAGGCTGTTCGATGGGCGCACTGTGTGGCTGATCCCGATATCGCCTGACGTCGTCGGTAGTTACGCGCCCGTGCCTGCCTGTTGCCGCGACGCGTCCGATCTCAACGCCAAGCTGCCGGGCTAGTCGCCGGGTTGCGGGCGTCGCCAGTACCCGGTTGTATCCGTTGGCGCTCGTCGAACTGGGCGGGGCAGCGCGCAGCGAAACCGTCCGATGTCTGGCGGTAGTTTCCGCCGTATCGAGTGGCTTGGAGGGGACTCCAGCCGCTACCGAATCGCTGATCACGAGCAAGATCTCGCCTACCGGGCAAATCTCGCCCTCGCGGTAGTTGATCTTTGCGATGGTTCCAGCGCGAGGGGACGGAATCTCGACCGTTGCCTTGTCGGTCATGATTTCGACGATCGGCTGATCGAGCGCCACAACATCACCAACGCTAACCTTCCATTTCACAACTTCGCCCTCAACGACGCCCTCGCCGATGTCGGGGAGATGAAACTCAAACGCCATTACCACTCCAAGGTTTGGCGCACAGCGCCGATGATGCGATCGGGATTCGGCATGTACTCGTGCTCGAGCGAATACGGAAACGGCGTGTCGAAGCCGGTAACTCGCAAGATCGGTGCTTCGAGCGACGCCATCGCGCGTTCTTGGATCGAAGCCACGAGCTCGGCGCCAAATCCGCAGGTGCGGGGCGCTTCGTGGACCACAACAGCTCGGCCGGTTTTACACACGGAAGCGGTGATCGTATCGATATCGAAAGGCATCAGTGTGCGCACGTCGATGACTTCGATCGATAGGCCCGCATCGGCAGCTTTTCTCGCAGCTTCCTCGGCGATCGATACCATGCCACTCCACGCGATAACGGTGCACTGAGTTCCCTCGCGCACAACCGACGCTTTGCCGATCTCGACCGCATAGTCGCCCTCGGGCACCTCGCCTTTGGCGGCGCGGTAGATGCGCTTTGGCTCCATGAACACCACCGGATCATTCTGACGCATCGCAGCGATCAATAGACCTTTTGTGTCATACGGATTAGACGGCGCCACGACTTTGAGGCCAGGCGTATGAATGAACAACGCTTCGGGGGACTGCGAATGGTAGTGACCGCCCCGAATTCCGCCGCCGACAGGTGTGCGGATCACAACGGGGCACGGGTACTGCCCTCCCGAACGGTAGCGGTACTTAGCTAGCTCGTTTACGATTTGGTCGAATGCGGGGTAGATAAAATCAGAAAACTGAATCTCCGGTACCGGACGTAAGCCGTACAGCGCCATGCCGATGGCAGTGCCGATGATTCCGGGCTCCGATAGTGGAGTATCGATGACGCGGTCGCCGCCGAACTCGTCAAACAGCCCGGAAGTTGCGCGGAAAACACCGCCGAATTTTCCGACGTCTTCACCGAGCACAACGACTCGCCGGTCGGCGCGCATTTGGACCCGCAACGCGTCGCGGACCGATTCCAGAAGATTCATCACTGGCATGGCGGTCTATCCGTGGTGGTGCGGGTTCTTGGTACGAGGTTGCGCCAAGACGTAGTCGCGCTGCTCGCGCAGGTGCCATGGTTGATCTTCGTACACGTCCTCGAACATGGTGTCGATGGCGGGGGGGGGCTTGCTATCCGCCGCGGCGAGTGCATCCGTGATTTCCTGATTGTAGCGGTCGGAGATCTCTTTCTCCCATTCCGGCGTCCACCAATCGCGGTATCGCAGGTAAGCGCGCAAGCGGTTGATCGGATCGCGACGCTCCCAGAGCTCAGGCTCCTTGGGATCTCGGTAGACTGAAGGGTCATCGGAACTGGAATGACCCTGTACTCGATAGGTCAAGGCTTCGACCAGCGTTGGCCCTAGCCCCGAACGCGCGCGGTCGATGGCTTCCGTTGCAACCTGCCACACCGCAAGGATGTCGTTGCCATCGACGCGGATGCCGGGCATGCCGTACCCCGCGGCTTTGCACGCGAAGGATTTGGCGGCGGTTTGTCGATCGCTCTTGACCGAGATCGCCCAGCCGTTGTTCCGGCACCAAAAGATACACGGAGCTTTCCACACACCCGCGAAATTCATGCCGGTGTGGAAATCGCCGGTTGAGGTTGCACCTTCGCCGAAGTACACCATCGCAACATCGTCGTTATCCATCAGCTTCGCCGCATACGCTGCGCCCACCGCTTGCGGGATCTGCGTGCCCACCGGCGAACTAATGCTGACCAGTTTGAGCGCCGTTGCGCAGTGATGAACCGGCATTTGCCGGCCTTTGACCGGGTCGTCGACGTTGCCGAACATCTGATCGATAAACATTTGGATCGAGTAGCCGCGCCAAAACCACACGCCTTGCTCGCGGTAGCTGGGGAACACCCAGTCGCTGTCGCGCAGCGGCGCGACTGCAAAGTGGCTAGCTTCCTCGCCGATCGCTTTCATGTAGAACCCGAGTCGGCCTTGGCGCTGCAGCCGCATCATTCGGTCGTCCATGATCCGGACCAGCATCATTTGGTCAAAGATCCGTCGAAGTGTTGCCTCAGGGATGTTGGGTACGGGGACGCCGGGCAACGGGGTCCCGTTGTCATCGAGCACGCGGCGTAGGTCGTCTTGCTCTGGTACTGGCTCTGGCACTGGAAGGGCCACCATGGATTGCTCCCTGGGTAGGGTAGTCCCGGTGTTACGACCCATACGCGTGGCCGTCAAGCACGGGTTCTGCGCAAATCAATGTGTGCGAAGCGTGAGCACGACACGAGAAAACTGGCGAGCGCCCTGCTATCATGTTCGGGTGTTGCGCCAACCCTGGCGCGGCGAGTTCGTTGGTGTTGTGGATATTGATCATCGCGCTTTCGATTCTCGGCGGCGCTGCCGTCATCGGAAGGACCGCCGTAAACCGCAAGAAGTTGGTTTCGGGCGCTGGGCAGCCGCAGCGTAGCCTTGGCCAGCCGACCGAGCGCACACTTATTGAACTTCGCGTTGGCGACATTCTCGCGATGGACGGCCAGGATTACCTGTGCGAAGGCGCGATCCGCTACGACGAAGACGGCCAGCGATGGATTGCGGCTCGTTGCGTGGACGATCAGGTCATCAAGTGGGTGGTTGTTGGGCTCGACCGCGCCGCCGCGAGTTCGGTTCGTGTCCTCGCTGAAGAACACGACGCCCGGTTGGCAGGATACCCCCCAGAATCGATTGCGATGAGCGGCGTGACCTACGCTCTTGAGAAGCGAGGCACGGCGACGTGTTCGCTGACGGGCGATGTGGGCGGACTTGCCCCCCTCGTCCAGGGCCGCCCAGCCGGCCACTCCGAGCGTTGCCGATGGTGGCTGTACACGGGCCCGGGCGACGCGACCCTGCTGGTTGAGCAATGGGGCGCGGACTTTCGCGCATTGCGCGGTAACAAAGTCGGCGAAAGCTCGATCGAGTTTATGCCCGCCTCGTAGCCCGCTGGCTAAGTAAATGCAATCACTTGCGTAGGGGCCCGATGTTCATCAGACCCTAAGTCAAGGGAAGCGCGGGTCTGGTCAGCGCCGTGTGTGGCGCGACCTATGCGCTATACTGCACAAGGTCATGTCAGCTGCAGCGCAGATACGAACGATTCCCTTCGACGAATATCTCGCGCAGGAATCGCGCAGCGATACCAAACACGAGTGGATCGGTGGCCTGATTTACGCGATGTCGCGGGGCACACCCGAGCACGGGCGGCTTTCGGCGGCAATGGTTCGCGCGCTTCCGCAGACTAGCGAGTGCCGAGTGTATGCGTCCGACACGCTCCTCTACATCGAGTCCGCGCAACATTCCACCTACGCAGATGCAAGCATCGTGTGTGGGGCAATATTGACTCGCGGTGCGAAAGACAAAAACGGACGAAGTCTCGGCGAAGCGATAACGAATCCCAATGTGATTGTTGAGGTTCTTTCCAAAGCGACTGAGCAGCGCGACCGCAACGAACGATTCGCGCTATTCCAACAACTCGACTCACTCGAGGAGTATGTGCTGGTGTCGCAAGACGAACGCCGCATCGAGGTGCGGCGTCGCAGCGGAAAGAACTGGTCCAGCGAGACCAGAGGTCGCGGCGAGGCCATCCGTATTCACGGCCTCGAGATCGCGGTGGACTCCATCTACGACTAGGTCCGCCGCAGGCCTAAATCACGCGGAAGCGGTGCTTCATCACCTGTCGCCAAAACATGTCGGCCGTGCGTTGCACCGCGCGAAACTCGCTGGGCGTGAGGACGACCAGATCCATGGGCGCAAACGCTTGGACGACATCGAGAAAGTCGCGAAAGCGTTCGGCGAACGGCGCGCGGGTGTTGGCCACGACGCAAAGGTCGATATCGCTATGGAGCGTGTGCTCGTCGCGCGCCAGCGAGCCAAACAAGAACGCTTGTTCGCATCGACTGCGAAGCGCTCGGCGTAACCTCGTAGCCACCACGTTCCGGCGCAAACGCGGAGCATCCATCTGGCATTCGGCGCGTAGCCGGCGCGTCGCGTTCATCGCCGCTTCCGTTGCGACTTGCGCGTCTGTACTTTTGCCTTGGTCAAGAATTGCGCAGCAAACTGCAGCGCTTGTTTCGCCTGAGTCGACGTCAACAGTTCATACGGTGCCAGCGCGGTCATTCCCAATGGATACCGAGCCGTCACATAGTACTGATCGAGGACGGTTGCAGCGATTCGGAGATTCCCGTTGATGCGAAGGATGGCCAAAAGCTCGACGAGTGAATGAGTCATCGGAAATGCTTTGGCCCGCCGCAAAATGAGACTCTTGAGCGCTTTTTCAGACGCCTGTTGACACAGAAAACATACGTGCGCCCAGAACCCATCGCGGAACGCCGCCTTCGCATACAATAGGTCGTTTTCCGACTGCTTGTTCCACACGTCGGCGGGGTGCGGCTTACGCATGGTTTGCAATGTAACAAGAATCGCCGCGGCGTATGCTTACAGGGATCGCTTAGCGCGGCAGGTCGAAGCGAAACGTCGATCCTTTGCCGAGCACGCTGTCGACGGTGAGGGTGCCGCCGTAGCAGCCGTGCGGGACTGGGTCTGGGCAACTTGCTGGGCCTCGGCGAGTGCGGCCTCAAATGGTTGATGCGTCGGGAGTTCCACTCGGTAGCCATCGCCGTACTGCTCCACCCGTACCGGGCCATCGGTGCGGACGACGTCGACCTGCTTGGAGCCGAGCACATCTCCAAGTTGGGCGCGCTTGTCGGCGAGGTCGGTTTGGTACATCTGCTGAAGCTTGGCGAGGGTTTGCGGGTCGAGCAGGGCCTTGTCGCCGACCACCGTGGCAGTCATCGCGTCGTAGTGGGGGATCACGTCGCTCTGGAGCTGGACGACGCCTTTCTTCACCAGGCCGGCCAGACGTTTGGCGAGGTGAAGATGCGGGTTGTAGACGGCCGACTTGACCGACTTCCAATCGTTCCGGTGTTCGGTCGCGTCAGTACGCGGTAACGTACGTGTACCCGAGGCCGCGATCTTTGACGGTGTGCAACCAGGTCTTGCGGCCGAGGCGTTCCTCTATCGGCCACAGGCCCTCCTTGACGTAGATGATGTGGCCTAACTCGTCCGCATATTCTTCGCCGAGATCGGTGTCATAGACGGGGCATCCGGAGAGATCGACGTAGCACAACGCCGGCAGACGATCCGTGCGCATGAGCGACTCGAGCCCAGCGGTGCTGATGTTATTCCTCGCCAGGCCGAGACATTGCAGTTTCTCCAGGTGCTGCGACGACGCCAACAACGAAACAATGTCGTCGTTCAATCTCTGGGCTTCCAGAGTAAGAGACACGACTCGATCCACCAGGGGAGACGCAAAGATGGCTTGAGCAACCGGAGCAAAGTTAGTGAGACAGAGCCGCCGAATCGGAGCAAGTTCATAGAGTCGTTCTCCGGCTCGAAGAAACTCTTGCGCGTCGATCTTGATATACTCGACAAATCCCCGTCCAAACGAATACCCCGCGACTTTGGTGGCAATGGCGCCGGACCACGTCCTCCGATGGCCATCTTTATCGACCAAAACGTCTGCTTTCGTACCGGGCGTCGACCATTTTCCGCCTGCCCTTAAGAGATCCCGTTCTTCAAATTGCAGCCGAATGAACTCTGCCCGGGCGGGGTCCGTTGAATCACAAATGTTGGCGTAGTCTAGGCGAAGTTGGTCGGAGTGAGGGTCGTTTAGGATGCTGGCGAAGAGGTTATCGAGAGTCATAGTTTGCTCGAAATCGCTTTTGCGTTTGTGAGTGGAGCATCAGTGTTTGTTTGCACGATTGAGCCGGGAACGCCCTGGGCATCGGGAGGGACGGTCACGTCTGCGGCTTGTGCTTCGATCAGTTTCTGAAATTGGGGTCGGTCGTCTGCGTGCACAAGACTCCTCATCTTTACCATTTGTGCTCCCTGAACTCGGATGCCAAGAGGCTGTCCGTTTAGATCATAAGCATCGAAGGCGACCAACCGCGATCTGCCCTGATGATCGACAAGAACCATTTTAAATTCCATACGCTTTGAATCAATGCCTTTCGGTACAGCCATCTGTTGTCCAGTTGCAGCAACGATTCCGTCGGCTGCCACACGGCCGGTATGGCCTTCAAGGGTCACCGAGACTTTGCCCGTCGTCGCATCCAAGGTTGCATCGGTCATACCGTGTGGCGCGAGCTCAATCTTGCCGGTCTGAATGTGTTTGAAAAGGTCTTTGTTCCGATCATTGTAGGCTCGCGAGTAGGTCGCGATGTCGACTTCGCTGAAGCCAAGTTCAAGCAACGACGCGCGCACCGATGGGTCAACGGACGAGGCGTTCGCAGCGTTGTATCTGCCCACCCAGTAGACTTTGTCAGCACCGGTTTGCAGAGCGGCCTCACAGGCCCAGGCGCCGCTCGCTCCATCGCCAACGACAACCACGGTCTTGGCAGCCCCCGGCAATGTCAGTGAATGGTCTGCGTCGACCAACTTGCCGGCAGCCCGGAGGGCAGGCTCGTGCGCAGCCAGTGGGGTATGCGGTGCCCCAAGGGGTCGCGGCGTGCCGAGTCCCGTCGACATGATCAGTTCCTTAACGTACAGGTGGCGCCCATTCGCGGTCAGGCGCAACGGCAAATGGTCTAGTTCGGGACCCGCGCCCCAGCCGGTGGGCGGGCGCACTTCCACCTCGGTCACGGTGGCTCGATACGTCACCATACCGGCGTCGTATCCCGTCTGAATCACCGACCGGTTGAAATCGCTTGCGCGCGTATACTGGCTCGGCTCACTCGTGAATTCGCTGGGATTGCGCACGACGTCCGGCCCGTGCAGGTCGCCGGGCTTTTGGCCGATCGGAAAGTCGCCGTGACGCCCAAACAGGCTGCCTTCGGGGGCAATGTTGATCACTTTGGGGATCTCGGTGATCGCAACTCCGGGGATGGGTTTGCTGGCGCCTGTACGTGTGCTGAACGCTAAAGTTCCACCCTGGCCAGCGCCGAGGATCGCGGTGTCGAGAATGATTGGTTTTGCCCCCTGAGATTCAATCAGTTGACCCAACTGTTGATCGCGCAGCGTTTGTACCCTCGCAGCTTCGTCGGCAGCGGCGCGATTGCGTGCTGCTTGTTCTGGGGTTGTAGGTGTGGGTCTTTTTTCAGAGACGGTTTCCGACACTACTTCTCGGCGACCGTCCGCGTGCTCGACTTCAAAGCGGCGCCGCCCGCGATCCCCAGGAGATAGCTCGCGGATGTTGGCGCCGTCATGCTCAGATGCACGCAAGTAGTCGACGACGCGTTCGCGCGCCATGGATCTGGGCGTGGGCTCGGTTGCGGTGCGGGGCTGGGCCTGGGCCACTCGTTGGGCCTCGGCGAGCGCAGCCTCAAAGGGTTG
>CAYQQM010000003.1:0-106548 GCA_964419605.1 uncultured Kofleriaceae bacterium | reverse complement strand
TCGCCGGGCTACCCGACCACAGTGAATCTGACCGGTTCAGGCCGCGCGATCCATCGCCGATCGCTTCGTTGCTCGGCCTTGCGTTACCTCTAGTAGCGCTGCGACCTCGCGCCTTGCGCTAGGCGCGGCTCGTCGGCCTCAACCGATCATATTCACTGTGGCGAGGTACTAGATCGAGGTAACCCGCTTACAACCGGCCGGTAACGCCGAGGGAAGGCACGAGGGCAAATCTCCGAATGTCATTGCGCGGGTTGGCTTCGATTTCTCCACCGAGGTCAACTACGACGGAGATGTGGTTGTTTGCAACGTATTCGAGTCCGCCGCCGATGCGGATCGCCAGTCGGGGACCGTCGTCGAAAAATACAGGCAGGCCTAGCGTCGCGCGCGGCCTCGTCTTGTTGGTTTGGAACGCGTAGTGTGCACCGACGAACATCCCGAACTTTGCTGGCGGAAGCATCGTGTCGCCGCCGCTACTTACGATTCCGGGGCCCAAGATCAGGGCAGCGTCGACCGACAGTTTCTGCATCATGTCGGCAGTGCCGCCGAGCAGAACGGCGCTGCCGAGTCGGGGCGCGATGCTGACATGGCTGACCACCAAGCCGCCAAACTTCGACCGCGGCGGGTCCGCAGAGTGCGCAGTGAGGCTTGCCACTGGAGGCGATGCAGCCGCAGGTGCAAGCGAATGGCCTGGATCGATCGGGGGTTGGCCCAAGGGCGGGGTCGCAGTCTCGGGTTTCGCAATTGCACGCAGCACCACGGAGATCGACGCACTTGCGCCTGCTACCGCGACCCCGTTTCGGTCCCCAGGCTCAAAACCGGGCTTTCGAGCGCGGATGACGTATGGACCAGGTGCGACTCGCCACGTTTTGCTGATGTGGATCGGCGACCAATCGTCGCCGTTGATCTGAATCTCGCTGTCCGTGGGGTTGGTGGAGATCGTCAGCACCCCAACCGCCTTGTCGATTTCCGCCAACTTCTGCACGACGTCCGGTTTCTTGGTTGGATCTGCATCGGCTGAGTCGAGGTACTTTTGGTACGAGTTGGCCGCTTCGGCCTTGCGGTCGAGAAGCAGCTGAGTCGTACCGATATTGAGCAGGATCTTCGCGCTCGAGAACCGCGCGTACGCGTCTTTGAAAACGGCGAGTGCCCCCAAATAGTCTTTGGCTTCCAAGAGTTTCACGCCCGACTGCATGAGTGCTTTGGCGTCGCCTTTTCCGCTGGCGGGTTGTTGTTCGGGCGCCGGCTGAGCCGCTGCGAGCGGGATGCAGGTTGTGGCCAATCCAAGGACAAACAGTTGACGCATCATGGTGAAGCCGATCGCGTTCAGAGGTCAGTTTCGATCAGGATCTTTGTGCTAGATCCCGACCCGGTTTTGGAACCGCGAGTGCGGCTTCCGGCATCGTTGCTGCGGGTGGCATTGGGCTTGACGCTCGTCGTCTTGCCCGTGGTGGAACGGGTAGGCCCCGTTGTTCGGGGCGGTGTCGTTTTGGGTTCGGGATCGGAGGCTTGAGCCTGCGGTGTCTTCCCCGTCGACGTGAGTGGTTCGGGGTTCGCAGCGGCCTCACCGGGGGAAATGACCGTTGGCTCAGCGCTTTTGCCTGGGCGACGGGGCGCAACAGCCGTGCCGGGGAGCGAATCGGTGCTTGGAGGAGGCGTAGGTTGGGCAGCTGCGGGGGCGGCGGTCGCGGGTTGGGCGGCAGGCTTGGCGTTGCCACCGTCCGGAGTCGCTTTGTTACCGCTGCCGGAGGACATCACAACGACAAATGCACCCGCTGCAACCACAGCGAGCCCGACTGCGCCGATCCATCGGTACGACCGCCTCGGTGGGAGATCGACCAACGACTGACTTGCAGCGCTCGACAGCGTTGTCGGCAGCGGCCCTGGGTCGCGCGGGACCGCTGCCGCCGGAACATCCTTTGGCCCAGTGGCGGCATGGGAGCTAGGATCGGGTGCTACCTCCGGCGGATCCTCGGGGAGAGGCTCTTCCGGTTCATCGATTTCCGGTGCAACGACGTTCGGGGCTTTGTCGCCCAGCCACCCCGCTGCCTGAGCGATGATCGCGAGTCGATTACCAAGCTCAACCGCGGTCTGCGGACGGTTGTCCGGCTTCTTGTCGAGAAGTCCAAGGATCAGCGACTCCGCCGCCGCAGTCAGCGAGGGCTCATGGGATGTCGGCGGTGCCGGTTCCACATAAAGGTGCATCCCCAGTAGTGCGCCAGCCCCTTCCGCCTCGAAAGGCGGAACTCCGCACACCAACTCGTAGAAAATGCAACCGAGCGCGTATAGGTCGGCTCGATGATCGATCAGCCCCGCGCCGCTGCACTGCTCTGGAGCCATGTAGGTGGGCGTTCCCATCACCGCTCCGGTCTTGGTGGCGGAACCAGAGCCCATTAATCCGACGTCCGATAGCTTGGCAATGCCGAAGTCCAACAACTTGGGACGTTCGCCGCTGGGCTGATCCGGGTCGGGGCACAAGAAGATGTTGTCGGGCTTCAAGTCGCGATGGACGATATGTTTGGCGTGCGCGGCCGCTAGTGCGCTGCACACCTGCTTGAGCAGCACGGCCGCCTTACCCTCGGGCATTTTGCCTTTGCGCATGCGGCGCGCCAGCGAAGCGCCGGACAGGAACTCCATCACAATGTAGCCGTCGCCCGATGGCAGATATCCGAAATCAAAGATCTCGACGATTCCCGGATGTTTGATCTGCGTCGTCGCCTTTGCCTCGTTAAAGAATCGATTGACGACCTCGCGATTGTTGCGCAACTCGGGATGGAGAACTTTGACGGCGGCGAGCTTGCCGATCAGGGTGTGCTCTGCCTTGTAGACGGTTCCCATGCCGCCGACGCTCACCTTGTGAGTGATGCGGTAGCTACCGACCGTCGTTCCGATCATCAGAGAGCGATCATCTCGAGTCGCGCCGCAACTGTCAAACCCACCGCAGACTACGGGATCCGACACAACCTACATGACACGACACGTCCGTGCGAGTGACACGACGGGGAATACGTTACGCCAAGCGCGACCGAACGGCGTCGCGGACTGCGGCAGCGTCGGCGGCAGGGTTCGCTTTCATGACGTGGCCGATAAAAAATCCGAGTAGTCCGGTTTTTCCGGCTCGGTACTCTGCCACTTTGGCGGGATTTGCCGCGATGACCGCAGTCACGATTTCGTGGAGGTCGGCAGCGGGTGCTCCACTTGTCATTGCGGCAGCCAGGTCGCGCGCGGATCCGCCAGTTGCGATCATCTGTGCAAGCACGGACTTGGCGACCGTTGGAGTGATTTTCTGTTCGCGCACCAACACGAGGAGCTCAGCGAATCGGGCAGGCGGAAGTTGCACTTCTGTTAGGTCTTTGCCGCTGAGCGCACGCGGCAGCTCATTGATCATCCACTTTGCCACGGTGTCGGCGTGTCCGGTCGCCGTTGCGGTTTCGAGAAATAGCATCGCCGTTGTGCGATCGCCCGTGAGCAGGTCGGCCTGATCAGGGCCAAGTCCAAGCGCTTCGGCGCGGCTGAACGCGGCCGCGAGTTCTGGATCTCTCGCACGCGCTTCGGCGCGGTATTCAGCAGGCGACTTGCTTTTCGGCCGAGTGGCTTTCTTCGTCTTGGTCGCCTGCTCCGGCTTTTCGACGACGGCATTATTGATTGTAACGCTGCCCTGACCACTCACGCTAACGGAGGTAACGTGTTCGCGCGGTAATGTGACAATGCGGTTCAGCACCAGCGCGCCAGGCCGCGAATCCTCGTCGACGATAAAGTAGCCCACGCGCTCGAGTTGATACCGCGAACCCACTGCAGCGTTACCCAGCGAGGCTTCGACGCGAGCGTTTGCGGCGATCTTCAGGGAATCGCGATCGAGGTGTTCGAGCGCATCGTCGCCGCCTTCTTCTGGGCGCGGCACCTTAAATAGCCGCTCGTACAACCGCACCTCTGCGGCAACGCTCGTTGCGGCATCGACCCAGTGAATCACGCCGCTGACTTTGCGGCCATCAGCCGGCTTCTTTCCCGCCAGGGTGTCCGGAACCACGGCAGCCCGAAGCTTCACCGCGTTCCCCGCGCTGTCGCGCGCTACCACCTCGGGGTCGGCGATGCATGGCCCGTAGCGCAAGCGCACCGCGCGTCCTGGCGCCAGGCGCTGATATCCGCTCGGTGGGGTTTCATTCCAGTCGTCGCGATCGATAACGATCCGGGTGCCTAGCGCCACCGGGCGCGAGCCTGGCTTGCCGATATCCGGCGGAAATAGCGGTGCTTCGATCGCGATCGGCAACGACGCATCGGCGCCAGTCAGTTCGACTTCAATTGGATGGAGCACGCCGAGCGCGCGAGGTGCGTTGTGGTTGAGATCATCGCGAACGCAGTATTCGAGCTTGCCGATGTCGATCATCGAGTTGGTCTTGGCGACCCCGATCATGTCGCAGAACTCTCGAATCGCAGCCGGCGAGTAGCCACGGCGCCGCAGCCCGGCAAGAGTGGGCATGCGTGGGTCGTCCCAGCCGCGCACATAGCCTGCTTCGACGAGCTGGCGCAACTTGCGCTTGCTCATCACCGTATATTCCAGCGCGAGCCGAGCAAATTCGTACTGACGTGGCCGCGGCGACCACGGTCCGGTGTGGTCGATGACCCAGTCGTAGAGCTCGCGATTGTTCTCGAACTCCAGCGTGCAGATCGAATGCGTGATGCCTTCGATCGCGTCTTCGAGCGGGTGCGCGTAATCGTACATCGGATAGATGCACCACGCGTCGCCAGTTCGGTGATGGCGAATGTGGCGGATTCGATACAGCAGAGGGTCGCGCATCTTCATGTTCGCCGATGCCATGTCGATCTTCGCCCGCAACACGCAGGCGCCGTCGGCAAACTCGCCCGCTTTCATTTTGCGCAATCGATCCAAGTTGTCATCGACCGTGCGGTCGCGAAATGGGCTCGGTCGCCCGGGATCCGACAACGTGCCCCGAAACTCCCGAATTTGCTCGTCATTCAGGTCGCATACATAGGCGTTGCCGTTGCGCACGAGTCGTTCGGCCAGTTCGTACATGCGCGGAAAATAGTCGGCGGAGTACAAGACGGCCGTTGGTTCGAAGCCGAGCCATCGCACATCGCGCTCGATCGCCTCGACGTATTCAACGTCTTCCATTGCGGGGTTGGTATCGTCGAACCTGAGGTTACACGTACCGCTGTAGTCGCGGGCGATGCCAAAATCGACGCATATTGCTTTTGCGTGGCCGATATGGAGATATCCGTTGGGCTCCGGCGGAAATCGCGTTGCGATTCGAACGTGGCGCCCGGTACGGAGATCGTCCTCGATGATGTTGCGGATAAAGTCGGTACTCTCTGCGGCCATGGCGCGCGCAGTATAGGGCATGGCGCTTCGTTTCGCTTGGGGTTGCTCGACGCAGCTGGCGCGGAAGCGGCCCAGGTAGTGCTAGGGTCGCCCCGTGCATATCAATGAGCACTACGCAAAACTACCCGCAAGCTACCTATTCCCCGAAATTGGCCGGCGCGTGCAAGCGTACCAAGCCAAGCATCCTGAAACGCGTGTCATCCGACTCGGTATCGGTGATGTCACCGAGCCGCTAGCGCCGGCAGTCGTCGCGGCGATGCATGCCGCCGTGGATGAAATGGCGCAACGCGACTCGTTTCGCGGCTATGGCCCCGAACAAGGATACGACTTTTTGATCGAAGCGATTCGCGCCCATGACTATGGGGCGCGCGGCATCGACATTGCGGCCGACGAAATCTTCGTCAGCGATGGTTCCAAATGCGACAGTGGAAACATCCAGGAGATCTTTGCAGCCGACGCCAAAATTGCCATTACAGATCCGGTGTATCCGGTGTACGTCGATTCGAACGTCATGGCCGGGCGCACAGCTGCGGCGGGCTCCGACGGCCGGTACCCAGGGTTTCTATATCTCGCCGCTACCGAAGCCAACGGATTTTTCCCCGAACCTCCAACGTCCTCGGCAGACGTCGTGTACTTGTGTTCGCCCAACAATCCCACCGGCGCGGTGGCGACGCGGGCTCAGCTGGAGCGCTGGGTTGCATGGGCGCGTGCCAACGACGCGGTCATTCTGTTTGATGCGGCGTACGAAGCGTACATCTCGGATCCAACGTTGCCGCGATCGATCTACGAGATTCCGGGCGCCAAGGAGTGCGCGATCGAATTGCGCAGCTTTTCCAAGCGGGCAGGCTTCACCGGCGTGCGCTGCGCCTTTGTGGTGGTTCCCAAAACCGTCGCGGGATTGGGAGCGGGCGGCAATCGCGTGGCGCTCAACGCGTTGTGGTCGCGCCGTCAAACGACCAAGTTCAACGGCGCATCCTACATTGTGCAGCGCGGCGCAGCCGCGGTGTATTCGCCGGCAGGACTTGAACAGACGCAAGCGCAAATCGCCTTCTATATGGAGAACGCTCGGCTGCTGCGCGAGGGACTTGCTGCCGCCCGACTGCAAATCTTCGGCGGAGTACACGCACCTTACCTGTGGGTAGCAACCCCGAAAGGAGTGACCTCGTGGGGATTCTTCGACCAGCTCCTGGAAACCGTGCAAGTGGTCGGCACTCCGGGCGCCGGCTTTGGCCCCTCGGGCGAGGGCTATTTTCGATTGTCGGCCTTTAATTCCCGCGCCAATATTGTCGAAGCAATCCAGCGCATCCGCGCCGCGTTTGGATGAAGTTTGAGACGCCTTTTCCTAGCGAATCGAAAGGCTGCCGCTGAGCCGAAAGTGCGGTGGAGCCAAGGCAAACGATGGAGTGTCAATGCCAAGGTGGCCCATCGGGATGCCATACTGCGCAAGAGAAGCGGGGATTGCGAATCTCGGAATTGGCAGCGCGGGGAGAGCATTGTTGAGCGACGTGTCGATGAGTTTCTGAGCGAGCTGCTGCAACTGGATTTCGAGCTGCATCTGCCGCATTTCGCTCAGCGACAACGAATCGCTACTGAAATAGACCTCGTCGATGACGATGTTGGAGAAGCGGAGCGCATCCCCGACCAGGGTTACCGCGGTGTGGGCACGCGCACCCAACGTGATCGTCGCGTGTAGCGGAAGCGAAGGCGCATCCACCGCTACGTCGATGGCTCCCAGCGCCAGTTCGATTTGGCTCGACTTTGAAAAGCTCGCTACGGGCGGCAATCGCGACGTGACGCGGAGCATAAATCCGGCGGCGTCAGGACCTAGAGTTTCCCCGTCGATGCTGGCAGCAAAATAGTCCGCTCTCCACAGCGCATGCAACGCTTGATTGAGCAATCCAATGTGCGCAGCAATCGCGGCGCGCTGCGTAGTCTCCGGGTCGGCGAGGACTGGGCCGCTGGGGATGGCGATGCCGCGCGTGGCAAAGCCGTTCGCTCGTGGTGCGGTGAATTGTGTTGCGAGACCCAAAAGCAGTCGATGGGGCATGGTCGATAGCGTGCTGAGTCCAAGGCCTAGCTGAAGTGCGACAGTTCCGCTGTCGAGTCGAGGTATGTGGATGTTGGCACCAAGGTTGGCTACATCGAGGTTGCTGACCACCCCGTCGAGAACACCGTTGAAGTTGCCAGTGACAAACTCTTCCACCCGCGCACTCATCGCGTTGCGCAGCGGACCCTGCGCCAGCGGCACAACGATGTTGTTGATGAGCCATCCGTCGATTCCATCAAAATTCGTCGCTACGGCGCCAACGTTGGTCGACACGGTTCCCGGCCGAAGCGAGATGTGAGGCTTTCCGTCTACCGCAGTGGGATCGAGGGTAACAGCCACGCTCAGGTGTGAAATGTCGACGTTGCCGGTTGTATCGAATGGGAACGGTCCGGCGCTGCCACCAATGCGCAGCTCGATGTGAATCCCGTTGATCTGCGCAGTCGCAGCGATGCCATCGCTTACGAGGGATAAGCCATTTGTATTAGGCCCGTCGATGCGCAACCGGCGGTACTCGATGCCGCTGCGGAAATAGCAGATACAACCGAGGAACGTGCATACCTGGCGATCGCACGCTGGAGCTTTGAGTGGATTCGCCGAGGTCAACGACTGGTCCAGCGCCGCGTAAAGTCCTTCGGAATTCGCTACGGCAAACAAGATATCGCCGAATGAATCGATGCCGCCGTTTCGATCCCCGTCGTCGATTGCCGCCTGGTTGAGGCGCAGCGACACGGTGTCTCGGTAGCCATCGGTCGGACTGGCCCACTGCGACGCCGCGAGAAACGTGCAGACCTTTGCCGTTTCAACGCCGAAGCCGTCGGTGGCGACGACCTCCACGAAGTTGATGCCAAATCGGGCGGTCATCGGCGCCGAAAACGCACCGGATCCTGACACCGATACCGGCGAGCCGTTCACGGTGACCGACATGGTGTCGTTCAAGTCGGACGCGGTGCCAGTGAACGTGAGCGGCGCGCCCGCGGCGATGTCCAACATGGATCCATCGGCCGGTGAGCCGCAGGTGATCATGGGGCCGCTCTGATTCACGACAATATCCAAGGAGGCGGTCACCGGCGTCGTATCTTGGGTCGGCGAAGTAACTTGGGCGGCAACGCGATAACGCCCCTCGCTGCCGTAGCTAAACGAGGTTGGCGACGGTGTTGCGGTTGGGCCAACGCCGAGCACCGGCGAGCTGGACATGGCCACGATTGCGTCTGGAATCGGATTGCCGAACGGATCGGTAACCACGTGAGTGATCGCGATGACGCTGTTGATCGGATAGATTTTTCGATCCGGCACCCTGCCGATCGCGAGTTTTGCTGCGGGCGCATGCACAACGTCGAATCGCGCCGAATCGCCCTGCAGCTCAGGTAGGACGCATTGAACCGAATACAATCCGGCGCGGCGAATCGCAACCTTGAGCCCGGAGACGGTGGTGCCTGGATCGTCTGGAACGATGATTAGCGTGGGCTGGGCGCCATCGATCACATCGCCCGCAGTATCGTAGACCGTGCAGGTCACAGTTGCAGTGTCGCCGGCAACCAGCGGCTGCGGCGCGATCGCCGTTTCGATTCGCGACGGTGTTGGCTGGTCGCTGGACCCGGACATACCCCCGCACGCTGCGAGCACAAAACTCAGGCTCAACAGGCATACCCTCATGGAGGCTGATGGTAGCGGGAATGCGGAGGGAGATCGATAACCCCGGCTCGGCCGGGGTGCGCAGCACGGCAGCGATCGCCAAGGGTCACAGCACTCCCGAGGGAGTGCGGAGATCGAACGACGTGTTGCTGATCGGTGGAATTCGGGGTGGGTCATGGCCCTGTTATCGGTACCCCGGCTCGATTGTTGCTGATTATTTTATTTAATTATATTGATGTCTTATGCGCGCAGCGACATGCTAGGACAAAGCGTGAGGTCCGCGACCGCGTCCATTCTGTTGCTCGCGATATTGTCGGCAAGTGCAACGTCGGCTCCGGAGCCGAACCCGGGGGATTCTGCCCCTGATCCGGATGTAGCTCATTTGGCGCCGCCTCGCGCCCACCGTCGAGGGTGGCCGGGACCCGCGGCAGGTCCTACGATGTCCGGAGACCCCGAGCTTGTGCTGACGTTCGACGACGGCCCAAATCCGAGAACGACTCCGGCGGTGCTCGACGTGCTCGCCAAACACCGGATTCGCGCCGTGTTTTTCCTTGTGGGAGACATGGCCAAGCAAAAGCAGGCCGAGCCGATCATCCAGCGCATGTTGCGCGAAGGGCACATTCTGGCGAATCACACCATGACGCACAAAGACCTGTGCCGTGTGAAAGGCGATGACCGGGCGGCGCGTGAAATCGACGACGGCAAAGCGGTGATCGAAAAGGTCATGGGATTCCCGCCGACGTGGTTCCGCGCGCCTTACGGCGTCCGGTGTGCGCGCGTCGATAAGCTGCTGGCAGAGCGCAATCTCGTGCATTTCCACTGGGACATCGATCCCCAAGACTGGAAGGGTGGCAACGCGCCGAGAATACGCGGCCATGTGCAAAGGCAACTCGAGAAGATGACCGGGCGCAACGTGCTCCTGCTTCACGACGTAAAAAAAGCGACCGTGGAAGCGTTGCCTGCCATCCTCGACTGGATCGAAGCGGAGAATGCGCGGCGAGCGGCAGTACACAAGCGCCGAATCCGTTTTGTCCACGGATATGAGCTTGCAATCGAGCGGTTGCCGCAGGGCCTGGCCGACTGGATCGCCATCGCTGCGCCCAACGTCGATGGGCTGGCGGCTCGGCTCGCCGCTGTGATGCCGTAGAGCGGCGTGATAGGCTTGCGAGCGGGCGGAGGGCAGCTTGTTCGTAATTCGTCAGTCATATCGTGAAGATGCCGATCAAGTACTCGCGGTCGCCGAGCATCTCAACACCGTCAACCTGCCCGCAGACCGCGGCAGCACCGAGGCGCTGCTCGACCGTTCCGAGCTGTCGTTTGCCGGAAAGCTTCCGATTGCCGACCGAGAGTTCCTGTTTGTGCTCGAGGAGCTGTCCACCAAACGCATCGTCGGAACCTCGATGATCTACGCTCAGCACGGAACCAAGCGAGCGCCCCACATTTTTTTTCGGGTTGAAAATGACGAGCGCTACTCGGTCACGCTTGACCGCTACTTCGTGCATCAAACGCTGCGCATTGGCTACAACTACAACGGTCCGACGGAAATTGGGGGCCTCATCGTGTTGCCCGACTACCGCAACCATCCCCACTTGCTCGGCAAAGCCCTTTCCTATGTGCGGTTCCTGTTTATCCGGATGCACCGGTCGGTGTTCCGCGATCAGGTGTTGTCCGAACTGCTGCCACCGCTTGCTACCGATGGAACATCGCTCCTCTGGGAGTCGCTTGGCCGCCAGTTCACGGGGCTGACGTATCAAGAGGCAGACCGACTGTCGAAGGACAATAAAGAGTTTATCCACGCATTGTTTCCGGACAGTCCGATCCACACAGAATTGCTGCCCGCGGAAGTGCGGGCGATCATCGGCAGGGTAGGACAGCAAACTCGAGGCGTCGAAAAGATGTTGCGCAGGATCGGTTTTGGCTATGCACATCAGATCGATCCGTTTGATGGCGGCCCCCACTTCGTCGCAAATACCGACGATATCGCGATCGTACGCGACGCGGCGGAAGTCGTTGTGCGCACGCGCGATCCTGATGCAACGCAATGGGCAGTCGTAGGGCTCGAGGCTGCCGAGGCGCGACCAGGATTTCGAGCGATCGGAACCCGCATTGGCCGGATCCAGGACGGCATGGTGGAACTTACCGCTGAAGCGTGCGACCGGCTCGGCGTGCGCGAAGGCGAAACGATATGGGTATGTTACGGCTGACGGTGCTTGCTGTGATTGCGCTAGCCGACGTGGCCTCTGGCTCACCGCTGGCGTTGCCAGAGCCGGTCAGAGCGCCACCGCCCGGGTGGAGACTCGCGCCAGAGCTTGCTAGGGCAACAGCGAACGCTGCAGGAACCACCCACGCTAAAGTGACGGCGAGCAAGGGCTGGAGCGAACCCTCGCTCGGATGCTACGCGGTTTGGCTACGGATTACTGGCCCCGCGTTGCAGTTGGATCAGGTTGTCCGGCAGTTGGTCGCGAGCATCAAGGGTGCAGGAATCGAGGTTCGCGATGTCGCAGCGCCGGTAGCCGGCTCGCGCGCCGTGGTGGCAATTGAATTTGCAAAAGCGCTGTATCGAGGCACACTACGCGCGGCGCTCATGCAAACCGGCGAGATGGATGTTGTGACCTGCGCGTGGAACCAGCGCGAACCAACTTTATGCGCGGCGGCCTGCGCCAAGTTCACGGACGTGGTGCGATGAACGTCCGTGGGGTGGGAATCGCGCTGGTGATTGCATCCGCTTCCATTGGATCCGCCGAGCCAGTCGTTCGGCCTAGCTACGAATTGCCCACGATGTCGGAAAGTCGTCGCCCTCCACTACCGCCGATCTCCATTCCATCCGGTACCCCGACTACAGATCGCCGCCCTATGTGGGTTGGCGCGGGCCTAGTGTTGCTCGCCGGTGCGCTGTGGTGGAACCACCGCCGGCGCGCACGGCTTGACAGCTAGTATCTAAAACCGAGCCATAACGACAGCGGTTGCCCCACCGTTGGTTGGAGACACAGCCACGGACGTCGACGACGACCCGCGATGGGTGACGTACCAAATGACCGCGAATCCTACCAAGGCAGCTCCTGTTGCTCCGGTTGCCCAGCCAACAGTTGCGGTTTTGTAATTGTCCCCGCAGTCCAGCGGATCGCCCGGGCACGTGCCTTTGCCATCGAGGTAAATCATGTATGCACCGAGCCCAATGGCGCCCAGACCCAAAACGCCGCTGACGTACGCGGGCCATTTGGGCCCTCCACTGCGGCGCTCAATGACGTTATCGGACGGCTCGGACTCCGAATCGGTGGAAGCGGGAGCTGGGGCTGCGTCAGAGGCGGGCGCGCGAGCGACCCCCGTGCAAGGGATCTCTTGATCCCCGGTGAAGACCTCGGGGGACGTTTGATCTCTGACCAGAAATCGAGCCAACGTCCGCAGCTTAAGTTCGTCTTGTTTGCCGAGTAGCACCGTGCCGCTGACCTGTTGCGACTTTGCGACGAAGTTGTAGCGCACACCGACCAGCGCGGGTCGACCGCACACCTTGTCGAGGCGCAACGCGATCGCCGTTGTGTCGCGCTCGATTCGAGACGACCGGCTCAGAAACGACTTGGCAAATGCGAGCGACCGAGCGCGATCGAGAGGAGTGCGCAGCCGGAACCCCACCCAGCTCTCGGACACCACCAGTGATTGTTCGAATTCCCAGTCCAGTTCGAGGGCGGTTTCTTTGTTGGGGTCCACGTTCACCTCGTACGACAACGAGCGATCTCGCATGGCGACGACAAACCGATGCCGGCCAGGAATCATCTCCGCGCTAAACCGGTTGCCTCGACTTGTGCCTTCGTCGTTCACGTACACTTGTGCATCGCTCGGGCTGACCGAAATCGACAGCCGTCCTCGAGGACCTTTGGCCAATCCGGTGTTGACCGCGTCGTAGAGCCGCTCTGCTTCGCGGCCATAGCCGCGCAATGGCTGGGCACCCAGCATGCGCGAAAGGTCGGTGAACGCTTCTTTCGCTCCAGCTAGCTCGCCGGTCCGATTGAGACTAACCCCGAGCGCGACAAGGGCGCGTGTAATCTCGGTGCGAAGGTTCGCGTCGCCGAGGAATACTCCCGGATTTTCGTGCGCTAGGCGAAGCGCGCTCGCCAACGTTTGGCTGGCGGCCTTAAAATCTCGGCCCTGCAATACCGCTCGGTAGCCGAGCTCGATCTGGTCCACGATGTACGCTGCTGCAACTTTCGCATCGATGACGCTGGGCCGGGGTACGGCGATGAAATTCGAAGCGATCTCATGTGGACCACCGACCCCCAATTCGCGCATGGCGTCGCGCAATGGTCCCATGTAGCGGTCGGCGTCAGCGGGCCGATTTCCTACGTGAACTTCGTATACGAGCTCCGCTTGTGCGGGAGCACTAAACGCAAGGCCCGCCGCCACAGCGATCGAGCCCAGCACCTTTGCGAGACGCGGCGCAGCGAGATCCATACCCAATTACGCCTATACCACGAGAACACATGCCCTATGTGCTTTAGTTCTACTCGTCGCCCAGCGGATGCTATATAACCAGTGCCCCGTGACTCCGACCTCGGTCGTCATTGCAGCCTACAACGAAGCGAAGGTCATTCGCGAGGTCGTTCGCGGCGTGGTCGCCAGCGGTTGGTCGGCCATCGTGGTCGACGACGGGTCGTCCGACGACACCGCCGAGCAAGCGCGGATCCCCGGTGCTGTCGTGCTCCGGCATTGCGTCAACCTCGGGCAGGGGGCTGCGCTCCAGACCGGGATCGACTATGCGATTCGCCGAGGCGCGCGCGGGGTCGTAACGTTTGACGCCGACGGACAGCACGACCCGGCTGATATTCGACCGCTTGTCGACGCGTTAGCCACCCACGACATTGCGCTCGGCTCGCGGTTCTTAGGCCGGGTTGAAGGCGCATCGGCGCGGCGTATGGCCTTGCTGCGCGCCGCCACGGGTGTTTCCAATCGCCTGTCGGGGATTCGCTTGACCGACGCGCACTGCGGCTTACGGGCGTTTCGCGCCTCCGCTGCACCCGCGTTGCGCATTACCCAAAACCGAATGGCCCACGCATCGGAGCTGCTGCGGAACATCCGAACCAGCGGCTTGTCGCTCGTCGAAGTTCCTGTGACGATCAAATATACCGATCACTCGATGAGCAAAGGCCAAGGCGGCATTCAAGCGGTCCGCATCCTGTTCGATTATTTCTTTCGCGCATCATGATCATCCGCATCGTCCTCCTCCTCGGCTTGGCTGCGAGCGGTTGGTTCATCTTTATTCGTCGCAGTCGGTTGCCGCTGCATATCATGACGGTGTTCTTGCTACTCGCCGTCGGAGCGATCGCTGTCATCTTTCCCGATCTGACACAGGGCGCAGCGATTCTCGTCGGGGTAGGTCGCGGCGCCGACTTGGTATTTTACATCGCCATCGTCGCGGTGATGTTCGTGCTGCTGCACTACTACACGAAGTTCGTCGAGCTGCAGCGCCAAGTAACGGAGCTAACGCGCGAAGTTGCGATGATGCGCGCCGAATCCGTTGCCATTCCTCCTGTGCCGCAGCCACCGGGGCCGTAACGCGGTACTCAACGTCGGTCAGGACGGAGTCTTCCACGAAGGCCTCTTTTCAAGCGCTGCCCTGGGGTACGACGAAGGTTGCACAGAACATGGTACACGCCTGACGTATCCAGATCGGGATGGTGCCTTACGATCTCGTGGGCACGGCGCCACAAGTCTTCGTGCTCGAAGACCCACTGGCGCTGCTCCTCGGATAGCTGAGACAGTTCCTCCGCCGATGATCCGTTCATTTCTGTCGTAGCGACAGTAAATACAGAGTAGTCGTCGGAAGCATGAGGTCTTTCGCGAGGGAGGTGCGGAACACGTTGCGGAGGATCGACCACCGCCGAAGACAAGGTGGGCGAACGGGACGACAGCTAGGCGCGGTGATGACGCGATGGACGGCCTCGAGCACATTACACTCTGCCCACCGGAGACGTACGCCGACCCGTCTCAGAGCAGGTGACGACGCTGCTCAGGTTTTCCCTTAGTTTCGTGGCGGTTTCTCGTGCTAAAACAGCCCGCGATGGCTGTACCGCAACCGGAGTTTTCGGTTCACCGCGAAGCGCAGGCTCACCACGATGTTCCCGTGACTCCGAGCGCATCGCCGGCCGCCGATAGCCAGCGACCCGGGTTGGCTGCAGCCTCGGACGCGCTCCGATTTTATCCAAACGCTGGTTCATCTGCCACCGCTGCGCTGTTAACCCCCGCCGACCCACAAGGCCGTCCAGTCCCGACGCTGTCGACCGCAGCCGCGTGGGTGCCGGTCAACGCCGAGGTTGGTGGGTCCGCCGAGCCGCCGCCGCCGACCCCCGAAGCCGCTCGCTACGAGGCGGCTCGCAACGCGGTAGGGAATGCCGCGATTGTGCTGCCGTTTTTGGATCTAGTGGATCCCGCAGTGAACGTCCTGACGAACGTCGGTTACGATCTCGATCACGGCGATGCCGCGAGCGCCAAACAAGAGCTGCAGGCGGCCGGAATCAGTACGATGTTTGCCCTTGGTGCAACGCTGTTTCCCTGGGCGAAAGGCGGCGGAAAGGCGGGCAAATCCGGCAAATCCGGGAGGCGCATCACCCTCACGTATGAATCCGAGCGCGAGATCCATACGGTTCTGCTAGGTGGAGGGAGTTATGCGGAAAGCTTCCAACTGGAGAAGATTCGCCAGCTCAGAGAGCATTTCTCCCCGCAAACGCAGTTTCCCATCCTCAAAGCCGTGGTTCTTGAGTCCAAGTCGAACCCCGTTCGACGGTCCGCGATCTCCGCGCTGTTTGGCGACAACATCACCGACCCCACGGTGCTCAATTTTCTAAAAGACGAACGAATCCTCAAAGCGGCACTAGGTCGAACTGACCCGGCATCGTTTCGGCTTCTTCCGATTCGCCTCCTGCGGGTCGGGTTGGAGCAGACAGAGCATTCGGTCGACAGAGTTGCGGCGGCGACCATGCTATTGCAGCTTCTTCCGTCGAGTGGTCATCGTGTGCGGCAAGATCTTGTCGAGGTTGCCGCCGATATCCGGCTCGACCTCTTCCGGTATTACGAAAAACATTATGCGACCGCGGGGGCTACCAAAGCGGAGTCTGATGTGCTGGATCAGATCAGAGCGCTCTACTTCCCCAATGCGCAGCGCGCGCAACAACGGATGCATGTGGAACCGTCCCGCGCTGTCGATAAACCGCCGCTGCAAACGAATATTTTCGCGTGGCACAATCGCGGCATTCTCGAAGACCTTGCTCAGGCCGACACTCTCGCCTGTTTCGACTTCGACGGTACACTGGCCCCGATCGTCGCACACCGCGACGCAGCCGCGATGCGCCCTAGAACCGCGCAGTTGTTCTGCCGAGTTAAAGAACGGTTCCCTGTGGGCGTTATCTCCGGGAGAGCTCTGGGAGACCTTAGGCCCCGACTCGGGAACATTGAGGTGGACCACCTCATTGGCAATCACGGTATGGAGCGCACTGGACTGGACATAACGCCGTTCATATCAACGATTGCCGAAGCGAACACTCAACTCAACAGGCTATTGTTGCATGCACCTGAAAAGGACAAGATCGGCTTAGAAAACAAAGGTCCTTCGCTAACACTTCACTTTCGGGACGCGACGGATCCTGTGCGCGTATCGCAGTGGATCATGGACGCCGCGAGCCAACTACGCGGGGTGAAGGTTCAGGAAGGCAAGATGGTCGTCAATATCACACCAGCGAATGCCCCGAACAAAGGCGATGCGGTAGCTCATCTCATCGAACAGTATGGCTACAAACGGATATTGTACGTAGGCGACGACCGAACCGACTTTGATGTTTTTGAGCGCCATTTGCCGCAAGTCGTGGGAATAAGCGTTGGCAGGGGAATCGAGTCGTCGGCGCCGTACTTTCTCAAGACTCAAAGACACATCGACGAGTTACTGCGGCAATTGGGCGACCTAAGAGCACATTGGCCGGCACGGTAGATGCCTCTATCGACTCCACAGGGCTTCTAGCCACGTCTCCACCGGGCCCCGCCGCACCATACCGCCGAGGTCGAAAAGCGATAGCTCGTCGATGCCAGCTGCGCGCGCGAGTTCGACATCGCGGCGAAGCTCGGCGGGATTGCGGTACGAAGGTTCATCGCCAAACACGCCCGGACCGACCGTGCCCAGCGACAGCGCGGCGCGACTTCCGAAACGAAGCCGCGCACCTTTCGCGCAAGCCGTCAGCAACACCTCGGCGCTGCGTCGGTTTACCAGGCCACTCGACCAGCCCTCAAACAGCGACGTGTACGCCATGAGGCTGTGGCTATCGCATGCCAGACTCGATACCGGGGTGCCGAGCAGGCGCTGAAGCCATTGGCCCGCGATCTCAAACGCCAAAAACGGCATGACGGCAGTCGTTACGCGCATCGCCGCACGCCAACGATCGACAGCGGCCGCCAATGCAACGCGCACCGCGCCGAAGCTCTGTTGCGTCGGGCTCCAGGTTGGCCGACCCATTTTCCAGCGGGTAAGCACCTCCAGCGGCGGCTCTAAGTCGATGACCAGCTCGTCGGCGAACGGCAGCTTTGCGACGAGTTGGTCGCAATACGCAATGAAACGCGCGTGAGAGGCGGCACTAGCCCATCGGCCGTGGGCGTCGGCGAGCATGGGCCACAGCCCAACGGCAACGCCAGCGCCCTGAAACCGGCGCACCACGTCACCGACCTCGTCGAGTTGCCACGGCCGCACTGCCAGCAGGAGCCCCACGCGATAGCGTTCGAGAACGCGGTCGAGCGAGCCCGTGGCCAGCTGTTCATAGGTGAGCGTTTCACACCACACGCGACGACGCACGCCGGGTAGTATGACCCCGAGCGAATCGCGGATGCCATTGCCTACGCAAGTACTGCGCCGGACAATATCGACGCGCAACCTCGCCGGGGTAGCGCCGGTTCACCGCGAATCGGGTTTCTGTCCGTTGCGTCCGAACGCGCGCGTTCTTACCATCTGCACAAGACGTCCTTTCATTCGCACTGCGAGGTGGCCGATGGCGAAGCAACGAATTGTCGTATTAGGTGGAAGTTTTGCGGGGATGACCGCAGCGATCGAGCTCAAGAACAAACTCGGCGAGCGTCACGATGTCACGGTCCTTGCGAAGGCCAGGGACTTTCTTTTTATGCCGAGCTTGATTTGGGTTCCGTTCGGCCACCGCAAACGGGAAGACATCACCTTCCCCTTAGCGCCCGTGTTCGCAAAGAAGGGCGTCGAATTCAAGAACGTCGAAGTGACGCGTATCGACTTACGCGAGCGCTTGGTTGAGGACCACACCGGTGCCCAAACTCCCTATGACTATCTCGTCATCGCGACAGGCCCCAAGCTCGATTACGACGACGTGAAAGGACTCGGTCCCAAGGGTTTCACTCAGTCGATCTTTTCGTGGGAAGACGCCGAGCGGGCGCGAGAGGCATTCGAACGATTTGTGGCAGACCCAGGCCCGGTCGTGGTGGGTGGCGTCCAAGGAGCCTCTTGCTTCGGCGCTGCCTACGAATTTCTGTTCAACATGGCGCATGAGCTGAAAAAGCGGAAATTGCAGGCGCGCGCGCCGCTAACCTACGTAACGGCAGAGCCGTTTTTGGCCCATTTCGGTATTGGTGGCTTTGGCAGCGGAACCAAAATGACCGAGATGTTCTTCAAACACTTACATATCGACGGCGTTACCAACGCCAAGGTGAAGGAGTTTACCAAAGACGAAGTACATCTCGAGAATGGTCAAACCATTCCCTTCAAGTACGCGATGTTCGCGCCTCGCTTCCTCGGCGTGGACCCGGTTCGCGCACTCACCGACATCACGACGCCGAGCGGCTTTGTGAAAGTGAACCCACAGTACCAAACCGAGGCCTATCCCGAGGTGTACGCGGCGGGCGTTGCCGTCCACATTGATCCTCCGCAGAAGACCCCCGTGCCGTGCGGCGTTCCAAAGACCGGATACCTATCGGAGGAGATGGCGCGGATCGTTGCGCACAACATCGTGGCGAGCATCGCCGGCGAGCCTCTGATCGGCTTGCCACCAGGTAGCATCGATGCGAAGTGTGTGCTCGACGCCGGAAACAACGGCATCATCATGACCAGCGACCATTTTTTGGAGCCACGAGATCACGCGTGGCTGATCCCGGGTCCCGAAGCACACTGGGCAAAGCTTGCGTTTGAGAAGTATTTCCTCGCGACGCATAAGCGGGGCCACGTTTAGTACGTTTACGTCTCGGGCGGCCTCTCGCTGGTGGGCTCCTTCGTGTCCAGGTCCTTACGTGGTTCGAGTGCTGCTCCGTGCTCAATCTTTCCCTGACATGCGCGGAGGAACAAAGGGTCACCTAACACCGTTCGTGTGTTTTATTCCCCGAAAGTGGGATTCGCGATTCCGAAGTTCGAAGACGTTCTGCCCATTATCCGGTGCCTGCCAGCAGGTCGGCCGCTCACGCAAGCGGAGCTGCTCCGACCGGAGTTTTGCATCTATCGTCACGGCGCAGTGGAGTCCTACTACATGCCGTTCGGCAGCCCGGTATCCGACGCTCGCCTGCTTGTAGCCGGCATCACTCCGGGGTGGCAACAAATGGAGCTCGCCTACCGAGAAATCCGTCGCGGCCTTGGGGCAGGGTTGGATCTCACTGCCGTCCGGGCGAACGCGCGCTATGTCGCCAGCTTTGCGGGACCGATGCGAACCAATCTTGTCGCAATGCTCGATGGCATTGGGATCGCAAGCGCACTCCACATCGATTCGACTGCCGAGTTGTTCGCCGGTGAGCGCAACCAGCTCCACACGACGTCCGTGCTGCCGCATCCGGTGTTCGTGAACGGGAAGAATTACACGGGCCATGGCGGGGGCGTCGCAACGTCGCCGTTTTCCAACTTTTGCATGCGCGAGCTCTTTGTTGGTGAGGTGCAATCCGTGCCTCGGGCGCTTATCGTGCCGTTGGGCGACTTCGTATCGAACACGCTACGTGAGCTAATCACAAACGGGATCGTCGATGAGCACCGATGCCTGCTTGGGTTTCCCCATCCATCGGGCGCCAACGGTCACCGGGCGAAACGTTATCAAGAACGGAAGGCGGACCTGACTACGCAGGTAAAGGCATGGTGCTGGCATTAGCTCGTCGCGGCATTTGTACGTGGTCGCCGTCAGGTCGTCAGTGGCCAATCTGGTTTGTTGCTAAGGCTTATCCGAGTACAACCATTATGAACTGTGAAGACGGTTACCCTCGGAGTAACGCTGGATTCGGTGACTCAGAAGCGCCTGGAAAACGCTGGGCGCGGCCAAAGATCGAAGTCCACACCGGCTCGTCAGGACAGCCGTTGCGTACTATCTGGATGCCCTAGGAACGCGAACTCAAGGCGAAGCGAGACGATGACGCACGATGGGCGAACTCGGAAAGTAACCAAGCCGAGTGGGGGAGTTCGGGCCGCTTGCATCCATCCAATCGAAGAATGACTGGACGCACCGATCAACCTGCGGAATACTGCATGAGTGCAACCCGTGCGCGCTGCTTACTCCGCTGATCGAGCCGCGGCCCTCGCTGGCGTACCTCGGTCGACCGTGCACTACTGGGCGCGGACGAAGCTACTCGTTCCAAGCGTCTCTGCGGAAAAGATCAAGCTTTGGTCGTACTCGGACGTCGTCGCCCTGCGCATCATCGGATGGTTGCGACAAACCAAGCAAACGGCAGAGGGTCACGAGGTTCCAGCGACTCGTGTGCCCGCGCTTCGCGGTGCACTTGCCGCGCTGCGCACGTTTGAGCTTGACCTTTGGGACGAACAGCATGGTGCAGGCGTGCTGATCGATCGCGCTGGCAAGCTCCACCTCCGTCGCGACGGCGTGATTTCAACGCTGGTAGGCGGAAGTGGCCGAGAGCAAATCGTCAAACCCGAGCTGCTGGACCTCATGGCACCTTTCGAGGTAATGGAGGGTCAGCGCGGCCCTGATCTGCGACAGCCGCGGCCGCACCTCCGTATTATTCCGGGAAAGCTCGCGGGTTCGCCGCACATCGTCAACACGCGGATCGAGACCCAAGCTCTCGGCGCTCTCGCGGCACGTGGAATGAAGCCCGATCTGATCGCCGAGCTTTACCCGGCGGTCGAGCGGTCCGCTATCGTCGATGCGCTCGATCTCGAAGGGCAGCTCGCATGTAATCTAGCAGCGGCGTAGCGGTGAAACGGTTCGCGCTCGATCAGAACTTTCCGTTGCCGATCGTAGAGGTGCTTGCGCACTTTAACGGACTGTACCGAGCCGTGAAGCTCACCAACAAGGAACTCAAGAAGTAGGCACGATGAACGTGCCATGGTTCGTGCGCTGACAGTCAACTTCTCGGTTCCACCGTGCCGGTTTGCGAACAGCGTAGGTTAAGATCGGAAGGAATGGGCCCGCGGGCTCGGTAACGAATCGAAATAGATTGTTCGACATGTAAATGCGTCGAGAAGCGCGGACTTCCCAGTTGACGAGGATCTATATTCTAGCGCGGATCGCCCCTTCGGATATCCTGCCGTTGGGGTGAAGTTATCCGCGAGATGCGCACCTTCACGCGTGAGAAGATTCTCCACACGAATCTCAAGTACGTGCGCACGTTTGCGGACGCTTTTCCCGAAGTGAAATTGTCCAACGAATCGTTGGACAATTTCCCTGGACGCAGAACATCACGCTACTCACCCAGTCGCAGACGCAAGCGAAGCGGCCACTCTATGCGCTTGCGGTGGAACACGATTGGTCTCGGCCGGTGCTCACGCACCACATCGTGCCACCGAAGGACGAGCACTGTTGGCGGCGTAGAGGCGCGGTCAGCCCAAGCCCGTTCTGGTACGGCCAATTGTGCGTGCGCCGCTTGCACAATTGCCAACGGGGCGCGGCGACGCGAATCCTGCCGCACTCGCTCGTGACCGGCTGGATCGCCAGGTCGCGGGTACTCCGTCCGGCTACGTCGGGTGGATCACGGATCTCAAACTGGGCATCCGTGTCGCACAACAGCGCGCCGCGCTCACGATGAACAAGGAGATGCTGCAGCTGTACTGGCAGATCGGACGCGACATTCTCGACCGGCAAGCCAAGGCCGGATGGGGCACCAAGATCCTCAGCCGGATCGAGGCCGACCTTCGCGCCGTGTTTGCCGAGATGCGGGGCTTTTCGTAGACAAATCTCAAGATATTCAGATATTTGCGGAGGCTTGCCCGAACCGGGCGCAATTGGTCAACGAACCGTTGACCAAGTACCGCGGAGGCAAAACATCACACTGCTGACGAAGCTGAAGACGCCGGAAGAGCGCCTGCTCTACGCGGCGCGTGCGGTCGATCATGGATGGTCGCGGCCTCTGTTCACGCACCATGTCACGCAACCGAAGGTCGTGAGCTAATGGCGGCGAAGAAGCGCGGTCGGCCAACTCGTGCGCTAGTGCGCCGGTCAATTGTGCAAGCGCCGCTTGCACAATTGCCAAAGGTAGGCAGCGACGAGAATCGCGTCGCGCTTGGCCGTACGCGAGGTGGTGCCGTCATCCTGCCTGTTCCGCCGCCCGTCGTCGAGTTGCCATCAAGCTACGCCAAAGCGCTGGCCGAGCCCAAGCAGCGGATCCGAAAGACCCGGCTCACCACCATCGTGACAGCGAACACCGCGATGGTTCGGCTCTATTGGCACGTCGGCAACGTGATTCACGCAAATCAAGGCCGAGCCGGCTGGGGCGCCAAGGTGATCGATCGCCTGTCCTACGACCTGCGCAAAACGTTCCCCGACATGGCTGGGCTGTCGTCCAAGTCGACGCGTCTCACCGACCACCATGCGCGATAGCCGGTTTGGCTGACGTCTGAATGGCCCTGAGCCGAGCCGCAAATCCTGGTGCGGCCGGCGGTTCTTCTGGCGTGGGTTACGGTGCGTTGGTGATCACACTTCGATCACGATCTTGCCTCGCGCCCGTTTCGATTCGAGTACCCGAAACGCGTCGTGGACTTGCGACAGCGGATAACGCGAATCGATCACCGGACTCACCGTGCCGTCTTGTAGCCAACCGCTGAGCAGTTCCAGATCAATCCGACGAGGACGAACAACGACCAGGCGCTCTTGGATAAAACGCCATAGCGTCAACCGATCCCGAACCAGGCGTGCCAGCGTTGGAATGGTGCTGATATACACACCGCCGCCCACCAATATGGTGGCGATGTCTGCTCGCGACAAATTTCCGAACGCGTCGAAGACCACATCCATGCGCGGCAAGGCCGCAAACGGTTGATCGGCATAATCGCGCGCGTCGCTTGCACCAAGTCGCGTGCACAGCTCCAGGTTGCGCGCGCTCGACGTCGTGACAACGTCCGTCCCGAGGGCTCGCGCGATCTGGATCGCCGCTGTTCCAACGCCGCCCGAAGCGCCGTGGATCAATACGCGTGCACCCGCCTGCACGCGGCCGATATCGCGCAACGCTTGTAGCGCCGTAAGCCCGGTGAGCGCGATCGCCGCCGCCGCCTCTTCCGCGACCCCAGACGGCAATAGCGCAGCCTCGTGGTCGCGCACACACACACGTTCCGCCAAGGTGCCGCGAAGAAACCGCCACTCGTTCAGCGCTCCAAAAACGCGCTGGCCGACAGAAAAATGAGGCGACCGACTCGCCACCACTGAGCCGGCAAAGTCCAGTCCACAGAACTTTGGAAACTTGCGACCGCTGACCCTTGCGAATCGGCCTCGACGAAAGACCGCATCTTTGGGGTTGAGCGCCGCAAATCGTACGCTAACCAGTATCTCACTGCGCCCAGGCTTGGGATCAGGCACCTCTCGGATCTGGAGCCGATCGATCGGGCCATATTCGTCGTACGTTACAGCTCGCATGGCGCCGAAAGTATCCGCGGTTTCAGTGCAACGTCAGCAATGACGGGTGGAAGGACATGCAACCTTGTGGCCCCCGGCAGGATCTACATTCGTTAACCGCCACCATTGACGCTGCAAGCCTAGCACGCTGACTAGCACTACGATTGCACCAACGGATTTCGCACGTTGAGCCTGGGGAATCGACCAAAGTCGCGGTCAGCGGTCCAAAGTTCTGACACGCCTTGTGACAGGCATAGCGCGGCAATCCGCGCGTCGTGGACCATTGGGCCGATGACTCTTCCATCCACAATCAACGCTCTTAGGCGCTCCAAGTGATCGTCGGACTCGGACCAAAAACTGACAGTAGGTGATTTCGCAAGCTCCATCAAAAAATCGAGCGCTTGTTCTGGCTGTGATGGCGTCGCGAAAATTTTTGGATGCGTCACCTTGGCGAAAAACTCGTGTGCACATGGCCAGGGCACTCCCCAAGCGGATCCAGACTCGGCGAGCTCGATCAATTTTTCTGCTGCCACCGCGTGCCATGCGCTGTCTGAGCGATGCGCGTACACTAGAATGTTCGTATCAACCGCGATCACTTCGAGGATCCCTCTGGCCACTCGTACGCAAGTTCCCTCGGAAGGGTGTCCGGAATACCCTCCCGCAATCCGCCACCCGACACGGTGACCAACCTCAAGTGAAACGGCTGACGTTTGCGCTTCTCCGTGAGCACATGGCGCAACCCCAGTTCCACCAGCTGTCGCAACGTGATTTTCTCGCGGTCGATCACCTTGCGAGCCTCCTTCAAGAGGCCATCGGCAATATCTATGGTGGTCTTCATATGGGTAACTGTATCACGATCGCAACCGAGCAGTCCTGCAGGTTATGTATAGGTAATTTCAACGGTTTGCCCGGATTCGCCTCGCGTCCCCAGCATGGGCGTGACCAGGAGGTAAGAGTCCTCTGGGGAACTTCCTCGCGACGGCGCACGCCGGGTAGTATGACCTGAGATGAAGATCCTGTACGGAGTGACTGGCGAGGGAATGGGTCACGCGATGCGGTCGCGCGTTGTGCTCGAGCATCTGTTGGCAGCCGGCCACGACATCGAAATCATGGTCTCGGGCCGCGCAGCGCAATTTCTGGCGAAGCGTTTCGAGGGCGTTCACACGATTCACGGTTTTCACATGATCCTCGAGGAAAACCGCGTGCGCATGGGCAAAACACTGTGGTCGAACGTACTGAGCGGAGTGCGCGGCGTGCCGCAAAATATTGCCGCTTATTTTTCGCTGATCGAAACCTTTGAGCCCGCCGTCGTCATCAGCGATTTCGAGTCATGGACGTACCTTTACGGCAAGAGCCGTCGCCTGCCCATCCTATCGATCGACAACATGCAAGTGATTCATCGCTGCGAGTTGCCGGAGGATGTCGTTGCCGAGGACAACCTCGCATTTCAACTGACCAAAGCGTTCATCAAGACCAAGTTGCCAGGTTGCGACGCGTATTTCATTACGTCGTTCTTTCGTCCGCCGCCGCGAAAACCCGATACCTATCTGTTTCCGCCGATCTTACGCCCCGAGATTTTGGCCGCTTCGCCGCTGCCCGGCGACCACGTGCTGGTGTATCAGTCGGGGCCCAATCCGGAACTTGAGCGATCGCTCGTTGCCACCGGTATCGAGTGCCGGATCTACGGAATGCGTCCCGGCGCCACCGACGAGCAGCGGTCAGGAGCACTGCGATTTCTGCCGTTTAGCGAGCCGGGATTCATCGATGATCTCGCAACGTGTCGCGCGGTGATCGCCGGCGGTGGATTTACCCTGATGGGGGAAGCGGTGTTTCTTCACAAACCGATGCTCGCTATTCCGCTCGCAGGTCAATTCGAGCAGTTGCTCAACGCGCGTTATCTCAGTCGCGAAGGCTTCGGCTCGTGGAGCGCCAACCTCGACGACGAGCGTGTAGTCCCCGAGTTTCTCGAGCGCGTACCTGACTTCGCAGGAGCCCTTGCTAGCTACGCGCAGAAAGACAATCGCGAACTCTTGTCCGCGGTGGACGAGTTCCTGGTCCAGACAGCGCAACAACTTCAATAGCCCGCGCCATCGAATGCGTCGCCTCGAGGATGAGCTAATCTGTATTCGCCGTGCCCGGACCCAGGGTTGTCCCGATGCCCGTCGCTGAGCCAATCATCCTGTACGACGGCGTATGCGGCCTATGCCATCGCACCGTTCAATTTCTGATCCGCCGCGACCGCAAGCGGCTTCGCTACGCACCGCTACAAGGTGAAACAGCTCGTGCGCTGCGCGCGGTGCACTCAGAGATCCCAGCCACCCTCGAGTCCGTGGTTTTCATCGACAACGGCCGTGTTTATCTCCGATCCCGCGCGTTCGTGCAGGCCGCTAGGTACCTAACGTTACCGTGGAGGATTGCCTACTGCGGTCGATGGATCCCCGCGTTGGTCTTGGACCTCGCCTACCGAGGAATCGCACGGATTCGCTATCGGATCTGGGGGCGTTTCGAAACGTGCACGATTCCCAGCGCCGAAGACTCGAGCCGCATCCTTCCATGAGTTGTGGCTAGAGCGGGGCTAGAGTCGCGAAATGCCCCGTGGGTTTGTGGTATCGATCATGTGGCATCCGTGGCGGACGAACGGTCGGACCTGAATCTCCTCACCAGCTGGCGAGCTGGAGAGGCGGCGGCGGGGCAAGCTTTGTTCGAACGCTACTTCAGGCGGATTTACCGCTTTTTCGAGACGAAAATTGGCGGCGATGTGGATGAGCTGGTCCAGTCGACGTTTCTTGCATGTCTGCGCGCCAAAGATCAGTTTCGCGGCGATTCTACATTTTCGACCTATCTATTCACCATTGCCCGTCACGAGCTGTACCGAAAACTCAACGAGCGCCGGCGAGATTTGGCCCGCATCGACTTCGAAATCACATCGGTTGCCCAGCTTGCAACCACGCCTGGGAGCCGGATCGCGGCGCGTGAAGATCGCGCCAAGCTGCTCGCGGCCCTCCGCAACCTGCCGCTCGAACAGCAAATTCTGCTCGAGCTGCACTATTGGGAGCAGGTGGAAATTGCCGAGCTGGCGCAGATCTTCGACAGCCCCGCCGTCACCATTCGCAGCCGGCTACATCGAGCTCGCAACGCACTTCGCGAGCTCATGCAGCGCGATTCTGGCATTCCCGCCGAGGTCAGCGACTCGCTCGATAGCCTCGACGCATGGGCGCGGTCCTTGGCTCAATCATAGGTGGCCGCTAATGACGAGCTCGTTGCTTTCCCACTGGGTGACCGGAACCTGGGGATCGCACTTCGGCAGCAGATGGCCTGTGCTCTGACAGTCACTCTCGATCGCGGCTCTGTCGACACCCCACTGGGGGAAGTTTCGTTCCAGTCTCGGCGTGTTCAAGCATGTCGCCCCATTCTCATCCCAGCGCGCCTCTAGCTCTTTGGGCTGCTGCGCGAAGTCGCCGAGCGCGCGATCTCGCCAAACGAGCGGCGTGCCATCCGCAGTGAATGTGTTCCCGTTCCCACAGTAGTCGGCGCTGAGCATCTTGAGTGCGGTTTGCACGTTCTTCCAACCCCCGGGTGCGGTGTGAATGGTGTTGCGCGTAAGCCTTAGCTTTGCGAGCGCATGGTAACCGCAGGCAATGTTGAACCAATCGTCTTCTGCCTGGGCGCCAACGGTTCGAGTGTCCAAGTCGAATCGGTCGCCCTCAAACAACAAAGAATGGTAGACGTTCATCCTCGCAGTTCGATCCCACGACGTCACATTGTTGTCGCGCACCGTTCCAGTGGCTTTGTCGTAGTAGTCGTACGAATACTCCGGCGGTTCACATACGTTGCCTGTTTTGGAAGAGAGTTCCGGCATTTTTCCGTCGAAAAAACCCGCCGCTCTTGGCGCCTGCAGCGGATTGGCGGTGACGGGAGCCCAGTTGAGAACGTACGTCGTGAGTGTCTCGCGGGTCGGTTGTGCGATCTCTTCAAAAACAGGCAGTTGAGGAAGTGACAGTCCCGCAAGCAGGTCTTCGAGTTGCCACGCCCATTTGAACGGGAATCTCCGGGGCTTCCGCGGGGGAGGTCGATCCACCACCTCCTGGATCGTTCCGGTGGCCGAGATGGTGATCCCGTACGAACTCTGACCATTGATACGTACCCAGAGGATCGCTCCGATCAAGCCGGGTCCCTCTAGGTTTAGGTTGGGATTGGGTGGGTAGGTCGCGATCAGGCGGCTGTTTTGGACCACAACGTCGTAGAAGAGCGTGCCTTGACTGAGCCCGAGCAATTCGACTTTATTGGAGCCCTTGGTGCTAGCCAACCCGTTAACGTTGAGCTCCCAAAAACCATACTGATCGATGATCGGCGAGTTGCCGGTACATCCGCTCCTGCTACACCCTCGTTCTATGGTTTCGATCTCCGGTGGAGCATCGATTGAGCACCCGGCAAGTCCAGCAAGTACCCATAGAACGGATCGAATTTTCATGCCCTCTATAGAGCGGCAATTGGCGATTTGTTGCAGGCTTTGGGCAATGAAAATCCCAAACTAATGATAATATTAGGTTATTTTCTGGCGATTTGGTCCAACTCTCGAATGATATCGGGGGGGCCAACCCGCCGATACCATGCGAGGGCGCGCGTTGCGAATCGCCTAGCTGCATCGCGGTCGGCGATTCGCGCCAGCGCAGCATGGACGTGAGCGAGCTGGCTATGCAACGTGGGTCGCAAAATCGCCTCGAGCGCACGCCGTGCGCGATCCCAGTTTTGCCGCTCAGCAACTCGGTCGTCAACGGCCTGCCAGGAGCGTGCGGCGGCCATGAACGCGTCGGCTGCGATTGTTGTGCTCCACCATTCTTGGCTCGTTGCCACAGTCGCGCCCAGCGTTTCCATGCGACGTGCAAGGACGATCGGATCGGCCGAGCGGCTGTCCAGTGTCGCCATCGCCGTTGCGATCTGGAGGCGGCTTGCTTCGTTGACCGGGTCGAGTTGCGCTGCAGCGAAGAGCTTTGCCGCCCGCGCCCGGTCTCCCGCTTCGTCGGCAAACCACGCTGCGTTGTACTTGCAGTCCGCTAGTTTGTCGGGCAGCGCCGCAAACAACTGTTCCAGCCGCTCGCATGCGCCTTCCACGAGCGCTTTGGCTCGGTCGGCGCTGACAAACAGCGCTTGGGCTTGCTCGATCTCGAGCACCTTCGGGTGGTTGGCACCCACGGCTCGGATAGCGTCGCTGCGAGCTTGCGACAATAACTCGAGACTGCGCTGTGGGTCATCGACCACCAGCGCCAGGTTTTGGCGAATGCTAACCAGCTCGTAATCCGCTTCGCTAGTCGATGCGCTCGTGCTTCGTTCGCGTATGGCGGCCTCCAACAATTGCTGGGCAGTTGTTGGGGTGTTCGACGTAGCGATCTGCGCAGCTGCGAGGTTATTGAGCAAGAGCAGTCGAGCGAAACTTCCCGCCCGCAAGCGCTGGGCGATTGCATCGATCACCGTGGCCCCGTCAACCACTCTGCTGTCGCGCACCGCCGTGTCGTAGGCCATGCGAGCAAACGCCTCGACCGTGGTCGCGTCGTCTTGCGCTGCGATACCGCTGCGCATCGCTCGCTCCAGCGTTGGGGTTGCACCGGGATCGTCCGCCCACATACGGGCGCGACCCTCGACAAGCAGTGCTCGGGCGATGACCGGAAGATACGCGGTTCTCTCCGCGTCAGTCCGCGCTTGAACTGCAGTTGCTACCGCTTCGGGTCGAGCGCCGGTCGTGAGTACGCGCGCCCTTTCGATCGCCATCTCTGCAGCCCGCACCGCAGGAATTTGCGTGGGTGGCGGCGGTGCGACGATCAACTCATCGACCTGAGCGCATGCGTTTGCATCGGCGAGAGAGCTCACGGCGATGCGCGCGTCGGGGAATGTGGCCGCGGTGGATCGCACAAGAACCTCGGTGGTCGCAACGATCGAAGCACGCACGCGCGCAAAGCAGGTGAGCCGACGTTCGTATAGCCCGGTAGTCAGCGCGCCTCGGTCATGCGCAACGCATGCGGCGCGGTGTGCAGCCACCAAATTGCGTTGATGGAGGTCGAGGCGCGCAAGGACCGAAGGCCGTTCCGCTGCGGGAAATCCGCCCAGGCGATCGAGGTGGTCGGTCAATCGCGGGCGCTCGGCGGCGAACACCAGGTCATCGCGAAACTCCGTGCACGGCTCACTGACGCGCGAGCGACCCACGACAAACGCACTTGCCGTGGTTGCAACCAAAGTGCCGACGAGGATTCGGCGCCGCCACAGCTTTGCCGGATCGCGTCCGAGCGCTTGGAGTAGTTCATCCATCGATGCGAACCGGTCTGCCGGCTCAGCGGATGTACCGCGCTCGCAAATCGCATCCAGCCACGCTGTGCGCTGCTTCAATGGAAGTCCATCAAGCGCCTCGCGTAGCGAAATGCACCATGCGTACTGGTCTACTGCGGCAGTTGGTGGTTCGCCGGCGCGCTGTTCAGGCGCCATGTAGCGCGGAGTGCCGGCGATCTGGCCGCGCTGCGCGTTCTCGGCGTCGCCCCATGCTAAGCCGAAATCCAACACGCGGACCCGACGATCGCTGCCGACCATGGCGTTATCGGGCTTAAAGTCGCGGTGCACAAGATTCGCGGCGTGCACCGCCGCGAGTCCGCGCGCCGCTTGGGCGTATAGATCTGCGATCTCGCGTGCGGCTCGCGGTTCGCCGAGATAATTGCGAAGGGTCTTGCCGACCACCCATTCCATGACCAAATAGACGCGATCTTCAACGACACCGACGTCATAAATCGGCACCACGTTGGGATGCGAAACCTTCGCAAGCGCACGAGCTTCGGCAACGATCCGATCCTGAGATCCCGACCGTGAGTCAACGAGCTTAACCGCAACTTTGCGTTGGAGCTCGGGATCCCACGCACCCCATACGACCCCCATGCCGCCCCGGCCGACGAGCTCGAGCAACCTATAGCGACCGATTGCAACTTGTTGTTGCACGCCAAATAGCGCGGCTTTGATCCGCGCTTCTGCAACTCCCACTTCAAGCTCGTCGTCCTCCGGGCGCTCGCCAAGCGTTGGGGCTTGTCCCAACGCCTCGCGTTCAGTCGGGCCGGGGTCGGCGAGCATCGGCGGCGATGGTAGCCGATCCCGATCGAACCCGCTTTCACGAGTTGCCCCGATGTGGCGCGTGGTGGAGCTAGGAATACGATCGGTCGAGGGGGCGCGCAGCTTCGTCGCTCTGTTGGGCGTGTTCGAGCAAAAGCTGAGTGATCGAAGCATCGAACTCCGGCTGAACGGTTACCGGCGGGCCCCCCGAGAGTTCGAAGAAGCCGTGCTTCCAACCCAACACGTTGAACACCACAAGGCGCGGGTCGCTATCGGCCTCGGAGGAACGAGCGCGAACTAATTTTCCGTCGACGAAATCGAGCCAGGTCACCAGCTGGTCCCGGGTTACCGAAAGTTGGCCCGTTTTCTTATCCTGTTCGAACATCTGCAACAGTGTAGGAAGCTGGATCTCATTCAGCGATCCGCGAAGCATCACTCGTCCGGCGTCGCGCTGGTTGATGCGCGCCCAACGCCGGGCGCGCAACACGACCTCCAGCACGGTAAACGGCTTTGGAATAAAGTCCACCGCGCCGAGCTGAAGCGCTTGTACGCGCACGAGGTCGCTCGCGTGCTGCGACATCATCATTACCGGAACCGATGCGAGCTGCGGATATCTCCCCATTTCTTGAAGCACGTGGAGCCCATCGACGACAGGCATATCCCGTTCGATGAGCGCGACGTTCGGAGCACCCGACAAACATGCGCCGATCGCTTCCATTCCATTCGTCGCAGTGGCGACGATAAACCCAGCGCTGCCGAGCGCGGTTGAAAGTCGCTCCAAGAGGCGCGTTTGCGAGTCGGCGATCACGATTCGGAGCTCGTTGGGAACCAGCGTCAGTGTGTACCGCTCGAGCAAGCGCGAAATGGTGCCGAGAAAAATCGGATCGGCTGGATGCACTGAATCTCCAAACGTGATCCCAACACCTGGAAACTGTCCGAGCGCTGTTGCCTCTGCCTCGGGCAGGCTGTGCCGCACTTGGCCCGCTGTGACATAGCGCTGACCATTCGACCAAACCACGACCTGAACGTGGGTTCCAGGTGTCAGCGGAGGCGACATCCGGATGAACATCCCAAGGCGAGACGCATCCTGCGATACTGCGCTATGTGCTTTCCCTTCGGCGATGAGCTCCACCGGAAGGTTTACCACCACGCGATCGAGACGCCGCCTCACGTCTCTATGGCGTACCGCGTTTCCGCGGGCGTTGCCACTTGGTAAGAACGTTCGATGTGGCTGGGGTTAACAGAAGTCTGCGTCTCTCTGGGGAGCCGAGATATCGTACGCGGCGTGAGCGCAACGGTCGCTCCCGGCCAGTTCGTCGTAATGATTGGCCCTAACGGTGCGGGAAAGACCACGCTTCTACGGGCCATGGCCGGATTGGTCGTGCCGCACTCCGGAACCGTGCGGTGTTTTGGGTTGGACCCGGCCCGGGCGGCTCGGCGTGTAGTCGCTCGGGACCTTGCCTACCTCGCGCAGCGCTACGAGCTCGCATTTCCGTTTTCCGTCGAGGAGGTTGTGCTGCTCGGGCGGTACGCACGGCAGCGCGGACTAGGAATCGCGTCGCAAATCGATCTCGACGCCACAAGTGCTGCGATGGCGGCGTGCGACGTTGCCGAGCTGGCGCCGCGCCGGTTCGATAGGCTTTCGGGTGGAGAGGCAAAACGTGTTCTGTTGGCGCAGGCCCTATGCCAGGGTGCGCGCTGCCTGCTCCTGGATGAGCCGACCGCTGGGCTCGACCCGATTCACGCCCGCGCGGTTTTCACGATGTTGCGTACGCACTGCGATGCCGGTGGAGCCGCGGTCGTCGTGACCCACGACCTCGATCTAGCGCTGCGCTACGGAGGCGAAATGTGGCTTCTCGCCGGCGGTACACTCGTAGCGGTGGGTGCGCCGGCTGACGTCCTTGCATCGCCCGCGACGCACAGTGCGTTTGGCTTGAGCATTCATATCGGCGCACTGCCCACGGGACAACGTTACGCGGTGCCGCAATGACTGGATTTCTCGTCGGTGGGGCTTCGCGGCGCTTGACCCGCGGCCGCTTCGCCCTTGTAACCGGCGGCTGCATGATCGCGTGTATGGTCATCGGCGCGGTAGCGCCGCTTATCGGCGTTGCTTCCGACCGCAGCGGCTGGCATCTCGAACTCCTCGGCGCGGCTGCATTCGACCCGGCGTCATTGGATCACCAGATCCTGGCACTCCGGATCCCCCGGGTCGTTGCTGCACTTGTTAGCGGGGCGGCGTTGGCGGGCGCTGGGTGCGCGCTGCAAGCGCTGTTGCGAAATCCGCTTGCGGAGCCATTTACGCTGGGGATTTCGTCCGGATCGTCCCTCTGCGCCGTGATCGCGATCCGCATTGGAGCGGAGCGCGCATTCGGTCACGGCGCCATTGGAGGTGCGGCTTTGGTGGGAGCCGTTGCGACGATGCTTGCGATCTGGCGTTTGGCTCAGGTTGGCGGGAACCTACCCCAAGCGACGCTGATCCTAGCCGGGGTGGCCATCTCGATGTTCTGCTCGTCGATCACGGTTTTGGTTCAGTACACCAGCGATTTTTCCGACGTCGAACACATGCTGAGCTGGATGATGGGAGGGCTGGATTCGGTGCGCTTGGCGTGGGCATTGTACGCGTTGGGGCCCGTCATCATCTGCCTCCTGGTGTTGTTGGTGTACGCCCGAGAAATGAACGCCCTCGCCGCAGGTTCGGAAGCGGCGGCCTCGGTCGGAGTGAACGTTGGCAGAACCGAGGTCGTGCTGTTCTGCGTTGCTTCACTACTCGTGGGCAGCGCAATCGCCGTGGTAGGCCCGATCGGCTTTGTCGGTCTGGTCGTGCCGCACGCGCTGAGGGCGATCATTGGGCCCGACCACCGCGCTCTCATTCCTGCATCGATGCTGTGCGGCGGAATGGTTCTTGTGTTCTGCGATACGGTCGCCCGCACCGCGATTCCGCTCAACCATCTCCCCACGGGCGCAGTGACCGCGGTTCTCGGCGTGCCGTTTTTCTTTGCGATTCTCCTGGCGCACAAACGACGAGGCTGGGTGCACTCATGACCGCATTCGACGGGAATCAAAGCCCGATTGTGAACCATGTGTCGACTTCGATTGCCCCATCTTCCTCAGCCCACGCTCGAGCTGCTGAGGAGCGCATCGCGAGAATTCTCGGCTCGGCGCAGCCTGCGTCCACCCTCGAGCGGCTGGCCGCACGGCTGGCTGGAGCCCAACATTCAGCCCGCCCTAGAGCGAAACCTCGGCTCGCCGTGGTGGTGGCAGGAGACCATGGCCGCGTCGCGCCCGTCGAGGCCGAGGGCCCGCAGCATCCCACGGTCGTTGCGGCGCGCGAGATGGCCTCGGGGACTGCCGGACTGTCCCGCGTCGCGCGCACGACCGACACCCCGATCGTCCTGGTCGAAGGTGGGGTCGCCCAGCCCGCACATTTCCCGACTTCTGCGATCGCAGTGGGAGGAACGCTGAGCGGCAATTGGGAATATGGGTCCGCGATGACTATCGAGCAAGCATGGGGTGCGCTCGAGGCTGGAATCGCCCTGGCGGTTAGCCTTTCGGAGCAGGGTGTTGCCCTGCTATCGGTGGGCTCTATCGGCGAAGGCAGTTACGACGTAGCAGCGGCGCTGTTTCGGGCGATGAATTCTCAAGCCCGCGCGACGGGAGCGGAACTCTTAGCGAACTTTTGCGGCCCCCAAACCGGGGTTCTGGCCGGGCTAATGCTCGGCTCAGCCTCGATGAATATTCCAGTTATCATAGATAGTTACGGAACAGGATCAGGCGCCGTGATAGCGTTCGCGATTACCCCGGCTGTAGCTGGCTATCTCATCGCCAGCCACAGGGGCAGCGAGCCGATGCCCGGTATGCTCGCCCATCTGGGCCTCCAGCCCATGTTCGATGTGGGCCTTGGCCGCGGCGATGGCACGGGAGCCGCTATGGTACTTCCGTTCGCGGACCAGGTGGCATCGCTCCTTCAGGAGTAAAGGTATGAAGCATCTACGCTCTGAGTCCGTCGGCGATCGATTGTTTGTTTACGGCACACTTCGCGAGGGCCAGTCCGCGCGCTCGCTGCTAACGCCGAGTGTGGTGCGTTCGGTTGCTGCGACGACCTCAGGCGCACTGTGGGTTTTCCCGGACGGATATCCAGGAGTCGTGCAAGGCGTTGGCGTGGTGGTCGGCGAGGTCGTATGGCTCGCCGACGTTGCGACGACGCTCGAGCGCCTCGACGCATACGAAGGCGATGAATTTACGCGGATCCCGTGCAACGCCGTGCTGAACTCCGGAGTGCACATGTCGGCCTGGATCTACGTGCTCAGCGATCCCGGAATCACAAGGCGCGCTCAGCGGATCGAGAGCGGCGACTGGTCCACCTATTCCTCTAGATCGGTCTAGGCTAGGCTAGGGCTGGGTCTCAGATAAAGAAGTGCGCGATCACAGCCATCGACAGGGCTGCAAGGGCCGCGGCAAAGGTGCGCGGACCGATGGAGGGGTAAGCACGGAGGGTTAAACGTTGCGTCACGAAGCCAACTTTCCCGCGTTGCGGCCCCCGAAGCAAGTTCTGAAGCTCGGGATCCTTAGGCTGGTATTTTATTGTTTAAAAACAGCATCTTATGTAGATAATAGCTCAGGATTCCCAGCGCTGTCGCATGAGTTTGAGGTAGGTAGCTTGCGCACATTCGGCCAATTCCTGGAGTTCGGCCACGATCGTGTCGGGCAAGCAACCATGGGCCTGGTGGGCATAAACGAGATTGACCGCCTGATGTTTGACGACAATGGGGATGACCACGACGTCGGTGGGGGGTGGATTGGCCCCCAGAGCTGCCCATAGTCGAGATTCCACTGGAGTAGCCGGCGAGGGCGGCGCGCCGATGTAAGCCTGTCCGGTATCGTGGGCGACCTGCAGCGCGGAAGAGCCCCCGAGAGGGAGGCTCAACTCCGCGAGAGGGGTACCAAGCTGCATGGGGGGAGCTACGTATCCCCGCCATCCCACCGCATTGCGCTCCCGCGGCACGAGCAACACTAGAGTGTCGCAGCGGCCTTTTGCGTAGGTGGCGAATGTGTCGGCGATCTGCTCCCTGCTTGTTGCGGACTCAATCCGCTCGCGGGCGGTTCCAAACATCAGTGCCGTGGGCACCGACTGTGACACCGCTGTGGCCGAGGGGCGTCGCCGGCGAGGCTCGATGGTCAGCACGGGCGGGGTTGCGATTCCTCCGGCAGGCTGGGCCCGTCGCCGCTCTTCTGCACCAGGCGCTGGCGAGTCAGGGCGAGCAACGCGCAGAAACCGGGCTTCACGCGGTGTGCCAAAGTGCTTCTCCAGGTAGTAGGCCGCCCGAAGCTCCGGGACGATGTAGGGAGTCACTGCTGTTCCAAGTCTTGCGCTAACAGCGTCTACTGCGGCCCCATCGCCTGGATCGACCATGGCCACGACCGCGGTTTCGCGATCGAGGTGACCGATCGGCACTGCACCAAATCGATGCGCATCTCCGCTACCGAGACGCTCCAACAAGGGCCGGTCCGCGTCTTCGAGTAAGGTAGGCGAAGCGGCGGGCACACCGGATTGATCTGCCAAGTACGTCGACAACAGTTCGATGTCGAGATATCCGAGCTCGACGAGATTCGTGCCGATCCGACCGCCGTACAGCACTTGATTGCGCAGTGCCGCTTCGATTTGTGACAAGCCGATCGCCGCATTGCGCACCAGCAACGTGCCAAGTCTCATGGCGCGCATACTACGCGTAAACGCGGGGAGAACGCGCGAGAAATCGCGACACCTGCTCTTAGCCGTACCGGGTCGGATCCGACAAACCCGCTTCGGCGAATCCCTTTTTGCGCAGTGCGCAGGCGTCGCAGCGACCGCAGGCGGCGCTCCGCTCAGGGTCGTAACAGGAATGGGTAAGGCTGAAGTCCACTCCGAGCCGCGTGCCGAGCTGGATGATTTCGGCCTTGGTGAGCTCGATCAGGGGTGCGTGAACGCGAAAGCCCCCCGACCGGGTGGCTACCTGCGCCAACGCCTCGAACGCCCGAATGAACTCGGGTCGACAATCGGGATAGCCACTTGCGTCGAGAACATTTACACCAACGAAGAGGTCCTTGGCGCCGAGCGATTCCGCCCAGGCCAACCCGAGTGCTAGCAATACGGTATTGCGCGCGGGAACGTACGTCGGTGGTACATCCCCGGCGGTTCCAATTTCGGCCAGCGCACGATCCTTGGGCACAGCGATATCGCGCCGAGTTAGCGCGGAGGCGGCGAGGGGCGCCAAATCAACTTCGATCACGCGATGCTCGCGCACCCGGGCTCGCGTGGCCACGCGACGCGCTGCTTCGAGCTCTACGTCGTGAAGTTGACCGTATTTCACGGTCAGCGCGTAGCAGTCATGGCCAGCCGCGCTGGCCACGGCCAGTGCGGTAGTCGAATCTAGGCCACCGGAAAGCAACACCACCGCAGCGGTCATAAGCATCCGTAGCACCTGCGCGTATAGATCGGCTACAGCAGATACGAGTAGTCGTTCCAATCCGCCGTCCCCCACAAGTCCGGCAGCCCGAATGAGGTTTCGGCATCGTAGGGCCACTCTCCGGCCTACATCTGGCAGCCGAATCGGAGGCAAGCCCAAGTCGCTGCGGCTCGCCCACCGGGTCTCCGTCCGACACATACTTTAAAAATGGCGTACAATTTTAAACCATGATTCAGCGCTTGCTCCGAATCCCGAAGGCGCGGAGTTTTTTCCTGTTCGGAGCACGTGGAACGGGAAAAAGTACCTTCTTGCGTGAAACGCTGCCGGCAGGGCCGACCACGATGTGGTTTGACCTGCTCGAACCGAAACTAGAGCGCGAATGGAGACTTCGCCCAGAACGGTTTGACGAGACGCTGGCCGCGCTGCCACCTCGGGTGAAGTGGATTGTCATTGATGAAATTCAGCGAGTCCCCCAGCTGCTTCACTCGATTCATCGCCTCATCGAAACCCGGCGGTTCAAATTTGCCATGTCCGGATCGAGCGCGCGGAAGCTGCGTCGAGGCGGAGTTAATCTATTGGCGGGACGCGCGTCGCGATTCGATCTGTATCCGTTGGTCTGGCAGGAGTGGCAGCACGCGTTTTCGTTGCACGACGTGTTGCAGTTCGGTTCGTTGCCATCGTTGACGGCGATTCGGTCCGCACGCCACAAAAAGGACTATCTCGACGCATACGCGCAAACGTACTTGCGGGAAGAGATCGCCATCGAACAAGCGGTGCGCAAACTCGAACCGTTCGAACGTTTTTTGGAAGTCGCTGCACAATGCAACGGCCAGATTATCAACGCTTCGAATATCGCGTCCGACGTAGGAACGAGTGCACCTACCGTAAACGCGTTTTACCAAATTCTCGAGGACACCTTGATGGGGGAGAAGCTTCCGGCCTTTGAGAGCTCCTTTCGCAAGCGATTTGCTCGTCATCCCAAGTTTTTCTTTTTCGATGGAGGTGTTGCGCGAGCGCTTGCCGGTACGTTGGACGTCATGCTCAAGCCACGAACATCCATGTATGGAGATGCCTTTGAGCAATGGGCGATAGGCGAGATTCGCAACTTATCGGCCATCAAAAAGCGCCGACAACGGTTTTCCTTTTTGCGAACAAAAGACGATGCCGAAGTCGACCTTGTTGTTGAAAAGGCAGGTGAGCGCACTCTCTTTGTCGAGATCAAGTCCACAGATTCACCGAGTACCGTGGTCGTACAAAGCTCAAGAGGCTTGCTGCGGATCACGGCACTGCCAAGCCGATCATCCTTTGCACGGCCGATACGCCTAGGCGCGTTAACGGAGTGGACATCTTGCCGTGGCAGATCGCCATTCCGCGCATCGTCGGATAACTCGGCGGCCCCCGGCGAAGCGAGATACCGCGAAGGGTTAGCGGAGTAGTCGGGGGACGATGAAAGAACTGCGAAAGCAGCAGATCGGCTACAGCAGATCGACCCAGATCTCATCGCCGATCTGGGTCGTCGGATATCGCCGGAGGGTTAGATCGGGGTCGTGCTCGCAGCGACCGGTGCGAAGGTCAAAGTGGTATCCGTGGCCCGGACAAATCACCGCGCCGTCTTCGAGTTCGCCGCTCGACAGCTCCACATCCTCATGTGGGCATACACCTGGAAATGCAACGACCGCTCCATCGATGATGGTTACGATGACAGGCCACGTCACGCCCGCCACGCGAAACGCTCGCAGCTCTCCGTCGACGACCTCGCTGTCTCGGCAGACCTTAACGCGCAACGCCATGGTAAAACGCCGTGTGGTGCCTGCGTTCGACTAACCCGCGGGCGCAGCTGCGCAGAATTTTGGCGAAGTGTCATCGATGGCTTCGCCCGGAGCAAGCACCGGCTCTCCACCGTGGGCTTTCATGAGCGAAAGGTTTCGGCATTCGTAGCCGCCTCGGCAGTCGCTGGTTTGGTCGCACTGTTTCATGCAGTAACGAACTTCCGAGCTCCGAGGGACACATTGTCCAGCGAGCGTGCATAATTCGTCCAACGAGCACTGGTCGGTCGAAACGTTTTCGGTCGCGGGGTCGCAGGGTCGATTGGCAAATGATCCCATGAAGAAGCGAACGCACGCTGCTTCTTCCGGGCACGTCGAGTAGTCGCAGCCTTGGATCGTGCAGTACCCCTCGCGCTGGGACATGTCGCAAACCCGCGTGCCATCGGTGCCGCAGTCGACGCCGGTAATACACTCGTCGCCGATCTGCTTGCCGCAACCCCACGCAGCAACGAGCACGAAACAAACCGCAAGGCGCATCGCGGGGCGCATCCTAGACCCTTTTCGCATAACAAATTGGCTGCAAGGCGAGATTTTCGACCTTCCGCCCGGCCTGGGGGTTGCCCTAAAGATCCTTCCACATTCAAAAATGCGGTAGGTAACCGCGATGCGCGCAGTGGTTCAACGAGTGAGCCGGGCCAGCGTCCGTGTCAACGACGCCGTCGTTGGGACGATCGGCGCGGGGCTCGCCGTGTTGGTGGGGGCTGGTGCGGGCGACAGCGCCCCGGATGTGGACTATCTCGCCCAAAAGGTCGCCCATTTGCGAATTTTTCCCGACGACGCGGGAAAAATGAACCGCTCAGTCCTCGACGTGCAGGGGGGAGTTCTTGTGATCTCACAGTTCACGCTCTACGGCGATGCTCGCCAGTCGAGGCGCCCGTCATTTACCGGTGCGCTAGAGCCGGCCCCCGCCCTTTTGCTGTGCGAACGCCTGGTGACTGTTCTGCGGGAGCTCGGAGTATCCCGCGTCGAGACGGGCGAATTTGGCGCCCATATGCAGGTAGAGCTCGTCAATGACGGCCCTGTGACGATCCTCGTAGATTCGCGCAAGTTGTTCTAGCCTTAGCGTGATTGCGAAGGTACCGTTGTACTCGGTTCGCCGATGTTGGTCAGGTTCTGGGGAGTTCGCGGCTCCATTCCGGTCCCCGGACGGACCACGAATCGCTATGGCGGTAACACCTCGTGCGTTGAGGTTCGGCCCAAGGGGGCAGATCCGATCATCATCGACGCTGGCACCGGCATTCGCAAACTTGGAAAGTCCCTCATGGAGGAGGCGTTTCGCGATGGCGCAGGCAGCGCCGCGATCCTGATTAGCCACACGCACTGGGATCACGTCCAAGGACTGCCTTTTTTTTCGCCGTTGTACCGCGAAGGAAACCAAGTTCACATCTTTGCGCGCCAACGCGACATGCATCTCGAGGCGGTATTTTCACAACAGCACCACGCTCCGTATTTCCCCGTTCCGCTCTCCGCCATTCAGGCAGGCATGCACTTTCACGAGGTGATGGAGGGCGCTCAGTTCAACGTGGGAGCGGCAAAGGTGACGTGCGCGCGGCTCAACCACCCCTGGGTCGCGATCGCCTACCGGATCGAAGTCGACCGAGCCGCGGTGGTATACTGCACGGACACGGCCCCGTTTACCGATCTGCTGTTTGGTCAGACCTTTATCAAGTCGCCCGATACCAGCACGGTACCTCCAGCGGTGCGGAGCGAACTCGATACGATGCGCGCTGGTGTGGTTGCGCTTGCGCGAAACGCCGATTTGCTGATCTACGATACCCAGTTTACGCCCGAGGAGTACAGAGTGCGTCCGCATTGGGGGCATTCGCGGCCCAGCGATGCACTGGAGATTGCGCGTGAGGCCAACGCCAAGCAGTTGTGCCTATTTCATCACGCGCCACTGCGTTCCGACGATGAAAACGATCAGATCTTGGCGGCGACTCGGGCGACGGCGGGCGACCGCGTGTCCGTGGTGAGCGCATACGAGGGCCTCGAGATCCCGTTAGGAGACACATGAGGATCCGATTTTGGGGTGTGCGCGGCTCCATTCCAGCGCCAGGACCCGAGACCAACCGCTACGGCGGCAATACCTCGTGCGTATCGGTGCATACCGCTGCCGGCAAGCTCCTGATTATCGATATGGGGACCGGCCTCATGCACCTCGGCAACGCCCTGATGGCCGAGGAGTTTGGTCAAGGCCATGGAACCGCAACGATTTTGCTTTCCCATACCCACTGGGATCACATCCAAGGTTTGGGTTTTTTTGCTCCGGTGTTCGTTGCGGGGAACAACATCACCGTATGGGGGCCGGGCGGATCGCCCAAAGTGCTCGAGGACATCCTTGAGGGACAGATGGATCCCAACTTCTCGCCGTTGCAGAGCCTGCGCAACTTCAGCGCCAGCTTCGATGTTCGCACCGTGGAGGTCGATCGCCCGTTTGAAGCCCAGGGCGTTACGATCATCGCGCGCGAACATCCACATGGGGCAACGGCGGCGCTATCGTTTCGCATCGAAGAGGCGGGTAAGTCGTTCGTGTATGCCTCCGACATCGGCTATCCCGATGAGGGCCCGTCGCAGGAAGCAATCGATCACTACGCAGGAGCCGACGTTTTGCTGCACGACTCGACCTACAAGCCAGTTGACCAGAATCGGCAACGCAATCGAGGCTCTTCCTCGTACACAGATGCTGTCGCCGCTGCGGTCGCTGCCAAGGTCAAACGGCTAGTGACCTTCCATTACGACCAGGACTACAGCGACGACGATGTGGATCAGATGATCGCTGATTGTCGGAATCTGCTGGCTCCGCACCACATTGCGCTAACCCCAGCTCGAGAAGGCGACGAGCTCGAGATCTAGGTCCCTAACTTGTCGGTCGGGGCTGGCTGCTGGATCTGGCACCAACAGCGGAACCATGGCACCTCCGACGAAAACCAGGTCATCGCGAAGGTCACCTAAGAGTTCGGCAACGTCCGCAATCGCTTGAACAGTTGGCGCGTCCCGCCTCCGGCGCGGGCTCGCGATGGCGCGAAAGGACCTACCCCATGCGCTTTCTCGCCTACGACCTCTCGATCGATCTCATTCGCCAGCTGCGCGACCCACTCGCCGTGGTACGCCGCCACGATGCGGCACTGGCCAAGCATGGCCGCGATGCGCTCAATAGCGTAGCGCTCAACCTCGCCGAGGGCAGTGGCAGGGCCGGCGGCGACCGCCAGCACTGCTTCACGATCGCGCTCGGTAGCCTGCGCGAAGTCAGTGCAGTGCTCGAAATTGCGGCCGCTCACGGCTGGCTGAGCGAACTGCCGTGCGCTGCACAGCGGCATCGCCTGGGCGGAATGATCTACGCTCTGGCCCGTCGCTAGCCGGTTCCGGCCCCGACTCCGGTTCCGGTTCCGGTTTCGGACTCTGGTCCGGTTTCGGACTCTAACTCATTGATTCAATTCGTCGCGATCACACCCCTACAACCTGTACCGGTTTACAAGCGACCGCGTAAATGAGAAAAAGGTAGCCAACTAAATGTTGGGAGCGGACGTACATGGCACAGCTGGCAAAATTTGGCGGCTCTGGTGGAACTTTAAATCCGAAAGTAGAATTCGTAGGAAAAGTTGGTATTTACTGCGGAACCGTCATCAACGGTTTTTCCATCAACGGCAAGACTTACGGCAATAAGAATACTGCGGGGGTGCGAACCGTTGATTTTGGAAGCACCGGAACGATAACGCTCTTCAAACTCGGCATTTCAAAAGATCCAGTGATCGATGGCGACCATACCTGTATCACATATATGGAGTTTGCCACGTCAGACGGTGCAAGACATGAATGCGGACAGCTTCACGAGGAAGGAACGATTCTGGACTTTGATTTTTTCGAAGGCAACGGGATCCCGGTACAGATCGTTGGTCTAAGCAGCGGGTCCTGGATCGATGCTTTAGTGTTCAACTTTGCGCCAACATCGTAGGGTTACCTTGCGGTAAGCGACGCAGCCCGATATCGGTTGTCCGTATCCGACTCAGCGAGCTTTCCGGGCGGCGAATTGGTATCTGGCCGCGATGTGGGATGGCTAAGAATTTGTGAGAGGTTACGGCTTGAGAGCCACGCCTACATCGGCGTGCAGCGCGACCAATCCTTTGTCGAAGGTTGCCAACTTGCCCTGGCGTTTGCGAGCCAGTCCTGCGAGGTACGCATCGGTGACTTGGCGATGACCCATCACACCATTCCAACGAACCTGGCTGAACTGCACGTTATCCACCCAGAAATGATGTTTGGCGTGCGAGGTAACCGTCGCAAGCACACTGATTGCCTGCTGAACAGTTTGATTGCCGACGCGCATTGCCAATCGAACAAGCGTACCCTGGGTAATCGGGCAGGTTGCAAATCCATAGGGGTTGGCCAAGAACCACTGGCGAGCAGCTGCGTGATGCACGTGGGATTGATCGATCAGCGCATAGAGCACATTGCCGTCAAGCAGATGTACGGTGCCTGCAGGTTTTTGGCGCGGGGACGCCACTACTCATCCTCGAGCGCGTAGACGTCTTCAGCGGTGACCGGACGAGGAGACCGAATCAGGGGGAATCCTGTTTGTTTATCAATATTTGAGTCCATCTGGAGGGGGGCTTCAGGGCACGCCAAGGCGCGGCGCAGCAAGTCAGCCACCGCCTGGTTCATGCTCTTGCGCGAATGAGATGCGATAGACGTAATGGCATCGTGGAGATCGCCAGGCAAATCGATGGTCGTCCTCATCATGTTCATCATTGCATCATGATGATATGATGTCAAGCAACGAGCTACTTGGCTAACCTCTGCCCGACAAGGCAATGAGCTCGAGATCTAGGTGATCAGTACCTAAGCAAAGTAGAAGGGTGCGGGCACTCAAACAACGTCGTCAATTCGAGTTGGACGTAACCCACTCCCAGTAGCGTGCGATGCCCTGCTCTGGCGAGGTCGTAGGTTCATACCCAAACGCATGGCGAGCGCGATCGATGTTGGCAAAGGTAATCGGCACATCTCCCGGCTGGTCGGGTTTGCGGTCGATGATCGCCGACTTGCCGACGATGCGCTCGATCGTCGATACCAGCTCGCTGAGCGAGATCGTTCCAGTTCCACCCAGATTGTAGATCTCGTAGCGTTTGGGCTCTACGGATTCGATCGCGGCGACGACACCGGAAACGATATCGTCGATGTAGGTGTAGTCGCGGCGCGAGCTACCATCGCCGAACAATGTGATCGGCTTGCCGCGCGAGATCGCATCGACAAACTTTGCGATCGCCATATCGGGGCGTTGGCGCGGGCCATAGACAGTGAAAAATCGCAGCGCAAACACGCCGAGACCAAACAAGTCGCGATAGGTGGAGAGTTGCAACTCATTCATCCGCTTCGTCGCGGCGTACGGCGATGCCGGGGTGAGACACGGGTCGTCTTCGCGAAATGCGGCAACATTCGCGCCGGGCTTCGCGCCGTAGACGGAACTCGAAGAAGCGAACACCAGTTTCTGCAGCCCGAGCGCACGCATTCGCTCGATAATGACGCCTGTGCCTTCGACATTGGTCCGGACGTAGCGCAAGGGTTCCGCGAGCGAAGGGCGAACCCCAGCGAGCGCCGCCAAATGACACACCACGTCTGTGTCTTCCGTGATGACGTCGGCAATCGCATCGCGGTCGCAAATATTGGCTTCGACAATTCGAAGACCCGTCATGGTCGCGGCGGTGCGGCGCTTGACGGATTCCGGGTAGAGGTAATCGTCGAAGGAATCGATCCCAACGACCTTGTGTCCAAGTGTAAGCAATCGCTCACATGTATGTGAGCCGATGAATCCGGCTGCACCCGTAACGACGATGCGCATGCCGCACTGTACACGGTCACACAGTGACCCGACAGTCAGCGGTGCATAGGGCGCATTTCATGCGCTGTTCGCGGGCACTGCGCAAGAAGTGCGCGTTTAGGACGGTTGGGACTGCTTGGTTACGACCCTTTGCGACTACGCGTGCGCTGGCCGAGGGTCGTGCACGTTCCCAGCTGTTGCGTTTTGGTACGGGAGATTCACCTCGAACCTCGTGCCCTGGGGTGGCGAAGCGATGGAGATGGAACCTTCGTGCGCCATCACCAAGCTGTGAACGATGGACATTCCAAGTCCGGTCCCCGACTCCTTGGTCGAGAAAAACGGCTCAAAGATCCGTTGCCGCACGTTCTCCGAAATCCCGGGCCCATCGTCCTCAACGACGAGCCGTACTGAATCGCTGCTGCCAGTGACGATCACCGTGACATGACCGCCCGGACTGACAGCCTCAATCGCATTGCGGACCAGATTCTGAAGGATTTGGTGAACCTTCGCCGAGTCGACGCGCCCGGATACAGGTCCACTCGTAGCGATTTCAAGGTGCGCACCCCGAGCCTCCGCCAGCGCTCTTTCGGTCGCGATCACGTTATGCGCAATGGCGATGATGTCGTGCTCGCCGACGCCGAGCTTGGGCGGGCGGGCAAAGGATAGAAATTCGTTGAGTAAGTGAGTTAATCGCTCCAGTTCGCAGTGCACCAGGTCGACTGGCTCCACAAGTTTTGGGTCACTGCCCTCGCGGCGGAGCCTACGTTCGAGTAGCTCGAGTTGCAGCTTGGCCGAATTGAGCGGGTTCCTCACCTCATGTGCGAGGCCAGCCGTTAGCGTTTGGATCGCGAGCATTCTTGCGGTCTGGCCGTTTCGTTCGTTGACCAACAGTTTTGCTTCAGAATCGAGTTGGTAGGTCCTCAACATCAGCGCAAGTTCGATATCGAACAGCTTGTCGACGGACTTCACAACCAAGCGGGCCTGTTCCGGTTCGTAGAGTCTGGCAATATGATCGGCGTACGCACTCCGGATCACGTTCATTGCTGTGAACATGTAGTGCTGCGGCAGACCGATGCGAACGTGTTGACTGCCGATTCGCGACCGCTTTGCGCAGAACGCAGCATCGTGCGGGCCGAGTAGTCCAGTGGACATCCATTCTGTCAGCAGCTCGTTGAGGCGCGCGGCTTGGCCCGGGCCCGAAAACATGGCGGCAGCGCGGGGTTGCGAGCGCGCCCGTTCGTAAAACAATGCCGCGATGCTAGGAAAAGAAGGTGCCAGCCTCGGATGAAGGCCGGACAAGCGCTCGCGGTCTTCGGCATCGAAAGCGATGTACGCGAGGATCTCCTCCAAAGGCAGTTCATTTTTCGTCGACGTTGGCATGGTCGGTCCTGCGAACGCTCACGATATCGGACCGCGGCGCGGCGTTGTACTCGTGAAGCCGGTATTGAATCGTTCGAGTACTGATGCCAAGCATTTCCGCTGCCCGGGACGTTGAGCCTGCCGTTGCCTTTAGCGTCTCGAGAATCGCGTAGCGTTCGAGCTCCGCCATGGTCGCACCCGGGATCTGCGGCACACCCCCTGGATTCGGAGCCGGCTGGATCTTTGGCGGGAGATGTTTTGGCTCAAGCAAAGGCCCTGGTCCCAGGACGACCGCGCGCTCGATCGCGTTCTCCAACTCGCGCACGTTCCCTGGCCAGTCGTAATGCGTAAGAATATCGATAGCTTGACTAGTGCATCCTTCGAAAGCTTTTGCGTTTTCCGCTGCGTAGCGTTCCAAGAAAAACTTTACCAAGGCGGGGATATCCGTGCGCCGATCGCGCAGCGGCGGCATTTCCAGCGAAACGACGTTCAATCGGTAATAGAGGTCCTCGCGAAACCGACCCTTTGCAATTTCGTCTTGGAGGTTGCGATTGGTAGCCGCGATGATGCGGACATCGACGCGAATCGTCTGAGTGCCCCCGACGCGCTCGAACTCGTGCTCCTGAAGGAAGCGCAACAACTTGACCTGCAGCGCGCTTGAGATCTCTCCGATTTCGTCGAGAAATAGCGTTCCGCCATCGGCGAGCAGGAAACGGCCATCCTTGCGCGCCACTGCCCCGGTGAACGAGCCGCGCTCATGGCCAAACAATTCACTTTCCAGCAAGGTTTCCGCCAGCGCCGCACAGTGCAATTTGACGAATGGTCCACCTGCGCGCCCTGAACGCTGGTGGATTGCGTTCGCCACAAGTTCCTTACCCGTCCCGCTTTCCCCGGTGATCAGGACCGACGCCTTGCTGTGAGCGACCTGGTCGATCACCTCGAAGATCCGCTGCATCGGTGGCGAATCGCCGATCATGTTGTGTGGGGCAACGCGGTCTCGCACCCGAGTGCGAAGCTGTCGCATTTCTCGCGCGAGCTCTTGGCCCTCGAACACTCGGTCGAGCACCACCAGCAATTCTTCGAAATTCAGCGGCTTTGTAAGGTAATCGGCGGCCCCTGCGCGCATCGCGGCCACGGCAGACGTAACTTCGCCAAATGCAGTAATCACGACGATCCCAGCGGGGTCGTCGGAAGCGCGAATCTTCTTCACCAGCTCGATTCCGTCCATCCCTGGCATTTTCAGATCGGTGATGACCACGTGGGGCGAAAATCCCTCGTATTTTCCGAGTGCCTTGAATGCGTCAGCGGCCGTTTCAACCTCGAACCCTTCTTCCTGGAGCAGCTGGGCGAGGGCGGTGCGGGCGTTGACTTCGTCGTCAACCACCAAAATTCGACGAGAGTTTGACAAAACGAGCCTCCGGGTACGGCTTCAAGCGAACATCGTGCCAGCCTACTAGACCTTTGGGGAGGAAAAAGCCCGCAGTTCCTGCGCCTGTGAGTACCTCCCAGGGGCGTTCAAAACCACTGGCTCGAGGGCCTAGGTTTCTTGCCCGGGGCCTCTGGACGCGTCAAGACTAGCGCCATGCGCCTGCGAGTGTCCTTCGTCTTGGTTTGCCTTCTGCTTGGTAGTGCACATGCGGAGGGCGACTCGTTGGTTGATATTCTGGGGCCCCGGGAAATTGCGGTGGGCGAAGCGCTGCGCGGTAGGGCGACCGGGGCCTCGGCGATTGGTCTGAACCCCGCTGGGCTATCGCTGAACTCGGAGCTTGTGTTTGAGGGGGGGTACGGATACCGACCTGTCGATCGCGCCTCACTCGTCCATGTCTCCGCCTGCGATTCGACGGGCGTACCTGGTTGCTTCTACTACAACTACGCGAGTTCTAGCCCGGACATCGACGGTACTGGCATGCACCGCAGCACGCACATTGCGGGTACCTCGATTGCCTACCCCATTACCCCTCGCATCGCCCTGGGAAGCTCGGTCAAATATTTCCACCACTCCACAGATGTGATGGGGGAATCGAAGGCGAGCGGCTTGAACTTTGACCTCGGCGCGGCGATCCGCGTGAACAGCAATGTGACTCTCGGCCTCGCCGGCTACAATTTGTGGGGAACCGAATCTCCTCAGTGGAGCCGTGCCGCTGGCGGCGGAATCGTTGCCCAGCCGATCTCGATGCTGGCCCTAAGCTTTGATGCTCGGTGGCGACTTGCCGACGGCGACCGATCCGCCCGCTACGGCGGGGGAGCGGAACTATTCCTTCGGTCGTCCAACGGACAACAAGGCTATCCGATTCGCATCGGCATTCTGCGCGATAACGGCATCGGAGCCACCTACATGTCAGGCGGACTTGGATTTGCTGGGATGAAACTTAGTGTCGATATCGCAGCGCGCAGAGCGGTAAGTGGTGGCGATGAGACGATGTTCATCGCCAGCATGCGATTTTACCCCCCGGTCGGGGGCCGCGCTGACCGGTAGACCGCGGGCGCTATCGCTACCAGCGATCGCCGCCGCGACCGCGACCGCCGCGACCGCGACCACCGCCGCCGTCACCGTAGTCACCGCCGCCACCGCCACCGCCGTAATCACCGCCGCCGCCGCCACGGTAGCCGCCGCCGCCGCCGCCGCCGCGGTAGCTACCGCCGCCGCCGCCGCCGCCGCGTTGTTGGCGCTGCTCTGCTTCGTTTACGCGGAGCGGACGACCATCCAGGGTTTGGCCGTCCATGCCTTCGATAGCCTTGGCGGCTTCTTCGGGCGTGCCCATCGTGACGAAAGCAAATCCGCGCGAGCGACCGGTCTCCCGATCGCTTACGAGGTGCACGTCACTGACCGTGCCGAACTGCTGAAACGCAGTCCGAACTCCGTCGGCGGTGGTGTTGAACGAAAGATTTCCTACATACAGACGAGTGTTCATCGCTTGCTCAAACTGGCCCGGTGACTTGATACGACCCGCCCACGATGGGCTCCGTGCTCGAAAGCGGGTTTTTGAAAAATCCACCGAGCACCGGAACTGGCAATGGCCGTAGCACGTAACGCAAACGGGTCCTGCAAACCGACGAACTGTGGCAACAGCTAACGTAACCCTCTGGCGCAGGAAAAGCCACAGCGAAATACCACGGTCAGCGTTGTCTCCAACTTCAGCTGTCGGATTAGGGGGTTCGGGCCTTCGGCCCTGGGCGAAAAGGGGGGCCGGGGAGCACTCCGCTTTGGTTAGGAGTATGCTGGGGGCCCCAAAAGTCATGCCCGACCTCGACCGCTCGCTGCTCCGGCGCCTACAGGCCCGCGATGAGCAGGCGTTTAGGGACCTCATCGACGGACACCGAGACAAGGTTTACAACATCTGTTACCGCATGCTTGGCAACAAGCACGAGGCTGAAGACGTCGCGCAAGAGGTCTTCATTACCGTTTTCAAGACCATTAGCTCGTTTCGCGGCGATTCGAAGCTCTCGACCTGGTTGTATCGAATTGCCGTGAATCACAGCAAGAACCGAATTAGGTACCTGGCCCGCCGTCATGATCGGGATCGCGAAGAACTCGACGAAACGGGTAACGCGGCTTCGGGATCCATCGGCGGGGGCGGCCCTGCTTCTCCCGATCGCGCGCTGGAAGAACAGCAGCTAGAGGCAGTGGTTCGGGAAGCGATTCATTCGCTCGACGACGATCACCGGGTGGTCGTCGTGTTGCGCGACCTCGAGGATTTGTCGATCGAGGAGGTTTGTGAAATTACTGGCCTCCCGGATGGGACAGTAAAGTCGCGATTACACCGCGCTCGTTTGGTATTGCGAAAGAAACTGCAACAACATGGAGGAGACGGCGTATGACGAAAGTCGCCTCAGTCGAGCTCGACGAGGAAAGCGTGGCGGCCATCAGCGAATACCTCGACGGGTTGCTGACGGGAGAGCGCCGCGATGAAGTTGCGGCCAAAATCGCTACAGATCCATCGTGGAAAAAGGTCTACGACGAGTTTGTCGCAACCCGCCAAGTAATGTCTGGCTTGCCCAAGGCCCGCGCGCCGCAGACGTTTGCGGCGAACGTCACAACGACGATTCACTCGCGCTCTGCCGGACGGTTTTTTTCCCGCCGCACGATCGGCGACCGCGTACCATTTGCGCTTCTCGCGGTGCTTACCGCAATCGGCTTGGCGGTTCTCGGCTACTTCATGTGGGCCTCGGACACCGGCTCGCTCAATCCCTAACCCCCCGGCGCTTCACTATTTTTAGGGACGTGTCCTAAAGGATCGCTAGTGCGATCACGATCGCCGCGGTCAACGCCAACGCCGCGCCGGCTATGGTTGCGATTCCGCGGACCAGCGCGCCTTTGTCGTAGGCTTCGCGTTCAGACGTGAGTTTTTCGACGTGAGTCGTGCGCACTGTGATCGCGCTCCGAAGCAGATCGATGTGCCGGTAGAGCGCCCCAAACTGGGCATCCGCGATTCGGTTGAGGTTTACCAGCGTGCCAAGTGTCACGAGCCGTCGCGCTATCTCGCCTTGCGACATCGCGATTTCGCGCGACTTTCGCTTGTGCTCCGCGTCGAGTTCTGCGAGCCGGTGACTGTGGCCTTCGCGCGCATCGTGCAGCGAGCGTTTGGCAGCATCGAGTTCTGCCTTGCTGGCGTCTAGTCGGGCGGCGATCTCTACGATTGGGCGCTCCAACGCCCCGAGTTGACGATCGATCGACCTCAGCACTCCCGAGTCGGGAGTGCTGCGCACCCCGGCGGAGCCGGGGTTATCGATGGCGCTTCGCGTTTCTTCGTGTGTGCGACCGGTTGCGTCGCCACTGGCGGTCAGCGGGTTGCGGTCAGGTAGCGGTTGTCCTGCTTTCTGGCTCGCCTTCCAATGTCGCTCCAAGTCTTTGCGGCGGTCGCGCAAATCTCGACGTTGGCCTTCAAGCGCCGCTAACTCGCGCGCTACTTCATCGACCACCCGCTCGGCCTCGGTCAGTTTGGCAATTCGCTCTTTTTCAACATCATCGAATTTGGAGTGTTCCTCCGATTTTCTGCTCTCGACATCGAAGCGCTCGTCGCCAAGCTGTCGGATCCGGTCTTCGGCTTTCGAAATCGCGGCGTTTTCAGCTGAAAATACCCGGCCTTCAATACGCGCGCCCCTGGCCGCTTCCCCGAGCCCGCCTAACACGTGGTCGAGAGCTTGGGTATGTCGCCTGATCTCGGCGGACAGCTGTTTGGCGACTCCACGCCGTTGCCACCACGCGCGCGCGAACAAGTATGCATACCGCGCGGGCCTCATCAGGCCTGGCTCAGGAACTTCTGGAATTTGCAGGACTTTTGGTGGAACAAACGGTGCTTCAAGCTCAGGGTCGATCGTCCCGGGCTGCGTCGCATTCCACGGAAAATTCGTAGAAGATTCAACTACTTCGGTTGTAGTGACTGCCGCGGAATGGAGCGAGGGACGCGACGTGGGATCGAGAGGTAACGGGTTTGGCGCGCGGGTTAGTACCGGGGGCCCTACGGATGTCGGCTTATGGCGTGGGGGAGCGGTCGGGGGATCCGCGGGAGCCACCGGGGGCACGGGGGGGGGAACGCTGCGCTGCCGTTCGAGTCGAGGCGGCAATGGTGGTAGCCGACGCCCGCATTGTTGGCACACGGCCAGCTCGCGGCCGTTGGGCGCGCTGCAGAACGGGCAGGGTCGCATTAGCGGCTCAACTTTCTGCCCGTTTAGTCAGTAAGCCCGATCGCCAAGTAGATCTGAAAGTCACGCGCTTCCAAACCGTACCCGAAATCCAGCCCGAGGAGTGGCAACACGATCTGGCGCATAAACAAGCGGGTTCCGAGGCCGATCGAATTCTTAAGTGGTGCCAGACCGCGCGCCGCGGCACCTGGAAGGTAGTGGCGTTGCGGATTGTCGGTGGACAGAAACGTCGTATATGACGAGTCGACAAAGCCGAGGCCGCGGAACGACAGACCTGCCACCGTAACCAAAGGTACCGAATACTCCACGTTGACGAGGCCGCGCAAATCGCCCCGGAACTGATTGTTGATCCACCCTCGCATCGAGGGTCCTCCGGTAACAAACTCTTGTTGGAACGGCAGGTGATGGCCGATGTCTGCGCGCGCCTTAACCACGAGGTTGTGGCGATCGAGCACCCGCCACGCCCGATACAGCGACGTGTTAAATTGGTAATATCGAAAGTCGTTCGACAAGATAGAGCGTTCGTACGTAAGCGTTGCTCGATAGCCGCTCGCAACGCCGTACCAGTTCGCCCGCCGGTCGAGCGTGAGGGTAAATTCGCTCGATACGTCCCATCCTTCGGCTCCGGGCTTGGGAACTTGGCTGGGATCGCTGAGGCTTGGGTCGATGTCGGCAAGCGTGGCTTCCGGATTGTCACGCGTGTCCAATTCGACGCGGCTGTAGCTTACGTACGCGCCGCGCAGCCGCGTGTCGAACGCCAAGCCGCGAAACAGGTTCACGCCAAGGCGAATTCCGCCGTTGAGGTAGTTGATATACGATCTGCGGATCGCTGCCGGGTCGTCGAGGTAGCTCTTGGGTGCGGCGTATTCGATGTTGCGCGAGCGCTTGAGGAACGTATCGATCTGGGCGTAGAACCGCGAACCGCCGATCGACGGAATAATCCAGGCGCCGATAAAAAAGGAATCGCCGGTGGCGATTTGACCAAACAGCAGGAGCTTCTGATTCTCGCCGAAAAGGTTGTTTTCGCCAAAGCCCAGGCCGCCGCCGATATTCGTGGGTTGAGTGTAGAACGCGGGCGCGATCACCCACGAGTGTTTGTCGTGAACGACCAAGTGAACTCGCACGCCGCCGGCGACCGGGGCCCAAAACACCTCGACATCGCGGAACAGACCACTCGATACCAGCCGAGACGTGACGACCTCAGTCATTTCTGGCGACCACGGATCACCCACGCTGATCTGCGCGATCAGTTCCACGGTATCGGTCGTTGTTTTGCGATTCTCGGTTACGACGATTTCGCGAATTGGCTCTGCGTAGCCCACGGTTCCGGCCAGCCAGAGCGCTAGAACGGCGGGTACTACCGCCCTCCTACTCAGGGACCTACCCAGACGCATAAGACCAGTATCGCACAGCTCGCACGGCGCTTGGTACGTACCTCGGAACCGTTCATCTCCCCTGTGGCGAGGTATTCGTCACGTGGTAACAACAGGGCATGAATCCCGCAGAAAGGGCTACCGCGCTCCTGATCGAGGAGACGCTTCACACCAGCAATGCCTATCGCAAGATCGATGAGTCGCTGTATGTCCTCAAGCAGGGCTCGGCGTACGTCATGATCAACGTCGTGCCCTGGGGCGATAGCAAGGCGATGGTGAGGTGCACGGCACAGCTGGTAAAGGGAGTAAATGTCGATGGGCCGCTCGCCAAGCAGTTACTCGAACTCAACGGGCATCTGCGGTTCGGTGCGTTCGCTTGGGATCCCGCCGAACATACCGTGCTGTTTTGCCACACGATTCTCGGGGGACCGACTCTCGATCCCGAGGAGCTCGTTGCGACGTTGCGCGACGTCGCTCTCATCGCGGACGAATACGATGACAAGCTGATGAAGAAGTACGGCGGCCAACGCATGGTCGATCTGCTCGAAGAGGCCGCACTAGCGCGGATCTTGGAGCGAGATCCGAGTAACTTTCAGTTCGAATGACCACCGACAAGCCGGCCGCTCAGGGGTTTGGTACTCGCGCCGTTCACGCCGGACAAACTCCGGACCGTGCAACCGGCGCAGTGATGACTCCTGTTTTCTACACGTCGACCTATGCGCAATCGGCACCCGGTGTGCACCAGGGATTTGAGTATTCTCGAACGCAGAATCCAACCCGGTTCGCGCTGGAAGCCAACCTGGCTGCACTCGAAGGTGGCGTTGGGGGGCTTTGTTTTGCGTCTGGCCTCGCAGCAACCACCACGTTGCTGCAGCTGTTTGACAGCGGTGCCCACATCGTGGCCTGCGATGACCTTTACGGCGGCACATTTCGCTTGTTCGACAAAGTGTTTCGCCGCTTCGGTTTCGAGTTTACGTACGTGGATCCGGCAGCCGGAGCTGCGGCTATTGAAGCCGCCATTCGATCCCAGACAAAGCTGGTGTGGATCGAAACTCCGACCAATCCGATGCTCAAGATTATCGACATCGCTGCGGTCGCGGCGCTGTGCCGTGCACGAAGCGTTCTACTCGCCGTCGACAACACATTTATGACGCCATTTTTACAGCGTCCACTCGAGCTGGGCGCCGACGTGGTCGCCCATTCGCTTACCAAGTATCTCAACGGTCATTCCGACGTGGTTGGCGGAGCCCTGGTGTTCAAAGATGAAGCGCTGCGCAAGCGGGTAGCTTTTCTGCAGAATGCCGCGGGGGCTGTGCCTTCGCCCATGGACAGTTTTCTGGTCTTGCGCGGCACAAAAACGCTGCACGTTCGAATGGAGCGCCACGAGTCCAACGCGCGGATGCTCGCTGCATGGTTGGACGGCCATCCGCAGGTCGAGAGGGTGTTCTATCCGGGCCTACCATCGCATCCAGGACACGACGTGCAACGTCGGCAGGCCCGGGGATTTGGCGGAATGATCAGTTTTGTGCTGCGCGGCAGTCTGGCCCAGGCGCGTGCGTTTTTGTCCGCATGCAAGGTCTTCACGCTGGCCGAGTCACTTGGCGGGGTCGAGTCGCTGATCGAGCATCCGGCGATCATGACCCACGCCAGCGTACCCGCCGAAAACCGGGCGAAACTCGGCATCGTAGATGGCCTGATTCGCCTCTCCGTGGGTATCGAGGACATCGCCGACCTCCAGGCAGACCTCGAAGTGGCTTTCCATATGGCAAAATAAGTGATGTTTGTCACATTATTACTGCCGTGAACTAGCGCCGGCCCCTTCTGGGCGCTGAACTTCGTTCCGATATCGGCAACTGGGGAAACCTTGACGCGCTCGTTCCGTATCAACAGGCAGTGCCCCTCGCCCCCCAGGATCAACGTCGATTTCCGCGTGCGCAGATTCGAGTTCCGATCAACATCTCCACACAGGAGTGTCGTGATCGTGGGGGAATCACGCGCGATGTCAGCGCCAGCGGGGTTCGGTTCCTGAGTTCAACGCAGTTTGAGGTCGGAGATCGGCTGGTCATGAACATCGCGATCACCAAGGGTCTGGAGATTGGATCCGCCCAAGGTCGCGTTGTGCGCACGGAGATCGACCCAGACCTTCACAGCGTGTTTCCGTTCTGCACCGCCGTGGAATTCGACGCACCGCTTTTCGACCTTGACGATACGCTCCAAACCCTTTCCGGCAACGAATATTGCGGTGTTCGCGCAGCGGCAATGCATGTTAGCAGTGTGACCGGTACGAGTGAAATAGGCGATCGATAACCCCGGCTTCGCCGGGGTGCGCAGCACTCCCGACTCGGGAGTGCGGAGGTGGATCGATCGGAAATGATTGCTGATCGGATTGAGTTATACACTGAGCATGGTGGTTGTTTCGAAACAGGGCTGTGAGCACTACGTTTGGGGTGAAAATTGCGACGGGTGGCACCTCGTAAAGGGTGACGCTTTGAGCGTGATCCACGAACGGATGCCGGCGGGAACGTCGGAAGTTACGCATATACATCAGACCGCGCGACAATTTTTCTTCGTTCTCTGCGGCGTTGCGACGTTGGATGTCGATGGAGTTGCTCACACCATTCGCGCACACGAAGGGGTTGAAGTGTCCCCGGGCGTTCCTCATCAAATGCGCAATGAGTCGAGTGCTGCTGTGGAGTTTCTGGTTATTTCGCAGCCAACGACGAAGGGCGACCGGGTTAATCAGACCGCTGAGCCGAGTCTTTAGCCGAAGCGACCGGTAATGTAGTTCTCGGTCCGGGTGTCCGATGGGTTGGAGAAGATCTTGCCGGTCTGATCGTACTCGACGAGGACACCGCAGCGCTGTTCGGTCTCCGCGTCGACTTCGGCGGTGAAGAATGCGGTGCGATCGCTGACTCGGGCTGCCTGCTGCATATTGTGCGTTACGATTACAATCGTGTATCTGCCTTTGAGCGCGCGCATGAGTTCCTCGATGCGCGCGGTGGCGATCGGATCGAGTGCGCTGCACGGCTCGTCCATGAGCAGAACTTCCGGTTCAACGGCAATCGTACGGGCGATACAGAGTCGCTGTTGTTGACCGCCGGAAAGGCCGAGAGCGGATGTGCGTAGCCGGTCTTTGACTTCATCCCACAGAGCTGCCGCGCGCAGCGAGGTCTCGACGATGTGGTCGAGGTCGGCGCGGTGGTGTTTGCCGTTGATGCGCGGGCCGAACGCGATGTTGTCGTAGATGCTCTTCGGGAACGGGTTGGGTTTTTGAAATACCATGCCGATGCGACGCCGTACTTCTGTGGCAGAGACGTCTGGGGCGTAGAGATCGACGCCGCGGTACGCCACCGTACCGGCGATCCGCGCGTTGGGGATCAGATCGTTCATCCGGTTTAGACAGCGCAGGACGGAGGTCTTTCCGCACCCGGACGGTCCGATAAACGCTGTGATCTCGTTCGACCGAATTTGTAGATTGACGCTTCGCACAGCGCGAAACGCTCCATAGTAGACTTCCAATGTTTCGAGGGAAAATACGGAAGACTCGCGCTGTATGTAGGACGTGTGTGCCATCATCGTGGGGTCGCAAATCGGGCGGTAAACAATCGGGCCGCTATCGTGGCGAAAAACGCAAGTAGCACAAGCGTGAGAGCGGCGCCCCAGGCGCGGTCCTGTGCCGCGCTGAACGCAGAAGTTGCATTGCCAAAAATCTGCACCGACAAGGCGGTGTTTGCCTCGCTGAACAGGTGCGGGTTAAACGCCGTCGCCGCGCCCACTGTGAACAGTAACGGTGCGGTCTCACCCGCCGCGCGAGCGACTGCGAGTAGTGCACCTGACACAATGCCGGGAAGCGCGGCGGGCACCACCACAGTGACGATCGCGCGACTTTTCGAAGCACCAAGTGCATACGCACCTTCGCGAAGTTGGTTAGGCACCAATCGCAACATTTGCTCTGTTGTGCCGATCACGACTGGGAGCATGAGACATGCCAGGGCGAGTGAACCACCGAATGCGGAATAGCCGAAGCGCATGGTCCACATCACGTAGACAAACAACCCCATGACGATCGATGGAACCCCAGTCATGACCATCGCCATGAATCGAATCAGTCTGGCAAATTGCGATCGAGCGCCGTACTCGTGAAGGTAGACTGCAGCAAGAATGCCGGTGGGAACTGCGAGCAGCGTCGCACCGCCTGTGCAAAGCAGCGTGCCTAGGATGGCCGGCCCCATGCCGGGGCCTGGTCGCCGAGAGATGACCGGAATCTCCGACGTGAAAAACGCCGGAAAAGCGTCAAACGCCGTCTTCGCGCCCTTGGCGGCCACAGCCCACAAAACCCCTAGCAATGGGGCTGCGACAACTAAGATACTTGCGGCCAGCACGCAGGTCATTGCGTTGTTCTTCACGCTCCGCCAGCTCCGCCGCGCTCGCAGGTCCACGGCAGGCTCGTGCATCGCTTTGGCCGGTAACGCCGTGACACCGCTCTCGACGGTAGTGGTAGACGCGTCCGGCATTAGCTGCGTCCCCCACTGCGAGCAGCAGAGCGACGTACGATTGCAGCCGCCACGAGATTCACCGCAATGGTGATAGCAAACAGCAGCACTGCGAGCGCGATCAGCGCGGATTTGTGCAAGTGGTCAGCCTCGCCCCACTCATTGGCGATGACTGCGGGCATCGAATTTCCGGCCGCAAGTGGCTTCAGTGTGACTTGCCCGAGAGCTGATCCGATCACGAGTGCGGCCGCGATGGTTTCTCCCATCGCCCGACCCAGGCCGAGCATCACTGCGCCGACCAGGCCGGCCTTAGAGTGCGGCCATACAGTGCCAGCGATCATCTCCCATCGAGTTGCACCGAGGGCGAGCGCAGCCTCCTTTTCCCCCGGCGGGGTCGTCTCGATCACTTCGCGCGCCAGCGAAGTAATAATCGGAGTAATCATCATCGCGAGAATGACTCCGGCGGTAAGGAACGATCGGCCGATGTGAGGTGCGATAACGAGGATCCCCCAAAGCCCGAATACCACCGATGGAACCACTGCGAGCAGATCGACGAAGTAAACAAGTGGCCGCCGCAAACGTGGCGGCGCTACTTGGGTGACGAGCAGCGCAACGCCTAGGCTTATCGGGACGGCGATAGCGACCGCTATTGCCGCCGTATAAAGCGTGCCCCAAACGAATGGCAAAGCGCCAAATAACTCGTCAGGCGCGGACCATCGCGTCCCCGTGAAAAACGAAAGTCCCGTGGTCTCGAGAACGGGCAGCGCTCGGTGAGTCATTACTACCGCGATCAGGAGCAACACCACCAGGACGATTGCACCCGCGGTCACCGCTAAGGCGCGAAACATCCGATCGGCGCTTTGGCCGCGGCTGCGAAGGTCCGCCGTAGAAAAGCCTTGACGCATTGGGGTTACAGCTGGATCTTGTCGACCTGCGCAAGCGCCTTTTCCCGAAGGCTTTGTGGGAGCGGTGCGAAATCGATTTCGGGCAGGTACTTCTGAGCGTCGGACAACAGGAACTTTACATACGCCTGGATCGTTGCTGCTTTCGCTTTGTCGGACTGCTTCGCGTAGACAATCACCCACGATTGGCACGTGATCGGATAGGCGGCATCGGTTTTCGCGTTCAGCGCGCTGAACACCAAGTCGGCACCGACTTCGATTCCTTCGCCAGCTGCCGAAGCTGATTCTGCCGTCGGGGCAACGTACTTTCCTGAGCTGTTCCGAATCGACGCATATCGCAGCCCAGTCGCTTTGGCATCCGACAGGTCCACGTAACCGATCGCCCCCTGGGTCGACTTGATGATCTGGGCAACGCCGGCATTGCCGTTGCCGGCTTGCGTATCTACGGGCCACTCCACCGTAGACCCGCTCTTGAGCTTCCAGACATCGTTGGCGGCTTTCTCGAGGTACTTGGTGAAGTTGTCGGTGGTGCCTGATCCGTCCGAGCGATGGACAACAACGATGTCGAGGTTAGGGAGCTTGGCGCCCGGATTATCGGCGGCGATCTCCGATGCGTTCCACTTTTTGATGTCGCGCTGAAAAATCTTCGCAAGGGTTCCTGGCGACAACTGCAGGTGTTCGCCGCTTCCAAGGTTGTAGGAGACCGTTACCGCGCCGAGCAAGATCGGAAAGTAGAGCACTTCTCCGCCCTTGATCTTGGCCTTATCGGCATCCTTAAACGCTGAATCGGAGCCGGCGAAGTCAACCACCATATCCGACAGATCTTGCCGACCCTTGCCAGAACCACCGCCGCCATAGTTGATTTTTACGCCGCTGTTCTTGCGGGTGAAGTCTTCGATCGCAACTTCTTGAAAGGCTTTTTGGAACGTGGACCCGCTCGCGTTGAGGGTGACCGCTCCTCGTTTGGTTCCGGTGGCGGTAGTTTCCGGTGCGCTGGCAGGTGAGGTGGCCTTGGTTTCGCTCGGCTTATCGCTTCGGCACGCGGTAGCGGCCGTGGCAGTAACCAGGAGCGCGATTCCCATTTTCATAGAGTTCATGGTCGGCAAAGGTAGGCCGGTGTTGCGGCAGGTTCGCGGCGCTATTGTGACGGCACGGTGACAATTTGTTGTGTAGCCGATTAATGCGTTTCGCGGGGTCTGTGGCGCACGTCTTGCGCGCGGACCATGTAGACGATTTCTTCCGCCAAGTTTTTTACGTGGTCGCCAATGCGCTCGAGATACCGGCAAACCGATGTGAGCGGAAGGACTCGTGTGACGGTTGCCGGGTCGGTTGCAACGTGAGCGATGAGTTCGGCAAACTGGCTCGCATTGAGTTTGTCGATTTCTCGATCCGCGCTGATCACTGCGGTCGCCTTTTCGGGGTCGCGGTGTACAAAACTATCGAGAGCGGCCTTGAGGTTCTTGTCGACGAGGGCGGAAAGCCGGCCGAGATCGGGCATCGTGGTCAGTGGCGGTAAGCGATTGAGTTCGAGAGCTCGCTTCGCGATGCCAACCGCGAGATCGCCGATGCGCTCGAGATCCGTTACAAACTTGAGCGACATCGTCAGAAACCGCAGGTCCGAGGCTACCGGCTGTCGGGTGGCCAGAATCTGCTGCGCCAGCTCGTCGATTTCGGTCTCATCGCGGTCGATGATTGCGTCGTTCTGGATCACGGTTCGGGCAACATCGTCGTCGCGATCCGATAGCGCACGCATCGCAAGGCTGATTTGCGACTCACAGCGCCCGCCCATGGCGCACAGCCGCTCGCGCAGCGTTCGCAACTCGTTTTCGAAGTCTCTGCTGGTGTGGGTTGCATTCATGGGAGGATCCTTGCGCTCGCTGCACGTGGAAGTTCTAGCCAGAAAATGCTGCCGTGAGGGTCCTTGGGTTCAATGCCGATTTCCCCCCTCATGCTCTCGACGAGATGTTTCACGATCGATAGTCCGAGTCCAGTCCCGCCAGCTTCGCGCGACCGGCTGGGGTCGGCGCGGTAGAACCGCTCGAACAGGCGCTCGCGATGTTTGTCGGCAATGCCGGGGCCGTCATCCGATACTTCGATCCGGACCGCTGTGCCGGACTCGCGTGCTGCGATCCACACGTTACCCTCGGAGCGAGTGTACTTGACCCCGTTATCGATTAGGTTAACGAGGATTTGGTCGAGCGCTTTGGGGTCGGCCTGTACGGACAGCGCCTCGGCAATGTCGACGTGTAGCTTGATGCTGCGCTGATCGGCGAGCGAACCAACGGCAGACATGGACTGCTCCGCAACCGTACGCAGGTGAACTGGGCCAACATCGAGGCGGTACTGTCCTGCGTCAAGTCGAGACAGATCGAGTAGATCGGCGATAATCCGGGCAAGGCGTTCCGCATTGCGGTGAAGCGCTTCGATCAACTTGCCCGCAATCGCCGGATCTTCTTTTGCACCCGCCAGCAGAGTCTCTGCGTTCGCCCGGATCACGGATACAGGGGTACGCAATTCATGCGATACGTTCGCTACAAAATCGCGTCGGACGGATTCGAGTTTTCGGACCGTGGTGACATCTTCGAGCAGAAGTACGCGACCCGCATGCCCCCACGTGCGTGTGACGCGGATCAATGCTCTGGGCCCCGATGGCAGTTGGACTTCGGCTTTTGCGTCGCCGGTGTTGTCAATGAGTGTGCGCAGTTCGGGTACGCGCACAAATTCCAGCAACGGTTCGCCGACGAGCGAACTTTGCACGCCGAGCATTCGGCGCGCCGCGTCGTTAAGCATCTCGATCCTGCGTTCGCCGTCGATGGCGATCAATCCTTGCGTGAGCCCATCGGCCACCGAGGCGAGCAGGGTGCGCTCATGATGTAACGCCTGGCGAGAGCGTTCCGCGTCTTCGGCCAACGCGTTAATCCATCGCCTCAGTTCAAGTTCCTCGCTCGATCCGGAGGGTTCGGAAAGGCGGCGTTCGGGGTTGCGCACAACTTCGCGCATCGCTGCTGCGAGGCGGCGAAGTGGACGACGTGCGACTGCGCTGCTCACCCACGCCGTAGCCACGACCAGCAACACGGCCCACACCGCTGCGGTCACGGGGCTCCTCGCGGTTCGCCATCTTCGGGTGTAGCAGTGAAGCGGTATCCCACGCCGCGCAACGTCTCGATATACGCCCCCACTTCTCCCAGCTTTTCACGTAGTCGCTTGATGTGGGTATCGACGGTTCGCGTCGTTACGTCGGCGACGATACCCCAAACTTCCGATAGCAGCGCTTCGCGGGTTTGCACACGGCCACGTCGCGACAGGAGTGCATGTAGCAACCGAAACTCGAGAGCGGTGAGATCGATGGCTCGGTCATCCACCCATACGCGATGCGCCTCTCCATCGATCTTCAGCCGGCCCACCTGTACCAACGATGCCTCGCTGTCACCATGCTTTGCTCGTCGAACCAATGCTCGGATGCGCAGGACCAATTCCCGCATGCTGAACGGCTTCACGACATAGTCATCGGCACCGAGCTCAAAACCTACGACGCGGTCGATTTCCTCGCCCTTGGCGGTACACATGATCACCGGTGTGTGCCGCGTGGGTTGTTGCTCGCGCAGTTGGCGGCAAATCTCGGTACCCGCAAGGTCCGGCAGCATGAGGTCGAGCACAATTACATCGGGCGGTGGAGCAGCCGTTGCGGCGGCTAGCCCGTCGCGGCCGTTGTGGGCAACTCGAACTTGGTAGCCCTCCGACCGCAGATTGTATTCGAGCGTGGTGGCAAGGTCGACTTCGTCTTCGATGACCAGTACCAGCCCGCTCATTCATTTTGCTCTAGCACAAATTTCGCGTCGAGGATGGTGGGCTTGTGTGGCAGCTCTGTGACGAACGCGCGACGTTTCGCTAACTCAGTACGGTCGTTCGCCTGAAATGTTCCCCCCCGGGCCATAGTTGCAGACGATCGTGCTCGAGTACATCAGCCCGCTACAAGACGATTTCGCGCAACCGATCATGGTGGAATTCCGCCACACGATCTGCGTGTAGTGGCCGCAAACGCCGCTGCAGACGTTGCTTGGGTAGTCATAGTTGGTTCGCTCACTTGCCCAAGAGTCGACGGCGCCCTTGGCAGTTGCATCGCCGCTGCTACCGAAGACGTTTTCGCCAACATATGTGGGGTAGCTTTGGCTCCGGTTGGTGTTGTGGTCGACCAAGCCATCTCGCGGGCTGCTGTCTACGCATTTTGCCGCCCACATAGCGGCAATCGTTGCCAAGCGACTATCCCAGACGACCGGGCCAACACCTACGGTGGCCCGAACCTCGTTGTGAAACCGGGTGATCCCGGCGAGCTCAGCCGGTTCTTCGTCGCCGCCCGAGGCGTCTTCTCCCAGCATCGAGGTGTCATCGCTGCATGCCACGAGGAGTGCGAATCCGAATCCCAAGGTGCTTGGAACGTTCAACCAAGTCAGCGGTATCGAACCTGATTTGCGGAACATAGCGTTCAGGATCTGCGTATGTCGTTTGAAGGTCAAGCTCAACGATCTTCGGTACCCCCTCGAGGAATTCCCGGCCTGACACGACCCACGTTGTCCGACACCGCGTACATCGGCGTCGTTGGCCAGCGCCCCTACAGAGCCAACGCCTACCCGGGAACCGTTCAACGCCGCGTTAGCCTCTCGATGTCCTCCACCGATTTTGGACACGCGGCAGTTAACACTTCTGGAGCATCCGCGGTAATCGCGACATCGTCTTCAATGCGAACGCCGATGCCACGCAATTCGTCGGGAACGTTGGCAGCTCCAACCGGGATATAGAGGCCGGGCTCGACCGTGATGACCATGCCGGGTTCGAGCGGTCGTGGCTTGCCGCCGCGGGTATAGGCGCCGGCGTCGTGAACATCGAGGCCGAGCCAATGCGAGGTGCCGTGCATGTAGAACTGGCGAAATGACTGATCGGCAATGCGGTCATCGGTGGTGCCAGTGAGCAGTCCGAGTTCGATCATTCCTTCGGTCAGCGAACGCACGCAGAAGTTGTGAATATCGTCGAGCGTTGCTCCTGGCCGCGCCATTTCGATGGCTGCCGCCTGGGCTGCGAGAACGCGCTCGTAAACGCGGCGCTGCGATTTGCTAAAGCGCCCGTTGGCCGGCCAGGTTCGCGTGATGTCTGCAGTGTAGTGATCGTATTCGCAGCCAGCATCGACCAGAACCAAATCTCCGTCGGCGATCGCGCAACGGTTATCGGTGTAATGCAGGATGGTCGCGTTTTCGCCGGCGCCGACGATCGTTGTGTAGCCGGGGCCGGAGCCGCCGCGGCTGCGGAAGGTGTAGTTGAGGAGCGCATCCAGCTCGTATTCGAACACGCCCGGCTTGCCCGCCTGCATTGCGGCGATGTGAGCGTGACAGGCGATCTCGCACGCTTTCCGCAACGAGTGGAACTCTTCGGGGCGTTTCCGAAGTCGCAGTTCGTGTAGCGCGGATCGTGGGTCGAACACAGCGTCCGGAGGACGTTTCCCCCGCTTCTCGGTCTTGCGAAGCTGGGCGATCGTTGTGGTGATCAGCCGGTCCATATCGTGGTCAACGCCGAGGCTGTAGTGCAGTTGCTCGGCATTCGCGAGCAGATCCGGAAGTTTGGCCGCAAGCTCGGCCGCCGGGTAGGCCGCATCCGCCCCGTAACGAGCGACGGCGCCTTCGATACCTGCGCGCCGGCCATCCCAGATTTCTTTGTCCGGATCGCGCGGCCGTACGAACATCACGATCCGCTCGGTCTCCGCGCCGGGGCGCAATACCAGCGTTGTCTCAGGTTCAAGAAAGCCCGTGAGGTAGACGAGGTCGGAGGCTTGGCGGAACGCCCAAAACGCGTCGCCGTTTCGCAATCGTTCAGGGAGGGACCGGATCACGGCGACAGCCGAATTCCCGATCAATGCCATGTACTCGGACCGACGGGTCGCAAACACGACGGGATCGAACACTGCTAGAAGTATAGCACCGGAGCCAAGGCTCTCGCGACGATTCCACCTAACGGAGGCGCGCACCCCCCATCTTCGCTAGGACCTCGGGCCAGCTTCGTGTTGCCGCAGTTCGGATGTGGCGGGATTGCATCGTAGGATGTGCGCCATGAGGCGAGTTTTTGTCTTGGCACTGCTGTTGGCCGCGTGTCGCTCCGAGCCGCAGAAGCGCGACGTTGTGGCGCCGGCACCAGGGCCGAAGTATCGCACCGCGGCTAGCGGTTTTCGCGTCGATCCCGCGTTGGCGGGCCGCGGCAAGACAGCGATGGTTGCATCCGAAGATGTCCACGCGTCTCAGGTCGGGAAGGACGTGCTCGCAAAGGGTGGAACCGCGGCAGACGCTGCAGTAGCGGCCGCTTTTGTGTTGGCCGTGACGCATCCGAGTGCTGGTAACGTGGCAGGAGGTGGCTTCGCGATTGTCCGGTCGAAGAAGCGCGAGGCGGCAGCGCTTGATTTTCGCGAAACGGCCCCCGGAGCTGCTACGGCGACGATGTTTCTTGACGAGAGCGGTAAACCGACGCGGGAGTCCGTTGGAGGACACAAGGCGAGTGGTGTACCTGGCTCGGTTGCCGGGTTGTGGGCGCTGCATCAGAAGTTCGGCAAGGCCCGGTGGCCGGACCTGATCGCTCCTGCGATCAAACTCGCGCAAGACGGATTTCCAATCGGCTCCAGGCTGCACGCTTCGCTCATTCGGTTTCGCAAAACGCGGTCAACGGCCGCCGCTCCGCTGTGGTGGCCCAACGGTGAGGCCCGCCGCGAGGGAGAAATCCTCAAGAATCCTGAGCTTGCGACGGTACTTCGGCGGATCTCGGCACAGGGACCCAAGGGGTTTTATCGGGGAGAAACGGCCACTGCAATTGTTGCTGAAATGCAACGTGGAGGAGGAATCATTACCGCGGCGGATCTGGCTGGGTACAGCGCGGTATGGCGCACCCCGTTGAAATTCCGCTATCGCGACCACGAGCTGTACGCGATGCCACCGCCATCATCGGGCGGCATCGCTATCGCGATGACCGCGAATATGTTGCGCAACACGGACGTACGTTCATTGGGATGGCACTCCGCGTCCCACGTGCACCTGCTCGTTGAGGTGTGGCGCCGTGCGTTCGCGGCGCGTAACGAACTGTTGGGCGATCCTGCGTATGTTCCCGATATGCCGGTCGCCCAACTGACGTCCGAACGTTATGCCGATCGGCTCGTAGCCACGATCACCGCGCGGGCTACGCCGTCCAAGACGGTGCCTGCGATGTTGGAAGGAACGCATACCACAAACCTAGTCGTCGTCGACAAAGATGGGATGGCAGTAGCCTTGACGACTACGCTAAACACGGCCTTTGGCAGCGGAATCATGGTGAGTGGTTTCTTGCTGAACAACGAGATGGACGACTTTACAGCGAAGCCTGGAGCGCCCAACTACTTTGGCCTGGTCCAGGGAGCAGCCAACAAGATTCAACCTGGTAAGCGAATGTTGTCATCGATGTCACCGATCGTTGTGGAAGATCGCAACGGGGACGTTGCGATGGCGCTGAGCGGTCAAGGCGGCGCTCGGATCATCACAGAGGTGTGGCAAACGCTGTCCAATGTGCTCGATTTTGGAATGCCGGTGGATGCCGCGATTGCTGCGCCACGCGTACACCACCAGCACCTCCCCGACGAGGTGATCGTTGAGGACGAAGCGATTCAAAAAGACGCTGAAATCCAGCTCAAGGCCGCCGGTCACGTTCTCGTGTGGAATCAACCGCAGCGAATCTACGGTGCGGTGGAGGCAGTCGTTTGGAAAAACGGAAGTTGGTTTGGCGCCGCGGATCCTCGCAACGGTGGCGCTGCGGTCGGTGACTGACAGTGCCTAAGGTTCGCGAGGTTCGGCTTCCATTTGCGCGATGCTCGCGCGTTGTTTCTCGAGCACGAGTTCGAGCTGTTTTTGCGCCATTTCTTCTCGCAATCGCTCGGCCCGGTCGCGCGATGCGCGCGCCAAAGCGGCAAGCGAAACCACGCGAGCTACCGTAACTGCGACCTGGGATGCAGCCTCGATAACGACCATGCGATCCGCGGGATCTCGAAACGCGCGCTCGACTGCTGTCATTAGCCGGTCGAAGGTCATCTCGGCGTCGGCGAGCACAGCTTCTTCGCGGTCGCCCCAGGCCAGACGGCGCGCAACCGAGTCGTGTAACGTGAGGTCGAGGCTTGGAATGGATTCGCCGCCGATCGATAGCGCTCGAATCAGCGCATCGAACGCTTCTGCTCCTGGCGGATCTCGGTCGCCATGCAACGCGGTATCGAGGACTTCATCGCGCAACACGCTTACGGCGTCAGGCAGGTCGACATCAGACATATCGTTGCTCCGAATGGGTCATCATAGGTTGGCGCTACCACTCTGTGTTGGTGCGCTGGCTCCAGGGCCCGCTTTGGTTCATCGACGATGCGAGCTTGCGTTCGAGATCGGCGCGCTTCTTTTCGGCTTGGGCAACGCGTTCGCGAAGTTCGGCCGTTTGCATCTGAGCCTCTTTGAGACGGTCGGAGAACGGCGCCACTGCTTCGAGGACCAGTCCCGTAATCGCGCCTACGAGACGCTGCTGCGCACGGCTCAGTGCCAGCAACACCCGCGCGCGGCGGACCTCGGGGAGGCCGACCTGATGAATCGCCGCAGCTGTGATGATGCGGGCTGCATCCAGCGCTTCGAATACCGGGATGACTCCAGCGTCGTCCACAGGCCGAACGCCGTAGACTTCGCGCGCGGCCGCTACGGCGCTTGCGAAGTTTCCGGTTGAATCCGTTGCGATGCGCTCAAGTGCGCCGAGGACTTGTTTTACCAGCTGAGCTTTCGGCGATGTCCGTTCGCGAGCAGCTGCGATGGTGTTGGCAATGCCTGCCGCAACTTCAGCGCTAATCCCGGGGTTGGTTACCGGGCGTTCTGGCCGCAAGAACGGAACTGTTGATTGATCGATAAACTGCGGTGCGGTTTCCACCGTTTCGTGTTCTTCGCCCAGCGGGACCTCGAGCGTGTCGTGCGTTGCGCTATGCAGCGCGATGAGCTGCGCATCAATGCGGCGCAGTTCTTCGGCGAGCAGTCCTCCGAGCGCCAATTCGGCGACGACAAGAGCGCGCGATACGGCGATCTCCAGGTGGAAGCCTTGAGTTGGGTCGGATCGCCGAATTTCTTGAACGATCGTTCCAGCGCTGGCGATGAGGATATCTAGTAGCTCGCGCAACGCGGCATAGTCGCCGGACCGTTCGAACCATCCGCCAGCGACATTTTGTGCGAACGTCCACACGTTGACGCCGGTGGCACGTTCCAAATCGTGATAGACCGCCTGACACAGCGAGTTTGCGATCAGATCGAGCGCCTCATCGGCCGACAACCCTCGACAGATCGGGTTTGCGCCGAGGCCGCGTTCCATTGCAACCTGGGTAAATCTCTCCCGGCGTTGCCACCACGCAATCGCCCCGCTGGTTTGAACGGCTTCCTTAACGGCTTTCTCGGAAGGTGTCTCGATGACGACCGCTGTGACGTTGTCTCCCCCGCCCCCTCGGAGTGCCAAATCGACGAGGTCGCGCGCAACGTGTTCCGGTTCGTCGCCTGATCCAAGCACGTACTGGATCGCTTCAGTCGACGCATAGCCGTAGAGGCCATCGGAGCACAGTAGGATGCGATCCCCTGGGCGGATTTCGAGGTCCAGGATATCGATCCGCGCTTCCGGCTTTGCGCCGAGGTTACGCGATAACACATTTTTGTACGGGTGACGTTCCGCTTCTTCGCTCGTCAACAGGCCGCGGCCAACGAGCTCCTCGACAATCGTGTGGTCGCGTGTAAGGGCTTGGATCCGGCCGCTGCGCAGCAAGTAGGCTCGCGAGTCGCCGACGTGAGCGATGATCGCACGCGTTGAGTCGACGACTAGGCAGCCGACAACGGTAGTTCCCATGCCTTCGTGTTCGGGCGATGCCTGAGCTGCCGCAAAAACGACGCCGGCGCCATGTTGAACGGCTCGCTGAAGTAGTGCCTTTGGGTCCAGGTGAAGCTGATTTCGCACCGCGAAGTCGTGTATTGCGTCGCGAGCTGTTTGCGATGCCACATCGCCTGCGTTGGCCCCGCCCATCCCGTCCAGAACGACATAAAGTCCGCGACCCGGGTCGACGATCATCGAGTCTTCGTTGGTCGTGCGAACCTTTCCAACATTTGTGTCCCCCGCTGCGCGAAAGGCCAGTAATGGCGAAGTCACGATTCAGCCGCCTTGCGGTCGCGCGATAGCTCGTTGCGATGGGCAATTCGGCGCCGCAGTTCTTCGGCGATGAGGTCGTTCACCGCGCGCGCGGTGGAGGAAGTTACGCGCGAAAGTACCAGGGTTAGCTCTATCCCCTCTGGGGTATTGGCGTCTTCCTGCGCCACGTCCACAGCGGTTTCCCCGATGGCGACCAGCATTGCAAGTACTGCGGCCGGACCCTGCGCTTCCGCCGCGCGCATTGCGAGAAACGTGTGCAGGAAGGCGCGGTGCTGCCCTACGTCACCTGTGGCAATGAAATTGCCGATGTGTTCGAGAACGGCGCTGATCTGCGCCCGGGCGGCCAGCTCGTCGATGCGGGCCAATGAGGGATCGAGGGTCGCCCTTCTCTCGAGCAACCGCTGCAGGATCCGGGGCCGGACCTTGTCGTAGGCCAGGGTGGGCACCGTCGACATTTCGAGAAGCATGGTACACCGTACGGAACTTGGTGGTAGGGTTGGGGCAGAGGAATGGTAATGGGAGCGGGGCAACGCGGGCGGATTTTGGTCGTGGACGATGAGCCCATGGTCCGTTCGGCCCTCGGCGCGGCCTTAGCCGATGAAGGCTATGTAGTCGACGTTGCGGCGGATGGTGAAGAAGCGTTGGAGCGCGTACGTCTCGTCCGGCCCGACGCGATTCTCCTGGACTTGATGATGCCGGGGATGAACGGCCGTAGATTCCTTCAGCGGCTGCGCGCAGATGCTGCCAACAGCACCGTTTCTGTGCTGATTATGACTGCGGTCCAGGGTGTCGAGATCAACCTCGCGTCGATCGGTGCGGATGGGATTGTGCAAAAGCCGTTTCGCATGAACGAGCTGCTGAACAAGGTCGCGCTCGCAGTATATCGCTCTCGGGGCGCGGACAACACGGGGCAGCTGGCGATCGACGCGGCGCCGGTGGAGCCGGACCAGGTGGAAGCTGAGCGGGGCATTGTGCTGGTGGTTGAACGCGATCGAGTTCGGCTCAAGCGGATCGATGTGCTGTTAAGCCATCGCGGATATTCTGTTATCTCGATGACACGGGCTGACAGGCAGCTGACCCGGTTGGCGCGCGCTCTCAAGCCGGTTGCAATCTTACTTGAGCTCGACAGCGACGGAGTTTCGGAGACGTCCCGCCAACTGAGCGATCTCTCCGTCTTGCTGTTTAGCCGGCAGGCTCTCCTGGCGCCTGGATTTGGCGCCCTCGCCCCTGCAACGGATGCTGAGCTTGTTCAGTTTGTCGAGAGTCAGTCGTAGTCAACCACGTCGAGCCGCAGGCCCGCAGGCAATGTGTCTCCCAGCGCAATTCGCTCCTCGCGCGCTTCCAGCGCCACCACGTGCTCGACAAGCACCGCAGCGCGTTCACCGGCGGGGAGCGCGCGTAGAGCCCCGGCAAGCTTTGCCCGCGTCGCATCATCGAGATCGCGGGAACGATCGCTGGTCCGCCGTCCGAGCTGAGCGAGCGCAAAGGCTGCGCGATCAGGTTCGGGCAAGTTCCATGTGAGCGCGGTCTCGATCCAACGCGCCGCCTGCGCGGGTGGCACAATTGCGTTTAGCGGTCCGTAGAGCGGAACCCGCGCCCCGATTCGAGAGAGCGCCCACAGGTACACCGAGTCCTCGCGGCCTTTTCGCGCGTCGATACGGCGCACCACTTCGTTTCCCAGCTTGATCTTCGCCTCGACCGGAAGGCGCTCCAAGCTCGCGGCGGTGCGCCACATCTCGGCTAGCTCTTGCCGACTAGGTTTGGCGTCGGCAAGTTTTTTTGCCTGCCTTGCGTTGGGCAATAACAACGCGGATATGCGGTCAAATAGCTGTTCTTGTTGGCCTTTTTCCAGGCCGCCCGAAATGCGTCGCCACGTGATCCACCACGCGAGCCGACTCGGTTCACTCTTGGGGAAGCAAAGGTTCTCGTGAAAAATCCCCCACATGACGCGGGATCGCCACGCATCCAAGGGGGCACCGGTGCCTGGACGTAGCAGAAATCCGGCGAGGTTGAGCCAGCGCTGTTCGTGCTCCGCCGACCGCTTGCGCGAGCCAGATACCTCCGCCAGTGCGTCGAACAGTGCCCGCGTTGTCGTCACGGGCCAGTCATCGCGTCGCGCCTGTAGCAACGTTTCAAGCTCGCGGGAGAGCGCGGCTAGCCCCGACGTTGCGCTGAACACAGCGACTACCAATTGCTTGGCGCGGTCGACCTCCGGCGGATGGGAGTCAGACTGCGCTGAATTCGACGGTGCGGCGCCGCCGGAGCGCATGTCAAATCCGAGTTTCCACGTTTCGCCGTTCGTTGGATCCACACAGGAAACCTCCAAGGCGCCGAGGTTCGTGATGTGTACCTGCAGCCGCACTACCGCTTCGCTGCGGCCACGGGCTCGCAGCACGGTAACAATCGGCGGGAGTTCCAATAGATCGCTGCCGTCGGTGGTCGTATCCGCGCGGCCGTCGCCCACTGGTACCAGCGCTCCGGGCGGATCGGTTCGGGTGCTCGATGAGTACAGCCGGAAGCTCACCGGTCGATTGGTGATGAGCCGAAACTCGCGCTCGAGTGCAACCGTTGCGCCGTCGTCGAGCCCGGCTGAAGCAAGGCACAGCGCCATGCGATCGGTACCCACGTCGTCGCCCGAACCCACATTGGGTTCGCGTCGCAATCGGCCTCCTGCTTCGACACCGATGTAGTAGGCACGAGCTGTGCCCCCCTTGATGCGGGTTGCCAGTCCGCGTCGCACGAGGCCGTAATAGGCAGCGCCTTGCGCGACGGCGAGCTCTGGTGCGCTGACCCTCAGCTCGTTCGGGGTGAAACCTTGCCATTGGGCGATTTGTTCGAGAACACGCCGACGAAGTGCCGGCGGGGTCATGGCACCGCCGTTGAACAGCACGTGGTGGATGTGACTCACTTCGTGTCGCACGAGAAACGCTGCAAGGTGACGCGTCACCGCCGGGTCAGCGGCGTAGGGAAGGCCAAACTCCTGTAAGCCGCTTCGGCCCCTGACCAACGGCGCATCGCGCGCGACCAGCGGGAAGAAACCATCGAACAAGATCGGCTCGAGCTCTGCGCGGGAGATTTCGTCGCGCAGCGTGGCACCCACAAGTTTGGTGCCGCGCCCCTGGATGGCGATCGGTGCAGTGTCGGGCCCGCCCTCGCTGAGAAGCATCTCCTTTGCTTGGCGACAGGCGTGTACCAAGCTGTGCCACTGCAGCGAGTCGAGTGGATTCCGCACTCCTGATGGAGAGCTGTCACCCTTCGCTGCGCCTCGATTGAGGATGCGCTGTTCGACGAGCTTGGCCAGGGTGAGATCCAGGTTGTCGCCGCCGAGTAGGAGGTGATCGCCGACCGCGGTACGCGAAAATCCATCGCCGGCAGCGTCGACTTCGATCAGGGTGAAGTCTGTCGTACCGCCTCCTACGTCAAACACCAGCACCCGGTCGCCCGGCGAGAGCGCGCTGCGTACCCCGACGAGATCGGGGTTTGCGATCCATGCATAGAATGCTGCTTGAGGCTCCTCGAGCAGGACGATCGGCGGGTAGCTTGCGGCCGATGCAGCCTGCAGCGTTAGCTCGCGCGCGGCCTCGTCGAACGATGCGGGAACCGTAACGAGAACGTCTTGATCGGCGAATGCTTCCCCAAACGCATGTTCCCACGCGTGCCGGATATGGCTGAGCATTGCGGCTTGCGCGTTCACCGGCGATAGCTTTGGACCTTCGCGCTCTCCCCAGGGCAAGATCGCTGCATGGCGGTCGACACCGGGGTGGCACAGCCAGGATTTCGCCGACGAAATCATCCGCGAAGCCATCCGCGCGCCCTGGCGGCGCGCTAATTCGCCTACAACGACCCTAGCTCCCCCGGCGACCTGGCCGCCCCCCGACGGAGTACCAGGGGGAAATTCTTGCCGACTCGAAGTGCTCCAAGGTAATGCGGTCTCAGGCTCAGCAAGGTCGATGTCGGTGGCCAGATAGACAAATGAGGGCAGCTGCGAGCGAGGCAAAACTTCGCTAGGCGCCACAAGTTGCGGCACCTCGAACGTGAGCACGCGCGAATCGGTAGCGCGCGTGTCCACGTACGCCACCGCACAATTGGTGGTTCCGAGATCGACGCCGATCAGGTACTTCGCGGGCACGCGTGATTCGTACCTAGATAGCGCGTTCGGCATCGCTTGTCAGGGGAGTCGCAGCGGTAGCGCCATACCGCGCAAGATCGTGCAAGGATACACAGACATCATGTCTGGAATTCCCATGGTATACTGGAGAGGTGCGTTCCTGCCCTTGGCTGGGTGTCGCGGCCGCGCTTTGTATCAGCTGTGGCGATAATGCGGTAAGCCACGAGCGTCAGGGCGGCGAAACCACCGTGTACGACCGCACTGCCGACGCGTTTTTGCACCCGGCGGCCAACCTGTCCGCCGAGCAGCGGGCTCTGTTTCAGGCCGGCATCGGACCGTTCAAATTCCAATGGGAAATTCCGCAGTTAGGTCCGCTGTTTAACAACGACGCATGCGTGGGATGCCACGTGGGGTTTGGCCGCGGGTTGCCCCAAATCGGCAGTGACGGCGAAATCACCATCAACGGCCCGCAGTCCGAGGCGCTGGTGCGCGTCAGCCTGCGCGAAGGGCTGCCAGGGGATCCGGGCGGGCCGATTCCTGTACCGGAGTACGGCACGCAGCTCCAGGATCACGCGACGAGCGGGGTTGGAGAGGTAGTGATCCAGCTCTTTTGGGCCGAGCACGAGGAAGTACTCGCAGACGGAACCCGGATCTCGCTGCGCGAGCCGCGACTTACCATTCGCGACGGCAATGGCGACGCGCTCCCGGCAATGGCGAAATCTTTTCGCATCGCTCCGCAGATGATCGGCCTAGGTTTGCTCGAAGCCATCGGTGAGGACACGTTGGCGTCGCTTGCGGATCCCAACGACGCTGACGGCGATGGCATCTCTGGACGAATCAATCGCGTTTGGGATCCGGAGCTCGGCGCGACCGTGACGGGCCGGTTCGGATGGAAGGCCAACACGTCGAGTTTGCACGTTCAGACCGCTGCCGCCGCCTCGAGCGATGTAGGGTTGTCGAACAAGGTCTTTCCCGAACCCGACGGCAATCGCGACGTCCAAGACGATCAATTCGAAGCGATGGCATTCTTGGTCGCAACGGTGGCCGTGCCCGCCGCTGGATCCAAAGCCACCGCCAGCCGCGGTCAGCAGTTGTTCTCCGATTTCGGCTGTGCGGCCTGCCATATTCCGACGCTGGTCACCGGGGACCATCCCATCGCCGAGCTCGCATACCAAACGATCCATCCGTACACCGATCTGCTGCTTCACGACATGGGAGACGGGCTGAGCGATGCGCGGCAGGATTTTCTCGCCGACGGCCGTGAGTGGCGCACGCCCGCGCTGTGGGGCATCGGGCTCGCACAGGTCATTCGCAGCAAGGCGACGTTTTTGCACGACGGTCGTGCCCGAACCTACGCCGAGGCCATCCTGTGGCACGGCGGCGAAGCTGAGACCGCTCGCGAGGCATTTCGCACCGCCTCTGCCGAACAGCGGACGGCACTAGCCGAATTCCTCGACACGCGGTAAAGACGAGCTATCGATATGGAATCCCGCACCGAATTTCCCGCTTTTAAGATCAAAGACCTGTCGCTCGCCGAGCTTGGCCGCAAAAAAATCCGCATGGCCGAGAAGGAGATGCCGGGGCTGATGGCGCTGCGCCAGGAATACGCTGGCAAGGCTCCGCTATCGGGCGCTCGGATTGCGGGCTGCCTTCATATGACGATCGAGACCGCTGTGCTGATCGAGACGCTCGTTGCCCTCGGTGCCGAAGTCACCTGGACGTCTTGCAACATCTACTCGACACAAGACGAAGCAGCCGCCGCGATCGCGAAAGCCGGGGTTCCGGTGTTCGCATGGAAGGGCGAAACGCTGCCCGAGTATTGGCAAAACATTGAACTCCAGCTTGCCGCCTTTAAAGGCGGCAAGGGGCCCAATCTCATCCTCGACGACGGCGGCGATCTCACGCTGCTGGTTCACAAGGGCGCGGAGGCCGAGGCCAAGGGCGTCGCGCCGGACCCAGCCACGGCGACCAACGAAGAAATGCGCGTCATCTTTTCGCTGCTTACGGAGTCGCTACGCCGCAGCAAGTCGCGATTCACCGCGATTGCCAAAGAAGTCAAAGGCGTATCTGAGGAGACCACGACCGGAGTTCATCGCCTGTACGACATGGCCAAGACCGGCTCTCTGCTATTTCCGTGCATCAATGTAAACGATTCGGTTACCAAGTCGAAATTCGACAATCTATACGGATGTCGCGAATCGCTGTTCGACGGCATCAAGCGCGCGACGGACATCATGGTCGCCGGCAAGGTGGTCGTTGTCGCCGGCTATGGCGATGTCGGCAAAGGCTGCGCCCACGCCGCGCGAGGCCTCGGCGCTCGGGTGCTGATCACCGAGATCGATCCGATCTGCGCGCTCCAGGCGGCCATGGAAGGCTTTGAAGTTGTCACGATGGAAATGGCAGCGCCGCTTGCGGACATTTTTGTCACAGCAACCGGCTGCTGCGACGTGATTCGCGCCGAACATTTCACCGCGATGAAAGACGAAGCCATCCTCGCGAACATCGGCCATTTCGACAGCGAGATCCAAGTTGCGTGGCTTGAGAACAACAAAGAGATCCGCGAGGAGAACATCAAGCCGCAGGTCGACCAGTTCGTGTTTCCCAACGGCAAGCGGATCACGCTATTGGCCCGCGGTAGGCTCGTCAATCTCGGCTGCGCCACCGGGCATCCGTCGTTCGTCATGTCCAACTCGTTCACCAATCAGACGATTGCGCAACTGGCGCTGTGGGCGAGCGCAACGCGCGGCAAAGACGAACTCACCGGGATGACGTTCGAAGCCGGAAAGGTCTACGTGCTGCCGAAAAAACTCGATGAAAAAGTCGCGCGACTTCACCTCGCGAAAGTCGGCGCGCAGCTCACAACGCTGAGCGCGGCACAGGCCGAGTATCTGGGCATTCCCACCGAAGGTCCGTACAAGCCAGATCATTACCGCTATTAGGCCGTTGCGTCCTCCGTTTCTCCACGACGTTCGGCCCAGCGTCTGTCTGGAGCCAGAAATGCATTTCTTGCGACCTGAACCGCACGTCATCAGGATGGTGGGCGAAAAGTCTGGCAGGCTTCGGACGTAGGAAGCCGCGAAGCGCAGCTGCGCGTGCTAGGGTGTCCGCCATGAAAATCGCGGTGATCGGCACGGGTTACGTCGGCCTCGTAACTGGAGCCGGCTTTTCCGACTTTGGACACGACGTCACGTGCGTCGATATCGACGCGCAACGGATCGAGGGCCTGCGGCGCGGCGAAATGCCGTTTCACGAGCCGGGCCTTCCCGATTTGGTACGCCGCAATCTGCAGCTGGGCCGGCTTCATTTCACGACGAAAACAGCCGAAGCAGTGGCCCATGCGCAGGTTGCGATCATCGCTGTCGGAACTCCTTCGGATGATGAAGGAAGGGCCGACTTGAGCTACGTGCTTCAGGCGGCGCGCGACATCGGCGATGCGTTGACCGGGTACACAGTCGTCGTAACCAAGAGCACCGTTCCCGTCGGCACGTCGGACAAGGTCCGCGCTGCGGTGGCCTCCACAGCAAAGCACCCCTTTGCCGTGGCCTCGAATCCCGAGTTTCTCAAACAGGGCGACGCGGTCAACGATTTCCTTAAACCGGCGCGGGTTATTGTGGGTGCTGACGACGCGGCGTCCGCCGAACTGTTGCGCGATCTCTACCGCGGAATGCTTCGCACCAACGATCGTATCCAGGTGATGGACATCCGGTCGGCTGAGCTCGCGAAGTACGCCGCCAACTGCATGCTTGCGGTTCGGATCTCGTTCATGAATGAATTGGCGCGGCTGTGCGACGTGGTGGGCGCCGACGTCGAGTCGATTCGAAAAGCCATCGGTTCCGATCCGCGCATTGGCAATAAGTTCTTGTTTGCTGGCTGCGGATTTGGCGGCTCGTGTTTCCCGAAGGACCTGCGTGCGTTGATCCATATGGGGCGAGACAGCGACATCGATCTGTCCATCATCACGGCTACGGAGCGCGCCAACGAGCGTCAAAAGAGGGTGTTGGGCGATCGGCTGCTCGCGCATTTTGGTGGCAACTTGAAGGGCAAGCGAATCGGCATCTGGGGACTGTCGTTCAAGCCGGAGACCGACGATATCCGCGAAGCTCCGGCGCTGGTGCTGCTCGATCAGCTGCGCAGCGCTGGCGCGATGGTGGCTGGATATGATCCCGAAGCGATGCCGAACGTCCGCAAGGCCGTCGGGAATGCGATCTCTCTCGAGACTGATGCCTACACAGTAGCGAAAGATGCCGATGCGCTGGTGCTAGTCACCGAGTGGCACGAGTTGCGCGATCCAGACTTTTCGCGCCTGGCAGGGCTCATGCGTGCGCGCGTTTTGGTCGATGGGCGCAACGTGTGGTCGGGGAGCGCCGCGCGTGCAGCCGGCTTTACGTATTACGGCATCGGTCGCCCACCTCAATAAATGCCGTGCGAGAGGTGCCGCTGTTCGATATGACCGCGGAGCTTGCCGCGGTCAGGGCTGAGGTCGATGCGGCGATCGCACGTGTTCTCGACAGCGGCGTGTTTATCGGCGGCGACGAGGTCGTATCCTTCGAGCGCGAACTCGCGGGTGCGGTGGGACGCAGATTTGCAGTCGGAACAAGTTCCGGAACGGACGCGCTTCATCTGCTGGCGATGGCAGTGGCGATCGGCTCGGGCGATGAAATCGTAACAACGCCCTTCACGTTCTTTGCCACGGCGGGTGCGTTCGCGCGGCTCGGAGCGACCATCATTTTTTCCGACATCGATGACGCCACTCTCACCTTAGACCCCGACCGAGCCCTGGCGGCATGCACCCGTCGAACACGGGCCATCGTACCTGTGCATTTGTTCGGTTATCCGACCGAAATTCGGCACGCGCCGTGCCCGATTCTCGAGGATGCGGCTCACGGTTTTGGAGTAGTTCCGGGACGCGCAGCGGCGATGTCGTTCTTTCCGACCAAAAACCTCGGTGCCCTGGGCGATGCAGGCGCGATCGTTACCGACGATGCGGAGCTCGCCGAGCGCGTCGCGTTGTTGCGCCGTCACGGTGCGCAGCCCAAATACCATCACCTCGCTGTTGGAGGGAACTTTCGCCTCGATGCTCTGCAAGCCGCGATACTCAGAAAAAAGCTCGCGTACACATCGCGGTGGGAGGCAGCGCGACGCCGTTGTGCGGAGCGCTATCGCGCGCTCTTTGCGGCGTCGCGGTTGCCTCCTGAGCTGCGACTCCCCGCCGTTCACCCGCGCCACAGCTATCACCAGTTCGTGATCCGCGCGCCCCGTAGGGATGCATTGCGACGTCAGCTCGCCGCCGACGGCATTGGCACCGCGGTGTACTACCCGGAACCACTGCACCTACAACCTTGTTTCCGCGCGCTTGGTTATGGGCCTGGTTCGCTGCCCGTGGCCGAGCGCGCGAGTAGCGAGGTGCTCGCCCTGCCGATATATCCTACTCTGACCGAGCCCGCTCAGGAGTACGTTGTAGAGCGCATCGCGGCGTTCTACACCTGAAGTTGAACACGGCGGGCGGCAGCCGACTCTCACCAACGTGCCCCCTCATGTTGACCCCACCCCACGGCGCTTGTACGATGCCGTCGGTTCCTTATGAAGCGTTTCGCTTGGGTCGTAGGTATAGGTGGCATTGTTGGGCTCGCGGCTACTGCGCGCGCGGACAGCGGCTATCCCGACAATATTCCTGGAATTTCGGCCACGGCGCCGGGCATTTCCCCGGAGGGCATTCTCGCGCCGATTTCCGTGGTGGAAGGTCCGGGCATTAAGCTCGGCGAAGGGACGGTTCTTCATCCAATCGTCGGAATTGAGTCGGGCTACATCTCCAACGTGTTCTACGACTCTGCCGCTGAGGGCACGAAAGGATCTGGGATACTTCGCCTGGTTGGGCAAATCGGTGTGGGCACGCTTTCACCCCAGCGGCTCGTTGCGGCCGCTCCGGATGCAGATCAGTCTGCGGCGCAAAACGCTGGCGTGCTCGAGTATCGAGCCGACCTTCGAGCATCGTACGACTTTTACCTTTCGGGCAACAGCAACGTTCGCGCGCAAGACGGGCTCGGTCTGGGCGCAGTGCTTCGCGGTGCGTTGTTTCCAAAGCGCACATGGTCGCTGTTTTTTCTCGACAACTTTCAGCGGTTGATTCGCCCGACCAACTTCGAATCCACGGTGAACACCAACCGAGATCTCAATCGGCTTCAACTCGGAATTCAGTTTGCTCCAGTTGGCCGCAGCATGATGGGGCTTTTGCACTACGAAAATGTCCTGGACATTTTTGAGTCCGACAGCCAGCGATTCGCCAATCGGATTCAGCACTCGGTGGGCCTCACGTGGAGCTGGCGTTTCCGACCTGTGACGGTGCTATTTGCCGACGTGACTCAGGGCATTTACAGCGGCTTGGGCGCTGACAGCCGAAAGGTAGATTCCTATCCGCTAATGGCCGTTGCGGGCCTTCAGACGCTCCTAACCCTGAACACCACGTTTGTTGGCCGCGTCGGTTACACCAATGGTTTCTACTCCTCGGGGCCGAGTTATTCGGCCGTAGTGGGCGGAGTTCAATTGGGTTACCGGTACGTTCCCACGGGGCGGATCACGGCGCTGTACGACTACAACCACACGGATTCGATCAACGCGAATTTTTATCGCGACCACACCGTGCGGTTAATGCTCGAGCAACAATTCGTTCCGTTCATGGTTACATTGGCTCCGGAAGCGCGGCTGCGTCGCTACGACGGCGTTACGGCGGTGATTCCAAGCGGCGCGCCTGTACGCGACGATGTCATTTTGTCGCTGTCGGTAGGACTGCGATACAGCTTCCGCGACACGATTGCCGCCGTGGCCGAATACCGAATCATCTCGGATAAGACCGACTACCGGACCCCGGAAGGCGACGATCCAAGCTTCGTGCGCCATGAGGCGGTTGCCGGCGTTCGCGTCGCGCTGTGACTCGCGGTCCAATCCGGCTGGCAATCATCGGAGCAGGAGCGTGGGGCATTAACCACGTCCGCGTCGTTTCAAACCAACCTGGCTGCGAGCTGGTGCTGGTGGTGGATCGCGACCCGCAGGCGCGTCAACGCGCTCAGATCCTGTGCCCAGCAGCACGTGTTGCCGAAGATATCGATCGGGCGCTTGGAGATCCGGGAATCGATGCCGTCATTATCGCGACCCCCGCCAAAACCCATGTGGGTGTTGCTCGCGCAGCGATCGCGGCGCGCAAACACATCCTCATCGAGAAGCCGCTGGCGCTATCGCTTCGCGATGCCAGTGTTATCGCGTCAGAGGCACAACCGGACCGAGTGTTTATGGTCGGGCATCTCATGGCATTTCACCCCGCTGTCACCCGGTTGCGCGACCTGCTGGGTGGTGGGGAGCTGGGGCGGCTTCACTATGTGCACTCGACGCGCGCCAATCTAGGTAAGATTCGGCAAGACGAAACCGCGCTGTGGAGCTTTGGCCCTCACGAGTTGTCGATGCTTGATTACTTGCTGGCGCAGTCTCCTTCAAGCGTTGCCGCGCGAGGCCACTGCGTTGTGCAACCCACGATTGAAGATGTTGTATTTGTCACGCTGAGGTATCCGGATGGCGAGATGGCCCATATGCATCTTTCGTGGCTTCATCCCCGCAAAGAACGGGCACTTACGCTCGTATGTTCGCGAAAAATGGTTGAATTCAACGATGTGTCGGCTGAGAAGCTCAAGATCTATGATAAGGGCTACAATCGTCCGCCCGATTTTACCCAGTTTGCCGAATACCTCACGCTGCGCGACGGTGATGTATATATTCCGCAGCTATCGATGCATGAGCCGCTACGCCTCCAGCTGGAACACTTTCTGCACTGTGTCGCAACGGGTGAAGTGCCTCGAACCGACCTGGCTAGCGCCCTGCGCATCACTGCCACCCTTGATGCGGCCCAGCGGTCGCTTGGGTTAGACGGTGTTCCTGTTTCGCTAACCTAGTATGATCACACCCATTAACTACCCATGAACGCCTTCAGCGGTTCCGCGAACTAAAGGTTTGTCTATGACGCCGGGCAACGAAACCCTCTCACCTCAGGAAGAAGTCGAGCCGCTGTTTTCTCTCGACGCCCGGCGATACGTCAAAGCGCTGCGCCGGTTCATGTTTCCGATCTTGGCGCTGGTAGCGCTCGCGGTTGCGGGGGCCGTGGTCTACACCAGCCGGCAGCCCAAGATCTACCAGGCGACGGCCTCGGTGCAGATCGAGCCTCGACTTCCCGACCTGCTCGGCCAAGGCGAAAACGGCATTATGGGTATTACGGCCGGCGTCGACTACTACAAGCAACAGCGTCAGGTTCTTGCGAGCTACACATTAATTAGTCAGACCGTGCAAGATCACCAGTTGGTCGTGAAATTGCTCACCGAGAACCAGCGCCAGGGCTTGAGCCCGGAGCGGCAACGCGAAGAAGCCACCAAAATCCTGCAAAAAGCGTTGACCGTAAAGTACCCCGATCAAGATCGCATCATGTACGTGGTGGTTCGCAGCGAGCGGCCTGAGCTCGCTGCCGACATCGCCAACAGCCACATCGCTACCTATCTGGCATACGCAAAGGGTCTGCTAACCGTCGATACTCAGCAGGCCTCAAAGGCGCTCACGAGCGAATTCGACCAGGCGGCGCTAAAGCTCCAGGAAACAGAGGCAAAGCTGTTTCAGTATCAAAAGGACAACGAGCTGCTCACGGTTTCCCTCGAAGACCGCCAGAACATGGTTTCGGCCAACATCACGTCTTACACCACGAAGATGAATGAGGTGCGAGGCAAGCGCCTCGAATACTCGGCCAAGCTTGAGCGCATGAAAAAAGCTTCCGAGAAGGAAATTCTACAGTCGCCCATTCTCATGATGGGCGACTCGACATCCTTCGACGCGCTGCGGGCCCAATACTACACGGAGCGAAATTTGTTCTTGCAGTTAGAGAAGGAAGTTGGACCAAAGAATCCCGAGTACCAGAAACAGAAGTCAAAAATGGACGATATCTATGCGGCGCTCCAGTCTGAAGCGCGTCGCATTGTCGGCGGCGTTCAGGAACAATACGAAGCGGCGTTAACGACCGAGCGGTCGCTACAAGCCGAGGTCGAGCGCTACAAAAAAGAAGCGCTCGATCTCGGGCCGAAGATCGTCGCTTACAACGATCTGTTGCGGACGAAAAAGAACTGGGAGGACAAGTACAACATCCTCCGGACCCGGCTGTCTGCAAGCGAAATGACGGGTCGGATGACGACGGAGATCAATACGTCACACGTACGGCCGCTCGATCCGGCACTCGTTCCCACACAGCCGGTTTCCCCCAGCTTGCGCATCAATGTCGCGGTTGCGACAACCTTTGCGCTGTTGATCGCGACCGTGCTGGTGTTCCTCAGCGTCTATCTCGATCGAACGGTCAAAACCACGGACGATGCCAAACAGGCGGCAGGCGTTCCGGTTTTGGGCTTCATACCTATGCTCGGGGCGAGTGGAAATGACCGCGAGCGCGATCTCTATGTGTTTGAGCATCCTAAATCTCTCATCGCCGAGAGTTGCCGCGCCTTGCGCACCAACATTTTGTTTTCTGCCGCCGACCGAAAGCTAAAGACCCTGATTGTGTCGAGTCCCAATCAGCGCGAAGGCAAAACCACGAGCGTCCTATATCTCGGAACAACGATGGCGCAAGGCGGCCAGCGCGTTCTGCTGATCGACACGGACATGCGTCGTCCGCGTCTCCACGCATCGACCGGTGTTCCACGGCAGCACGGGCTGTCGAATCTGATCCTTGGCGATCGCGACTACGATGAGGTGATAAAAACAACGGAAATCCCGAATCTCTTCGTGTTGCCGTGCGGACCTCTGCCTCCCAATCCCGCGGAACTGCTCATGACCAAGCGGTTTGAGACCGTGCTTGCCGAGCTTGCCACGCGGTTCGATCGGATCATTCTCGATTCACCACCGGTCCAAGCGGTCACCGATGCCGTCGTCTTGTCCAAACTCGTAGATGGCGTGATCTTGGTGGTTCGCGCCGACAAGACGCGTCGCGAAGATGTTCGTCGGTCTGCAAAGCAGATCCACGATGTAGGCGGCTGGATCTTTGGCGTGATCGTCAACGAAATCAATGCGAGCGATCGGTCCTACGGCTACGGCTACAGTTACGGCTACGGCTATGGCTATGGAGCGGACGCCGAAGCATCCGACGCCTAGCCAGAAACGCATTGGTTGGGGATCTTTCGACGTACCGCTTCGCTCGGTCAGTCACATACCAAGGCGTATGCTCCTTCCCTCGCTGCAGGGGTGCGTCGAAATTTCCTCCAACCACTGCGTTTCTGGAATCTTGGATCACATCTGCGTCGGCAAGCGAGCAGCCTCAGGTCGCCCATGTCTGCATGGCCTCCTCTGCATGGCCTCCTATGACGACGCGGCGAGAGAATCAGCGGTAGGGAGACTTATATCCCGGCGCTTCAATACCGCCGCGATTGCCGCCGCCTGGATTGCCGATCTCGGTTCCACCCTGGGTCGGATTGTCTTGAAGCTGTGGCCTGGTACTGCCACCGTCCTTGGACAGTTCGAGCACTCCGACGCAACCGTCTGCTTTCACGCGGGCCGAATGCACATTTCCGCTATGCTCTGTTACTCCCGCAAATGCTTGGGTGCGAGAGTCGTCGTTAACAGCATTGTTTAGGTTTTGCACCTGCGCGTCGAACAGGTTGGCACTTACCTTCGCAGCTAGGGCTTGTTCGTTCACACAGCCCAGTTTCAACGAGTCCTTTTGCTGACGAACGACTGACTGAACCACCTGAATGTGGCTGAGATCCGTTGTCACTTGCTTGCCCAGCACCGCTGTGGCGTTCGCCATGTCGGTGGCTGACATCGGTTGCGTTGCCGGCGCAGCAGGCTGCGGTTGAGCATACAGCTGGCCCGCGAGCGTGATGGCAGCCAGAAATAGGGGCTTTCTAAGCGTTTTCATCGCGTTTCCAGACCTTGCGGGCACGATAACGCGCCGCGCTGTTTGAGTCAACCAACCGGTTAGTTGTCGCATAGTTCAAGAGCGTTCACGAGGGATGCGTGGTACCAATCGGCGCTATGTGGCGGACCTTGTTCGTCGTGCTTATCGCATGTACGTCATGTGGGGACAATCCTCCGGTTGTCTACCCAACCTCGGCTCCCGTGGAAGACGCCCAGCTCACCCTGGGCCCCGGTGACAAGGTGGAGCTGGTTGTATACAGTGGCACCCGGCAGACCAAAGCTACCTACATGCTGGATGCTTCAGGGGAAATCGCAGTTCAGTACGTAGGGTCGATCAGCGCTGGCGGCAAGACCGCCAAGAGCATTCAAGACGAGGTCCAAACCAAGTTGGCGGATGGCTTTCTCGTCGACCCAATCGTATCGCTGACCGTCGTCGAGATTAACTCCCGAAAACTCTCGGTCTTGGGGCAAGTGATGCGCAGTGGCTCGATCAAGTTTACTCCCGGCATGACGATTACCGAGGCGATCGCTCAGAGCGGCGGTTTCACGCCGATGGCGCGAAAAAACATGGTGAAAGTGACGCGGCAGATTTCAGGGAAGGCCGAGATCTACAAGATTCCCGTTGAAATGATCGCCGAAGGCAGCCGGCCGAACTTTCCAATGATGCCGGGCGACCAAGTTTTTGTGCCCGAACGACCCTGGTAACTGTGTCACTGCGCGACCGAATATCGCTCGCGGCATGTGGCGCAGCGGTTGTCGCAGCGGTACTTGCGATCGGCGGCGGTCCTCGGTGGGCTCAGGCCTTGGTCGCCGGGATCGCCGCGGGTGCGCTGATTCCAACGCTGTTTTCGAGGCGCGGGTTCGAGCAACGTTCTCCTCTGGTGTTGCTGATTGGCGCTGCCTTGGGATGGACGCTGTTTCAGCTGGCTCCGATTCCCCAGGCGGTCGTACATGGGCTCAGTCCTACTCTCGCATCGCTGCGCGAGGATGGCGTACAGCTCGCGAATGTTTCCACCGCTTCGACGGTAACGATGGACGTCCCCGCGACCGTGCAGGCCGCAGCGTTTCTTCTGACGCTGGTCGTCGTTGCTACCGTGGCACTGCGAGTTTCGGTGTCCGAGCGTGGGCGTTACACGCTCATGGCCTTTGTTGCGGCTACCGCCGGCCTTGCGGCGGCGATTTCGGGAGTCCACAAGCTGTTCGGCGCGACGAGTCTGTACGGCCTATACCACCCGCTGCAGGCGACTCCGGTGCTGATGGGGCCCCTTCTGAATACCAACCATCTCGGTTGTTTGATGGCGGTTGGCGCCGCTGCAAGTACGGCGCTGTTATTCTATCAGAGGCAAACGTCGGTGCGTCGCGCGGTCTGGGCGCTCGTAGCGCTGGGCTGTATTGGGGCGGCGCTAGCCACGCTATCTCGGGGTGCGACGCTGGCGCTGGTGTGCGGTGTCAGCGTTACGGTCGCGACGATTGTGTTCCAGCACACGCGGCAGTTAGAGACTCGATCGCGTCGCCGGCGCGAACGATTCTTCGCAACCACGCTTCCGATCGGCATCACGGTCGCGTGCGGACTGGTTGTTGCTGCATATGTCGGCGCCGGGGCTGTGATCCATCAGCTCGAAGACACGTCCTTGCGCGAAATTCATAACGCGCATAGCAAGTTTGCTGCGTGGCAGTCGGCGTATACGCTTGTGGAAGAGTCGCCGTGGGTCGGAGTCGGCCGCGGAGCGTTTGAATCCACGTTTACGCGTGTGCACCCCGAGAGCGCATTCGGAACGTTCTCACATCCTGAGAACGAGGCCGTGCAGGCTGTGGTCGAGTGGGGTATTCCGGCGACGATCGTCTTGGGCCTGCTCGCTGCACAGCTGCTGAGTCGGTCGGTGCGGCGGTGGCGCGATGGTCCGCTGGCCGCTGGGGCTTTTGGCGTGCTGGCGGCGGTTGCGTTTCAGAGCAATTTTGACTTTGGCATGGAGTTGTTGGGGCTCGCGGTTCCGGTCACTGTTGCACTGGCCACCCTGTCGTACGTACCACTGGTCGAATTGTCAGCCCAGTCGCTGTTCCGCGCCCGCCTGATTCGAGCGCTATGCGTTGCAGCGTTGGTTGGACTCGCGGTGTTGCTCATAACCTCGCCGACAACGACGATTGAAGAAGATCACGTGGCGATTCGCTCCGCGTCGACCGGCCGGATTCGGGAATCGATCGAGCGCCATCCGCTCGACTATTACAGCTACGCAACCCTTGCAGACGTGATGATACACAAGCGCGACCCCGATGCCGTTCGGCTGCTAAATCACGCGATGCGGCTTCACCCAACGCACGCAGGATTGCATCGCTTGGCTGCGCACCTTCTGATCCGTGCGAACCGGATTGGGCAAGCTACTTCAGAGTTCACAACGGCTCTGCGCTATTCGATCGATCCGCAACCGGTGCTATCTGAAATGTTTGCCCTGCTGTCGGTGGAAGATACAGCGCGCGCCATACCTCTGGAGTTCGAGATCGATAAGACCGTGCGGATCTTTCAAGCGCAAAAGCGGTTGGACGTTGCGCTGCGGTGGCTCGATCGAGTGCTCGTCAACAAAGTCAGCCTGCACGCCGCCGATGCGATGTATTCGGTTGCGCTGGAGCACAAAGACCACGAAGCCGCAGAGCGGGCGGCGCGCGTCAGGTGCCAGATCGTTCCCAGTACGCCGTGTACGTTGGCGCTCGCTCGCGTGCTTGCTGTGGGGCGCAAACATGCCGAACTTATTCAACAATTAAGAGACGTTGCGACGTGGAGTGGCCATCGCAACGAGCGCATCGAAGCGTGGTTCTTGCTCTGCGACGCGCACCTTGCGCTCGGAAATGCAAGCGAAACGACGTCGTGTCTCCGCCGCCTCGTAGCAAGCGGATTGGTGCCTTCTGATGCGCCTGAGCTTCGGCGTCGAAACGACGCCGTGCTGGCCATCGCTCCTGCGCCTTTGTGATCCAGATAGCTCGCAATCGCCACAACTCGGTGCGAAAGTGCATTTGTTCATTTTATCCAGGGTGCGTGTCGCTAGACTCGCAGGAATTCGGATGGTCGGGCCGCCATCCCCAATGGAGGAACCACTGGGGACGCTATGGCCGATTTTGCCACCACTGATTCAAACCCACTTTCGTCCCGCCCGCCGGAGGCCTGGGAACCGCTGCTGCGCATAGCTCGACTGGCGGGCAAGCCGCTTGAACGTTTTCTCCGCATCGAAGCGGCCAGTGGCTTATTGCTGCTTGTCGCAGCAGCAGCAGCGCTGGCATGGGCGAACTCGCCGTGGGCGGACAGCTATCAACGGCTTTGGCACACTCCCTTGGGCCTTCGCATCGGTGCGTGGTCGTTGGAGCGATCGCTCGAGTGGTTCGTCAACGACGTGCTGATGGTGATTTTCTTTTTTGTGGTTGGGATGGAAATTCGGCGCGAGATCCACCACGGCGAATTGTCGGAGTGGAGGCGGGCAACGCTTCCGGCTGCCGCGGCTCTTGGAGGGATGGTCCTGCCTGCCTGCCTGTACCTGGCGGTGGCGGGCGTTCCCGCTGCGCGTTCGGGATGGGGTGTGCCCATGGCAACTGACATCGCGTTTGCCGTAGGTATTCTAACGTTGCTTGGAAAGCGTGTGCCTGCGGCGCTGCGCGTGCTGCTTCTCGCAATCGCTGTGATCGACGACCTCGGCGCCATCGTCATCATCGCCGTTTTTTATTCGTCCGGCGTGGCGCTGTCTGGCCTCCTCGTGGCTGCACTCGGATTTTGTGGGGTGTTCGCGATGCAGCGATTCGGTGTGCGGGCCAAGTTGGCCTACGTAGTGCCAGCTGTGGTCGCTTGGGCGGGCATTTACGGTTCCGGCATTCATCCGACGATCGCCGGGGTACTGATTGGCCTCGTAACACCCGTTCGCGCGTGGCTTGGCCCCGAAGGCTTTGTCGTAGGAGTTCGCAGGGAATTGGATCAGCTCGCTTCGTCGTCGCCGCGCGCACTTTCGTCGCACGAGCTGGCTGAAACATTGCGCCACGTAGACCTCGCTCGGCGCGAGGCGATGTCTCCGGCGGAAAGTTTGATCGCATCGCTGCATCCCTGGGTGGCCTTCGGCATCATGCCCGTGTTCGCGCTCGCCAACGCCGGCGTGCACCTATCCAGCGCACCGCTCGACGAGACCTCCCGGTTGGTGGTGATCGGCATAGGGGCGGGGTTGGTCATAGGCAAACCGCTGGGCGTTTTGCTGGCGATGTGGCTCGCTCTTAAGCTCCGATGGGGAACCCTTCCCCGCGGCTTGACGCCGCAACATCTTCTCGTGTTGGCGGTTGTTGCTGGCGTCGGGTTTACGATGGCGTTGTTCATTGCGCAGCTAGCGTTCGCGGATGCCCTCTTGCTAGCGGCAGCAAAACTAGCCGTGCTTGGGGCGAGTGGAGCCGCAGCTCTCGCTGGGCTGGTAGTAGGATGGTCGCTATTGTCGCCGCACGAACCCGCGGGTAGTGCGCAGACCGCCGATGAGGCGGAAAGTTCCACTGAAATGTGAGGAGTGTCAGAGCGGGCGTGCGGCGCGTGCAGCAAATGCCCGTAGCCGCGCCGCCGCCGAGTGAGAGACAACGCCCGCGGACGGGGTGACCGTTACTGCGAACTGTTTGAGCTGCATGCGTTTCGCCAGCTGGCGATGCATCGCGGCACCCACGAGGCGACCACCCCGGAAAACCACCAGGGCGCGAACGCGGTGCGCGATGGTGAACCGTCCGAGCGCAATCTCTGCATCGCCTCGCGCTGCCAAGAGGCGCTGACATGCATCTGCGACCCCATCGAGCGATGCGCTAGCAACCTCCGGCGTGGTGATCACCAGCAAGGTGCCTTGCGCCCGCGCTACGCCTACATCGACCCCGCGACCTCGTCCGGGCGCGTGGGTGACTCGAAGCTCCGGAACATCGGCGCGAAGCAGTGCGAGTACAGCGTGCGAATTGTCACCGGAGTCTTCGTCGATCGCGAGGATCTCGAACCGCAGGCCCGCTGCGCGCAGGTAGTCTGCCGTTCGCCTCACGGCAACGCCGACCGCCTCTTCGTCGTCGCCAAAGGGCAGAATGACCGAGAGGTCGAACCGGAGGCTGTCAGACATCGTCGCATGTTGTAGCAGCAACCATGCCGTCGCGAACCCCTTAGCAACTGCGGCGTTTTGGGCGCAAGTTGTCAATCATTACAGTACGTTACACTTGCATTGGTCGGACCATGGTGCGAAATTCGCTACGCAGATGCGTGAGCCATGAGTCGCATCGCAACGGAATGCCACGCATACGGCGCCGCCGCGGCGCGCAGTTGGTGCGGTGGACAAGGCATCTCGATGGCCCGGTCAATCGCCGCGGCGAGGGCCACTGGATCGTTCGGAGGCACAGCGATCGTTCCCGCCACGTGTTGCAAGCCGCCGACTTTCGACGCGACGACCGGAACGCCTGCGGCGAGGGCTTCGAGCGCAACTAGGGGCGTACCTTCGGTGCGTCCGCTGGGGAGTATGCGCGATGGCACAACGACGACCGAGGCACGCGACAGCCACCGATCTCGTTCCGCTGCATCTACCGCGCCGACAAACGCGATGCGATCGTTACCGGCAGCGGCGCGAGCTAACGTCGCTTGTTCGGGACCGTCTCCGGCGATCACCAACGCGGCATCGTGGCGGACCCGTCGCATGGCTTCGATTGCGGTATCCACTCCTTTAAGCGGTACCAAACGCGCGAGGACGACAACGGTGGGACGGGCCGTTGGGCGGCGCGGCAAGGCGCGGAAGTGTTCGACATCGACGCCCATGGGCTGAATGATCGCGTCGCGCTCGTTCACGCGGCCGTGGCAGCGCGCCAGCGCAAGCAAGTCGGCGCTTACAAATGCGAGCTTGGCGCGGCGTGCGCGCAGCAATGCGAGCGTAGGCCCAAGCAGGTGCAGTCGGGCGAGGGTGTGGATGTCGCCACCGTGCGCGATAGCGAGCATGCGAGCGCGCGTCGGGACCGCTGCCAGAGCCGAAGGCGCGAGCCAATGCGCCACGATTAGGTCCCAGCGGTGCGAGCACCGCACTACGCGAGCGCACAATCGGGCGGCAAACGAGACCGCGGCTCCGATCGAGTTTCCTGCTTCGAGCGCGTCGGGGGCTCCGCCTCGATAAAATAGTCGACTCGGAATGCGATGCAGCGCCGGGTTGGCGTGGTTGTTCGTCCGGCCATCGCCTGCTGCAATCACGTCGACGGTGTGACCGGCGGCGCGCATCGCCGTCACATGGCCAGCAACAAAATTGCCCGCAGCATCTCCAGCGAAACGAGGAAACGACGTCGTTACGACACCGACCTTTTGGGCGCCATGAATAGAACGCTCGCCGTCGCGCCGTGGCCGTGACATGCTCCCATCGATCCGATTTAGGTTCTTGCCTTGTGGGCGCCGGCTCGTTCGGAGGCGAGGCGCGCTCCCCACGAACGCAGTAACACCCACGGCATCGGGTGGACGGCGGCGCTCAATCCGATGCCACTTTTCCATTGCGGGCCGTAGATCGGACGCACTGCGACATCGACAACTCGTGCTCCAAGGACGTGGAGTCGCGACAACAAGTCATTGGGATATCCGTATCGCGTCCAAAGCACGTTCAGATCGAGTCGCTCGAGCGTAGCTCTGCGGAGCGCGGTGTAGCCGCATTGAGAGTCGAAAACGTGGCGGTACCCAGATGTGATTCGCGTCGCCATCGAAAGCGCTGCGTTCGCGGCGATGCGTGAGAGCGGCATCTCGCGCCATACCTCCGGGTGCAGAAACCGGTTGCCCTTGACGTAGTCCGCAGTGCCTTCGGCGATCGGGCCGACAAGTGCAGGCAAATCGCGAGGATCCATTTGGCCATCGCCGGCCATGATAACCACCACATCACAGCCAGCCTCGAGTGCGTGCCGATACCCCGTGGCGATTGCGCCGCCGACGCCGCGGTTCACGGGGTGGCGCACGACGCAAACGTCCGGTCGGACCTGAGCGCGAGTTGAGGTCTCGTCGGTAGAGGCGTCGTCGACCACGACAACGTGGTCGATGTAATCCGGAATCCCAGACACCGTAGCGGCGATGGCGGTTTGTTCGTTGAAGGCTGGAACGACCACTCCGATGCGCAGCTGCCGGAACATCTCGGTAGGGACTCTACACGGATGTCACACCGGCGTGGTACGTACATGGATGTCACGGAACCGGGGTGGTTTCGGAACACCAAAGAGGAAGCGATGGCACAAGGCGTCAACAAGGTTATTCTCGTCGGTCATCTCGGCGCAGATCCCGACATGCGATACACGCCCAGCGGGCAGGGTGTGTGCGAACTTCGCGTTGCGACCAGCGAGAGCTGGAACGACAAGAACGGTCAGCGCCAGGAGCGGACCGAGTGGCACCGGATCGTCGTGTGGGGCAAGCGTGCAGAGATATGCTCAAAGTATTTGTCGAAGGGTCGTCAGGTCTATATCGAAGGACGGATTCAGACCCGCAGTTACGACGACAAAGACGGTAACAAGCGGTACATCACGGAAGTAGTAGCCTCGGACGTGCAGTTCCTGGGTGGCGGTGGAGGGCGCGATAGTGGCCGCCCCAGTTCCGGTCCAGAACCAAGTCCGCCTCCCCAGATGATGGAAGGTGATTTCGGCGGCGGTTCCGGTTACGGCGGCGGCGGCAGTGGCGGTGGTGCCGACGATGAAATTCCATTCTAAAAGTGGTCCCTTCGCATTATTCTGCGGCGCTGTCCTCGCCGTAGTCGCGAATTGCGGCAAATCGGATTCGAGGTCGGTGGCTGCGCAGCGAGCGGCGAATCGGCTCGAAATCTTTGTCGACGATACGTCTGTGGCCACCGTGCAGGCGAAGGACATCGAGAGTTGGCCTCGGTTGGACACCGTTGTTCCGGTTACTGCGCGTCGGCTCGGAACGTGGGCCTTGGTAAAAGTAGTCGGTCGATCGCCTGCTGAGCTGTCCGCTCCATCAGCGACGTACCCCGATCTCATTCCGGCGCTGTTTCCGGGAGTCGATGCTCAGCCTGCGTTCGGGATGTTCGACCCGGTGGAGCTTGCGAAGCGCGGCCGGCCAGTGGTCCGACACGATCACGTGCGCGAGGTACGAATTGTGCTCACCAAGGATTCGGGACGAGGTGAACACGAACAGGGCGAAGGTGGCGGGCGCGACCCGATGCAGCTTCGTCTGACGGTAAGATCTCCGGCGGGAACGACCGTTCTGACGGGCGCCACCGTGCTGGCCCTGCCGCGCGACAACATGCCTGGTACGGCGGATCCTAAGGGGTGGACCTTACAGAAGATTCTTGGTGCAGCGGGGGTAAAAACGTTTGAAACTCTTGTCTTGTCGGACGCCCGTGGCACCGCGCTGAACATCGACAAGAGCGCGTTCGACGGCGCCACATCGATTCCTTACGTAAAGCTCAATCGCCAAGGCCTGCTGCGGCTTCGGATTTTTCAGAAGCAAGGCGAGAATTGGAACCCCACCGGAGGCGACCTGCGCGAGTTCACTGCGATCGAAGTTCTCAAGTAGCTGGTTAGGCACCGTGCCTTAGTGCGCCAACTCAGCGCCGCTCGAGACGAACCACGTCGTGGCAGGCGAGGCGTCTTCGACACATTAACGGCTATCCGCAAGGTTCGTGTCCGAAGGCGGCGAATTTTGGTGTTGACAACCCGGGGGGGGGCAGACAACCTCACCGGGTCGGCTGCCAATTCGGCGGGCGGTGCCGAGCGAATCGATGAGTATGAGTTTTCTAGAGAAGTTTCTTGGAGCCCCGGATCCGGCGCAAAGCGAGATCGACAAGGCAAATCGCGGGCTTTCCCCAGCTGGTGAGGCGTACTCGAGTTCCCCGAAGTTCTCCAACGATGATTCCCCGTCTGGTACCGCCGATCGATGGGTGCAGACGTGGATCACTTCGATGCAGTGGCTCAAGCAGCCCCAGCAGCAAGTCGATCCTTACACCGATTCGGCGAATCGCGAACCAAAGGCCAACGGCACGTTCGCGGTGGTGCGCGAACTACATGAAACACTTGGAGGCGGGCCTGATTGGCGGGGAGACAAACGCTACCGGCAGGTCTGGGAACAAACCGTGTCGCTGGAGGCACTCAAGGAAAATCTGCTTCGACTTGGCCCGGACGCTGCCGAGGCGATAGCTGACGAACCGCTGTTGTTTCTAGCTGGACTTGCGGTGCGGGGTGCAGTGCAACTCGGGGCCATTTGGGCCAAAAACAAAGGATATCGGCAAGCAAACGCATGGCCATTGGCATTCGACCTGGCCATGCTAACTGGATCTGCCGGAGCGGACATTGCGGGATGCCAAAACGCGGTGCATCTCGCTGCAACCACGGAGGACCCACACGAAGCAGCGTACCAGCTGGCTCAGGCGCAGCGGCATTATGCGAAGGCGATCGCGGCTGCGGTGACAACTGTGCCGCGGTTCGTGCTAGGCAGGCGGGATTTTTCGGGGAAAAAGCCGCCCATCGACATTACCCCACCCCGCGAGTCCGGTAGCGCAGTGCCCGCGTTGGCCAGCAGCGCACTCGCCAATCAACTGCGGGACCTCACGCAACGCTCGCCGCAGCTGACAAAGCTCTTCGACGTAGCGGAAATGGTCCGACTCCTTCCGGAGCTGCTGCGGCGGTGGCCGCAGCTCTTTGACTGGCTGTCGGGAGCGTATGGTCCGTGGAAATTCGCGACGGATTTCGGCCCATTTTTGACCGAATCGAATGCGGATGGGCAAGGCGACGTCCCGCTGGGACAGCTTCAAGGAAAAACGCGAACGCCGCGCGACGCTGCGACTGGCGCAGAACTCGCATCCCCACCAGAATACAGCGAGGCGGAAATCGAGGAAATCTTGGACTGGGCATTTGACATGGCCCAAATCGGTAAGCTAGGCGAAGTCGCCGAGGCATCTGGACTGTCAGTCGATACATTGCGCGAACTGGCGGAACTGCGCGGAATGAGACTTCTGAGAAGCGTGTCCGCGGCCCGACAGAGTGAGATCCAGAAGACCTATCTTGAAAGCAAGGGATTACCTCTCGTAGAGGGCAATCCCCAGCACGATGTTCGAACCTCACCCAAACTGCGCAAAGTTCCAACAAAAGCGGAAATAGAAGCCGCCTTCTATCTGGCCGATGCGCACCCGGATCGCCTTGTCTCCAAACAACTCTTTGGCAAGCCGACGGTCATGGGTAACTGGCGAAAGAGACTCGGTATACCCAAGGGGAAAAGGGTGTTCTATAGACCGCTATCGGAAGAGTTATTTCCTAGCGAGCAGAAACAGCGGATCGCACATCAAGGCCATCAAGCCCGCACTTTCGGCGGGCTGACCAAAGTGGCTGAGGCCAACGATGTGAGCATTGCAACAGTGTACCGATTGATGGAGGCAGCTGGATTGCCGTACGCGCATGAGCCAGCCGATCTACGGATCAAGCAGGCCGCGCTCGATGACATTAATCGTGGCGAGCACCTGGATGATGTCGCCCAAACGTACAACCTTCCCGTTTCCATCGTAAAAAAGTGGTCTCAACAGCGATACTCCGATGAGGAATTTTTAACCATGCTGATTGAGACCATGAGTACGCCCGCTGAAATCGTCATTCAAAAATACAACATTTCATACGGCACAATGTATTACACTGCGGATAGGTTCGAGTGGCCACATCCGATTCGCAGGTGGGTGCAGGACAAGCCGGAACGGGCATTCACAGAGGCGAAGAGACTGCAGATCCTGAATCACATTCAGGCTGCAACGAGGTTCGGCGAAATAACTCAAATCGTTTTGAATGAAGGCGCCACCATACCGATGGTGTACCGATGGGCCAAAGTTTTGGAGGTTCCGATTGTACTTCACGGGATCGATCCGCTGCAGAAGCAGCAGATCAAGAGCCAGCTTCACGCCGGCACCAAATCGGCACAGAACGCGAGGGGTGACAAACCGAGCAAACACCTGGCCAGGTTCGCCACATACGCCGAAGTCGCGAAGCAATCCAACATCCCCGTCGAGATTCTCGAGGCCTGGGATCACAATGAATTTTGCGATGAGGAAATTTGGCCGATAGTAGACCAAGGTCATCGCAATGACTGGGACCTTGCTCGAATCTACGGGGTTGTTGTTACAACATTATGGAACTGGCGGGGGCGGTTCGGGCTCGGGACCAAGAGTGCGGAAGGCAGATCGGCGGAGTCGTTAACTGACCACGAGCTACGCGCATATATCGCTCAGGTCAATGCAGGTGGTTTCGGCGTACTGACCACTCTCGCCGATGAGAACGGGCTTGATGCCTTGACGTTGTACCAAGCGGCGAACAAGTTGGGGATCCCGCTCAAGCTTCCGCCGATGGATCGAGCGAAGAAGAAGGCGATTGTGGCCGAGCTTGATGCGCGCCGCAACGCGATCAAAGGCGCCCCTGCGTACCATAAGAACAAACAGGCAATGTACACTGCGCTCGCAACACAGTTCGGTTACGGCGTCCCTGTCATTCGCGCCTGGGCAGAAGGTGATATTACAACTGAGGAGGGACTGCAGATCGTGAGAGATCACGGCCGCTGTACTGCCCCGCAGCTCGCCAGCATGTTTGATATGGATCTCCGTACAGCCTATCATTTGCTCTCGAAATACGGGGAGGTGGTAGGGACCCGTGTGGAACACCGTTCCCCCGAGTCATTTACAACCGAGCAGCTACATGGGTACATCGCTCAGGTAAATGCCGCCACCGAATTCGGTGCACTCACCGCGATTGCCGGTGAAAACGGTTTCGCCCCAGAAACGTTGTATCGGGCCGCGAAGGAGTTGGGGATCCCGGTCGAGCTGCATCCGGTTGATCCACAAAAGAAGCAGGAGATTGTGGCAGAACTCCATGCTTACGCCGACGCAAGCAAGGTGTACTCGCAGAGTCGACAGCGAACGCAGCGAGAGGTCAAGTGCGCCGAACTCGCCCAAAAATCCGGCTACCACATCCGAGTGATCCGCACCTGGGCCAACGGTGATTACACAGCGGATGAGATCATAGAGATGCTTACACAGGGTGTCGGTCACTCCCCTGGAAGCGTCGGTAGAGAGCGGCAGGTATCGCGCAGCTCAATCATAAACTGGCGAATCAAGTTCGGGTTTGCGGATAATTGATCCTCGCCTTCCTCGTGTCCTCCGGAGTGGGAAGGCCGCGATTTGCGCGACTGCAACGTCGAATTGCGCTAGGAGTAGTCATTCCGATCGATGAAATGCGAGTAGGCGCCTCAGACCAAGCCATCCGGGTCGCCAAGTGAAGGTGCGTCAAGGGCACCGTAACAGCCCGGAAAATGGGGAGGGATAGGACCTCCGGTCCACGAAATGCAGAAGGCCGATGCGAAGGGCCTCGCAGCACGTTCGCGTTGAACTCCGCTCAACGCACTGCAACGGCTCGGAAAATAGGGCGAATTCGGATTCAGGCAAAGCTCCGCCCAACCGAACATGAGCACGGGCCGGAGAGATCGGCAGCGGATCGGCCGGCTCGCCCATGTGGTCAAGGTAGCGTCGCAACGCATCCGGCGATTGACCTCGAGTGAGTGCGGCGATGACCTTGCGCTCACCGCCACAATGGCATCGCGAAATGTCAACGGTGCAGATCCCGGTTCGCATGATCACGCAGCCCTCTATACGGCATCGTGTGATCGCGTCGGTGACGGCGTAGCGGCGAGCTGAAGTTGGCCACGACGAGCAAGGAATTTTGCTCCCGTTACGCCACCGAACCCCGCTGCAAAACGGGAACTGCACCCAATTGAAATCCGTCGAACCGGCCCTTTTGGGGGCGCAGCGCGAACGCGACGCTATGGTTCCACACTCGGCCGTTGCGACGAAGGCGTACTTCCAGGGGTTGTGTTCGGTTCCAGCTCAAAACTTCGTTCTTCAGGTTTTCAAAAAGCAGGAGTTCTCAGTTGGTTGAAGTTTGGAATTGTGGGGTCCGACATTTCAGCTTGCATACCTGCCGGCACGATGGCCGCCATTTGTAGGTGGCGGAACGGCGCGATTGCACCGATTGCACCGTGACCGACGAAATTAGACCAATTCGCCCGCCCACAGCTTCTGCAAGAACAGCGCTGCCGGCAAAATCCACACCCCGTCCGGGGTGCGACGCGGTTCGCGCTCGTTGCAAACCACAATGCGATGCTCCAGGGGAAGTTCTTCGTGGAGTGCCCGTAGGCCATTGAGCATCTGCGGCGAAACGTGCGCGGTCGTTTTGACTTCGATCGCGAGGCGATCACCAACGACAAAATCGACCTCAAGTTTGGATTGTGTTCGCCAGAACGTCAGTGGTTCATTGCGACGTTGGTAATCGAGATACGCTTTCAGCTCGAGGAAAATCAGGTGCTCGAATGCACGCCCGTATTCCGTTGTGCCTGGCGCAATGTGATGTCGGCCTGCAAGCGCATTGGCGACACCGATGTCGAAAAAATAGAACTTCGCCGTGCTGACTGGCTTTCGCCTGGATGTGCTTTGGAACGGCGACAACACATGTCCGACCAGAGTATCCTCGAGCAATTGGAAGTACTCGCGAACGGTGCGCGCCGGGACCTGAGCGTCGTTGCCGACGTTGGCGAAATTCACAAGCTCGGTGTTGACCTGCCCCGCAACCTCGAGAAAGCGCGAGAAAGGCTCAATGGCTCGAGTCAGGCCCTCGCCGCGAATTTCTTCCTGCAGGTAGCTGCCCACGTACGCCTTGAGGTCTTCCACGGGCTCGGGCGAATCGGCGATGGACGGCAAACCGCCTCGTTCCAAGCGCGCCGCGATCGGGACATTGGGTGCTTCAGCGCTGATCAGCGGATGCAAGGTGGCGAACAGCGCTCGTCCCCCGAGAAGGTTTGCGTGTCCGCGTTTTAGCTTTCGAGCGCTGCTCCCGGTGAGCACAAAGCGCAGCTGTTTGTTTTTCTCGATCAGGTCTTGAACCTCGTCGAGAATGACGGGCAACTTCTGGACCTCATCAATCACAACCACCCGAGTGGTGTCGTCGATGCGCTGCCGCAGCAGCTCGGGGTGAGCACTCAGTTCGCGAAACTCGTTGGCTCTCAAAAGGTTGACAAAGCGGGCGTTTGGAAGCCGTGCATTCAGCAACGTGGTCTTGCCGGTCTGGCGAGGGCCTAGTAAAAACAGAGACTTACGCTCAATAAGGCGTTCAATTTCAAGTTTGCGCTCATACATTATTCGGCAGATATATTGCCGTTTTATATCTAAAACGGCAACAAATTTGCCGATTTAAATCCTGCTGCACAGACTAACTCTCTCTTTGAAACCGGGCGTCTCCCCCCGGTCCAGATTCCTGGACGATCCTGCCTGCAAGTCATGGTTTTTTCGTCATAATATACTGATATGTTGTAGTATTCGCTATTCGCGAATAGAGTATGGATGTGGTTCTAAAACCGCAGGATGTGGTCGTACTTCTGAAGGCCGCTTCGTGGCCGGGTGCAACGTGGAAGTTTGCCGAACTAGCGCAAGAGGTTGGGATGAGTGCATCCGAGGTCCACAAGGCGATCACGCGATCCGCAGCGGCTCAGCTCATCGGTTCCCGCCCCGATGCGCGTCAGTGGACCGTGCAGCGCCGAAACCTGCTCGAGTTTTTGGTGCACGGAGTTCGGTACGCATTCCCCGCCGAACGCGGCACGCTCACGCGCGGAATCGCTACCGGGATTGCCGCGCCCATTCTGCAACCGCACTTCGGCGACACGTTGGAGCCGTCCGTGTGGCCGAGTGCAGAAGGCACGATACGAGGTCAGAGCTTGAAGCCGTTGTATCCGAGTGTTCCATATGCAGCATCCCGCGATCCGAACTTATACGCCTCGCTCGCCGTGGTGGATGCGCTTCGTGCAGGCCGTGCACGCGAGCGATCGGTGGCAGCAGGCGTGATGAAAAGTCTGCTATCCGGTGAACAATGAGGAGGAATGCGCCAACGGTCCAAGCGATTGCGGACGTTGCCGAGCTCTTAGGCGACCTTCGTCACGACGTGGTCTTCGTGGGCGGAGCCACAGTTCCGCTGTTGGTGACAGATCCAGCGGCCAGTCCTGATCGACCCACCGATGACGTCGATATCGTAGTTGAAGCGACCAGCCCGGTTGCCTACTACGCACTTGCGGGCAAACTTCGAGCCCTCGGCTTCTCCGAAGATCTGCGCGATGACCCGCCGGTCATCTGCCGGTGGCGACACGGGCACTGCAACTGAGGATGAGGAGTAGTCCGCTGTAATAGAGTTGAGACCGCCTCGAAGATCCGGGAAGGATCGCGCAGGAGGTCAAGCTCATGCAGCATCATAGGTACCGGATTCGAGGGATACAAGGGGTGTTACGCGGCGGGCCTTTGTTGGAAGGAGTAATCATTCCGATCGACGAAATGCGAGTAGGCGCCTCAGACCAACCCATCGGGGTCGCCAAGTGAAGGTGCGTCAGGACACCGTAACATCATGAAAAGTGGCGCGAATTTGGGTTGTGGACAAGGCTCCGCCCGGCCGGCCCGAACATGTCGTTCAGTCGGCGATGTAGGCGTCCCAGTTGGGCATCGGGTCCACCGCGTCTGACGAATCCGCGGAGGCGTCGGCAGGGTCACCGAGCGGAAGTACAGTCTGCGGTGGAGCACGGGCCGGAGAGATCGGTAACGGATCGGCCGGCTCGAAATCTTTGTCGAGGACACGTCCGTGGCCACGGTGCATGCGAAGGACATCGAGAGTTGGCCCCGGTTGGACACCGTTGTTCCAATTAGTGCGCGTCGGCTCGGAACGTGGGCCGTGGTAAACTAGTCGGTCGATCGCCTGCGGAGCTGTCCGCTCCATGGGACAACATGCCTGGTACGGCAGATCCTAAGGGGTGGACCTTACAGAAGATCCTTGGTGCAGCGGGGGTAAGAACGTTTGAAACTCTCGTCTTGTCGGACGCCCGTGGCACGGCGCTGAATGTCGACAAGAGCGCGTTCGACGGCGCCACATCGATTCCCTACGTAAAGCTCAATCGCCAAGGCCTGCTGCGGCCTCGGTTTTTTCAGAAGCAAGGCGAGAATTGGAACCCGACCGGGGGGCGACCTGCGCGAGTTCACTGCGATCGAAGTTCTCAAGTAGCTGGTTAGGCACGGTGCCTTAGTGCGCCAACTCAGCGCCGGTCGAGACGAACCACGTCGTGGCAGGCGAGGCGTCTTCGACACATTAACGGCTATCGGCAAGGTTCGTGCCCGAAGGCGGCGAATTTTGGTGTTGACAACCCGGGGGGGGCGGACAACCTCACCGGGTTCTTGGTGAGCTTGGCTTTGAGTTGCGTATTTTCGACGACAAGCGCTTTCTCGCGCTTGCTCGGTCCCGTGGTGTCGGCTGGCACTCCTCGGGCGTCAACAATGAAACCCGCGATCCGGCCAGCTGTCGTGACGTCGCAGCGACGAATTCCACAATCGCTTGGTGGGGAACTCGGATCTGATCGGCTGCGAGTCCGTCGCGAAGCAATGCAATTGCACGCGCTTGCTTCTCCGGCCACCGCGGATCATGCCGATACACGAGGACGTTTGTGTCAACGAGGCATGCCACGATCGTATAGGTCCTCTCTGCTCCAACCACGGCTGCTGGCGCTACCCACAAACAACTCGGGGCGCTCAGCGCGCAGCCTCGCGTTTCGTTCGACCTGGCGCTGTGTCGCCGCGTCAAATTCCGAGAGTCGGCTCGAAAGATCTTTCGACGGATCACGTGCCGACACCAGACGAATTCGAATCATGTTTCCGACCGACTCAAACACGAGGTTGGTTCCGGGCTTGATCCGATGGGCGTCTGCAACCGCCTTCGGAATTGTCACCTGCAACTTGCTCGTTACTTTCGACATTTCCTTACTCTAGCAAGGACGACCTCCTTGTAAAGTGGTCCTTAAAAACCACGTAAAAATCATATGTTGAATCAGTTGCGACTTGCGGACTACTTCTTTTCCAGCACTGCGCAAAGCCCGTTGTAGGCGGTGGTAACGCGCGTCGCGAGCTCGTTTGCCGCCTTCTGTTTTTGCGGATTCGCGGCGTGCACATCGGGGTGGTACTTGCGCATGAGCTGGCGATACGACGCCTTGATCTGCGCCATGTCGGCGCCGGGGCTCAGGTCGAGCGTGCGGTACCACTCGGCGACCTGGCTATCAACCCGCGGCGGTTTGGGCGCCGAGTACGACGACGAACCGGATGATGAGTTCGATGAGCTCGACGAGCTGCCACCTGCACCGCGCCTCGCCTGATCTTTCATGCGGCGGAAGGTTTCGTCGGCGGCCTGCTGGTGTTTGGCGTCGCGGGACTTCTGTTCGCGATGCACTTTCGCCGCCCGCTCACGCGCCGCTTTGGCTCGTTCAGCCCGAGCCGATGGAGTTGCAACTACTTGATTTACAATCGAATTTTGTACTGGTTGCCGTTTGGCACGAAACGCCTTACGGGCGGCCAGCTCGCGTTGAAACGCGGCACTATCGACGTGGCTTAGCGGGTCGTCATCGACGATAACCAGCGAGGTTAGCTTCGACAGGCCGGACTGCGCGCTATCCAAGATGCGGCGGGTGAGGCTCACCGCCAAAGCGTATCAGGGCGTTTACTTTTCGATCAACCAATCCCCATGAGCTGTCGGCGGATTCGTCTGCTAAAATCGAGCTATCGTGGCTCGTTCGTCTTTCGACGTTCTCGCCGAGCTTTTCGCTCGCGATATTGATACGGAACTGTTGGAGCGCAGCCAGCGCCGAACGTTCGTTCAACGGCTGCAATGGCTCGAAGAGATGCAGGCGATGGCGGTTGCCGCCAAGAAAGCGCACCAGAAATGAAGGTTCTTGAGCTCCTGCTGCTCCTGCAACGCCATCAAGTCCGGTTTTCTGTCATTGGGGGCATCGCGTTGATCGCACGCGGTGTTCAGCGATCGACGGAGGACCTCGACATCGCCTATGCGAGGGATCGGGAAAATCTTTCGCGCCTCGTCGCAGCGCTCCGCGACATCCACCCGAGGCTCCGCGGCGTGCCGGCCGACCTGCCATTTGTGTTCGATGAAGTGTCGCTGCGGCAAGGACTCAACTTCACACTGGATACGGACCTTGGTCCACTCGATCTCCTTGGAGAAGTGCCAGGCCTGGGCAGCTTCGATCAGGTAGATGCCGCGTCGTCCGAGGTTGACCTGGGCGAAGGCGTAACGGTGCTCGCTCTGGACCTCGAGGGGCTCGAGCGATCCAAGCGTGCTGCCGGGCGCCCCAAAGATCTTATCGATCTTGGCTACATCAAGAAGCTAACCGGTGGCGCTTAGCGCCCGCTGTCGCTCGTTCGCCTGCCCTGGTCTCGGAGGCAATGGGACAACACTTTTTGACCGACGCATTTGCCGCAGGCCACATCTCGACGCCGCGCACCGCATCCTCCTCGTCACGGTATTGTCGAGCGCAAACAGCGGCGAAATCGAAAGAGGCCCAAAGTGCCATTGCGCCAGAAGGGCAAGTAGGAGTGCCTCTCCTCCTCGACACCCATGCGTTGATTTGGGCGCTCATGGAGCCGCGAAGGCTGTCGCCGCGCGCCAAGCAACTCATTGAAGACCCCACGCATACGCTCCTGGTCAGCAGTGCGTCTGTGTACGAACTCTTGTTCAAGATCCACAAACGTCAACTCGCCACGATGGCGCCGACGGCGCGTCGCCTCGAGTTTCATCCGACCCAATTGGGTGCCGAAGAGCTACCCATTACGCATCGCCACGCCAAAATCGACGCGGAGCTGGCGTATCCACATTTTGACCCGTTCGATCGAATTCTCGCAGCCCAGTCGATCGTCGAAGGAATTCCGATCGCCACGCAAGACGCGGCATTCAAACAGCTCGGTGCAGACGTCCGCTGGTAGCGACTTCGCGGCTAGTATCTCGCAGCTGACGATGGACTGGTGTCGACTCGAACTCGAAATTGCTGCTGTCGACAACGCCCCCGGGACGTTGCGTCGAATTGAAGCGCTTCTGAGCCTCACGCTCGATCACAACACGGGGACGAAATAGCTCATGACACAACAGTCCAACCAGCCATCAACCCCAAACGTTCCACCCGAGCTACCGGAATACCGCTGCCCACACTGCGACACTACGCGCGCAGCGAACAGGATCGGGACGACCGAACGCGTGTCCGGTACCGTCCCGAACGGTACCCACGGCCCCCGGACTTTCCGAATCCTCCCATGAAGAAGATCACAATTGTGACCAAGGCCGAGCTGGACTCCTTTCTGGCGTTGCCGGTACAGGAGCGAGCCACTTACGGCGTCACATTTGCTAGTTATTCGGTGGTCTCAAGGATGTGTCCATGCTGCGACGGTAAGCTTCAGGAGCGGCGAAACTCCCACACCGGGCGATACCTGTATGATTTATGGTGTCCGAACTGCCAGTGGGGCCAGTACGACGTAGATGGCGGCATGACGTTAGCCGACCAGCTCGAGAAGTCCGAGCGCACCATCCGCCTCGCGGCGATCGCGATTGAGCGGCAGCAAGCGCTTCACGCGAGCGAGACGACATGTTGGTACGAGGTCAAGGTACTTCCCTTCCGGGGAAACGACGGACTTCCCGATCCCTACCCGCAGTTGGCCGCCGCAGGGGCCTTGGCCGCGTCTACTTGGCGAGGGCAAATCGATCAGGTTGGCATGACCGCGTCTTCGTTCCTCCGCAATGGCTGCGAATTGCTCGAGCTCGCACCGATCCGTTGTGTCCATCTGATCGATGGAGACTTGATACCGGGATCGTCCGATAATCTGCTCGGGGAAGTTTTGCGCAGCAAAGCCGTTCAACAACTGGAAGGGCTTTCCGTCGACCTTACCTCCATGTCTCGCCCGCTCGCTGATCTCATGGCGGCACCCACGTTGCCACGATTGCGCCATCTCGCCATCACGGGACCCAACTTTACTTGGGGACCGACCTTTGACATCGACGCTATCTGCACCCTCATGACTGCGCCAGTGACGGCGACCCTGGATTGCTTTCACGCCTCGCGTGGAGAAGGCTTTTACTTTACCACCGACTGGGACAACAGCTACCACAAGCTGACTGAAGGTGGCATCGAAGTACTACGGCTTGTCGACGAGCATCCGTGGCTACGGTCATTCATGTCGTCACTGCCGTGGCCCCTAGGTGACTAGCGCGCATGACTGCGTATGACGGCGCTGCCGGGCGAGCCCAGCTACCGGCGTATCTCGTGGATGCCATTCGCGCTTGCGTCGTCACCGCCGCCACATCGAGCTGCGACAGCGCGCGATTAACGTGCCGCTGCGCTACGCCCAAGGCGAGACTTCACGGGCGCCTGCCCGCGGTGGAAAACGGCGACGAACGCGCTCGCGGCGGGAGTCACCTTCAGCTGAAATCGGCCGCGTCGGACTTCTAGTTTTCGGGGTAAGTGTGGCAAGCGCCTACCACGCTCCAGCTAGGTACGTGGCTGAAATCCCAGGGAGAGTTGTTGGGCCGGTCGTCCAGATAGATTAATAATTACAGGATCTTATGAAATAGATCAAGAAGTCGCGAAACCGGCGCACGGGGGTGCCGATAACGGGCGCGATGCGGAAATTCGAGCTGGAGGACCCGAGGCGGGTGCACCAAGCGCGTGAGGCGCTGCGGCTGATCGAGCGGCAGCACGAGACTCAGCTGGGCGCAGCGTTGTCGGTGGGTGGGTCGATGATGGCGACGCCTGGCAAAGCGACGCTGACGGGAGCGCTGGCAAGCGCGCCGCTGGATGCGCTGTCTCAGCTGTCGCGAATGATCGCCAGTGCGGCGATCGATGTAGCCAATCTAGAACAGGCCAATCGCAGCGGGGACTTCAACCGGGCGTCGTGGGCGCTCGCGGGCATCAAGCGGTTCATCAAGCAGCTGCCGTTGATTGAAGCGGGCTTGGCGCACGGTGCCGATGCAGCGCTTGTAGCGCAGGTTCACGAAGTGTTGACGCGCGCCGAGGTGGCGCTCGAAAACGCGCCTACGTTCTCGCAGGCCGCGCGCGATGCGGCCGACCGCGGCGACCGCTCGCTATGGGGTGCAGAACTCGTTCAATGGCAGGCGAAGACGAAGGCAACAGCGCCGGCATCTGACGCGTCGAATGTGCACGATGTCGCGTCGCCGAGTGTGCACGACGGGACGGCGCCGAATGTCCACGACGTCGCGGCGCAAGGCATGTCCGGCAGTGGTGACGCGCTCCCACATGCCGATGCGATCGAACGCAGTTTCGGGCCCGAGTTTGATATTCGCGGATTACGGGCCCACATCGGCGGCGCTGCTGCAAGCGCTGCCGACGCGCTCGGGGCCGAGGCGTATGCGAGCGGCTCTCACATCGCGTTTTCCCGCGCGCCTGATGTGCATACGGCGGCGCATGAAGCCGCCCATGCCGTGTTGCAACAACGCGGCATCGCACCCGCCGGCGGCATAGGCAATACAATCACGGCTCCGTGCAGCGGATACAATCGAACGACTGCAGTCGCTCAGTCCAATGCAGGCGCGGCTCGCCTGTTAACTCTGTCCGGGAGACGGACAACGCCGAACGAAAATCGGACAATCCGGACGGGTCGCGGTGTGATTTCGCGGTGATGGCAATGGCACGAGAAATGACGTCGTTGCGCCGTCATGACGGTGTCAGGCCGCATGGCGTGCGAGGGCGCGGGCGTCCGGCCGTACAGGCGGCGACAACCGGAGGCCACGGTGCTGCATCGCGTGGTGCGCGAGCACAAGGCGACGCTGTTTGCCCAAGCGGAAGCACGAAGTGCGAGTGGGCGCGGCTACCCACGTCATGTTCGGGATGAGTTCGACAAGTACGAACAATGCGGCATGTTGGCGTACGGCCTGATTCGGGCCCGGTGCCAGACGTGTGGCGACGAGCAGGTCGTGGCTTTTTCGTGCAAACGAAGAACGCTGTGCCCTTCCTGCGCGGGGCGACGCATGACGGAAGTAACGACGCACTTGGTCGAGGATGTCCTGCCGGTGGCTCGCTACCGCCAGTGGACGTTATCGGTGCCGTGGCGGGTTCGCATGTTGCTCATGGTCCATCCCGAGCTGGTCGGACGACTTCAGCGGATGTTGGTGCGCGTGCTAGCGACGTATGCTCGGCGACAAGCGCGCGACCTCATGGCGATCCGCGGGGCTCCGTTGCGTCCTGGGACTGGGCTTCTGACCGGAGCGGTCGTTGCGATCCAGAGATTCGGTTCCAGGATCAACGTTCACGTTCATATGCATGCGGTGGTTCCGGACGCGGTATGGGTGCGCGGTGCTGACGGGACGCTGATGGCGATCGACCTACCGGCGCCGAGCGACGAGGATGTGGCGCAGCTCGTCCGAAAAGTTTGTTACAAAATGACCGCGGTCGTCCAGCGGTGGCAAGAGGCACGAGGCGAGGCAGATCCACCGGAGCACACAGATGAGCTCACCTCGCTGGTCATGGCTAACCTGGGTGCAATACCGCCGCGCATCGACGAGGAACCGACCGAGAAACGGCCGGGCCGCCTGGCCGCGATGTGCGATGGCTATTCGCTCGAATGTAGACCCAACGTGGGGCCGCATGATCGGCGCGGTTTGGCACGACTGCTTCGCTGGAAGCCGTCGAGGTGATCGCCGACGATTGATCAGGCTGATATCCGTGGATCGGC
>CAYQQM010000002.1:13955-130584 GCA_964419605.1 uncultured Kofleriaceae bacterium | reverse complement strand
GGTGCCCGGGATGCGAAGCCGCAGCCGATCAGCTTATTTAGGGACAGTGCCTAAGGGCCCTAAGGGCAGCGTACGAGTGGCGCCTGATGTGATCGCCTTTGGACCCGAAGCCTGGACGGGTCTACTCGCGACGCGCGCTGCGCTTGCCACCGAACAGCCCCCTTCGATCCCCGGACCTGTGCGCGACCTGCGCGCCCGTTCGGCGCCTCGAGGGGCTACGGGCGCAGTGCTGCGAGTTTCGGCCCTGCTGTCGTTCGACGCCCGAATCGCATTCGCCCGCATGATCGGCATGGAAGCTCCTGCACAACTTTCGCTGTGGAGCGACGTTGCCGATGACGCGGCCCTGGTGCTCGAGGCCGACGCGACGGATCCCGGAACCGAAAATCCATCATCCTCGGGTCGCCGCTTTGCAGAGGCTTTGCGACACGCGCTCGCGGCGGCAGGGAGGGAGCCCGTCGTACGAGCACTTGGCCTAGCGCCAAGTCTTGAGCGGGCGCGCATTGTGCATCGCGGCCGATGGGCAGGGGCGGTTATTGTGATGGGTCCGCGCCATCTGGCTCGCGTCGTAGAGCGTGCTCGTGCGATGCTGCCGCCCCGCCATGAAACTCCGTAGCCAGCCAGCAACCCGTCCGCTTTCGGGCACCGTTGCCATTCCAGGTGACAAATCCATCGGCCATCGCGCTCTGTTGTTTTCGCTGTTGTCGCACACGCCGATCCGCGTGCGCGGGCTGGGCGATGGAGCCGACAACGGCCGCTCGGCCAAAGCCATCGCGCAGCTCGGCGCCACAATTACGCGCGACGGCGACGCGCTGGTTATTGCGGGTACTGGACTTGCTGGGATGCGAGCACCGGAGTCGGCGATCGACTGCGGAAACTCCGGAACGACGATTCGGCTGCTATGCGGATTGGTTGCGGGTCAAGCGTTCCCCACGACACTCGTCGGTGATGCGTCGCTGTCTACGCGGCCCATGCGGCGCGTGTCCGAGCCTCTGCGCCGCATGGGCGCTGTGATTACCGGCGTGGCACGCGGTAGCGATATCGTGCCTCCGTTGGTCGTGGGACCCGCGACAGGGCCGTTGCGCCCGCTCGAGATCGAGCTCGAGATGGCGTCTGCCCAGGTAAAGACCGCGATTTTACTCGCCGGTCTCTACGCCGATGGGGTTACCTCGGTCAGCGAACCGGGGCCAAGTAGAGATCACACCGAGCGCATGCTCGCCTATCTTGGAGCGCCTATCGAAGTCCGCACCCGAACCATCGCTATCCGCGCGAGAGGTTGGGATCGCCGGCTTTCCGGCGCCGGGTTCGACGTTCCGAGCGACCCGTCTTCATCGGCATTTCTGGTCGCAGCGGCATTGCTCGCAGGTGCAAGCGAGGTACGGCTACCGGGAGTGTGCGTGAACCCGACTCGCACCGGGTTTCTCGACGCGATCGCTGACATGGGCGGGCGGGTTGAACTGGAGGACCGCGTTGCAACGGGGCCTGAACCCACCGCCACGTTGGTGGTGCGCGGGGTCGCGAGCGAGCTGCGAGCGACGACCATTGCAGGCGAGCGCGCGGTGCGCTCGATCGACGAATTGCCGATTCTCGCTGTCCTTGCCGCCCGGGCGCGGGGAACTACGATTGTGCGCGATGCCGGCGAGCTGCGCGTGAAGGAGTCTGATCGCATCGCGTCGACGTGTGCAATGGTGCGCGCGTTTGGCGTGGCGTGCGAAGCTACGCCCGACGGTTTTACGATCGAAGGCCGTCCTGACCGACCTTTTGATGCGGCCCACATCGATGCCCAAGGCGATCATCGCATTGCGATGGCGGGAGCTGTCGGCGGACTGGTCGCGTCGGGTGAGACCCTGGTCGACGATGCTGACAACGTCGCGACTTCGTATCCGGGATTTGCAGCCGCCATGTGTGCTCTCGGTGCGAATGTGGTGGTTTGCTGAAGTCGGGGGACACGCTCGTTACGCCCTTTGGTCGATGCGCCATCGTCGACCTCGCCGAAGCCGATGTTGCCGACGTCATCGTGGATCTTCCTGCGCTGGAGCGCGCGCACGCTCAGCGGCTCGTCGGTGTGCGCCTACGCGAGTTTGTTGCCGGACGTACCGCGATGCACCGAATGGTCAGTGGGAATATGCCCATCCTCAGCGACGATCGCGGTGCACCTACTTTGCCGGCTGGGTGGTCCGGCTCGATTTCGCACAAAGGTGGGTGTGCGGTTGCGATCGCTGCGCCGGCGGCGCTCGGCAACCTTGGGATTGACATGGAGCGAGCCATCGCACCTCGCGGCGACATTGGCGCCCGCATCCTCACGCCGCGCGAACCCGCGGTGGTCGGCAAATGGCTGACCAGGGTGTTTGCGATCAAGGAGGCGGTCTATAAAGCTGTCGATCCGATCGTGCGACGCTACGTGGGGTTTCAAGAAGTAGAAGTGGTCGACGATGCTGTCGTAGTCGTCGATCCGCAAAAGCTTCCCGTGCAGATCGAGTCCTGGTGCGTCGAGCACGACGGCTATTGGTTCGCCGTGGCGCGTGCGAATCCGCGTTAGTTCCGCGATCCTTGCGCTTCTCGAACTCGATGCATAGTAGACGGAGGGAACCGGAACGGTTGGGCATGGGCCTACCGTCCGGCGATGCGAAATGAAATCTCGTCGAAAAGTCGCGGCTCGCCGATGCGAGTGAGGAGCTGGGCCAGCAGTTGGGGGCGCAGCATAGTGAGTTCTTGTAGCCATGCGGAGCTGGCAACTTCGATCACAAGGGCCCGGCCGTGAATGCCGCGCGGCCGGGTTCGGGCGGCGATCTTGCTGCCGACGAGGTCGGTCCATTCGGTCGTGAGGCGTTCGATGCGGACCTGGCCCGCGATGCCTCGCAGCGACAGCGCCGCTGCGATGGCCTGTTTTGCGGTGACTGTTTCTAACGTGCGCGCGGGTGCACGCGCGCCGGGGCGTTTCGACGCAGTCACGACATCCGAAATCGCCGCACGAGCTCGCGCAGTCGGCTATCTCCATCGCTATCTCGGCTGACGAATCGGAGTCCGGACTTCCCCGAGGGAGCGTGGTACGAAACCCGCCCCGTGATCGGCAGCGGAGCGGCCGCACCGGGGGGAGTTATTTCGATCGTGACTTCTGTGTCGAGGGGGAGCGGCGACGGCGTGGTAAGCAGCGCGCCGCCGACGCCGATTTCTGAGATGGCCGACTCGACAAACGTGTGGCTGTTCGCAACGCGATACCGGCAGGCAAACTGAAGCGGCAGGCGATGATGGCGTCGGCGCGACACGTCGGTGCGCTTTCCCGAGAATACATCGTGCAAGAAGGTTAGCTTGACCTGTTCGTCCTGATCGAACTGAATGGTTGCGCCGGCGCGCACGCGCATTCGCGGCAACGCTGGCCGCCACGACTGCACTGTGCCGCGAAGCAATACCTTGTTGGGTAGCAGGCTCGATGCCACCTCGACAATGACCGGCTGTCCTGCGTGCAACTCGTCGGTCGTTGGTACAAAAAGGACTTCGCCCCCCGACTCGCTCGGGGCGTGTTCGCTCCACTCTTCGGCGGACTTGATTCGCAGCGCGAGGACTACCATCGGGCTTCGCTGTAAGCGTACCTCAGAAACGCGATCTCAGGTTCCGCAGTCGCAGATCCCATACTTTCCACAGTGCTTCGGCCACGATGGCTCGCGACATCTTCGACTGGCCAACCCGGCGGTCGATGAAGATGATCGGCGTTTCCACGATCTTTAGGCCAGCGCGGAGTGCGCGATACTTGGTCTCGATCTGGAACATATAGCCATTTGACTCCAGCGTTGACAGGTCCAGCACCTCCAGCGCTCGCCTGCGCCAGCAAATAAATCCAGCGGTCACATCTCGGACATCGATTCCGAGAATGGTCCTCGCGTATAGGCTGCCGCCACGAGATATTAGCTTTCTACCGATGCCCCAATTCATCGTGCCTCCGCCAGGGATATTTCGGCTACCGACGACGACGTCGGCACCAGCCTCAGCGAGAGCCAGCATCTGTGGCAGGTACTTCGCATCGTGACTGCCGTCGGCATCCATTTCAAAGATGAAGTCATAGCTTCGCGCCAGAGCCCACTGGAAGCCTGCGACGTACGCCGTGCCGAGTCCGAGTTTTCCGGCGCGGTGCATGACGTGGAGCCGATGGTTGGTTGCGGCGAGCTCATCGAGAAGCTGCCCCGTGCCATCCGGGGAGTTGTCGTCGACGAACAGCACGTTCACGTCGGGGAGGGCTGCAAACAGGCGGTCGCAAATGTCTGGGACGTTTTCGCGCTCATTGTACGTCGGCACGATAATCAGCGTGGCCATACCAGCGCACCGTATCACTAGCCGAAACGCGTTGACGGTCGTGCAGCGGAGAAACGGACCCTAAAGTAGCTAGTCCTCCGAGACGTCCCGCTTGCGCGGTGCCACATGCGTAATGTCGGGATCGACTTTGACGGTGAACATGCCGCCCGCGCTAGTTGCGGGCGGCGGAGTCGGTGGATTGGGGGCAGTGGGCGGTCGAAGTTGACCGATTTCGATGGATGGCTGGGTATCTTCGCCGGATATTCCCATGTCCTCGAAGGGACGCCGGTACTCGGCAGGTAGCTTCGCAAAGTGTTGTGATAGCTGAGCCCGCGGCACAAAGAGCTCTTCGCGGCGACCGCCATCGATGTCGCGCTTCATCACCAGCTCGCCGGACATTCGGCTGCGCTCGCGGAGAGAACGGGAAAGCGGCGTGAGTTGTTCAAGGACGTCCATCGGCACTGCGCGCGGCTCGGCAAGCTTGGCCAGTGGTTGGCCATTGAGAATGATATCGACGAGCTCGCGCTGGTTCACCAGGTCTTTTAGTACACGGTGGGCTCCGTCGGCCAGCCGCAGAATACCCGCTGCATCATCCGAATCGAGTGGATTTACATCGAGTTCGGTTTCGCCCGTAGCAGATACGGGCTGCCAGGTCACGCTTTGCTCGGTGACTCTGAATTGCAGGCCTTGGGAGTGTTTCTCTGGTTTCTCGCGCAGCGTGATCACGGTGCTCGTCGGAGTCCGTTCAAAAGCAACCATGACGTATTTGCCCAGGTCGACGGGGGCTGGCTTCGTTTTGCCCAGGAACGCCTTTCGCATCATGTGAACGATCACGGCGTCCGCTACCTGATCGACGCGAATTGGCTGACGCGCGGATTCCAACTTGAGTCTGAATTTGGCCGCCAACTTTCCCGATGACGCCGTGGCAGTGCCCGCAGCTTCGGCGGATCGGGCGTCCCAGGACATGGTCCACTTGGCATTGGGCAGCTGGCATTGGTCGAAGAACGCGCGCATTGCAGCGAGTACTGCTTCAGCGGCGGTCGAGGCGGCGGCTTGGCCCTCCAGCGAACGAATTCGGCCATCGATCTGTGCCCGCGCCTGCTGAATGGCTTGTTTGGTGGTTACGGTGGCCTTTTGGGCCACACCGAGCGTTTGCGCTCCATTCTTTGCGTCGGAGCTCATATAGGGGGCCAAGGCAGCTGCAAGTACCCTGTCGAGTTCTGCTAGGCGTGCGGCTTCACGGTCGGCCTCGAGACGCGCCGTTTTCGCCTGCTCGCGCCGTTCGTCGAGCTCGGTGAGGGGCATGAACGCGTTGGTGCACGCTTCTACCGCCATGGTCAGCGTTTCGATGAAGTTTTCGTCCAGGGGGAAGGGCGTGCCGTCGCCATAGCGGTACATGTAGGTAAGAGTACAGCAACGTCTGTTGTGGAAGCGAGTACGACGTTGAGAATAGGATATCGGAGACCCGGAACTACTGAACGTCCTTAATAATTTCCCTGCAGTCCGGCTTGAAGCACGAGTGCGTCTACGAAGCTATTGCCGTAGAGAAATTGCGTGGATATCCCGGCGGGATTGCTAAGCGAGCTATCGGCAGCGACTTGGTCCAGTACGAGGAGGTCGCCCTTCACGTGGAATTGCAGCTTGTCGAATAGTCCCCAGATCGGGTGGTCGTCGCTCACAGTGATTAGCGTCAATTTTGCGCCGACGAGGGCGCTTCGGACGGGCGATAGCTCGCGGTCTCCAGTGTAGTACTCGCCTGCAGTGGACTCGGTTTCATAGAAGAATGCGTCTTTAAAAAACTTTGCAGCCGCCTGTTGATATACGCGAGCGCGAACTTTGAGCAACAGGGAAGTTCCGAGGTACTGCGAATACCCGAGCTCGGCATCGCCGCCGTAAACGCGCCAGGTATCGTCGTAAAAGCGCGCATCGAAATGCACCGCGGCGCGAAGCGCGGGCAAGAACCGATTCAGCCGCGCTTTTACCGACCAGCGGGCGCGCGTATCGGGAATATGTTCCTGTGGCGAATTTCCACCCACTTTGACGCGGCGGTATGGATTCGACTGGAAACCCTCGAGAATCTGGCCGTAGGCAGCCACCTGAAGGTTCATTGTGGGCGACAGGGTTTGCGTTAGCGTGAATTGCGCTGTGTCGATTGCTAATTTGCGCCACCGAGTGAAACCCGGGCGATCTTTTCCAAACATGAGGCCAGACTTGTCGCATGTCTCGGCGCCGGTCAGCGCTTGTCGCTCCAGTGGCATCGCATCGCCATTGTCTCGGTCACACACCACATCGAACGAATGACTGTACGCGAGTGCCACGTTCGTGTTCCGTCCTGGCAAATCGATCGATGCAGTGCCGCCGATTTGGCGCGATAGGTAGTCGCGTTCGGTGCCAAAGGTCGTATTGATAACTAGTTTGGAACGGCGACCTTGTAGCGCCAGCGCGAGGGTGCCTTCATGCCGAATGTCGGAAAACGACGTCGCCGCCGAAACGGCGTCGACCTGGTAGGTCGTTGCGGTTGCGCCCGTGACGGCATCGGCCGCGTACCTGAGGTCTACTCCGACGAAACGGCCAATGTCCGCTCCGACGTCGACCTGCGGATGCACGACCGTTAGCCCGCCTTTGTCGCCGGATCGGCTCTCCTGAAACAGCATGGTCGAAATTTGCGCCCGATCTTCGGCACGGGCGGGGGATGCGCCTACACCGAGGAGTAGGAGTGCAAGAAGGCGAGTTAGTTGCAGCCGCAACCCCCACCCCCCGCGCCGTTGCCGCCTGCTGCGCCTTCTCGGTTGCTCAGAACGTGGTCCTCTGCCGCGGCTTCATGAGAGTCGTCGTCGAAGACCATCGCTTGGTCGGCAAGAAATTCCTTTTCTGACGCGCGCACCGCCATGCGGCCGCATCCTGCGACAACCGACAGCGCAACGACTACGAAAACCTTAAAAAAAGATCGCGAGTCCACCGGTGTACTCCTGTCCGTTGTTCGAATGATTCTGATTGAACAGAGTCCAATTGCGCACATCGAATCGCGCCGTAATCTGCTTTTTGAACGTGATTTCGAGGCCGCCGCCGGCGCCCAGCGCCATAAGGTTTTCACGCGGATCGATGTAATTGTCGGCCTTTGGGGTGATGTGAGCGACGCCCAGGCCAATGGTTGCGTACGGACCGATGACCGAACCAGGCGCCAACCGAAGTAGAAACGCGAGCCCGCCTAGGTAGATGTCTTTTTCACTGCGCGGCGACAGGCCGGCGAATCCTTCGAGCGCCCAATAGGGATCGATCAACCACGATGGCCGCAACAAGTACACCCCTTCCCCCTCCAACAGCCCCGATGAGAACGACAGACCAAAGTTGGCGTAGGGTACGGGAGACGGGGCGAGGATTGCCCGCTTGATCGCTCGCCCCATTCGGGTAGCGATTCCAGGCCGCTCCTGTTCTCCGACCTCGAACGGGTAGACCACGTCGCCGACGATCCATCCGCTCGTACCATCGTCGAGTTCGACCTTGAACCAGTACCCATTGGTGCCGCGCTCGAGCACTTCGTAGACTTGGTCTCGCGTGGCGACGGCCACTTCGCGATAGCCGATTCCGGGGCCGGAATGCACGGACGCTTTCTGAGCGATTACACGCAGGTATGCCTCCGCGGCGGCCTGCCGCGACAAGCTGCAAAGCGCCGTCAACAGCGCTGCGACTGCGATAGCGTTCTTCACTGGAACCACATAAGGAAGGTCGCAACCGCCGGATCGCCGAGGCTTGCAAAGATGTCGCCACCGCCATGGCCCTCGATTCCGGCGAGCGGTTTAGTCAGGAGGGGACTCGCCATCGGCGAGCCGCAGTTGAGATATCCCTGGGTGACCCTATAGTTGGCCACATCGTCGATCGGGTCGACGCGATCGAGGGTGAGGCCATGGGCTTGGTCGTGACATGCCGAGTTTCGAACACAACCGCCGGAGTCGGGGAGCTTGAAGAACTTCGGTTGGATGTCAGAACGAAAATACGCGATGCCCTTGGCTGGATTACAGGCAGCAATCTCTGCAGGCGTATCCCCGAGGTCGACCGTGGGGCAGCCGGCGAGTCCGATCGCAGTGCACGCTATTAGCCCCCACCGAGCGTCCATCTCTTCCTACGATACACCCGCAGCGAAGCACATGTCTCGTTCCCGCCAATCTGATAACCTCATTGCAGTGTCGACAGGTTCTGGTTCGGACCGCTCAGCTTCCGCTCGAACGCCCCTGAAGGGTAGCGGAGTGGTGAGGCCCGCCGACATTCCTCCTTCGGACCGCGGGTGGTCCGGTCACCCACAGAGTCCTCCCGAGGCGCACCCTCCACCAGCGGATTTTTTGCAGCCAGACGCGGATCGACGGCGCAGCATGATCCGAATTGCCGCCATACCGGAACCGCGACGCGGCGTCCGATCTCCTCTTGTCGGACGAGCAAGTGCGCTTGCTAGGCTACAGGAAGCATGTGCACGCGCGTTCGACTTTCAGGCACCGCAACTGGTAACGATCGTCGGAAATCAGGGGACCGGGAAAACGCGCCTGATCAATGAGATGATCGCCCACGTTCAAGGGTCGGCCGATTGGACGGCACGCATCTATCACGGTGTGGCGGAACGGGACTTAGCGGGACGTCCCGTCCCGCTAGCAGCAGTGGCCTCGCTGCTTCGCCACCGATTCGATCTGTCCAAGGACGGTGAGGAGTCGCTGCGAGCGAGCTTTGTGGCCCAACTGGAAGCGGTGGTGCCGGATCAAGTTGCGGAAATGTCGCATTTTCTCGGTGAGTTTGTCGGGTTGTCGTATCCAGCGACGCCATTTCTGGGAGCGTTGACGGAAAATCCAAAGCAGCACGACGAGATGGCGAGCACAGCGTTGCGACGCTTCATCGAACTAGATGCAACGAGTACACCGATACTTCTTGTGCTCGACGACTTACAGTGGGCTGACGATCACACCTTGTCACTTCTCGATAATGTGATTGCGAATCTATCCGGAACGCCGGTCGTCATCGTTGCGGCCACGCGTCCCGAGATGTTGGTTCGCGCGGTGAACTGGGGTGAAGGCGCCGTGACGCATGCGCGGATCGACCTGCGCAACCTGGACGGCGACGAAGCCGAACAGATGTTTAAGAACCTTTTGTCCCGCTGCGCTGGAGTTCCCGACGATACGATCCAGTTTGCGATCGAGATGACTGGAGGGAATCCCGCCGTCTTGGAGCAGTTGGTTCGGCGCTTCCTCGCCAACGGTGCTCTCGACGACAGCGGGCCGGTTTGGCGGCTCGATCCAAAACGAGCCAGCGAAACTGAGCTGCCGATCTCCATTGAAGAGGCGATCGAAGCTCGCATCGCCGCTCTGGATCCGGAAGAGCGCGATCTGCTCGAGAAGGCAGCAGTGTTTGGGAACGTATTTTGGGTATCCGCAGTGGTAGCCATGACGCGGCTCGAGCTAACGGCAGGTGTGGATGCCGCTGTGCCGCTCGATCTCCAGTGGGGGGACGGCGAAGACGTTCGTCGCCGGGTGTCGGATCTGCTTTCGATCCTCGCTGAGCGAGACTACGTGTTGCTGCTGGATTCCGAGGATTCGTCAGTGGTGGGCGACATTGAGGTGGTGTTCAAACACAATCTGGAGCGCGAGCACGTTGCGGGCTCTACCGAGCCCCGAAAACTGGCCAGATATCACATAGCGGCTGCGCAGTGGCTAGAGGCAAAGCTGTCGGCCTTGCGCGATGAGCAGCTCGAGCTTCTTGCGGCGCTGTACGAGCGCGGCGGCGATCTGCGGCGAGCCGGCCGGTGCTACGTGCAGGGCGGCGACCGCGCCCGAGCGCGGTATTGCCATGAAGAAGCGCGCGCGTTGTACGAAAAGGGTTTGGCGATGCTTCGTCAGATCGATGCGCCCGCCCGGCTGGATGCTCTACACAATTTGGGCGATGTCCTCGAACAAATGGGAAAAACTCAGGAGTCTGCTGCCTGTTTTCTCGAGATGCTTCACGTTGCTTGGCGCTACGACAACCTCAACAAAGCCGGGGCAGCATACGCTCGGCTGGGCCGCAGTCAGCGGCGCATCGGGCGTTACGATGAAGCGCTGGAGCACCTGCACCGCGCTCATGAGCTATTTAAGCGCTCGCGCGATGACCGAGGAATCGCCGCAACACTCGACGATATCGGTCGGGTCTACTGGCTCCGCGGCGAGTACATGCAAGCGCTGGACTTACATCGCCAGGCCCTTGCGATCCGGCGGGCGGTTGGCGATCGCCGGTCGACTGCGTTATCGCACGCGAACATCGGCAGGGTTCACCACGATAGCGGTAACTTTAACGCGGCAATTGCGCAGTTTCGAGAGGCGCTTGACCTGCGGCGCGACTCCAACGACCTTGTTGGGGTTGTCCAATCGCTGTGCGATCTCTCGGGGGTGCATGCCGACGACGGAAACCACGAGACGGCGATCGAGTTGCTCACCGAGGCGGGTACGCTAGCGAGAGAAGTGGGTGACAAGCAGGCGCTTGCCGAAGTTCTTTCACGCACCGGTGAAGTCAAAGGTTTGATGGGTCGAGGTGCTGAGGCGACCAAGGATCTAATGGAAGCGAAGTCTCTGGCGTTAGGTCATCACGATCGGGTTGTGCTAACCGTGACCCATCACCGGTTGGCACAGCTGTACCTCAAGCTGGGGGATTTGGAATCCGCTGATACCGAGGCTCATGCTGCGATCGAAGTCAGTTTGTCGGCCGGATTGCGCGCCCACCTTGGGTCGGGGTTCCGCATCAAAGCTGAAGTTGCGGCAGCGATGGGAAGGGATCTCGATGCTCGAGAGGATTTCGAGCGTGCGATCGAAATCTTATCCGCAGTGAAGAACGAGGTGGAATTGGCGCGGGCGTACCAAGGGCTCGCCGGAGTCCGAGAGCGGGCTCAGTCGAACGAAGAGGCACAACTGCTGCGCAGTCGGGCACACGATATATTTGCCCGCTTACGGGGCGCAGCCCATTCGGACTAACATGGCAAACGGAGAGGCTCAAAAGCGGCTGGCAGCCGCCGTTCCCCCGAACGTACGCGACGTCTGTGCGCGGCTCACGGATGCGGGCCACCAGGCGGTGACGGTTGGGGGGGCGGTGCGCGACGCGCTGATCGGCCGAGCACCGGGCGATTGGGATGTAGCGTCGAGCGCGCGGCCGGAAGAGGTGATGGTGCTGTTCCGCAATACGATTCCCACCGGCATCGCGCATGGCACGGTAACGATTGTGACCGGCCGCGGGGCGCACACGCACGTGGAGGTCACGACGTTTCGAGGCGAGGGCGCCTACAGCGATGGCCGGCGCCCCGATCGGGTTCAATTCGGCGTTTCGCTCATCGAAGATCTGGCGCGCCGAGACCTCGTGGTCAACGCGATTGCCTACGATCCGGCGAACGACCGGATCGTCGACCCATTCGGCGGGCAAGCGGATCTGGAGCGCCGCGTTCTTCGAGCGGTCGGCGATGCAACTCTGCGCTTTACCGAAGATGGGTTGCGAGTAATGCGTGCGGTGCGGCTGGCCGCTCAACTTGAGTTCTCGCTGGATCCGGCTACTGAAGCAGGGATTGCGCCGGCGCTCCCATCGCTCAGCAAGGTATCGCGTGAGCGCGTATCGGACGAGCTGCGCAAGTTGTTCGGCACAACTCGTCCGTCGCTCGGTCTCGCGATCGCGAAGCGCAGTGGAATCGTCCAGAATATTGCGCCCCATTTGGATGCTGCGGTCGCAGAGCCTGATGTTGCGCCTTGGACCGCTCGAATCGATCGAGCGCCCCGTCCGCTCCGGCTGGCGGCGTTTTTTGTGCCCCTGGGTGTGCGCGAACGAATCGTTGAGCTGGCCAAACAACTGAAATTCTCCAACGCCGAGACTCAGCTCGCCGGCTCGTTAGCCGCCGGGGTGCCGCGTCCCGACGACGCGATGCCAACCGCCGCCAGTATTCGAAGACAGTTCTCTAATTTGGGCCGCGACACGGCGCAACAGCTATTGGCGTTGTGGGCGATTGAGGAGCCGCTACCTCCGCATTTCGCAATCGGCCAAAGCGTGATCAACGACCCGTTCATGATCAAAGACCTCGACATCGCCGGCGCCGATCTGATGCACGCACTCGAGATTGCGCCAGGCCCGGTCGTTGGGCGCCTTCTCGACGGTCTGCACGAATACGTGCTCGAGAATCCCACGCGCAATAGTCGGGAGCAGCTACTGGCCCACGCGGCGGGGTTGCGGGACCAGCTCCGCTGAGGCGGTCCTTAGTACAGTCCCCCGCAAGTTCGTGACCACCCGGGCCTCCGATCCATCGCCGATCGCGTCGTTGTCAGTCGTCGCGCGACCGCCAGTAGCGCTCCTCCTTCCGCCTCGCGTTCGGCGCGGCTCGGCGACCGGGGTGGTCACCAACTTACGGGGAACTGTACTCAGAGCTCGATGCCGACCCGCCGCGCCAGTTCGGTTTCGATCATTTCGTGCAATGCGCCCTCGATCTCGCGGCGGAATCGACGAAGGGGCGCGACGTCGCTTTCGTCGCTGGGCTGTGCTGGCGGTTCGATGGGCTCGCCGATGACAAAGCGCAGCTTCACCATGTGCGGAATAGGAAAAATCCGTGAGGGTAGAGGGATCGGGATGCCCGAGCGCCGCAGCCAACGTTCGCCACGCCGATAGGCGTTGCCGACGAAATCGAAAAGGTCGTCGGCGCCGATTGCAGCGATAGGAACCACAGGAGCTCGGTTGCGAATCGCTGCGCGCACGAACCCGTATCGATGCCCCCACAGCAGTCGGTAGCGGAGCTCGCGTGGTTTCACCGCTTCCCGGACTCCGCCCGGCAGAACCACGACCAGCTCGTCGCTCGAAAGCAGTCGATCGACGTTTTCGGTCGTTCCATCAACTGTACCAACCGCCGCGGCGAGGCGGCGAAGGAATGGAAACTTCCACCAGGCATGCTCGCCAAGTGCCCATACCGGTCGGTGGGTTTCGCGAATGATCGCGCTCATTGCAAAGACGATGTCCCAACCGAAGGAGTGATTGGCCACGAGTAGAGCTCGCCCGCTCGGTACGTTGGCGATGCCGTTTACCTCGATGCGTAGACGATCGGACAACCACTCGACGCCGCGATAGAATCGGTCCGCCGTTTTTGGCTCGAAGCCGGAAAAGGCATCTCGGTGCGACGGCTGGAAGTGGTCGATTGCCATACGCCCAAACAGAGCCGACGGCCGGGTTTGAACCGGCGACCTGCGGTTTACGAAACCGCTGCTCTACCCCTGAGCTACGTCGGCGAACAGAGGAGTCCGTCTGTACACGAACCCTCCTGCGTTGGCAAGTCCGACCGCTTCCGGGCTGATCTGAGCCTGGATCTGAGCCTGCCGAGCATGGTCTTTTCCAGGCTCATCTCAACCCGGAAGCGGTCTACCCGAGCCCAGACTCCACTGCGGCGACGATCGAGGCGACGAGCTTTGCGGCGTCGGGTCCCCTCCAGGCGCGGATGACCGCTACTCCGTCTGCCCCTGCAGCGACCGCAGCGCGCGCCTGCTCAGGGCCACGGATGCCGCCGACAGCGAAGAGCCGGGTTGTGGAGGGTAGTTGGCGGCGCACGCCCAGCACATTGGGACCCACAGGCGACTTTCCAGGCGTGGCAAAGATAGGTCCCAACTGCACTGCGTCGGCACCGTCGGCGGCTGCTGCGATCGCCGCTTCCGCGCTATGGCGCGAGGCGCCTAGGTAAAATGCATCCCCGACAAGCGCGCGAGCGACGCGAATCGGCAACCCTGCCTCCGGTAGGTGGACGCCATGTACACCCGCGATTTGTGCGATGTCGACTCGGTCGTTCACCCATACCGGTGCTCCCGCAGGGCGCGCGACGGCAAGCACATCTCTCACGACCTGCAATAACGGTCCGCCTTCCAGTGCCTTGTCGCGAACCTGGAACGCCACCGCTCCGCGGGGAACGGCGGCAACGATCGCTGCGACTCGCGGTCCCAGATCACCGATCGATCCATCGGCAATCACGACGACCCGGGCGATCACTCAATCAGACCCGCTGTGGGGGACGACGCGTTGGCGTAATCGCGCTTTGGCATTCGTCCCGCACGAAACGATTTGCGCCCTGCGTCGACAGCCAGGCGCATCGCCTCTGCCATCAGCACCGGGTGCGTCGCGCCGGCAATCCCCGTATTCATCAACACAGCGGTGCAGCCGAGCTCCATCGCAATTGCCGCGTCGCTTGCGGTACCGACTCCTGCATCCACGATCACAGGAACGGAAACGTTGTCGAGGATCAGGCGAATGTTGTGCGGGTTTCGGATCCCTAGACCAGAGCCGATCGGCGCCGCTAGAGGCATCACCGCAAGGCATCCGGCATCCTGAAGCCGCTTACAGGTGATCAGATCGTCCGAGCAATACGGCAGGACCTTAAACCCTTCTTTTACGAGTCTGATTGCTGCCTCGACGGTAGCAGCGTTGTCGGGGAACAGCGTCTTGGGATCGCCGATCACTTCTAACTTTACGAGCTCGTCCATTCCGAGCTCGCGTGCAAGGTGTAAGGTTCGAATCGCTTCATCGGCCGAGTAGCAGCCGGCCGTGTTGGGCAACAGGATGTATCGGTCGCGATCTATCGCATCGAGTACCGTGGGTTGCTTGCTCGACAGGTCAACTCTGCGCAGTGCCACCGTCACGATCTCGGCGCCGCTCGCATCGAGCGCTGCGCGCGTTTCCTCGAGCGAGCGATACTTGCCTGTGCCAACGATGATGCGCGAGGTAAACGTTCGTTCGCCAAGCTTCCAGCGGTCTTCTGTTTTTTCGGTAGCAATCATCATACGCCTCCGCCGACAAATGTTACGACTTCGACCCGATCGCCGGCAGCGAGTTTGGTCGTAGCATGCTCTGCCCGAGGCACGACTGTGCGATTGCACTCAACGGCCACGCGTCGATCCGCGTAGCCGAGTTCGGAGATGAGTTCGGAGACCGTGATGCCGTCAGGCACGGATCGTGGAGTACCGTTAACGTGGATCTCGATGGGCACAACATGGGGGAACCTACCACATCGGTGTGGGGCCCCAGGTCCCAGCCCATGCCATAGCCGACTTAGCAATATGCCATATTCATGCCAATGAATCCCCTTAAAGTATGCAGGGTTGATCACGGTGTAGAACGAAGAGCTGTAAGAAATATTCTTGACAAGGCGCTCCTGGATTTCGGCACAACCTTCGCAAAGTAGCCGATCGGACAGCATGTAACCGTCCACTAGGAGATTGCCCATGACCTTTGAAGTAGTCCGATCCGAAGATAGCCGGTTTTCGATGCGGCCCGTTACATCCGCTGTCAAGGCGCTAGTTGATGACCCCGCATGGGTACGATCGACGATCGCGCGTTCGCCGCTGTTTTCAACTCTTCCAGCCACTGCGATCGAAGATCTCGCGGATCGCGCGTCGATTCGGTCGGTTGGCGCTGGCGCTGTAGTCGTCGCCCAAAACGAGCCCGGCGACGCGATGTTCATCATCATGTCTGGGCGCATCAAGGTGATGATGTCTGGTGACGGTGGTCGCGAAGTGACGCTCTCGTTTTTGCGGTCGGGCGACTCCTTTGGCGAAATGTCGCTGTTCGATCAGGCTCCGCGGTCGGCGCACTGCATTGCAGTGGAGGCGACGACGCTTTTAGCGCTGGGCCGCGACGATCTCATGCGCCACATCCAAGCGCACCCGCGCACTGCACTCAACCTAGTGTCCGAGATGGCGCGCCGCTTACGACGGGCGGACGAAACCATAGCGCAACTGGCGCTATGCGACGTCAACGAACGGCTGATCCATCGTCTCGTTGGCCTTGCGCGCGAAGAAGGTTCCACAGGGCCGGACGGCCTTGTGGTGCGAAGGCGCCCCACGCAGCAGGAGCTCGCCAATATGATCGGCAGCTGTCGCGAAACGATCTCTCGCGCCTTCAACCAGCTAGCGCGCGATGGTTTGGTCATTCAACGCGGCCGATCACTTGTGATTACGCCTGCCCTCGTAGAGCGTTCCGAACGAAAGAAAGCCGCATAGGCGCATTTTACCAAGCGCTCACGGCAGCGCGTTGTACAGCGGCGAACTCGCCGGTGCCGGATAGATAACCCCGGCCTTGCCGGGATGCGCAGCACTCCCGGTAAGGGAGTGCAGAGGTGGATCGATCGCTAGCTTGCTAGCCGTCTGTCCAGGAGATCACCCAAGGGGGCTCAACCCTCCGGCCGCCTTGACCCAGAGCCGCAACTAGCGCCAAATCGGGATCTGTGGTCGAACCGACGATGATCCGTCGAACGCGCATCGAAGTCGATCTCGGCGCGATCGTTGGCAATGCCCGCCGGGTCCGAGAGGTCGCTGGTACCGAGGTGTACGCGGTGGTGAAGGCCGATGCGTATGGACACGGGGCGGTTGCGGTTGCGGCCGCGCTCGAAGACGCTGGGGCAGTAGCCGGTTTTTGTACCAGTCTCGTCGAGGAAGGTGTCGCGCTGCGCCAAGCGGGCATCTCGGCTCCGATCTTGGTCATGGGGCCGAGCCAGCAGGGCGGTGAGGACGATATGCTCGCCGCGAAACTAACCCCAGTTATCTCGAGCTTTGAAGAAGTCGCTGCACTCGGCAGCGCGACGCACGTCCACGGCCCGGTCGATGCACACCTCAAGGTCGACACGGGGATGGGGCGGCTGGGAGTGCAAGCAGAAGCGGCGCCTGAACTCGCGGTTGCGGCGGCCGCTAAGGGGATTCGGATCGTCGGGCTGATGACTCATTTTGCGTGCGCTGACACCGACGATCCGGGAGAATTTGACTCGACGACCCGGCACCAACTCGCTCGTTTCGACGCTGTGTATGGCGCTGTCGTGCGTGCTGGTGCCCCTGTGCGCGTGCGCCATGCCGCGAACAGCTCAGCGGCGCTGGCGTTCCCAGACGCGCGGTTCGATGTGGTGCGAACGGGAATTGCGATCTACGGCAACGGCATGTGGTCGTCGCGATGTGTCCAGGCGATGCGGTTAGTCACGGCGGTTGCGCAATTGCGAGTTGTGCCAAGGGGTGGGTCGGTGGGGTACGGAGCGACGTGGATTGCGCCCCGCGACAGCCGGTTGGCAATTCTTCCCTGTGGCTATGCCGACGGGCTGCCACAGCGCGCCAGCGGTCGCGCCCATGCGGTGATTCGCGGTACACGTGTTCCTCTCGTGGGGCGGATCAGTATGGACATCTCGATCGCCGATGTGACCGACGTTGTGGACGCGGCGATTGGCGATCCGGTGGTGTTGCTAGGTCGGGCAGAGGATGGAATGGGGATTCGCGCTGCCGAGTATGCAACATGGAGTGATTTGTCGGAGTACGAAGTCACGTGCGGAATGTTGAAGCGCGTGCCGCGGCTGTACATCCCGGTGGGCGGGGTGACCACAGACGCCTGGAGTGCGCGATGACGGAGAGTTCTCATCAGCCGCCGGCCGCAGCTGGTCCGGCAACTGCCGGATCGTCGTCTGGCGGTTCGCCTTCTGCAACTCCTGCGGCGCCCTCGATTGCAAAAGCCACATGGACCGGGGTGAGACAGGCAGCGGCACCGCTCCATCGATTTCTAGATGCGCTGGGAGGGCACCTGATTCTGATCGGCAAGGCGCTGGTATGGCTGCCGCGACGGCCGTTTCGCGGCCACAACTATCTCGAGGCGGCCGAATACATCGGCTATGGCTCGCTGCCTGTTGTGTTGCTGGTGGGCCTGTCGACTGGAATGGTGATGTCGCTGCAGTCGGTGAACGCGTTCCGCCAATTCGGCCTTGAATCGTTCGCAGGCGGTACGACGGGAAAAGCTATTGCGCTGGAGCTCGGGCCGGTATTGACCTCGCTGATCTTAGCCGGACGAGCAGGGGCCGGGATTGCAACTGAAATCGGAACGATGCGCATCACCGAGCAGATCGATGCGCTTGAGTCGATGGCTGTAAATCCGCACCAGTACCTGGTATTGCCGCGCCTCATTGCCGCGATGATCGTCACGCCGATCCTGGCGCTGTTGTTCTTTGTGATCGGCATGGCCGGCGCGTATTTCGTGGCCGTGGTGCTTCAGCACGTCGACCAGGGGCAGTGGGTTGCCAACCTGCGCGATATCGTCCTTCCGGAAGATGTGTTTCAGGGCTTCATTAAGGCGATCTTTTTTGGTTTTATGGTGGCAAGTGTCGGCTGCTTTCAGGGCTTTCACGCCACGGGTGGTGGCCGCGGAGTTGGGATTGGCACGACGCGCGCTGTTGTGATCGCCTCCGTTGTTACGCTGGTGATGGACTACTTCTTGTCGGACATCCTGCTAACGCTAATGCCGACGGTGAAGGGCGGGCCGTAGGGTGGTCGCCACCGCGGGAAATTCTGAGATCATCGGCACATCCCCGGCTCATCAGAGGGACCCGCGGTGGCACATACGCGTCCGTGGACTGACCAAGTCGTTTGGTGCAAATTTGGTTCTCGATGGCGTCGACCTGGATATCGAGCGCAACAAGGTCAATGTCATTCTGGGCGCTTCAGGAGCCGGAAAAAGCGTTCTGATCAAGCACTTCATGTGTTTGTTGCGCCCCGACCGCGGGCATATCTTTGTCGATGGAACCGACGTATTTGCGCTCGACCCAAAACCACTGGCTGAATTTCGCCGTAAGTTCGGATTGGTGTTTCAATTCGCAGCGCTGTTTGACTCGCTCACGGTCGAAGAAAACTGCATGTTTCCTCTCAAGGAGCGGGGCGGAAAAACGCGTCGCGAGATGGTCGACATCGTTGCGGATCGACTCAGCAAACTTGGTCTGGATAACACGCAAAAGAAGTACCCCGGCGAACTGTCGGGCGGCATGAGGAAGCGCGTCGGTTTGGCGCGGGCTCTCGTGCTCGAACCCGAGATTCTAATGTACGACGAGCCGACCACCGGGCTCGATCCCTTGGCTACGAGAAATGTAGACGAAATGATCCTGGCAACGTGCGATCAGTTTCACGTTACGTCGGTCGTAATCTCGCACGACATGGCCAGCGTATTTCGCATCGCAGATCGAATCGCGATGCTACACGACAAGCGCGTGCTGCAAGCCGGACCCGCCGAATCGATCGCCGCGAGTAGCGATCCGTACGTCTACGAATTTCTGCGCGCCTCCGGTGTCGCTGCGGTGCAACGCGCCGCCGGAGCAGGATCGTGAAGGCTATCTCCGCTGGTGTCCGTGTCGCCATCTTGTTTTTGCTTTTGGCGCTAGGCGTGTACATCGTGTGGAAAAATCTCGGCCAGAGTCCCGCAGGCGAGGATACGCAAATCCTGCATGCCAGCTTTCGCGACGCATCGGGGCTACCAAAGAAGTCGAAAGTCGTTATCGCCGGGTTGCCTCAGGGCGAGGTCATCGATCTGACCGTCGTTGGGCGCTACGCGAAAGTCACGTTTCGCTTGTCAAACGCCATCACCGTGTGGTCGGGCGCCACTGTGCTGAAAAAGGCGACCTCCCTACTCGGTACGAACTATCTCGAAGTCGATCCTGGGGCCGAGATCGATGTTGGACCGGAGGGGACGCGGAAAACGAACACTCGACTCGGGCCGACATGCCCCGGCTACAATTCGAGCGATGAGGCCACGCGAGACGCCTGCCGCAGGATTGCGCGCGTCGTCGAGGCTACAACGCCTGATCAGCTGTTGCATCGAATCGAAGAAACGATGCCCAACGTCGACCGCGTGCTCGAAAGCGTGCGCGACCTTTCAGAAGACGTGCGCGGAGTGGTCAACGGACCTCTGAAGAACACTGCGAATCGCATCGATGGACTGGTTCAGAAAGAAGCCAATACGGTAGCAGACATCATCGAGCGGGCCGACCGTTCGATGCAGCGCATCGATCAAATTACGGCTGATTTGCATGACATCTCCAGGGACGCGAGTCCGCGAGTCAAGCAGCTGCTCAAGAACCTGGACGAAGCGTCGGCGGATGCCAAAAACCTCGTTGCCACCGCCAAAGACGAGCTGCAGCAGACCGGCGACAAGCTGCGCGGCAAGCTCGACAAACTCGACGGCGTGATCGACAACACTCATTCCATCACCAAGAAAATCGACGAGGACAAGGGGACTCTTGGCCGTTTGGTCAATGACCCGGCGATCGCCGACAACGTGGAACAAATCACCGAAGATGCAAAAGGCTTTCTGGGGACGCTGTTCAACCTCAAGACGTACGTTGGGCTGCGCAGCGAATACAATGTTGGCGCCGGGCTCGCGCGTCACTATGTCTCCCTCGAGCTTCATACGCGGCCAGACAAGTATTACCTGATCGAGCTCGAACGCGGACCCCGCGGCAACTACCCAGACGTTACGCTGACCTTTGATCCTACGGTGGATGCGAATCGTTGGGTCCGAAAGACTGTGATCAGCGACACCGTTCGGTTCACGTTTCAGTTTGCGAAGCGGTTTCACTGGCTAACGCTGCGCTATGGGCTCAAAGAATCTACTGGTGGAGTCGGCGCGGATGCCAATCTTGGGTGGTGGGGACACAATCTTCGATTGTCAGCCGACGTCTTCGATGCGACGTTCGATCGATTTCCTCGCATGAAGCTTGCCGCGGCCTTCGAGCTATTTCGCCACATCTATGTCCTCGGCGGCGTTGACGAACTGCTCAACGCGCCACAGACTCTGCCGATCGTGACAGGCACCTCTGGTGTGCCGATTCAATTCGATACGTTTCGCTATGGCCGAGACTATTTCGTGGGTGGCATGCTGAAGTTTAACGATGAAGATTTGGCCGCGCTGCTCGCGGTAGGTGGGTCTGCGTTGTCGCAAGGAGCCAAGTAGCAATGGCCCGTGTGTCGCGACCGCCGCCGCTATCTCCATTGGCCCGCTGGCTTCCTCATGTGGGCCGGCTATCGCGGGCGGAGCGCTGGAAGCGCGGTGGTCGGCGCCCGCGGGTTTGGGCGCATCGCGGAGATTCGGCCCACGAGGTCGAGAATACGCTTGCAGCGTTCGATCGGGCGCGCGATGTCGGCGCCGATGGCATCGAGCTCGACGTGCAACTGGACAAGGATGGGGCGGTGATTGTATTTCACGATGATACGCTGGATCGCTTGGCCGGGCGCCCGGGCAGGCTCAGCGACTTGTCTTCGGCCGAACGACGGTCGATTCGGGTCGGCGGACATCCGATCCCCACGCTCGACGAAGTACTCGCAGGCCTCGGTGATCTCGAGTGCAATGTCGAGATTAAGTCGTCGCGCGTTGGCCGGTCAAACGCGCTCGTGTCCGCTGTCGCGAACATCATTCGGGCTAGCGCTCGAGCCGACCAAATCATCGTTTCGTCGTTTGATCCGTTTGCGCTGATCCAACTTCATCACCACCTGCCCGATATGCCGCTTGCGTTTTTGTTTCACGAGTCGCAGGCGCTACCCCTGCGCAAAGGCTGGGTAGGGCAGTGGCTTGGGGCTAGCTTGGTCCATCCGCAACATACGTTGTGTACAGAGACGTCCGTACGGCGCTGGCGTACCGCAGGGCTGCCAATCAATGCCTGGACCGTTGACGACGACCCAGAGTTGAGGCGGCTCGCTCAACTCGGCGTCGATGGGGTGTTTGTCGACGATCCCGGTCATGCCCTTGCGGTACTTGCCGCGATGTAGGCGTCGCTTAGCGCCCCACGTGGGGCTCGATCGCAAAGGCGAGGTCGACCTTGGTGGCGCCGCGCCATAACACGGCTTGGATCGAGTTCGCAGTTCGCAGCGAATCCCACAGCGTTTGAAGTTGATCTGGGCGGGACAGCGAATTGCCGTTGACCGACGCGAGTACGTCTCCCGGGGCAACGTCGATAGCGGTGAGCGGGCTATTGCGATCGAGCAGCCGAACAAGTTGCCAACCGATGAAGCGCTTCGCTTCAAGTCGTGGCGAAACCTCGAACTGGCCAAGAAACGCACCCGGGCCCTTGTTCAGGACGGCCACGAGTTTTAGGCGTTCGATCGTGCCGCCGCGTGCCCCCTTGCCGAGTCGCGGTTCTGCAGTCGCGGCGGCGGCGCGTTGGGGGGGCGTCTCAGCTCGTTGTGGAGTCGGTAGCTCGCTCTCATCATGCGGGGGCGGCGTGTGCTTTGGGCCGCACGCCGTTGTCGCGATGAAGAACCAGGTTAGGACGCGCATAAACGCACAGTGCCTCTATCTTGAAGCGCATGCAACTCCGTCTCGGTGTGTCGACCTACCTACCCGCGTAGATGGTGCGCAGTGCTTCCGCCAAGACAGCGTATTCGGCGGCAGCGTTGTACAGCTGGACCGAGTACCGGAGGATCCCTTCGGGACGCCCTGCCCAAGGCATCACCGGAACCTCGAGCCTTGCGCTTTTCAACAGTTGGCCCTGCAGATCGGGACCGCGGTCCGGCGCGGCCGGGGGCAGCGGAAAGGCAACCATAGCGCCGACCATGGCTTTGGGGGTGCTTACCGCCACTCCGAGCGCGGAGGCAACGGCTTGGCGCGCCGACCAAGCCACCTCACGGTTGCGTTTCATCACTTCGGGCCAGCCGCCGGGCACCATGCCGCCGACCAAGCGGATGGATTCGGGGACGCAGAGATAAGGCGAAGGATCCAGCGTACCGGTCCAGTCGAATTCGGCCAGAAAGCGCGAGCGATCGCGGCGCTGCGAGGTGGCGCCGTGACTGATAACGTGGGGGCGCACTTTGTCGATGCGATCGCCGCGTACCCATAGAAACCCGGCGCCTTTCGGTGCACACAGCCACTTGTGGCAGTTTCCCACGTAGTACGCGGCACCTATCCGGGAGATGTCGAGCGGTAGCATTCCAGCAGCGTGTGCTCCATCGACGACGGTATCGACGCCGCGCTCAGCCAAACGGTCTACAATGTCTGCGATCGGCCACACCAGTCCGGTTGGACTCGTGACGTGGTCGATCAGCGCTAGCGACGTTTTTGGCGTCGCAGCAAGGATAATCGCTTCGACAATTTCGTCGTTGCTCGTCGGCGGAAACGGAACCTCGGCGACAATAACGCGCGCGCCGCGCAGTGCGGCGGAAAAATCCACGGCGTTTCGGCACGCGGCATAGCCGTGATTGGTGACGAGTACTTCATCTCCGGCTGACAACGGTACGGATCGAACCACGGCGTTTACGCCGGTCGTCGCATTGGGAACAAACGCCAGGCCGGCTTCGGTGGCGCCCAAAAATTGGGCAAGTTGGGCGCGCGCGTCGTCGAGGAGGCGCTCAAGGTCGCGCACCAGGAACTGCATGGCGTTGCGCTCCATTTGCTCGCGAAACGCTTGCTGCTTGGCGAGGACTTCCGTTGGACAGGCGCCGAACGAGCCATGGTTAAGATGATGCGTGTTGGGATCGAGCGACCAATGGGATGCGAACGGTGAACGCGGGGTCATACCGAATGTGCTATCGCTCGCGCCGCAGCTGGCGTACGAGCTCGGCCTGGCCGTCGGCGTGATAGCTAGAGCGCACCAAGGGTCCCGACACGACATGGGTAATTCCCGCGTCGCGCGCGAATGCCTCGAGGTCCGCGAACTCGCTTGGGTGTACGTAGCGATCGATCTGCAGGTGTTGCTTGCTCGGCGCGAGATATTGTCCCAACGTTAGGATGTCGAGCCCGAGGCCAGCTAGCTCGCGAATTACCTCGTGAACTTCGGCGGTCGACTCGCCGAGCCCGAGCATCAATCCAGTCTTGGTGACTGCGTTGCGCGCTCGCGCGTGCTCGAGGACTTTGTAGCTGCGGGGATAACTGGCTTGAACGCGAACTTGTCGCGATAGCCGAGGCACGGTTTCCAGGTTGTGCGCAAATACGTCCGGATCTGCTTCGAGCACGATGTCGACAAGCTCGGTACTGCCTTTGAAGTCGCCGGCAAGTATCTCCAGCGTCATCGCTGGGCATGCAGCTTTCACGGAGCGGATCGTCTCGGCCCAATGGGCGGCGCCAAAGTCCGAGAGATCGTCGCGATCGACGCACGTAATCACCGTATGTTCCAGATGAAGGCGGCTTAACATTTCCGCGACCCGGCGGGGCTCATCGGGATCCGGCGGCAGCGGTCGTCCTGTTGTGACATCGCAAAATCGGCATGATCGGGTACAGATATCGCCCAAGATCATGATCGTCAGCGCCCGTCGCGTCCAACACTCGCCGATGTTCGGACAGCTGGCGCTCTCGCACACGGTGTGAAGCGCGAGCTCATGCACCATGTTTCGCAGCTCAAAAAACGCTGGCTTGCTCGGCAGCTGTGCCCGAATCCACTCCGGATGCCGCCCTCGCGTGCTCCGCGGCTCCGCGCCGACAACTGGGAGGTATGTGCGCTCAGAAGTAGACATACGATGATCCAGCAACTATAGCGTAACGCACGTTCATTTGCGGTGAGGCGAGGCGGCTAGGAGTGAGCCGAATCTATCACCGCGCGTCCTCGTCCGCGAGGATGCGCGGGTCCTTGCGGCGAACGAATCCCTGTGGGAGGAGCGAGGAGCGCAGCGTACATCAGTACGTGAGCACCGCAGCGACGACGACAACGAAGCATCACCGCGAATGAACGTGCGTTACAGGTCGATGGCGATGCCTAGCGCTGCCTCCGAAGCTCCTTTCACAGCTTCGGCAAACGTTGGGTGAGCATGGATGGTGTGGATCAGTGACTCCACATTTACCTCGGTCGTCTTTGCAAGTGTAAGCTCAGCGATCAGCTCGGTCACCGCTGGGCCGATCAAGTGGGCGCCCACCAGCTCTCCGGTTTCGGCGTGCCACAGCACTTTCACCAGTCCGATCGATTCTCCCGAGGCGATAGCGCGACCGAGTGGCCGAAACGGAAATCGCCCCACCTTGATGGGCACATTCTGCGCCTTTGCTTTTTCTTCGCTTAAGCCCACCGACGCGATCTCCGGATAGCAGTACGTGCACGCAGGGATGGCGTCATATCGGACTGGTTCCGCGTGTGCGTTGGCGATCTTCTCAGCTACAAAAACCCCTTCGGCCGACGCAACGTGAGCAAGTCCGCGGCCGATCACATCGCCGATTGCCCACAGGTGATCGCCACAGCGGTTGTTCGCGTCGACCTTGATGAAGCCTTTGTCCAGCTGGATGCCGTGTGCTTCTAGGCCAATGTTCTCTGTGTTGGCTTGCACACCAACGGCAACGAGCAAAATCTCGGGGCTCAGGGTTAGTGCGGGTCCTCCAGCGGCCGGCTCGACGGTGATTTCAACCCGGTCTCGTTGGGGCGTGGCTCGCGTTAGCTTATGGCCTGCGAGTACTTTGATCCCGCGTTTGTCGAACGCGCGGCCCAACTCCTTCGAAATCTCCGCATCTTCGTTTGGCACGAGCCGCGGCAAGAATTCCACGATCGTCACTTCAACGCCCAGCGCGCGGTAGAACGACGCAAACTCCACGCCAATTGCCCCAGCGCCTAGTACGACCATCGACTTTGGCTGCGCTGGCAGAGTCATCGCTTTGCGGTACTCAATGATCCGCTCGCCATCGATCGCGATTCCGGGTAGCGAGCGGGCTCGTGCTCCCGTAGCAATGATGACGTCGCTTGCTTCGACGATGCGCTTGTCACCGCGCGCGTCGGCGACTTCAATGCGGTGCGATTTCGAGGATGGGGTGCGCGCTAACAACTTTGCCGTGCCAGAGATGGCATCGATCTTGTTTTTCTTGAGCAGGAATCCGACGCCCTTGGAAATCTTGTCGGCGATATCGCGAGAGCGCTTGATGATCGCCGGGAAGTCGGCCCGTACGCTTTCAACGACCACGCCAAATTCACGCGCTCGTTGGGCATGTTCGAGGACTTCCGCACTCTTGAGGAGGGCTTTGGTAGGAATGCATCCCCAATTGAGGCAAATGCCTCCCAGGTTCTCGCGTTCAATGCACGCAGTTCTAAGCCCGAGCTGAGCGCAGCGGATCGCTGCTACGTAGCCGCCCGGTCCTGATCCAATTACCACGACGTCGTAACGGTCGCTCATAGTGCTAGCGATTCCGGGTGTTCGACCAGGTCGACGAACTGCACGAGCCACTTGGCGCCGAGTGCGCCATCGATCACGCGGTGGTCGCAGGACATCGTCACGGTCATACGCTTGCCAACTGCGATCGATTTAACTCCGCACTCTCCCATTGGGAGTGCTGGATCCCCCGGCGTAGCCGGGGTTTTCGATCCATCGACCACGATCGGGGTATCGGTCACGGTTCCAATTGCTAGGATGCCTGCTTCGGGCGGATTGAGAATCGCGGTGAAACGTTCGATGCCAAACATGCCCAGATTGGAGACCGTAAACGTGGATCCGGAGATTTCGTGACCTTTGAGCTGGCGATTCTTGGCGCGCTCCGCCAGGTCCCTCACTTCCGCAGCGATCGATCCAATGCCTTTTTGGTCCGCGTCCCGCACCACGGGCGTTACCAGTCCGTCTTCGATGGCCACGGCCACGCCGACGTGGACCCGGTGAAAATGCCGAATCGATTCGGTTTCCGGCATCCATGCAGCGTTGCATTCGGGGACCCGGCGTAGGGCGAGTGCAACCGCCTTGATGATCAGGTCGTTGACCGATACCTTGCTGCCGCCGGAGCGACCGCCGAGCAACGCGTTGAGCCGCTCTCGAAATCCCAGAAGGGGCGCCGCGTCAAAGGTACGCATCAAATAGAAATGCGGCACATCGCGCTTGGCCTCGGTGAGGCGGGCGGCGATCCGCTTGCGCATGTTTGAGGTCGGAACGTCGGTAAAGTCGCCGTCGACGTCCGGGATCAGCTGCCGCGCATGACGAACTGCCAGCGCTTGTGATGGTTCTGCTTTTGCCGCAGCATCGGCCGCCGCCACCGGCGCATGTTGAGGAGCTTGGACGGCCGCTCTCACGTCGCGTTCGACGATTCTTCCGCCGGGGCCGCTTCCAGTGACAGTCCGCAAATCGATGCCGAGCTCGACCGCGAGCGTTTTCGCGAGTGGCGATGCTAGCAACCGACCCGCTGACGCTGGGGCGCCGGCTGCGGGGGCAGGTGGTGGCGGCTTTTCAGTCCGCGCAGGAGCGGGGGAGGGGGCGGCGGCCGCGGGTGCCGGCGGTTGCGCTGGTGCGGCGGGTTGAGCGGCTGGTGGAGAGGACGGAGCGCCACCCGCGTTTACCTGAGCGACCATCGCTGCAACGTCTTCACCCGCGTTGCCGATGATCGCGACAGGTGCACCGAGCTTCACCGTGTCGCCTTCTTTGACGAGTAACTCGAGCAGTATGCCTTCGTCTTCGACGTTGAAGTCCATATTCGCCTTGTCGGTCTCCACTTCGGCGATAAGGTCTCCTGGCGATACTTTGTCGCCTTTGTTCTTGGTCCACCGCACGAGGACACCTTCTTCCATCGTCGGCGACAATTTCGGTAAACCTAATATTTGGGCCATGATCAATCCAAGTAGAGGGCGCGGCGCACCGCCGCAACGATGTCTTTTACTTGCGGCTGAACTTCGTCCTCAAGGTTCTTCGCGTAGGGCATGGGTACATCGTCACTAGTAACACGTTCGATGGGCGCGTCCAGTGCATCCATGCAGTGGCGTTGGATCTGGTACGCAACTTCGGCGCCAAAGCCCGCAACCGGCCAGCCGACTTCGACGATGACGCACCTTCCGGTTTTGGACACACTGGCCGCAAGCGACTCGACGTCGAGCGGCCGCAAGGTTCGCGGATCGATCACTTCGCAATCGATGCCCTCGCTTTCGAGCGCTTTTGCTGCGTCGAGGCAGGTCCACACCATTTTCGACCACGCGATCAGGGTGAGGTCTTTGCCTACGCGTTTTACGTCGGCTCGCCCGAGCGGAATTAGATGCTCGCCCTCGCTGGCATCCGGAACGTCTCCTGTCGTGTTGTAGAGCGTCTCTCCCTCGATGAACACCACTGGGTTGTCATCGCGAATCGCCGTCTTGAGCAAACCTTTCGCGTCGTACGCGGTCGATGGCATCACGACTTTGAGGCCGGGGACGTGGGCGTAGAAACTCTCAAGCGATTGACTGTGCTGCGACGAGACTTGCACCGCTGGCCCGCCCGGACCGCGAAACACCATGGGAACGTGGTACTGGCCGCCGCTCATCTGAAAAATCTTTGCCGCATTGTTGACGATCTGGTCGATCGCCACGAGAGAGAAGTTGAACGTCATAAACTCGATAATCGGTCGCAGCCCAACCATCGCAGCGCCGATACCAATGCCGGCAAACCCCATCTCAGCGATTGGCGCGTCGATTACGCGGCGTTCGCTGAAGCGTTGCAGCAACCCCTGGGTCACCTTGTAGGCACCGTTGTAGTGGCCGACCTCTTCGCCCATGATGAACACGCTGGCGTCGCGCTCCATCTCCTCACGCATCGCTTGGTTAAGCGCTTCTCGGTAGCTAATGACCGGCATTATTGTTTCACCACGTAGGGTTCGTACTCGTCTGCCATCGGCGATTCCTCCGCGAATTTAACCGCGTCTTCGATTTCTGCTTTTACATCCGCTTCGAGTTCGTTGAGTTCCTGTTCGGCCATCCCCAGTGCTGTGAGTTTGGCGCGCGATCGGGTTAGGGGATCGCGTCGCTTCCATTCCTCGACTTCGTCTTTGGTTCGATACAAACCCGGATCGCTCATCGAGTGGCCTCGAAAGCGATAGGTGACGACTTCAACGAGGGTTGGCTCTCCGGTCGTGCGAGCGCGTTCGACCGCCTCGGCGATCCGGCGCTTGACCTTGATGACGTCATCGCCGTCGAATCGGTCGCGGGCCATGCCGTGGGCGAGCGCGCGCAACGATACGTCTTCAACGGCGAGAGAGCGATACACCGGTGTCCCCATCGAATACTGGTTGTTCTCGCAGATCAAAACTACCGGGAGTTTCCACAACGCCGCGAGGGCGAGACCCTCGGCGAATCCGCCGATGGTTGACGCGCCTTCGCCGAAGAAGCACAGCGTGACGCGGCCGTCGCCGCGGTATTTCGACGCGAACGCAGCCCCAGCTGCAATGGGCACGTGACCTCCAACGATGCCGTACCCACCGAGAAAGTTCTTCGACTTGTCGAACAGGTGCATCGAACCGCCGAGGCCTTTGACGAGGCCGGTCTTTTTTCCGTAGAGCTCCGCGAGGATCGGTCGGGCCGCAATGCCCTTTGCATATGCGTGACCGTGCTCGCGGTACGTTGCAACGACGTAGTCATCCGGGGTAAGGGCGGCGACTGCACCGACGCACACCGCCTCCTGGCCGATGATGAGATGGAGAAATCCGCCGATTTTTCCTTGGGAGTAAGCCTTCGCGGCGGCTTCTTCCATGCGGCGTACCGCGAGCATTTGCCGATAGAGCGGGCGGAGTTCTTCAACCGACGTCTCGACGATCGATGGATCTTCAGCCTCGATGCGTTTGGTGTCGGGGGTGGAAAAGAGAGGAGTTGCCACGGGGGGAACCTATCAACCTCGTGCCTAGCGGCAAGTATCTAGGACAGTAGATCTTGGAGATCTTTGGCGCCCTCCGATTTATCGCTGGCAAGCGTCACATGGGCTTATCTGGCAGCCCCCATAAGACACGTGGTCGACGCCGTGGACATGATCGCCCTCGTGATCGTGGCCGCGCTCGTGATCGGGAACGACCGCGTGGTCGTGATCCCCCCCCGTGAGTGGGGAGCACATGTCGGCATGCTCACCAGTCCCTTCCCCGATCGTCGACGGCATCGATCGCGCCCACGCAGCCGATCACGTTCCCGAGCGCGGCCACGGCCAGGGGAACGCCCACGTTCAGGGGAGCGACCACGGCCTCCAGAACTGAGACGGCTACGTTGCCGTCAAACTCAAGGGTGGATCCAACGACGAGGTCAACCTCGTTCATTGGCAGACCTTGTAGTAAAACCAATAGCTTACGCTAATGTGACCAGAGTTGGTACTAGCGCTTGCTGAATTGGAAGCGAGCGCGGGCTGCTTTTTGTCCGTACTTCTTGCGCTCTTTCTTGCGCGGATCGCGCGTGACGTATCCAGCGGCTTTGAGCTTCGGGCGCAGATCGCTATCGACCTTCATAAGAGCTCGAGTGATGCCATGGCGAATCGCGCCAGCCTGCGATGCGATACCGCCGCCCACCACCGTGGCGACGACGTCGTAGTTGGCTAGCAGCGCAACTTCTTCGAGCGCCTGGCGAATCACCATCCGGGCGGTCGGCCGCGAGAAGTAGTCTTCATCGCTGCGGTCGTTGATCGTAAACTTGCCTTCACCCGCCGACAACCAAACGCGCGCGATGGCGGTTTTTCGGCGGCCGGTGGCGTACGTTTTTTGAGCTGCGGTAGCTGCTGCTGCGGTCATTAGTTCTTGATCTCCAGAGCGCGTGGCTTTTGCGCGGTGTGCTCGTGCTCGGCACCTTTGTAGAGCTTTAGCTTTTTGATGATGCGGCGGCCGAGCGGTCCCTTCGGGAGCATGCCCCAGACCGCTTCGTAGATCGCGCGTTCCGGATTGTTCGCAAGCACGTCCTTGGCCATCCGAGTGCGAATCCCGCCGGGAAACAGCGTGTGGTGCTGGTACAGCTTTTTGTCGGCCTTTGTGCCAGTCAGCTTGACGGCACCGGAGTTAAGCACGACGACGAAATCGCCCATATCGACGTTGGGTGTATACGTCGGTTTGTGCTTTCCGCGCAGCACCATGGCGATCTGCGACGCAAGGCGTCCGAGGGCGTGGCCAGTGGCATCTACCACGAACCATTCGCGTTGTGCCTCACCGGCTTCTTTGGTGAGCCAGAAGCTCTTTTGGGTCATCGTCATGACGGAACGGAACGTCTACGTCGTTACGAAACCGCTGTCAAGCAGTTGGCGCGGAGGTGAGGCCTCGCGGTGAGCGGAAGGGCTGGTGCTCGGAAGGCTGCTACTATGTTCAGTGTCAGTCGGCTGTGATACGAGTTACAGACCCCGATGATGCGAGTTGGTTTCATTTTAAAGCCGGAAAAAACCGGTGTGAACGACGCAGGTGTCCTGCTCGAGCAGCTCGTCCCCTGGCTCGTGCGACAGGGGCATACCGCGGTGGTCACTTCAGAGGACCAAGTGTCGCCGCCGCACGCGGAGATTTTGCCCGAGGCCACGTTCGGGGCGTCGGTGGACATGCTGGTGGTGCTCGGTGGAGACGGAACGATGCTTCGCGCGGCTCGCTTGGTCGCGGATGCGGGTAAGCCGGTACTCGGGATCAACCTCGGGCAGCTTGGCTTTCTGGCGATGTTTGCGCCGGCGGATGCCGAGGCCGCAATCTCGGCAGCCCTGGCTGGCAAGCTCGCTACCGCAGAGCGAATGCGCTTAGCTGTGGCGTACAAGCGCAGCGGTGCAGATCCCGTGGTTCGCCATGCCCTAAATGACGCGGTTTTGCATCAGGGAGCTATGGCGCGACTCATCGACGTTGAAGCGTACTGCGACGACCAGTTGATCGCCGCGTACCGCGCCGACGGGCTCATCGTGGCAACGCCCACGGGATCCACCGCATACAACATGGCGGCGGGTGGTCCAATCGTTGTGCCGGGGCAAGCGGCAATGACCCTCACGCCGATTTGTGCCCACGCCCTGACCAATCGCCCGCTGGTCTTGGGAGCGCGGTCCATGTTGCGGCTACGGCTCGCAGCCGATCCGCGCGGCGCAATTCTTACCGTCGACGGGCAGTGGGGATGCTCGTTTCTTCCCGGAGATGAAGTGGAGATGACCGAGGCCAAGCGTCCGTTTGTGTTGTTTGCTTCTTCGCAGAGCTTTTTTGACGTGATGCGCGACAAGCTGCACTGGGGCGTGCGCAGCGATAAAGGGGCGAGGTAGCGTATGTTGCGGCATCTTCGCGCGACCAATTTTGCAATTCTGTCGGATGTGGAGATCGACCTCGGTCCGGGGTTGAATGTGCTCACGGGCGAAACCGGTGCGGGCAAGTCGCTCATTGTCGAGGCGGTGAACCTGCTGCGCGGTGGGCGAGCCTCGGCGGATATTCCGCGCGCTGGGGCGGATGAGGCGGTCGTTGAGGCCACGGTCGATGTTCCAGCCGATCTTCGCGACCAGGTGGCCCGTGTTCTCGAGGGCGCGGGGCTGCCTCCAGCGAGTGGGGATGAGGTGCTCATTCGCCGCATCATCGCGCGCGCGAAGCCGGCTGGCAGTTCGAGCAACCTTAGCGGGAGCGAGCGAGCGAGAGAATCGGATCGGGCGGGAAAGCAGTCCGCGGGTCGCGGTAGGTGTTACGTCAACGGCGCGCTGACCACTGCTGCCCGGCTCGCGGAGCTGGGAGCACTTCTCATCGACCTATCCGGTCAGCATCAGCACCAAGGTCTCGTCGATCCGGCGCGACATCTCGAGATTCTCGACGGATATTGCAGGGTGGGCGATCTCGGAGGCGGAGCTAAGGAACTCGAGAGGATGGCTGCCGCTTGGGCGGAGTACGCGCAGCTCGACGATACCGTGCGAACTCTTAGCACCGATGAGCAAGCGCGCGAAGCTCGAGTCGACTACGTGCGCTTTCAGCTCGATGAGCTCGACGCATCGCAACTCTCTCCGCGCGAGGACTCGGAGTTAGAGACCGAGCGATCGCGACTGGTTTCCATCGACCTATTGCAGAGTGTGGCGCGTACAGCCGAGCACCGCTTGTATTCTGCCGACGATTGCGCGCGCGACCAAATCGCCGCAGCAGCCCGCGAGTTGGAGCGGGGGGCACGCACGGATCCAGCGCTTGACACCGTGGCCAAGCAGCTGGCGGAGATCGAAAGCCTGGTCGACGACGCGGCGGATCAACTGCGATCGTACGCCGACAAGCTTGAAGGCGACCCGGAGCGACTCGCTTGGGTAGATGAACGCCTCGCGATCGTGCGCCGCATTGTGCGTAAGCACGGCGGCTCGATCGAGGCGGCGCTGGCGAAAGCGGCCGAGCTGCGCGCGGAACTCGCTGCATTGAGCAGTCGCGATGCAGCGCTCACCGAATCGATTGCCCAACGAGCCGCCGCTGAGGCAGCGGCCGCGTCCGCCGCTGCCGTGTTGACAAAACTTCGAGCGAAAGCCGCTCGCAAGCTCGAGAAGGAGGTGGCTGCGGCGTTGGCGGAGTTGGGCATGGCTGCGGCAAAGGTTTCGGTCGTTATCGAGTCGCGGCCGCTCGGCCCTACCGGTTCGGACCGGGTCGAGCTCGTCCTTGCGTCGAACGCCGGAGAGCCACCGCAACCGTTGGCAAAGATCGCCTCCGGGGGCGAGCTGTCTCGCATCATGCTTGCAATCAAACTGGCGCTCCGCAGCGCCGATGAGGTGGCCACGTACGTGTTTGACGAGGTCGACGCGGGGATCGGCGGTGCCACTGCGCAGGTCGTCGGCGCGCAGATTCGGACGGTCGCCAACCATCGTCAGGTCTTGTGCGTGACCCATTTGCCGCAGATCGCTGCCTATGCCGATCACCACTTTCACGTCGAAAAATCTGAGGTCGCCGGCCGAACGGAGACCCACGTTCGGCTCCTTACAGGCAGCGCGCGCAAAGACGAGCTGGCGCGCATGCTCGGCGGTTCCGCTACGTCCAAAGCCAAGGCCCACGCGGCAGAGCTGCTCGCCGGGGCTGCGCGCGTCGACAGTCGGCCCGATGGCGCGGCGCGGCGGACGCGGGCGTAGCAGCGACTGTCAACAACCGCTATAGGTGGGCCCGCGCTGGTTACGAAGTTGGCTTGCGGGGCGTTCTGCTGCGCGCAAGGCGCTTCTTGGACTTGCCCGCGCTGTTGCCCGAGTAGTCGGTCCAGCGGTAGCTGGGCTCGCCGGGCGCGCGGAAGTCGAGATGGATGAAGCCGCTATTGGGGTAGATGCCGATGCCCATGCCGCCGCCGTCTAGTGATTCGGCGTAGCGGTACATGTCGCGGTTGGAAACCCCGGCGATCTTGATGTCCATCGCCGAGGCGTGAAAGTGTCGACTCGAGTTGCGCTCTGCAAATCGGAAGCCCGACACGAGGTCGATGCGCTGCTTGCCGAAGTGATCGTAGATCCTCGAAAGGTGCTCGTAGAGTTCGCGCTTGACCGCCCGCACTTCTCCGGTGCGGGCGCATCGAAACAGGTCGTCGAGCATGGCCAACGAGCTGTCGTTGAAACTGCCATCTTCGTTGTAAATGTTGATCTCGACCTCTTCATCGAGATTCTCGGCTCGCAGCCAAATCTCGCCCGAGGGACGAGCCAGCGGTTCCGCCGTGCCAGGTCGAAGCTCGGACTTCGTCGCGTTATGACCTTGGAACACCGCTCGACGAGCTCGTCGCTTCGAGGGGGCGGCCGACGCCACGTTTGCGCTAAGGCATGCTGCCACCATCAGGAACGCAATCCACCGCATGGCTCGAGACCGTAGGTCGAGACCCGGGGCGATCTCAACTGCAAAATTCGCAAATCGGCAACGAGTCATGAGCGCTATTCAGTGAGTTTTGGTAGGTTGACTCCGGGCAGAGGCACGTGAACGAGCTCGATCTGGATCTTGCGTGCCACGTCGAAGATTCGCTCATCGCGATAAAATTCGCCGTAGCAAATTCGCTGGACGCCCGCGTTTGCGAGCTGCTTGAAGCAGTGCCAACACGGACTCGCGGTCACATAGACGGTAGCCCCATCGATCATCGCTCCCGTGCGTGCGGCTTGTAGGATGGCATTGGCTTCGGCGTGGATCGTTGCCACGCAGTGGCCATCTTCCATCATGTGTCCGACGTCGGAACAATGAGGCATTCCTCGAATGGATCCGTTGTAGCCGGTCGAAAGGATCGTCCGGTTCCGCACGAGTAGGGCCCCCACGTACTTGCGGGGACATGTCGATCGCGTCGCGACGACCTGCGCGATGCTCATAAAATACTCATCCCACGACAGTCGCGCTGGCTTGTCGTCCATCGGATCGAGCCTACCTCAAAAAAATCGCCGCGCGCCATAAACATGTGTCTGGGATGTACGGCGGTGTATGGTCCGCACCTGCCACATGTCGGGTCACGCCTCGAAGTATAAAGACACAGTTGCACTGCCGGAAACGGCGTTTCCAATGCGCGGAGATCTCGCGACGCGAGAGCCGGAGATCTTGAAGCAGTGGGAACAACTCGATCTCTACGCAAAGATCCAAGCAGCGCGCGCTGGTGCACCCTTATGGGTACTGCACGATGGGCCGCCGTATTCAAACGGCCACATCCACTACGGCCACATCCTGAACAAAATCCTGAAGGACATTGTCGTTAAGTCGCACGCGATGCTTGGTTTTCGCGCGCCCTACGTTCCAGGCTGGGATACGCACGGTCTGCCGATCGAATTGGCGGTCGAGCGCGAGTTAGGGGCGAAGCGCCGCGACCTGTCAGCGGCAGAGTTTCGGCAGGCGTGCCGCAGCTATGCGCTCAAGTTTGTCGATATTCAGCGAGCCGAATTTCGCCGGCTTGGCATTTTAGGCGACTGGGATGCGCCATACCTCACCCTCGATGCCTCGTACGAGGCGGCCATCGTTCGCGCACTCGCCACGTTTGCGCGTCGCGGCTACCTCTATCGCGGCCACAAGCCGGTGTCGTGGTGCCCGCGCGACCGCACCGCGCTGGCGGAAGCGGAAATTCAGTACGAGGACCACGTGTCCCCATCTGTGTACGTTCGCTTCCCGCTTGTCGGCGGTTACCTCGGCAAACCCGCTGCCTTGGTGATTTGGACCACCACGCCGTGGACGTTGCCCGCCAATCTCGCGATCGTCGCCAATCCGTCGTTCACGTATGTCGGCATTCCCCATCGCGGCGAGCTCCTTATCGTGGCTCGAGATTTGGCGGCATCGGTAGCTGATGCGTGCGGCATTCGCATGGCAGATACGGTTGAGATTTCGCCAGCGCAGATGAAACTGCTCGAACGCGCACGCTATCGCCATCCGTTCGTTCCGCAACCGCCGCGCGCCATTGCCTCATGCGCCGACGCGGCCTACCGGTTGTATTTTGCCGACTACGTGACTGCGGATGCCGGCACGGGGCTGGTTCACACGGCACCGGGACACGGCGCCGACGACTACAAAACCGGGGTCGCACACGGTCTGCTACCGTACGCGCCGCTCGACGATTCAGCGCGCTATACCGAAGGGGTTGCACTCGAAGGGGGCGGCCCCCGCGTCGATTTGACCGGCAAGACCACCGATGAAGCCAACCCACTCATCATTGCTCACCTCGCTGAGGCGGGCTATCTGCTCAACCCGCCGACCGATCGATTGACCCATAAGTATCAGCACTGCTGGCGGTGCAAGAACCCGATCGTGTACCGGGCCACACCGCAGTGGTTCCTTTCGCTTGACCACGAACACTTGCGCGAGCGAGCGCTCGACCATATCGACCGCACGACGTGGGTGCCATCGTGGGGGCGCGACCGGATCCATGCCATGATCGCGAACCGGCCGGACTGGGTGCTATCGCGGCAGCGCTTGTGGGGGACGCCAATCCCGGTGTTCTACTGTTCCGCGTGCAAAACCGAGCATGCCGAAGCCGACACGATGGACCACGTGGCGGCGATCTTCGATGCAGAGGGAGCGGACGCGTGGTGGACGCGCAGTGTTGTGGAACTCGTACCGCCAGGAACGACGTGCCGCGCGTGCGGTGCTGGGGTCGAGAAATTCGAACGCGAGAAAGATATTGTCGACGTGTGGTTCGAATCAGGAGTGTCGTGGTCGGCGATGCCGCGGCGTTCGGCGGACGGCGGCGACTACCGCGACATCGAGATGTATCTCGAAGGGTCAGACCAGCATCGAGGCTGGTTTCATAGCTCGTTGCTCGTTGCGCTTGGCGTCATGGGTCGAGCGCCGTACAAGCAAGTCATTACACACGGCTTTGTGCTCGACGAACACGGCAAAGAATACTCCAAGAGTGCAATCCAAAAAGCCAAAGCCGAAGGTCGCAAGGTTAGCTACATAGAGCCCGATTCGATCATCAAGAAGTCCGGCGCCGAGATGTTTCGGCTGTGGGTCGCTTCCGTCGAATTTCGCGGCGACATGCCGTATTCGGAGACCATCCTGTACGGAAACGATGGCAAAGGCGGACTGGCCGAATGGTATCGCAAGCTGCGCAACACCGCGCGATTCCTGCTTGGCAATCTAAAAGGCTTTGATCCGAATCGCGACGATCGAAGCATCGTCACCCTGGCGATCGACCGCTACGTATTGGCTCGGCTCGACGAGTTTGTGCTGCGAGCACGCCGTGCCTACGAGGCGTACGAATTTCACGTCGTTCACCGGCTGTTGGTCGAATTCGTTACCGTGGAAATTTCCGCGTTGTATGGCGACGTGACCAAAGACCGGCTGTACTCCGATCCGATCAACGCGCCATCGCGACGTGCCGCCCAGGTGGTCATGTACGAATGCTTGCGCGCAATCGCAACGCTGGGAGCGCCGATCCTGTCCTTCACGTGTGAAGACATTTGGGCCTACATGCCAAAACGCCACGACGATCCGGAGAGCGTGCACATGGCGAAGTTCCCACAGGGCGGGGCGGCACCGGCGGAACTCTTGGCTGAGTTCGGCGTGCTGCTCGCGTGGCGAGAGCGCGTGACCAAACAACTCGAAGCGTTTCGCGCCCAGAAGCACAAGTCGGTAGATGCGGCGGTAACCCTTGAAGCAAGCGATTCCGATCGCGCGGTGCTACTGCGCCATGCGACCGAGCTGGCCGACCTGTTCATCGTTTCGAGCGTTCACATCGACAACGGAGATGCTACGGTACGCGTAGTGGAGCACTCTGGACCCCGGTGTGAACGTTGTTGGAAGCATTTCGATCGGCTTGCGGCGGATCCCAATGATGTGTGCGAACGTTGTGCGAGCGCCCTCGCGACGAGGAAGGGTTAACCATGCAGGACACTGAACGATCCACCCGCAGTCGCCACAAGTGGGTCATTTTTTTCATCGTTGGCGCGTTATCGCTCGCCGCCGACCAAGCCACCAAAATTTGGGCGCGCAGCGCGCTGCCAGTCGTGGGGCATGGAACCGGCGTCCCGTTGCCTAACGGAGGCAAGAGTTGCATCGTGCCCGAGGACATCGTCGCCCGCGCTTGCGTCGGCAAACCGGTGCCGGTCGTCGATAACTACTGGGATTGGCGGCTTTCGATGAATCCCGGCTCCGCATTCGGCCTGTTCGCCGGCCAAAGCGGCGCCCGGATCTTTTTAACCGTCGTTGGGCTCATCGCGCTCATCGGGATCGTTGTCATGCTGCGCAAGTCGCGAACCGATCAAGCGATATTGCATTGGGCGCTTGCGCTGGTCGCCGGTGGTGCCGTCGGAAACTTGTTCGATCGAATTTACTTCGGCGTGGTTACCGACTTCGTATTGTGGCGCTACAAGACTCACGAATGGCCGGTTTTCAACGTCGCCGACGTGGTCCTCGTGATCGGTGTGGGTCTGATGTTCATCGACATTCAGAAGGAGGGAAAGCGCGAAAAGGCGCTTAAGGCAGTTCGCGACGAAAAGGCTCGCGCCGCCGGCCTTGTGAAGGACCTGCGACCATAGGAGCTTGACGTGGGCCGGCATTGCGCAAGGACGTTGTCAGGTTGGTGGGTGGTGGTAGCGGCCGCCGCTGGCTGCCACGCCGACGACAAGACTCATCCGATTATCCCGGGCGGTCCGGTGGGGCCCGTGGGGGTTCCGCAGGCCGACGCCAGGGTGAACGATGCGGCAACCGACTCTGCAACGCTTCGCGGACGCGTGTGCCTGGTCGGCGATTTGCGCGATGTTTCGGCGTGCGCAAGCGCGGGTGCGGGCGGACTCATAGTCGCGTTGGGGACCCGCACGGCCACGACGGCGGAAAACGGGGAATTCTCCATGGCTGCGCCTGCGGGAAGTAGCCTGGTATGGCGCGTCACGGGCGATGCGATCCGGACGACCCTGGCCCCTTACAGCGCGGCCTCCACGATTCCCGTCATCGCGGCGGCTGACTACGAGCAGCTAGCGAGCGAAAACGGCGTGCTAGAAGTCGCCGCGCAAGGAGCGATCGTAGCGCATGTGGTCGCGGAAGGACTACCGGTGAACGGCGCAACCGCAACTACCTCGCCGATCGCGGCGTATCCCGCGTTGTACGACGGCGCAGCGGCTCGGCTGTGGACGCAAAACGCGACCGGGGATCGCGGCGCGATCTGGATCCCGGGATTGCCGGTAGGCACCGCAACCCTTGCGGTTAGCCCAGCGGGGAAAGCAGCGCAACTCTTCGCCGGCATCCCGGTTGCTGATGCCGCCCTGACGTTTGTGACGGTCGAGCTTTCCCCGTCTGAGTGAGGCCGCGCGAGTGGCCGGCTTACTTCTCGATCTGCGAGACGTAGTCGGAACACGCAGCGGCAATGTCCGCGGCGGCTACGGTGGGGTCGAGGTTGGCTCGGACGTACGCCTCGCACATCGCGGCGGACGTTCCGCATACCGGGGTTACGCCGGCGATTGGGTGGTCCGCGCAACAAATCACGATGGACTTGTCGACCGGGAGGGATTCGACCTCGTGGTGGGCGTCGTAACAGAGCTGGAATGTGTCGTATGGCTCGACTTCGGAGTGGTCATGGCCGCAGGCGGCCAGGATGAGCAACCAGCTGAGTGCAAGAGCGAGATTCGTGAATTGAAACAAACGCATTGAAAACCTTGTGGTGAGGAGAAAACAATAAATACCGGCGCAGCATCCGCGGATGCCCCGGCGCGACGTAACAGACACAACGCGATGAGTTTTGCCGTCTCTATGACGGGGCAGCCGGGCGTGTTGGGGATGGAGCCGCGTGGGGAGCTTTGGGCTCGTCGAAAATCACGCGGCTTGCCTGACCAGCCAGATCGGTGCACTCGATCGCCGGGGGCGCAGTCGCCAAGGGTGCAGCCGCAACCACCACCACCACATGCTCGCTGCGGTAGCAGGGCCGCAGTGTGGGCGGCCGGTCAGAATCGGTTGAGTGGTCCGGGCAGTGGCACTTCGCCGGATCGGGGCAGCAGCAGCGCGCCACGATCGAGACCGTACGGATCTGCGAGACAGGCATCGCAAGCGCAACCAGCACTGCGATCCCCGCTGTCGCCAGAGGCCGTAGCGCGCGAATTACCACGCTGCTCTGTAGGCGACCTCCCTCTTGCAGTCAAGGCGGTATTTCGCCGCACCAGGCCGTGAGCGCTCCTCCAGGAAACCGAGCTGGTCGGGCACCTCACTGTATGTTCGCCTAGTTTAGTTTAGCGGTCGGGCGATATTCCATTTTCTAGCGCCGCGTGTCCTCCCGAATGGGTCTTCGCTTCGTTTCCATGCGATGGCGAGGCGCGCGCCCGATCAGGATGGTGCGAGCCCGAATCGTCGAAGTAGAGACGCATCGCGTCGATCATTCGAGTAAGGCACGGAATCCCCTTGCCATCCTTACGCCACTTTGTGGCAGGTTGGAGTTCATCTTGTTGTGTTGATGGTGTGGGCTTTGGATGACACAGTTCGTGATGCTGATGTAGGGCTTGTCGGCGAAGATCTGTGTGACTTCATCGACTGCTGTCTGAACCAAAGCCTTGCCGGCATTGGATGTGCCAGTTCAAGTGCGGAATGTTCGTGTTTACGGTAATCGTGCAATCCGGCTTGAAGAGGTCATCTTCGGCTAGCTTAAGAAAATGCGCGAACACATCACCGGCTGGTAGCGCGCGCGCAGATGGGGTGCTCGACGTGACAGGCATGGGGAGTCGCTCGTGATGCACAGTACGGCACGCATGTGACACTAGCGGCCTGGATAGCGGTTGCGGCTGCGCGCCCGGGCTTGCGTCGCCGCCGAAGGCAATCAGATTAGCTACTTACACATGTTTTGAGCAGTCAGCATCTCGAGTGAATGGACTCGCGTTGCGCTGCCAGGTATAAGGGAAGCAGGATCGTATGTCAGATTATGAAAACATGAAGGCGACGGTCCTGTCTCTCATGGCGGCGGGAAAACTTGAGCGGACGCCCACGCGGGAGCAGCGGATCGACTTTGCGTACGGGAACACGAAAATTGAGAACGCCGACGTGACCCGAGAAATGGTCGTTCGCGCGATCGACTCGCAGTCCTAGGTAGCGGCGTGTCTGAGGGCGATCGGTATGATCCGATTCTTTGTCCTCGCGAGGAAAAAGCCAGGCGAGAAGCTGCGAACGGCATCAACCAGATCGACTACCTGACCTACTTGGTCACGGATTTGAAAGTTCGGGACGTGCGCGAGTCACACGTCTTGGAGCTCCAAAAACAGGCAATCGATGGAATCTATCCGTGCGGCGGAACATACCGCGATGCGCGCACAACCGTTCGCATCAGTAGTAGCGAGCACGTTCCACCGGAATCGGCGTTTGTTCCCAGCCACGTGCGCGAAATGCTGACCGTAATCAATGGACGTTCCCACCCTCCGCTAGAACGGGCAGCTTATGCCCTGTGGCGCCTCATTAATCGAGCCGGTAGTGGAACCGCTGACAGTCAGGCGGATCCGGACCTTTCGATCATGATCGCGTATCTGCAGGATCTCTGGCTGCAACAGGTTTCGAGCGCGACCGTAACAATTTCGGAGCCTCTCTCATGAAAACCTGGAACTGTCTACGCTCGCCTAATTAAACACGTTCGGGTAGCTCGTCGGTCGGTTCTGGATTGCGGTCGCGAATGCCAGCCGCCGCGGCAGTTTCGCTAAATTCGCTCTCGCGTTCGATACGTTGTATTGCGGTTCACGGCCAATCGGCTATTCGAGCGCAAGCGATGCGACGTGCGCATCGTCGTTGGCTGTGGCGGTCGGCGTTTCGCCGCCGCCTTTGAAGCCTGTGGCGAGCAGGTGCTTGCGATCGGCGGAGAGTGCGCCGCTGAAGAATGCGTCGTTGCCCCCGAGTTCGTACTTCAAGATGCCGCTGCCGAACGCGGGGTCTGGTTTGCCGGTGTCGTCGAGAATGACGATGTAGGCGTCGGAGGTGGCGTTTGGTGGGCCGCCGCTGCCGAGGAGCGCTGTGCGGCCGTTCGGAAGTGCGATGGCATGGCGGCAGTTGTCGGCGATGTTTGCGCCGGTTACGTCGAGCAGATACTTGCCGCCGTTGGCCCACGTCGGTTCGAGCGCACCGTTGGCGGTGAGGCGAAGCGAGATCCAGTCGTTGGTTCCGGCGGGGTCGTTGCGGCCGTAACCGGCGGTGACGATCTTGCCGTTGGGATGGACAGCCACGCTGTAGACTTCGGTTTGCGCAGTGAGCACAACTTCGTGGAACAGACCACCGGTGGCGAACGTTGCGTCGAGGGTGCCGGCGGGTGTAAGTCGGTAGATGACCGGTTGGACGGTGTTGCCGGTCGAGACAGAGCTTGCATAGCCGTAAGCGAGGAGCTTGCCATCGCCAAGAACCGAGATGCCGCGGACGCTGGCGTTGGAGCGCTGGATGTCGAGGACAAACTTGCCGCCAGTGCCGAAGGCGGTGTCGACTGCTCCGTCGACGGTCAGTCGAAGAACGACAAAATCGGTGTCGGTTAGCGGATTGCCGCCGCTGTCCACGCCGTCGGCGCGCTGGCCGGCGTGCACGTACAGGAGCCCGTTGGAGTCCGTGGCGAGACCCCACGTCGAGTCCGTTCCCATCATGCCGCCTACCGCAGTGCTGAGGTCGAGTCGGGTGATGCCGGCAACTCCGAAGCTTGCATCGAGGACGCCATCGGCGGAAAAGCGCGCGATGACGATGTCGCGATCGGTTGCCGTTACTTCGTCTTCGACGACGCCGCTGACGACGATCTTACCGCTCGGCTGAACGGCGATGCCGCGCCACTGCTCGGCATTGCCGCCGACCTGCGCGTTGAGCGTGGCGATACCGTCGCCAGCTCCAAAAGACGTGTCAAGTGCACCTGTCGCGGTCAACTTGACGAGGACGAGTTCGCGGTCCGATGTGGGTTCGAAACTGGGAGCAGAAAAGCCAACAGCGACGAACCCGCCGCTTGGTACGGCGGCGACACCGAGCAGACGGTCGTTTCCCACGGCGGAGATCGGTACCTTCACAGCGTTCGGAGGCACAAACGTGGGTGCATCGGGTGACATCGGCGCGTCGGGCGTCGACGGTCCATTGGGTCCGGATTGAGTGCCGTCGCCGCATGCGGCGATGAGAGAGAGAGATGTACACAGAAGTCGTTTCATACAGTCCTTTAGAACCTCGCTTTGTAGCCAACGAAAATCATGCGAGGAGGGTTAGGTCTCGCGCCGTAGGGACGGCGCGAGATGATGACTTGCTCATCGAGCAAGTTGCTGCACGTGGCATACAGCTCAGCTAGCGCGTGTAATCGCGCATGTGCCGAAAGGTCGATCGTAAATAGCGGCGCGAGTCGAGCCTGATCGGGGATGGAGCCCTGTCCGGCGACATCGCGCGCTTCGCTTTGGTAACGAACGGTGGCGGCGACCTCGTAGTTGCGAATATTGAGCCCACCGCCCAACGACAGTAGTTGCTGAGGAAGGTATGGGAGCTCGTCGCCAACATGGACATTTCCCCAGCCGGCAAATTCGGAGGAAAATCCGGTGCGAAAGCTCGAGCGCGTGAACGTATACGCGGCGTAGATGGGGGCCGCGATGCGCTTTGCAATCGGAACTTGGAGGGCGAGCTGCGCTTCGGTTCCGTACGCAAACACGCGCCCGCCGTTGAATTCCTGACCTTCCTGAGCTTGGGTGCAGCCGGCAGCGAGGGAGCACGAGCCTTTCAGGTTGGAGTAGTCGCTGAAAAAACCAATGACATGGGCGTTTAGGTTGGCGTCGCTCCACCGCGCCCCAGCTTCGTAGTTGACGCTCGACTCGGGTCTGACGCTCGCGCTTGCCGACGGTGCGACCGGCACGAAGCCGCGGTGGACGCCTACCAGCGCTGTGAGGCGGTCTGTGGCGTGGTACTCGATACCTGCACCTGGAATCACGACGGCGTAGTTGCCGTTGTGAAGCTGCATGGTCATGTGGTCGAACGATCGGTAGTCGATGAGTTCGACGCGCGCGCCGAGAGACAGCTCGAGATTCTTGAAATGAAGCCGATCTTGCGCGTGGGCTGCAAACGCGATCGTTTCATCGCGAGTGTCGAGCACGAGGTCGCGGGGGCGTTCGGCGCTCATCAGCGAGCCACCCAGCATGTTGTACGCATCTTCGTAACGGCGCCGGTCGGCACGGTCGAAATGGATGCGCACGCCTGCGTCGATGTGGTGGCGGACAGGTCCGGTGGTTTGCTCGCTGGCCAGAACCGATTGAATGCCCTGCGACGTGAAGCGGCGATCGTTGGTGCCGAGAATGAGTTGCTCTTCGAGCGTCGCGGAGTCTGCTTGGCCGTTCAAGATCGAATAAAATACGGCATTGGCGCCCGAAGTCGGCGATGCGAGGAGCGAGTAGAAGTCGCGCTGACCGACGAAGCCGTCGACTTTGCCCCACGTGCGGTGAAACCGATGGCGATATCCAGTGGTCTCGAGGCGCGTGGTGGCGGCGAGGTCGATCCGGTGCGTGGCGCGAAACCGCCAATGGTTCCAGTGCATGGTGTCGAGTTGCGACCCGCGGTAGCGGCGCTGCGGACGGGTCGCAAAGTCGGCGTCGCTGAGCCCGGTGTAGGTTTCGTGTGATGTCTCGGCGCCGTAGCCGGCCCGCACGTCGAGCACCTGATACGCTGCTGCTGATGGCGACGACGACAGCCGCGCGGTCAGCTGAACGTCGTCTTTGTCGAATCCAGTAGGGCCACCCCCGTCGAGCTCCTTGAATCCGCGGCTTTGTAGCCGGACATATTCGGCCATCACGCCCCAGCGTTCGCGGCGCTCGGCCGCGCGCGCGTGAACTTTGCCGTACATGTCGCTGCCACCCGCGACATCGACGTACGCCGCGCGCTCGGTGGGGAACGGTTCGCCGATCATGTTGACAGCGCCGCCGACGGTACTTGGCCCGTATTGGATCGCCGCCGGCCCTTTGGTGATTTCGATGCGCGACAACCGTGTAACGAGGGGCGTGAAATACGCTGCTGGGGCGGTGTAAGGAGCGGGCGCGACAAGCACGCCGTCCTCCATGAGCGTAATCTTCGCGCTTCGATCCGCAGCGACGCCGCGCATGCCGATGTTGGGGCGCAACCCATAGCCGTCTTCGTCGCGCAGGTACACTCCGGCAACGCCGCGCAGCACTTTGTGCAGATCGTCGTACTCGTTGCGCTCGAGAACGTCTTGAGTCAGCTCGGTATGGGCCCCGGCCGGGGCGCGGTCGACTACTTCGATGGTCTCGCTGGCCTCGGCGTCGTCCGATGCAATCGCTATTGCCTCGGCAGGCTCTGGTGCCGGGGCGGAACCGTCAGAAACATCGGCGGCTGCGACGCCGCTATTCAGCGACGCGGTTGCGAGCCAGATAGACAGCCAACGCGACGCTCTGAAGTTAATCGTTATCGGCCGCCACATCGTCGGGAATGTCCAGGGCCAGCACGGTCAAGAACTGGCTCTTCAAATCGTTGGTGAAGGCGGTCACCGCGGTGTGTGTCGCCACAATGGCCGAGTAGTTGATCTGCAACGCGGTTAGGAAGCTAGCGGGCAGGGCGTCGGCCTTTTCGATCGCAGCGTCGAGGTTAGCCGTCATTCGGTCGGCGAGCTCGGGCTGTCCAACGGCGCGTAGAAAATCATCAAAGCTAGGCCCGTCTCCTGCAGCAGTCTTGCCTGTAAAGGCTTGGTGAAGCGCCCGAAGATTGGCGCGGATCGCGAAGCTGAGCCGATCCGAGTAACGCAGCTCTACTTCTTGCAAGCAGGGAGTTTGGACGGAATTGCACACGTTTGCTGCGATGCCGGCCGCTTCGGCGAGCTTCATGTCTTTGACCACGCGATCGACGAAGAACAAGCCGTCGCTCACTCGGTTCACCGCTTCTTGCGCGGTTGGGATCGACGAGGCACGGTCGCCGGCGAGAGCCAATTCCCCGACGTAGTTACCGCCATCGGCGCGCCACGCCGTGTGAAGCTCGGCGCCTCGCGCGGCCACATCGCGAGCCAGGTCGAGGGCGTGCCTGCAGCGCGCTCGTGGAACATCTGGGCCCAGTGCGCTCCAACCGGCCGGTTCCATGGGGCATGTGTGAGAGAAATCCGTGTTGAAAAGAAGGTATTCGATCGCCGCGAGCGACCGCTCGTTCGGAGGTTGCTTTGCGACCTCGTACGAGGCTGGGTTGGCCCATCGCGATGCGGTATCGCGGTCAAGACCACATGGCGCGACGAGCGGCCAGGCGTAAATTTTGGCGCGCAGATCCTTCGTATTCATCGCCGCGGGCCCGATGAGAACCGCGTCCGCAAACTGCCAGGCGTCGATCGCCTCGCTCCACGCCGTGACAACGCCGGCGCGCTTGGCGTTGGCATCACCCTGATCGAGCGCATTACAATGCGCTTCGATCGCTTCGGGCAACACCGCCGCTTTGGCATCAAACGTCGCTTGGATGGGGAGCAACACGTTTGCGCTCACGTGTTGGAGCATGGCGCGGCGATCGAAGCCGTCCGCCGGTACGTCAGGCTTCGTTCCGGATCCGCTGCACGCTGACATGGCAGAGGAGCCGATTAGCGCCGCGAGGAGTATCGAGCGTCCTGGCCGGACGGCGACGCGGCCGCTCATCGCGCTGCGCTTGACCGCCCAACGGCCCGGAAACAACTGCATGGGCTGCACCTTCTAGTAAATGAAAACGAATTTCAACTCCATTTTTAACAAAGTTGTACGTCGTTAAAATAACGTAGGTATTGTCGATTGATTACGGGTCGAATGCGGGGGGCCAACAGGTGGTCTGGCGACCCATGATCGCGGCCCAACGTCGCGGATGCGCAGCAAGTCGGCGTCCTCGTCGATCAGCGGCACGGGCGCCCGACCGTTGAGCGAAACGCTCGCGATCGCGTGGAGGCTGAAATTGCGATGACCTCGTGCGCGCAAGTCCTCACCGATGCGGTGGGCGAGCTGCAGGATCAGATCCGGCTGGGTTGCCATTTCCCGCTCCTGCCGCCACGTCAAGTAGTTGTTCGGCGGGATTTGAAGCTTGCGACCATCAGGGAACCGCGCAACAAACATGACGCTGCCGTGCTTTTCGCGAATCATGACATGCCACGCGAACCGCATGCCGTCTTCGTTCCACAAGACCGGGCCTGGGTAGATCAGATGGCGCAACGGCAACGCGATCTGGATCAGCGCGTATGTGGCAATGGCGCGTGCTGTACCTCGTCGAATCCTCGCGGGTGGCGGGGCAGGCGAGATCGGCGGAGGCCGGAGGCGTTTTAGCAGTCGTCGAGGCCACGATGGTGAGAACAGGATGAGGGCTGACGTCGTCATGATGAGCGGAAACATGCCGATGTTGAACAGGTAGCCAGTGAGTCCGTGAAACACGATGAGAACGCCGTATGCGGGCAAACGCGTTTTGGGCCATGACAACCAGAATGCGATGGTGGTGTCGAACAAAAATCCGGCCCACGACATCGCCAGTGCGACGCTGTGACTGGCAAACAACGAACCAATGAGCGGAGTCTCGGTGCGAGCGGATAGCCAGAGATTCAGCGGCTGACCGAAACACAACCAATCGGTTTTCGCTTTTGCTAGTCCAGCAAACACGTACACGATGGCGATTTGGAATCGCAGTAGCCACACCATCCACGCGGGGACGGTCGGCCGCTTTAGCCGCGAATCGCGACGCGCGTCGACGGACCATGCACCGTGCGCGGGGAGCAGCGCAAGCAACGTCGCGATGAGAACAACGAGGTAATGGTGGTTCAAGTAGTTGGTGACATCGATCAGCTGGGTGTAGGTAAACCCGATGACGAACAGCGCACATGCGAGTCGGTAGAACACCCCAATCGCAATCGCCAACGCGAGTAGGGCGAGCACAGCGTAGTGGACATACATCCCCCATGTCGGCCACGGCCGAACCCAAGCAAAGCCGGGATACGTGAAGAACCAGCTCGGTTCGCTGTACATCTTTTCGATCCAACCGGTACCGAGGAACCGAATGATGCCGGCAAACATGACGAGCCCGAAGATGATGCGGAACGCCGCCAGCGATGCGATATCAACGTGCCGAGACGCAGCGTCGACGGTTCGCTCGCGCAATCGTTGTCCTAGCGATGTCGAGCTCATGCCGCCGGTGGATAGCAGCTGTTGTCGCGATGTACATCTTCTTTTGGCAATATGGCCGATAGGGGCTATCGGTTGCGATACCGTAGCGGCTGATATGGATCGTTCACGTGGAGTTCTGGCCGATTCGAAAGGCGCATCGCAATGACGACGGACCACAGGCGATGCCGGATCGTGCTCACCGGTGGCCCTGGCGGCGGTAAGACGACGGCCGCCGACTTATATCGGCGCGAGATTGGCCAACGCGTGGTGATCGTCCCCGAGGCAGCCACGATGCTGTTTGCAGGTGGCTTTCCGCGCTCCAGCGAAGCCCACGCGCTACGGTCGGCCCAGTGCGCGATCTATCACGTGCAGCGCAACCTTGAAGACGTTCAGGCGGCGCTGTACCCCGATCGGATCCTGCTGTGCGATCGCGGCACGATCGATGGTGCGGCCTATTGGCCAGATGGTGGATTCTTCGAATCAGTTGGCAGCACGCACAGCGATGAGCTCAAGCGTTACGACGCCGTGCTGTTTTTTGAAACCGCTGCGGTGGGCGGCATTTCGATTGAAGGAGGCAATCCAACGCGAATCGAATCTGTCGATGAAGCGCTGCGAATCGACACGCGACTTCGCGAGCTATGGTCGGAACATCCGCGCTTCGTGCTGGTCCCTCACCACACGTCGTTCGTCAAAAAGATCATGCAGGGGCTGGGCGTGCTCGAGGAGATGGTCGCGCAGTTGTGCGCCCTGTAATGCGCCTACGCGGTGCCCGGCCGCAATGGCGCTGTAGTGGTACTATGCTGCGGAATGCTTCACGCAGCGCACATTGCAGCCTTGGCTCCCGTAATCGCACTTGCGCTATGGACCCACGTGATGGGGCTGTGGATGGTTGCGACACGAGTGCCCGCAATTCGCGCGGCGAGGATGCGACTGGACCCCAGTGCGCCCCGCGGCGCGCAGATGGCCACGCTGCCGGCCCGCGTGCGTTGGAAAGCGGACAACTACAACCACCTGATGGAGGCCCCCACGGTGTTCTACGCGGTGGCCTTAGTCTTGGCGTGGGTCGAGCCAACGCCGGTCCACTGTGCACTCGCCTGGTCGTACGTGGGCGTCCGCGTAGTTCACAGCGTCTGGCAGGCGATGATCAATCACATTCCCACGCGCTTTATGTTGTTCGTATTGTCGAATGTGATTTTGATGGTGATGACCGTGCGGGCCGCGATTGCAGTGTTTTGAACAACCATGCATGCGATGGCTCCCCCAATGCGTATGCTCGGGATAACGAGTGCCCCCCATTGGTTACGCGGCGTACCGCGAAGCCAATCGAAACATAGAGTTGTTCGATGATCCGGATTCTGGCACCTGGCGACGAGCAGGTTCTTACGCGGTTTCTTCACCAGCACGCCGATAGCTCATTGTTTCTTCTTTCCAACGCCTCGGCTGCAGGTCTTCGCGACGAAGGAAAACCCCTTCAAGCAACCTATGTCGCAACCTGCGCACGCGAAGAAATCACGGGCGTGGTTGCACATTGCTGGAACGGAAATTTGTTGCTCCAAGCCCCCAGTAAATCAGGCGACCTAGCTCGTCAAGCAGTTGCCGCGACGGGAAGAAAGGTCGCCGGGGTTATCGGCCCATGGCCCCAGGTCACCGACGTCTTGCAGGCGCTTGCCCTTCATCGCAGAGAGACGTCGCTGCACAGTCGTGAACAGCTTTTCGCGCTTCGCCTAGAGAGCCTGCGCGTTCCGGACGCGCTACGGGCCGGAATGGTAACGGCTCGTCGAGCGAGCTGCGATGATCTTGATGTCCTCGCCGACTGGCGCAAATCGTATCGCATCGAAGCACTTGGGGAGCGCGAACATCCGAATCTGCTCGCCTCCTGCAGAGAAGACGTTGTCCGAGCGCAAGGGAGCGGAATTCTGTTCGTCCTTGGCCACCGGGACCGACTCGTATCCACTTGCGACATAAATGCCCGGCATTTGGACTGCGTTCAAATCGGCGCCGTCTGGACTCCCCCACAGTTCCGATCCCTTGGTTTTGGCCGCAGCGTGGTTGCCGGCGCCTTGTGCGTCGCAAAATCGGAAGGCGCGACTCGATCCATTCTCTTCACCGGCGAACATAATGTCGCAGCTCAAACGGCATATCTTTCTCTCGGCTATACACGCATTGGCGACTACGGATTGGTGTTGTTCAGAGATGCGTAGTTGTCAGTCGAATGGTTCGTTCGTCTGCCGGTCGTGCCTTGCGTGCATTGCGGTTGGGGCGGTAGGTCCCTTAAGAGATCGATCCTGCCATCTTCGTTGGCATCGACTATCGCGAGCCAAGCTTGTTGGCAACGCTCGCAAGGTTTCTTCATAATTCGTCGCGTGGTTGCGCAACACGCGCGGGTCATTCTGAGTCGGGAAAGGACATTTTATGATTTGTCTCGCTCTCGGACTTGGTGCACTCGGTTTCTTTGCGCTGCGCAAGGCGTGTCATTGTCGGCATTCGTGCGATGGCCACGGCTGGCACCACGACGGCTGGAATCCCATGTGGCGCAGGCGCGGGTTGCATTACCTATTTCGCCGCATCGATGCATCACCGGCGCAAGAACGGGCAATCGTTGCAGAGCTCGACCAGCTGCGGGAGACCGTGCGGCGAGCTCGGGCCAATGCGTATACCGCGCGTGCCGATGTGGCTGCCGCGATCCGCTCCGCCGAGCTGGACGACGCTGCGGTCGCAAATCTGCAAAATCGGATCGATAGCGCCTTCGGCGATGTGCGAACCGCTGCGCTTACGGCGCTGCGCAATGTCCACGGGCTGTTGGATCCGGGCCAGCGCGAGCGGATCGCGGATTTGCTCGATGCCAGCTGGTGGCGGCGGAGCGGGCATGCGGGCGGTCCGTACCGCGTGTAGAGTGAACCGATGCGCGTACTGCTGATCGACGACGATGCACGGCTAGCCGAGTTGCTGGTCGGCTATCTCGCGCCGCAGGGCGTCACCCTTGTGCACGCTCCAGGTGGCCAAGCCGGACTGGCACAGGCAGCCGGGGGTGGGTTCGATGCGATCCTGCTCGACGTGATGATGCCTGGACTCGATGGTCTCGCTGTGCTGCGCGAGCTGCGCAATACTCATCATCGCGTGCCGGTGATCATGCTCACGGCGCGCGGCGAGGAGGCGGATCGGGTGGTGGGGCTTGAGCTCGGTGCCGATGACTATGTCGCCAAGCCATTTTCTCCTCGAGAGTTGCTCGCGCGATTGCGCGCGGTGTTGCGCCGCGTCTCGCCAGAAACGGTCGCCGAACGGCTATCGGCGTCGGGGATCACGGTGGATACCGCGGCGCGAGAAGCGTGGGTCGATGGGCAGCCGGTGGAACTGACCGGCTTGGAGGTCGACCTGCTGATCGCTCTGTTGCGACGCGCCGGTCGTGTGGTCCCGCGCAGCGCGCTACTCGAGCTTGCCGGGCGCGGCGATGTGACGGTCGGCGATCGCGCCGTCGACGTTCACATTTCGCGGTTGCGCAAGAAGCTGGGCGACGAGGCGGCGACGCGCATTCGCACGGTGCGCGGCATCGGCTATGTGCTCGCGCGTGCGACCGACGATCAGGGGTTGTCATGACCGAATCGGCTACGACTTCATCCCAGCTGCGAGCGACGATGAGTTCGATCGAGCGCCGCGGCAGGTGGAGTGTTCCGCGCGAGCTGTCGATCTCCGTGATGTGGGGCAATGCCCACGTCGATCTGCGCGAGGCCGTATTGCCGCCCGAAGGGGCCACAATCGATGTCCGCGTCGTGATGGGGAACCTCGAGATCGTGGTGCCTCCGGATCTGCCGGTCGAGGTGGCGATTCAGGCGATCGCCGGCAACGTGGAGGACAAACGCTCCCCCGCACTTTCGTTTAGCGAACCACCGGGCGACCCGTATCGCACTGGTCTGTCTCGTCCGCGCGTGCGCATCGTGGGCCTGGTCAAGCTCGGCAACTGTGAGGTCATGGAGCTTGCGCATGGCCAACCGGCACATGTGCCGTTCAAGGCGCATCGCCATGAGCGCTGTCACCACCGCCATGAGCGTCGGCAGTGGAGGCATTCGCGCCACGCCGATCGCGCGCGGTGGTTGCTGGACACCCGCGACGCGCGGTGGTTGCCCTGGTGGTTGCAGGGCCGGTTACGTCGACGAATTTTTGCTTGGCTCGCGGCAACGTTGGGCGCAGGCGTGTGGGTAGGCGTTCATCTGTGGCACGACGCTCGGTGGTGGCACGCGGCCATCGCGCTACTTGGCCTATCGATCGCCTCAGCGGCCGTTGCGTGGCGGCTCACACAACCGCTTCTGATGGTGATCCGGGCGGCGCGCGACATCGGCGATGGCGACTTGAGCACGCGTTTAGTACCGCCCGGTCGAGGCGAGATGCGACTTCTTGCGACGACGATTAACGACATGGCGGACAAATTGCAGCGCCAGATGGACGATCAGCGCCAACTGCTCGCCGCTGTATCGCACGAATTGCGCACGCCGCTGGGTCATATGCGAGTGCTGATCGAGACCGCGCGCGACACCAAGGACAAACGCCCGCTCGACGAACTGGAGCGTGAGGTGCTGGTACTCGACGACCTGGTGGGAAAGCTTCTGGCGTCGTCGCGGCTAGAGTTTGGCAATCTCGAACGACGTCGGGTCGATCTCGGTGAACTCGCCGCAGACACCGCAACCGCGGCTGGATTAACGCCCGATATCGTGGAAGCGCACGGCGATACGGCTGCATCCGTGGATCCAACACTGGTTCGGCGCGCACTGGCAAACCTTCTGGACAACGCGCGCGTGCACGGCGGTGGCGCGACCGCCGTGCGGATCGCGCGACGCGGCGATCAGACTGCCATCGAGGTAGACGATGTAGGGCCAGGCATCCCAGCCGAGCGCCGTGCGGATGCGTTTACGGCATTCGTTCCCTCCAGCGGCGGCGGCCTCGGTCTGGGCCTTTCCCTGGTGTCGCGGATCGCGCACGCCCATGCCGGCGCGGCCTACATACAAGAGGCGCCAAACGGCGGCGCACGTGTGGGCTTTACGGTGTCAACGGTATGAGGCGAGGATTTGGTAAATGCGGTCCTGGAAGCGACGCTCGCTCGTGGAGCGGGAAGGGATTCGAACCAATAATGTAAACAATTGAATATACAATGAATAATCGCTCAAAGATCTACGGATACAAACCAGGATACAAACGCGCAAAGCCCGCTGCCCCTGTCGTACCGAATCTCGAGCCGTTGCGACGCTCGAGCAGGTTGGCCTATCACGCCTTGTTGTCGCTTTCGGATTTCAGCGGGCAGCGTTCGACGCGGACCATCGTCGGGTGTAGGTGGTCGAAGTCTTTGTCTGTCGTCAGTATCACGGCCCCCTGAACTGAGGCGACGGCTGCGATCCAGAGATCGTTCTTGCCCATCCGTCGTCCGAGCTTTCTGCTTTCGTGGTCAAGCCTTGCGTAGGTATCGATCACAGGTTCAGATGAGATTTCCGCAATTGGCAGCGCCCGCAGAAGCTCGTCGAGCGCTCTGTGCCTGTCGTCCCCCAGTTGAATTGATAGGCGAGTGACTTGATCTCGGCCTTCACCACCAGTGGGACGATAGGACGCGGACTTCGTGCCCCCAGCGCGTAATCGGCATGAAGCTTCGCCCCAAATTCCTTACCGCGAAGCCAGTGGACAAGGATGTTCGTATCAAGGACCAGCTGCTCGCCCGCCAGCTTCACGAAAAGTCCTTGAGCGCCTCGGCGAGCTGTTCGTCCGTTTCGTCACCAGGCCACTTTCCAAAAAACGCATCGAGCCCTGTCGAAGGGGCTGCGGAACGAACGCGAGTTACGACGGATTCCCCCCTTGGAAGCTGCGCCCAGATCACATCGCCAGGGGTTGCTGCGAAGGCCGACTCGACTTGGATGCGGAGCGCATCACCGGAGGGCCGGAACGTGACTTGTCCTTCGAGGACGGCATCTTTGCCGTGAAGGGCTTGCAGCGTCTCGATCGCGACCTCGGTTGCAAAGCCGCGAAGCAGCCGTCCATCTTCGAGCCGCAGAACCAGGCTCTTCGTGCTCACGGTCAACGTGTCGAGGACGCCGCGGACGCGTGAAACACGCCCGGGAGGCGTTTCGTCCGCTAGGGTGCGGATCATCTGCGCTGCAGTGGGGTCGATCACGACCTGCGCACGGTCTCTACCGCCGATCGTCAGGCGCGTTCCTCCCTTAGCGAAAAGCGCGCTCGTGCGGCTAAGGATATCGAGGACTCCCGCATCGAGGCGTTCGCTATCTCTCTTGCCTTGAACGGCATCTTGAGCCGCGTCGAGGAGAAGGTCGAAGGCGCTTGCGTCCGCTAGCGTTCCCGTCGGGAAAAGTTGCGGTTGCGCAAAGATTTCCGGGGCTACATCGATCAGGCGTGGAGCTTGAAGTCCGAGATCAAGTGACCCCGGCGCGAACTTCGAAACACGAATATCTGCTACGGAGGTCAACCACGCGGGCGCAGGCCCACGGGCGCCGCTGCGGCCCTCTGCCACCAAGCGGGCGGACCGCTGGGCTCCTTCTAAGAGCAGGTCGCAAAGATCGCGAAGAACGGCTAGCGCGAGATCACGCGCGTCGACGCCCTCGAGCAGTACGGAGTAGTCTTTGCGAACTGTCACGACCATTTGCCCCTACCGCGGGAAGACCTTTTACACCACTGCCTCGAACTATTCGCTCAGTTAGCCCGTCCCAACCTCGGTTAGAGAGTCGGTTCCCCTTTGGAAAAAGGGCCTGCTATTAGTGATCGTTTTGATTGCGATCCGAGCCATGTATCGCATGTATCGCAGCAGCTCGGCGTCCTAGAACTGACCCTTTAAATCACTCAAGTAATCGTACTCCAGCGTGGTGTGGTCGGCGTGCGCGGCCTTGCTTCGACGCGAACTGTGAAGAAACTTGACTGCTTCATTGGCCCCGCCGTGTTCGGTCAGTAGGGATTTTCGAGGGTCAACCGCTCGACGTCGCATGGTTGCATGAGGTTGATCAGACCAGTGTCCGGGTAGCTCAACGACCGTACAGGCGCCAAACGCATGCTCGGGGACGCGCGAAACCGCGCCGTATTACTTCTCAGTGGGGCAGGCTCGATAGCCAGGTCTGCAATTTCTCCCACTCCGGCGCGGTAGGGATGTGCGTGTACTTGACCAACAGCTCATCATCTTTTTGGGCCGCGCCAACCTTATCGTCGATAGGCTTCCAGAGCCGCGGGTCTGCACGCAAAGTCTTGCCGGCCCGATCCCTACCGACGAAATCAGCATAGGCTTCAAGTGTCCGAAGCAATTCCTTCGGATACTCTAGTCGATTTGAAAATTGATTGAATGTGCGGAGCACAGCGTCCACCCGCTCAAACATGGCCGCACCGTCGATAACCTGATCAGCCAGCTCGGCGTTGAAGCGCTGAGCCTCGACCCTAGGACGACTCAGTTCCTTTGCTCCCGGTTGGTCCTGCGCTCTGCGAGATGCCACTCGCTCCTCTTCGCGTTTAACTCGCTCCTCTTCGCGCTGCAGGTTGGCACTCTCCTGTTCGTCCTCTTGGTCGTATTGATCCCGGTCTTTAGGGTTCAGCTGCTCCGCGGGTGGAATCACGAAGCCAGCTTGGCCATATTGATCTTTAGCAGCGTCGACCGTGTGGCTCCGATGTCGGACAAGGTCTAGCATTTTTCCGATGGAATCTTGGGTAAGCCGAATAGGGCGACCATTTCGGCGCCGGCTCGCTTCAACTCATCGCAGTAGTCGGCCCATCGCTGCATCATCATCGTTCGCTCTGGGAGCCATTGCGTCCGGTTGTAGGTGTCGCCCATTCCGTCGCGAACCTTGCGAGCAGATTGCAGCTCGATCTGATCGCTGTGGGATCCCAAACGCTCGGCGAGCATCGTCCGCGCTGCCGCCCGGAACCCGTGAGTGGTCATCTCGTGTTTTGCAAACCCCATTCGGCGCAGCGCAACGTTGAGCGTCATGTTCGACAAAGCGCGCCCCGTAATCGAACTGGCGAGGATGTATTCGCGCTGTCCGGTGAAAGCTCGTAACTCGTGCAACAGGTCGAGCGCTTGGCGGCACAGCGGAACGATGTGATCGCGCTTCTCCTTTTTGTCGGTGGCCTTCATCTCGATGATCTTCTCGGCCCAGTTGACCTGCGACCAGCAGTACTGGAGAACTCGCTTGGCGGCGAAGCCGCTGTAATTCATCAGCTTCTTGGCCTAGCCTGGACTACCTTGTAGGTCCCTAGACCTCGTCGTGGAGCGGGAGAAGGGATTCGAACCCTCGACGTCAACCTTGGCAAGGTTGCACTCTACCACTGAGTTACTCCCGCAGAGGTATTGGTTTCTAGCGGCGGTAGGCGCACAAGTCAAGCGCTGCGAGGAGGTCATCCGCGGTTACGGGCGGCTTTGTCGGCCAGCAGCGCTTGGGTGGCGCGCTCCGTTAGCCGATCGATGGGTTCGTCGGTGGCTTCGACGATGCCCACGCAGGCAGTAACCGTGCCGTCCAACAGGTTTGCATCGGCGATCTGACTGCGACATCGCTCCACCACGATGCGAGCGCCGTCAAGCATCGTACCAGGCATGACGATGGCAAACTCATCGCCGCCCAGGCGGAAGCACGCATCCATTACGCGGGTATGATTTGCCAAAATCACGCCGGTAGTGCGCAGCAACTCGTCGCCGGCTGCCTCACCGAAGCGGTCGTTGGCCGTATTGAAGCCGTCGAGGTCAAGCAGTGCGAGAGAAAACGACTGCGCATATCTGGCTCTGCGGGCTAGCTCGACACCAACGCGCTCTTCGAAGGCGCGGCGGTTTAGCAGCCCCGTTAGGGCGTCGTGGGTGTTGTCGTACCGGGGGCGGGGGAAACTGCGCGTCTTGTGCAGCGGGATGGCGATAATGTTGGCGAGGATGCGCAATAGTTCGATGTCCTCGGGCGCAAAGGCGCTACCGCGCGCGGCGCTTAGGGTGCCCACAACGTGTTCGCCATGGACCAGCGGAACGCATAGCGCGCGCTGGTCGTCCGCCGCAATGGCTTTGCGTTGGGAAACGCAGCGGCCGGCGAGGGTGGACTTCTGCGATCGGCGCAGGCCCAGCTTATGTTCTGCACCGGATGTAGCGCGGCACACGACATCGTCGCCCTCGACAAGCTCCACCATCGCGGAGGCCCCGTTTCCCAACAGCGACGCTGCGCGTTGGGCAACCAATCGCATGATCTCGTCAGTATTGAAGGCGGCTGCCGCAATCGTGTTCTGCAGTTCGATCACCGATATCAAGTGCTGGGTACTTGGAAGTGGCCCAGGCGCGGTTGCCATGACTCCACTATACACATGTGCCGACGAAAAGGTGGTACCGTCGTTCAGATGAAGATGACCCTGATTGTGGTCGCGCTTCTCGCAGTCGCCTGCGGAGGTAGCCACGGCAAGATGCGCACCGATACGCCTGTGCTTGCGTACCAGAAACCCGACATCAGCGAGATTACCGGCATTCCAGAGCCCGAATCTGGCGAAGAGGCTGCCCCCCAGGGGACTTCCTTCGAGGCGCCCCCCAAGGCGCCGGCAACCCCGCCCTCGATCTCGGATGCCCCGAACAAGTCCTCGTCTGCAACCAAACCGACCGTACCACCGTCGGCTTCGCCCAAAAAGTAACGACTATGTGTGGAATCATCGGCTACATCGGCGGTCGGCAAGCAACTCCGCTTTTGGTGGGTGGCCTTCGCAAGCTGGAATATCGCGGGTACGACTCCGCTGGGATCAGCGTGTACGACCCCGTTTCAAAAACGTCGCGCGTGGTGCGATGCCGAGGCAAGCTTGGCTCCCTTGAGGAGAAGCTGGTCAAGGAACCTGCGCCTGGAACGATTGGCATCGGCCATACTCGCTGGGCGACGCACGGCAGACCCTCCAACGAGAATTCGCATCCTCACAAGGTGGGTGCGGTCAGCGTCATTCACAACGGCATTATCGAAAATCACCTGGCATTGCGCGCTGAGCTGCAGGCGGGCGGAGCCCAGTTCTCCTCCGAGACCGATACGGAAATCTTTGCGCATTTGGTCGAGCGTCAGCTCGCCGCCGGTGCGGACAACCTCACAAACGCCGTGCGCAAGGCGCTCAGCAAGGTGCGAGGCAGCTACGCATTCGTGGTCATGAGCGACAACGATCCGTCCATGCTGGTTGCTGCAAAAAATAGCTCGCCTCTTGTCGTCGGCATCGGCGAGCATGAGAACTTCGTGGCCTCCGATGTCACGGCGATTCTTGCCGAGACCCGCAATGTTATTTTCGTCGAGGAAGGCGAGATCGTCACGGTGACACGGAGCGGAGTGGCAATCTCGAATTTCGAGGGCAAGCCGGTAGCGCGCGAGCCAAAGCTCATCACCTGGTCTGCGGTGCAGGCGGAGAAGGGCGGGTTCAAACACTTCATGCTCAAGGAGATTCACGAACAGCCCCGCGCTGTGGCCGACACGTTGGTAGGCCGAGTCGACCTGGAGGGCGATGACGTGCGGCTCGATGGAGTGGAACTCGATGTCGCTGCGATTAAGCGCATCATCTTCGTCGCGTGCGGCACGTCGTACCACGCGTCCTTGGTTGGCGAGTTCATGATCGAAGCGTTGGCCCGGCTTCCCGTCGAGGTGGACCTGGCTTCCGAGTTCCGTTATCGCGATCCGTTGGTGGGGCCAGGCGACCTCGTGGTCGCGGTTAGTCAGTCCGGCGAGACCCTCGACACGATGGAGGCGGTGCGCGAAGCAAAACGCAAAGGCGCAACCGTCCTCGCGATCTCGAATGTGGTTGAAGCCTCGATTCCGCGCCTGGCGGCTCACTGCTTCTACACCCATGCAGGCCCAGAGATCGGTGTTGCATCGACGAAAGCCTTTACAACCCAGCTTGTCGCAATGGCGTTACTGGCGATCTATCTCGGACGCCGTACACGCGCGTTGACACCAGAGCGTGCCCGCGTGGTGTTAAGCGAACTGGTGCAACTTCCGCAGAAAATGCGCGATGTCGTGGAAGGGGGAGCACAGCTGCATGTTTTGGCGCGTCGATACGGCAATGCGCATGGGTTCTTGTTCCTCGGACGCGGCGCCCAATATCCCATTGCACTCGAGGGGGCGCTCAAGTTGAAAGAGATCTCGTATATTCACGCCGAAGGCTATGCAGCCGGCGAGATGAAGCACGGTCCCATCGCGTTGATCGATGACCAACTTCCGGTCATTGTGCTCGTGCCGCGCGGACCGCAATACGAGAAGGTGGTTTCGAACTTAGCCGAGGTGCGCGCACGCCAGGGCAAGGTACTTGCCGTCGCCACTCGTGGCGACAACGAAATTGGCAGCCATGCGGACGATGTTGTACTCGTACCCGATACGGCGCTTGAGCTCCAGCCGATCTTGACAGTGCTGCCGCTTCAGATGCTGAGTTACTACGTCGCCGATGGCAAAGGAACAGACGTCGACCAGCCGCGCAACCTGGCAAAGTCCGTCACCGTCGAGTAATGCCTAAGTCAGGTCAAGCGAGGCGAGCGGGGGCCGTCCGCACTGCGCGGCTCAGCCATGTGAATACTCAAGGTGCTGCGCGGATGGTCGAGGTTGGGCCAAAGCCGGAAACGATGCGCCGCGCCACTGCCACCGGGCGCGTCGCGATGGCGCCGGCAACAGCGGCAGCGGTTGCTGCCGGGTCGATTCGCAAGGGCGAGGTGCTTGGCGTTGCTCGGATCGCCGGCATCGAAGCGGCGAAGCGAACTGCCGACCTGATTCCGCTGTGTCATCCACTTCGGATCACTGGGGTCGACGTCGGATTTGTCATCGGGGAGCGTGCGGTAGAAATCACAGCGGTCGTAAGCGCTTTTGATCGCACGGGTGTCGAGATGGAGGCCCTGGCGGCCGTTTGTGCGGCGGCATTGACGATTTATGACATGTGCAAGGCGATCGATCGGGAGATGGTGATCGCGGATGTTTGCCTCCAGGAAAAACGCGGCGGTCGGTCGGGCATTTGGCTGCGGCCGAGCCCTCGCGCTTCCAAACGCTGACTTGCGGCGTTGTCGCGGTCGCGTTACCGACGTCGCTCAAACACGAGTAAGTCACCCAGCACGTCGTGTACGCGCTCGCCACACCGAACCATGCCGATCTTACGAATGACCCGGAGCGAGGCTTGATGCCACGGAAATGTCGTTGCACGGACGGCGGTGATACTTGGTTGCTCAAGCGCCCATTGGACGCACGCGAGTGTCGCTTCGGTCGCAAACCCCTGGCCGCGGGATCCAGATTCGATGCCATAACCCACTTCGGCGACACCGTCGCCAGGTTTGCCGTGAAACACGATACTTCCCAACACGCGAGGTTGGCCGTTGCGCGGAAGTATGACCGAGTCGCCCCAAAGCCGAATGTCAGGAGCTGCCCTGATCGCTTCGAGCGAGTAGGGGAATGCTCGGGTTACCAGGTCAGCATCAGGCCAGGCGTCGGGAAGGGTTGCGCCACAAGGCAGCCCAGCCGCCGCGAGGGCAGAATCAAGCACCGCCTCGGTTCCAAGCCGGTCGCCGCGTATGACGCTCTCGACGAGCTCCACCGAGATCGGGACAAGGCGAAGTCGTTCGGTCTCAATCATGACGGATCCTGCACGCAGCGTATCGCGGGTCAGGGGCCTACAAAGGCTGCGCCAACGACGAACGCCAGCGTTGTGGGGCCCGTTCCACCGATCATGCCATAGCGCACTTCCGCGTTGAACATCATGCCAAGGGCGTACTGATCCAGGCCCACGCTGGCAGTTGCGCCGGCGAAAGAGCGTCGGCCCTCCATCGAAGTTCCCGTGGGAATGGGCTCATTTGCCCGCAAGAGTTCGCCGCCTCCCCGCAGCGTAAGGTAGCGCGAGCGCGTCGTCCATGGGCGCACGCGCACGCCTACGGTCAGGTCCATTTGCGTTGTTCGCAGCGGCGGATCGATGCGTTGCGCGTTGCCGCCGTAGAACGCGCCAAACATCGTCGACCACCGCAGCGTGTACCCGATGCGCCGTTCACGCGGCATCGGTTGCCACGAGGCGCGCGCGCCGATTTGATAATATCCAACGCCGATTCTCGCCGCGTCTGCTCCTGTGCCTGCAATGACACCGGTAAACAGGCCAAGCGCACCCGATGGGACAGGATCTGCCCTGCCAGGGGTCGCCGCAGCGTGCGCAGCGATGACGACAGAGGCGACCAAGAGCCTGCGCATTGCACGTAGGGTATATCAAACGCTCGCGCGCCGTCGCGCTTCGATTCGCGTTGTGGGTGACGCGATCTAAGGTCCTAAAATTTAGAGGTTGTTGCGAGAAACGCCATTTTGTCGTTCGAGGCGCGCAAGCGGCGCGACAACGTCCGAACCAAGTTCCACAGCAGCTCGTAGGCAAGATCGCGATCTACGAACAGTAAATCCTCGAGGTCGCGGCGGTGGATCACGAACAAGCGGCATGCTTCGTGGCAGATCGCGGTGGCTGACCGCGGCGCATCCTCGATGAGCGACATCTCACCGAAGTATGCCCCGGGCCGTAGTACGGCGAGCGCTTCTTCTCCCATTCCGGGAACAATTCGGCTGATGCGAACCGCGCCGTCGAGGATGACATAGAACTGCTCACCCGAGTCGCCTTCGGAAAATATCGTTGCGCCCGACCGGTGCTGTTCTTCGATGCCGATGTTGACGACTCGGCGCAGGTGCTCTTGCGGCAGTTCGGCGAACAAGTCGATCTGGGATAGGATCTCAAGTGCTGGTTTGCCTTCAGCGGCCATCGCCAGAAGAGTCCCATGTGACACCCGAAAACGCAAAGCGGTCCCGTCGCGAGAAGGGACCGCATCGCGGCGCGACCGTTCTGGCTCAACCGATTTTGAGCACGAGCAGGAATGCGATGATGAGCGCGTAGATGACGAGGGACTCGATGAGCGCAAGGCCGAGAATCATCTGTGACCGAATTTCACCCGCGGCGCCCGGGTTGCGAGCGATGCCGTCGACCGCGGTGCCAGCGACCCGGCCCTGGCCAATGCCACCGCCGAGCGCTGCCAACCCAATGGCAAGGCCGGCAGCTAGAGCGAGGTATCCGAAACTGCCGGACAGGCCCTTTGCTTTCACTTCGGCAGCGTTGAATGCCGCATCGGCCGGCTGGGCACCTGCGATCGACGAGATGCCCACGATGAGGATTAGGGTGGCAAACGCGAGTAGTGGCTTGATGTAACGCTTCATTGAAAAATTCTCCTTGGGGACGACCCGGGAAGTCTCTTACGAGGGACGCGGCGAGCGGTTTCTAATCCGATTCGAAAGCTGAATCAATGCTCCTGGTGCTCGATCGCCATGCCGATGTACACGACGGTTAGGGAGCAGAATACGAGCGCCTGGATAATGCAGACCAGAACGCCGAGCAACATGAAGGGGAGCGGAACCAAAATCGGAACTAGCGCAAAGAACGACATGACGACCTTGTGGTCCGCAAACATGTTGCCCATGAGCCGGAACGCCAGAGACAGTGGGCGCGCAAGGTGGCTGATGATCTCGATCGGGAACATCAGCGGGGCTAGCGCCGGCGAGGGCCCAAAGAAGTGTTTGAGGTAGTTCCACGCGCCGTGTTCGCGGATGCCGAAGTAGTGGGTGAGCACGAAGACGAGAACGGCGATGCCAACGTTGGTTTTCAGGGTGTCGTTTGGCGACATGAATCCGGGAATGAGGCCGATCAAGTTGCCAAACAGGATGAAGATCCACAACGCGCCAATCAGTGGGAAAAACCGCGCGGCCTTTTCGGGTCCCATCGAGCTCTCCACCATGCCGTATACAGACTCGGCGGTGTACTCGAAGAAGTTGCGCAGGTTCATCGTGCGCGGCGGAACAATGCCGCGATCCGGACTGCGCAAACCCCGCCAAAATGCGAGTGCGCCCCAAATGATGAACCCGACGACAAGCAGTTCCACCAGCACGTGGGTGAGGCTCCAGCCCGATTCCTGGAAAATCAGTGCGAACGGTTTGTTGCTGCGACCGAGCACGCCCTGTGCGGCGTGGCTTAGATCGCGCCAACCCTCGAAGCGGTTTAAGTAGTCAAACCAAGTTCCGTGTTCACCCATCGCGGTTCTCTGTAGTTGGTTGGCGGATTGCGGACTCGAGAGCTGCAACGAGAATGGAAACGATGAAGATCGAGTAGCCGACTGCGAACGCGATCGGATCGACCTTGAGCACAAATATCGCCACGGCGACAAGGGCCATAAGGACGATCATCTTGGGAAGCATGAAGTGTGGGGCCCTGCTGCGCGTACCGGTCCGGGCATCACGGGTGATGCGAACCACAAGGTTGCGCAGCACAAAGAAGTTCAGGCAGGTGAGGGCGACGCCCACCGCAACGCCAAACGCGACGGCGCGAGGTTGGGTGATCGCGCCGGCGACCACGAGTGCGCCCCCTAGGATGTAATTTAGGCGCTCAATGCGTTGGATCACGGTGCCTCCCTCGCTCGATCGACGCGCCGAACGGCCCGAAGCACGTTGCGGAACCCCGCGACGAGTCCTAACACGAGTAACAGCAGCAGGAACCCAGGCGAGGTGCCTAGGCGTTGGTCCAACCAATTGCCGCACAGCAATCCGAGAACAACCGAGATCCCGAGCTCGAGCCCAATGGAACTAGCCGAAAGCGCATTGAACGCTCGTTTTGCGGACTGCGCGGCCGGCGCGATGGAACCAGACGCCTCAGGGCGGTCCCTGGAAACATCTGCAACAAAAGGCGCTGACCGCATCGGCGCCGCCCTCGTAGCATGGCGATTTTTCGGCGTCAATGCGATGTCGCAGCCGACAGCGCGGCGCGCGAGGCGGCGATCACCCGATCGATGTCGGCTTCGGTGTGCGCCAATGAGACAAACATCGCTTCGAACTGAGATGGCGGCAAGAAGACCCCGGAATTGCGCATCGCCTGGAAAAATGTTGCAAATCGGGCAGTATCCGCGGTTTTGGCGTCCGCGTAGTTGGTTATTGGACCCGCCGCGAAAAACATCGTTGCCATGGATCCCAGCCGGTTGACGCAAACCTTGGCTCCAGCGTCGAGCGCCGCCTGGGCCAGACCGTCGGCGAGCCGCCTCCCGAGCTGCTCAAGTCTCTCGTACGTGCCTGGACGTCCGAGGAGTTCGATGGCCTTGAGGCCGGCGGCCATCGCGACGGGATTGCCCGACAGGGTCCCAGCTTGATACACCGGGCCGAGGGGGGCGAGCACTTTCATGATGTCGCTGCGGCCGCCAAACACCGCCGCAGGCAATCCGCCACCGACGATCTTGCCTAGGCAGGTGAGGTCCGGCTGGACCCCGTAGAGCGCCTGTGCTCCGCCATACGCAACTCGGAACCCTGTAATGACTTCGTCAAAGATGAGAAGTACGCCGTGTTTGGACGTAATGGCGCGGAGGCCCTCGAGGTAGCCGGGCGCCGGCAGCACGAGTCCCATGTTTCCGGCTACCGGCTCGACGATGATCGCAGCAACATCGCCGCGACCGCATGCGCGCTCGATCGCCGTGAGGTCGTTGTAGGGCACAATGATGGTGTCCGTTGCGGCTCCCTCAGGAACGCCCGCGGATCCCGGGATTCCGAGCGTTGCCGCTCCGGAACCGGCAGCAACCAGCAGGCAATCGGCATGACCATGATACCCGCCGTCGGTCTTGACGATTTTCGACCGACCTGTAAAGCCGCGAGCTAACCGCAGAGCGCTCATCGTGGCCTCGGTGCCGGAGGAGACCGCGCGCAGCATCTCCATCGACGGATAAATGCTGCGCAGCGTTTCGGCAAATCGCACCTCAATCTCGGTCGGTGCGCCGAACGTGGTTCCTGCCACCATCGCTTCGCGGATCGCATCGAGGATTTCGACTTGTGCATGGCCGAGGATAAGTGGCCCCCAGCTGCCGATGAGGTCCACGTATTGGTTCCCGTCGACATCGGTTACGGCGGCCCCGCTTCCTTGCGCGATGAACACCGGTTCTACCCCCACGGATCGGCATGCGCGCACGGGCGAGTTGACGCCCCCCGGGATCACACGCTGTGCGCGTTCATAGATTGCTCGGCTACGCGAGTTAGTCATCGCTCGGCTCATCGTCTGGGGCTTCATCGCTGTCGTCGTCGGAGTAGTCGTCGGTCATGTCGTTGGGAATGGTGTCGGTGTCGTCCACGGCTTCGATCGGTGCGGCTTCGGCGATTCCGCTCTCATCCGCAGGTTCAGCCAAACGCTCGATGGCGGCTACTTGTTCGCCATCGTCAACCCGCATGATCCGCACGCCTTGTGTCGCGCGACCCTGCAGCGGGATGTCTCGCACGCGGATACGGATCAGCTTGCCGCGATTGGAGATTAGGATCATGTGATCGTCGTCGGCGACGATACGCACTCCCGATACGTCGCCATTGCGGGCGGTGGTCTTGATCGTAATAACGCCCTTGCCGCCGCGGTTCTTGGTCGGATAGTCGGTGAGTTGCGTCCGCTTGCCAAAACCGCGTTCGCACACGGTGATCAGGGTGGCTTCTGAGTCGCGCGCGAACGTGCACATACCGATCAGCTTGTCCCCGTCGCGAAGCGAAATTCCTCGGACGCCGCCGGCATTGCGTCCCATCGTGCGAACGCGTTGTTCTGCGAATCGCACCGCGAATCCCTTCGCCGACGTCAGCAGCACGTCGTCGGCCGTGGTGACCAGCGCTGCGCCGACCAAGCGATCTCCGTCGTCGATGGTAATCGCCTTGATTCCAGTCGATCGAACGTTTTCGAAAGCGGCGAGCTCGGTCTTCTTTACAGTGCCCGATCGGGTAGCAAAGAACACGCTTGTGTCCGCGCTGAACTGCTTAAACGGTAACATCGCAACCACTTGTTCGCCTTCTTGGAGCTCAAGTACGTTGACGATGGCGCGTCCCTTCGCGGTCCGCGCGCCTTCAGGCAGCTCGAATACCTTCTTGTAGTAGACTCGACCTTTGTCGGTAAACAACAAGACGTGATCATGCGTGGATGCTGCGAACATGTCAGCGACAAAGTCGCCATCCGACGATGACGCACCGGTAATGCCGCGCCCGCCGCGACCCTGGGCGGAGTACTCGCGTGCTGGGGTGCGCTTCATGTAGCCCAGATGGCTGCGGGTCACGATCATGTCTTCTTCGTCGATCAGCTCCTCGGTGAGAATTTCACCTTCCGCATCGACGATTTGAGTGCGGCGTTTATCACCGAAATCGGACCGAATCGCCGACAGCTCATCGACGATCGCGCCCATCAGCTTGCGATCATCTGCCAAAAGGCCCTCGAGGTAGTCGGTAAGCTTCCAGAGTTCCGCGTATTCGGCTTCTAGTTTCTCCCGCTCGAGGCCGGTAAGTCGGCCGAGTCGCATATCAAGGATCGCTTGCGCTTGCCGCTCGGTGAGATGCACGAACTGGCTAGAGTTCGCAGCGTCGACCTCTTGCTTCGATCGGCCAGCGCGTTCAAGAAATCCCCCCAGACCCCGCATTGGCTCGGCGATCAGTGCCGCTCGCGCCACATCGGTATCGGCGGAACTGCGAATGATCTCGATCACGCGATCGATATTCATGATCGCGAGGCCAAGGCCTTCAACAATTTCGCGCCGCAGTCGCGCTTCGCGCAAGTCGAACAGGGTTCGCCGAGTAACGACGTCCTTGCGATGCTCCACGAATACCTGCAGCGCTTTTTTTAGCGACAGCAGCACAGGGCGCGAATCGACGATCGCCAGCATGTTGGCAGAGAACGAACTTTGCAGCGCGGTCTGCTTGAATAGATTGTTCAGCACGACTTTGTCGTCGGCATCTCTCTTTAGTTCGAACACAACGCGCATGCCGGTCCGGTCGGACTCATCGCGAATATCGTGGATTCCTTCGAGCCGCTTTTCGGTTACCAGTGCCGCACTAGCTTCGATCCACCGCGCCTTATTCACCATGAACGGCAACTCGGTAATGATGATGGCCTGGCGATCTTTGCGGACCTCCTCGACATGCGCAACACCGCGGACCTGGATTTGGCCGCGGCCGGTCTTGTAGGCGGCGAGAATGCCGTTGCGTCCCTGAATCACTCCACCGGTTGGAAAGTCGGGTCCGGGGACGTGTTTGATCAGCTCATCGTCGCTCAGCGCAGGATTGGCGATCAGCGCCAGTACGCCGTCGATTACCTCACCCAAGTTATGGGGTGGAATGTTGGTCGCCATTCCGACCGCAATGCCAGCCGCGCCGTTGATCAGCAGGTTCGGCACTTTGGTCGGCAACACGGTCGGTTCGAGTTCTTTATCGTCGTAGTTTGGGCTCCAGTCGACGGTTTCTTTGTCGATGTCGGCGAGGAGCTCGCCGGCGATCCGGCTCATGCGGCATTCGGTGTAGCGGTATGCCGCGGGCGGATCTCCGTCGATCGAGCCGAAATTCCCTTGGCCGTCGACGAGCATGTAGCGCATTGAGAAGTCTTGTGCCATGCGCACCAATGCGTCGTAGACAGATGCATCGCCGTGGGGGTGATACTTGCCAATGACATCGCCGACCACGCGTGCGCACTTCACATACGGGCGGTTCCACGTGTTGTTGAGTACGCGCTGCGCGTAAAGGATGCGCCGATGAACGGGCTTGAGGCCGTCACGAGCATCGGGAAGCGCACGCGCCACGATCACGCTCATCGCGTAATCCATGAACGAGTTGCGCATCTCCGTTTCAATGGAGATCGGTGTGATGTTGGCGGGAGCCGTAGTGTCCGACATCGACCGCCTCTATATCACGCGGGCTGGACCTCCTCGAGCGTCCTCGGCAGCCGATTTGTTAACAGCGATTGATGACGATCTGTTCAATGGTAACCGGACCGGTACACGTTGCGATCGGCACCCTCTGGACCCCATCGATTCCTAGGAACAGCGTGGGTCTTGGCCCGACGCCGTTAGGGGCGTCGATCGAGATAAGCAGGTGGTGAATGCCGCTGAACGAAGCAGCGCTCGACGGCTTTTTGATCGAAATGCCACACGAGGTTGCACCATCGGTCACCTCGAACGTGTACCCGTCGGGGAGCGGCTCGGCGTATTCGATGATAGGGTTGCCGCAGCGCGAACCGGACGGCAGCGGCACCACGAACGAGTCCACACACGGTCGACCGGTGTCCATGACGGCAACCTTGATGTGCGCCGACTGATCCGCGATGCATGCGAGTCGCTCCGCGACGCTCGATGCGGCACTGCACGTACCATTGGTCGGGCACGCCGCGGCTGGAAGGCACACCGACGCTTCGCACGCATTGTTTGCGCGGCAGCCGAGGGAACACGAAGCGAGGCACAGCGTTGGCGCCGTACTGCACGAGGGATCGCCGGCTGCACAATACGCAAGATCATTGCAGTCGTTGGTTGCCAACGCCCCGTCGCAATCGCGGTCATCGTCTCGCACGACCGCCGTGGTTGCTTGGCCACCACGTTGAGCCCACGCGACGCACGAAGGACTCGCGCCCCAGGTTTCGACGTTATCGGGTGGTTCCAATGGCAGGTGAACTTCGATGACCTCATTGCTGGTTGCCAGCGAAAATCCGCTCGCTTCAGCGACACCCACAATGGCATCCGAGCTATTGCGCGCCAGGACAAGCACGTAGGACCCGACGTTAGTAGCGCCATCGGTGGGGAGGTAGTAGCTCGACCTTCGATCGCTCGCTGGTACGGCCTCATCGTTTTCCACAAACATTCGCCGATAGACATCGCCACTGCGAGCGCCCGTAAGTGACGCGAAGTCTCCGTCGATTTTGGAGCCGAAGAAAAATTCGGCCCGGTCAAAATCGATCGCTGCCGGGCGGCCGTCGGCGATGAAGTAGGTCCCGAAGTGATCCGGACCACAACCGCAGAGTAACGCTGCGATAACGGTGAGCCGCATTCGCTCCATTCTACTAACTAACCGGGCCGCCGGGCAAAAAACGAATTTCATGTGTCTTTCAGCTGTGATAAGAGAGATGGCCTGGTTGCCGCTGCGCTGGAACGGCGGATTCAACTGAGGGGATGCATGTGAAGGTAACTGTAGCGGCGCTTCAAGCCGGGCTTTCCGACGACGTTCGCGCAAATGTTCTGCGGGTTACCGAAATGGTTCGCGAGGCGGCTGCCCAAGGAGCGCAAATTGTCCTGCCGAGTGAACTGTTCGAAGGCCACTATTTTTGTCGCGGCCAAAACGAGCGCGACTTCTGCCGCGCCCGCTCCGCGGAAGCGCATCCCACGCTCGGACACTTTCGGAAGCTGGCCGCTGAGCTGGGTGTAGTGATTCCCGTCTCGTTTTTCGAGCAGGCGGGGCCGGAATATTACAATTCAATCGCGGTGTTCGATGCCGACGGCAGCGATTTAGGTCTTTACCGTAAAAGTCATCTTCCCGATGGGCCCGGCTACCAGGAGAAGTTCTTCTTCAAGCCTGGAAACACCGGCTTTAAGGCGTTCGCGACCCAGTTTGGCACGATCGGCATCGGGATTTGTTGGGACCAATGGTTCCCAGAGGCAGCGAGAGCGATGGCACTCGCTGGCGCCGATATTCTATTTTACCCCACTGCGATCGGCAGCGAGCCGGAGGAACCGGAATTGGACAGCCGCGATTCGTGGCAACGAGTGATGATTGGACACGCGGTGGCAAATGCGGTGGGAGTGGTGGCAGCGAACCGGATCGGTACCGAAGGCGAGGGGGCATCGGCAATTGCGTTTTACGGCAGCTCGTTTGTCGCCGACGCGCGCGGCGACAAGCTCGCAGAGCTCGATCGCAGCACTCCGGGCATCGCGATGGCGACTCTCGATCTGAGTCAGCTGCGTCGCGTTCGCGCGAGTATGGGGTTCTTCCGCGATCGCCGGCCCGACCTCTACGGCGGCCTCGTAAAGTGAGTAACTCTGTTCAGAACGAGCAGTACGTGTTTGGGTCCTGTAGGCCCTCGCGCAACACGATACAGCGCGAAACGGCTTGAGCTGCGCTTTCCACGGTGACCACGAGTTGATGGCCTAGGGCCGCTTCTAGCGGCTGCGTGGGCCCGATCGAATTGTCGTCATTCACGTTCTGGAACACGCCCCGACCCGTTTCGTGGTTGAAGACATAGACGATGCCCCCTTCGTAGTTTTTCTCCGGCGGATAGGTCAGCACGGCAGAGGATACAGAGCCCTGAACCATGATGGCAAACGTCATTCGGGCAGCATCTGGCGGGGGGATCGGGATGGATGGGGTAACGCATCCGACCGCAAGGGCCAGGACTGCGGCGACAACGGGTGAACGCATGAACCTACATGCCCTTAAGCAACGCCTGCGCCAGCCCCGCGGCATTAGGATTCAGCGACTTACAGAAGGACTCCGCCAACTTCGTTGCCACCTCGCCACCCGCAGTGGCTAGGGCGTTCGCTTGACCTTCATTGGCAGCATGATCGCGAGCCCAGCGCCAAAGAACAAGTGGTGCAAAAACCGGTTGTCATCCCCGAGGGTGGGGCTCGTGCCTACAAACTGGTCGGCGTTGTAGTCGGCGCCAGACGGGTTATCCGAGAAGGCGTAGTCCCGCACCGTTAGGTCCAGGGCCAGGAAATCGGAAAGGAAGACGTGGATGCCCCCTCCGAGGTAGAGCCCCACATGGTTGCCACTGTTTAGAGGTGGGTCATTTTTGGGGTCATTGTCCGGAGGGATCGTGTCTCCGGTGGAAGGATCGATTCTGGATTTTCCCGGAGTGCGGTCGGTACAAACCGTATCCGCGCAATTTGAACTCAACGCGGCGAACGCAACGCCTGCCTGGAAGTAGAAATCGAAAGCAACGAAAGCCTGCGAGAACGCGGCGAGCTTTCCGTACCACGGGGTTAGGCTTGCGTAGGCGGCGGCGTGAAATGGGATCGTATTCAGGTGGCTGAGGTACTGGTCCTTGGACGGCTCTTTGGTCGCGTTCGGCGTGTCGGGCAGTGTTTCGACGATCTTATCGACAAGCCCGGTGCGCAGCGATCCCGAATACACACCAACCGCTCCGATCGACAACATGTCGGTGAAATGGTATTCGAGCTTTAGGCCGGCGCCGAGCGTGTGTTGAAAATCCGCGTTGATGCTGGATTCGAACAGGGGTGCTAGCTCAAAGCGTTTTTTGACAAGTAGACGGCGGTGTCGAACTGCCACGTCGTTGGGAAGCGAGTTGTGCCGCCGGCCTTCGCCAAGTCCCGCCGTGGGTTCGGCGACTGCCGCCGAACTCGCGAGTGCGCTAATGCCGAGTATCCACAGGATCGTTTTGGTCATGGCCGGTCTCCTCGCTTACCGGAACGTCGTGTATTCAAACGAGGTCGGCAGCCAGAAGCTGAGACCGAGCTGGAACATGATGTTGTTGACGAGCGATGAGGTCGCGTTGTCGGAGGCTTGTGCGGCCGTGGCGTTCATCACGGGCGAACGGTCCGCCGGCTCGTACTTATCGATGAAAAGGTAGTCCCGGATGCCGAGGTTGACGGTCAGCCACTTCGTAATGAAGAACCTCATGCTGGCGCCGATGTTGGGCTGGATCAAGAAATTGGTAAACCCGGGGAACGCCCTGTCGCGGGGGATGACTTCGGACTGGCCCACGCCGATCCCCGCCGTAAAGGTGGCTTCCCATGCGACGAGTTTGCGGTCGAGGATTGCGAACTTGCCGTACACCGGCACGTAGTGAAAATCGAGCGCCGCAGACCAGTTGTACTTGTTGACGGTTGGAAGCCGTCGCGCTTGTCGGGCTACGAGGTCGTACGGCTCGAGGAAGGAGTGCGTGAAGTACTGGCCCTCAGCCCCAATTGCCAAAACGTCGGTCAAATAGTACGCGATCTCGCCGCCGATCGCGTTATGCCGAATCATGTTGTCGTTCATCGTCGTGCTGACGTACGGATTGATTTCCGTGCGACGCACTTTTAGGAACGGCTTGCGGACGACAACGACGATATCTTTCCAGGCCAGCGGAGTGCGCTTTACCTGAGCGCCAGTGGCCGTTCCGCTAGCCTGGTCGCTGGTGGCGAGGTCGGCGGAAAGGTCGCCCGGCTTGGGCTGCTCGTCCTCCATCTGGATTTCGTCGGCGTTCACTGCACCGCCCTTGTCCGAATCCATCTCGATTTCGGCGCCGTCGCTGCCGTTGGGTTTCGCGGGGCTGGCTCCTTTATTGCCGGCTTGGGGCTTGGCGCCTTTTGGGGTCTCGGCAAGGGCTGTGGTACTTGCCACGAGCACCAGTGCCACGGCTGTTATCATCCCGCGCATGCGTACATATTAAATAACACGTTGATTTTGCCCAACTCAAGCTGCTGAGGCCCGATAGGTGCCGCGGCCCCAGACGCGGGTAAGCGGCGGCCACCTATGCCATCTCTGTAGGAGCGGTCCCGCTGACGTACAGAGCGTCGACAAATGCGGCCGGGTCAAACGGTCGCAGCGCATCGATCGTCTCGCCGATCCCCACGAACCGAACCGGAACTCGGAGCTCATCGCAGATACCGAGCACGACTCCTCCTTTGGCTGAGCCGTCGAGTTTGGTGAGAACGATCCCTGTAATCTCCATCTCCGCTTTGAAGGTCTTAGCCTGGCTGATCGCGTTTTGCCCTGTAGTCGCATCCAGCACCATCCAAGTTTCGTGGGGAGCGCCAGCGAGGGCCTTGTCGCTGACTCGGCGCAATTTCTTGAGTTCGTCCATGAGACCGGAATTCGAATGCAAACGGCCAGCGGTGTCGCAGATGACGATGTCGTAGCGTTCATCGACGCCCTTTTTGATTGCGTCGAAGATCACCGATGATGGATCACCGTTGGGTTTGCCCTTTACAATATCGACGGAAGCGCGTTTCGACCATTCCTCGAGCTGCTCGGTCGCTGCTGCTCGAAAGGTGTCGCCAGCGGCGAGCAGCACTTTCTTGCCCTCGGCGGTCCAGCGCGACGCTAACTTTCCGATCGTCGTGGTCTTGCCGACGCCATTGACACCAAGCACGAGCAACACAAATGGCTTGTGCGCGCTGAGGTCCAAGGGGCTGGCATCGATCGCCAGGATTTCCTTCGACGTCTTGCGGATCTGGCTCCAGATGTGGTCTGGGCTTTCTAGCTCGGCACGAGATAGTCCGCCTTTGACCGCTTGGAAGATCCGGTCGGCTGCGCGCGGGCCGATGTCCGCCGTGTATAGCACCTGCTCGAGATCGCCGACGGTGTCTGCATCGATCTGTTTCTTGCTGAACAGTTTTGAAAGCTTCGAGACGAATCCCCCTCGCGTCTTCTCCAGCCCGGCGACGTACGCCGCCGCTGTGTCGGAGTCCGTCGTTGTCGCGATTTCGGCAGGGCCCCCCCCCCCAAGGGAGCTTCCTTCCGGGCGCCTGCGGCGCCGCGGTTTTTTCGGTTCGTCGTCGTCGTACCCGAGTCGTTCGCGCGCGGACGCAGGTGCTTGTCGCTGGCTGCGGATCGACGCCCGGCGCAGTCCATAAATGACGAGCGCAAGCGCAGCAACAGCGCCGCCGAGCTCGACCAATTCTGTTTGCATCGCGGTGACCTTAGGGCCCAGGAACGGTCAAATCAATCGCTGTCGCGGCCGATCCGCCCCCGGCTGGCTTCGCGGGATAGCGGCCACGGCCTCGGCAAGAATCTACAGAAGCCTGGTTCACCGTTCGGCGCGCTCGACCTGTGCTTTGTCGACGTGGGCTCGAATCTCGGCCAACACCGCCTCGGGTGCGATACGCGGAGAAAAGTAGATTTCTTCGACGTGCGCGGTAAGCGCAGCGAGTGCTGGACTTGGGTGCTTTTTGCGAACGTGATCGACGATTTGGCGCGGCGACCAAATTCCCCACAGCCGTCGGTTGGGCAGGGCGGGCTCAGCGACTTTTCGGTAGAGCTGAAAGGCGCTTTCGCGAACCGGAACCAACTCAATGCGAGCGCTGCGCAGCTCGCCCCGGTGTGGAATCGCGATCGAAAATCGCTCGGTGACGTGTCCGGGCGCGCTGACGCTCACATCCCAGTGGCCCGGTGCTAGGCTCTCAAAGCAGAAGTTGCCGGTTTCCGCGCAAGTTGCTTCGCGTCGATCGATGCCGTTTGCAGCTCGTATCGTTGCGTTGCCGATAGGACGTCCGCGCACAACGTCGTACACCGCGCCGCCGAAGCAGTGGTCCGTGGCCCGGCGCAGAGCGGCGGCCAGGCCGGGTTTTGCCAGCTCGATTCCTCCAGCCGTAGCCTCGCGAGTCTCGGCTTCAACTGCGTCACAGTCGGGCAGCGACGCCCGGCGCTGAAGCCGGCTGCGCGCGGCCTTGCGCGCGGCTAGAAACGCAGCGGCAGCGAGACTCGTGACGAGGAAACCCAAGACGGTGTAGGAATCAGGTGCTGGATGTGGGCTGGCTACCGCGATGCGCTGGGGCGCAGAGCTACTGGGTCTGGCGTAGGAACGCCCCGGATCCGCAGTCGCCTGGAGGGTGGCGGTGCCAGCTCCTAGCTCAGCAGCTTTGATGCTGAATGCGTAGTTTCCATCGTTGCCGGTGGTGAAGTGCGCAAGCCGGCGGTCCGCAGTGGTCAGGGTCACTGCGGCTCCCGCCACGGGCTGAAGATCCTCATCCAAAACCGTGCCGGCCACGCCAAGGCGATCTCCGAATGCTAGGCGCGGTCCGGTGAGCGTCATCGTGGTTGTGGTGGCCGTAACTACCTCGATGGTCGTCTCCTTGGATGCGCTTTGTGTACGCGCGTCGCCGGCGAAACGCACCCGCACTCGATAGAGGCCAGCTCCCCCAGCCTCTCGACGGGCGATCAAGCGGGCTTCGCGGGTGACAGGTTCTCCCAGCAGTGGTTTCCATTTGTCCGAGCGGTAGGGGGCGATTTCTACGATCAGCGGCAGTGCGAGCGGGCCATCGTCCCCGGAAGCGGCGACGCGAAGCATTGCGCCGGCGGGCACATCAGCGACCTTTTCGATCGCTAGTTCAACGTGTTGCTTTGCTGGATCGGTTACCACTTCCAGCGATTCCGAGCGATCCAGTGAGCGATCGCCGTTGAAGCGCAGTGTTACCCGGAGCGGACCGGGCTCGGCGCGTAGCATTGCCGAGAACGAGCCGTCTGGACGTGTGATGGCGGTGGCTTCGCGATCTCCCAGCGCGATGTGTACCGCCTGACTGCCGATCCCTTGGTTGGTGAGTTTGTCCAGAAGTTGACCGCGAACGTCGACCCAGCCGGCCTCAGCGACATGCACGCGGGTGAGCGATAGCGCGGTTCGCGCTTTGATTTCGATCTGGGGGGCTGTGTGAGCGGGAATCGCGAGCGCACACAGCATCGCCGCCACAGAGATCCTGTGAACGCTGGCAGGGTGCACGCCCATGGCGCGCGTCATCGAGGCTGCCCCATGCGATCCCCCGAACCACCTGAAAAATTGGGCCGGAAGTATTCCTGGTGCATTCTGCGCCAGCATTATGGCGCTTTTTTCAACTCGTTTCGACCTTGGTGTTCGCCACGTCGCACCGATGCTTTTCGGCTCTGGTTTGTGCAGCCTGGTCTATCAGGTGGCGTGGTTCCGCGAGCTGCGGCTGGTGTTCGGAGCGTCTACGGCGGCTTCAGCGGCCGTCCTCGCCATCTTCATCGGCGGAATCGGCACAGGGAGCCTTCTTTTGGGCAAGCGCGCCGACACCGCGAAGAACCCGCTTGGATTGTACGGCAACCTCGAACTTGTGATCGCCGCAAGTGCGGCAGCGTCGCCGTTCCTGCTAGCGCTTGTGCGCAAGCTGTACATCGCTAGCGGCGGAACGCCTGCTCTCGGCCTCGTCGCGGGCACTGGCATTCGGCTCGCGCTGGCAGCGCTCGTGCTGGCCGCACCGACGCTTGCCATGGGGGGCACGTTGGCGGCTGCAGCTCGCGCGATTGAGACCGACGGCGATGCGCGACGGCGATCGCTCGCGATCCTGTACGGAACCAACACGATCGGCGCGGTGTGCGGTGCGCTGGTATCGACATTCTTTCTGCTCGAGGTATTCGGAACCATGCGGTCGATTTTCGTCGCCGCGCTGATCAACGCGTTGGTCGCCCTGATCGCGCGTAGCACATCGCGGAGGGCTACTGTGCCCGTGGACTCGCGCGAAGATTCCGGTGCCGAAGGCGCGGCCGCATCGGTGGAGCTGTCTCTGCCGGTCGTGTTGGCAGCGTCCGCCGTGGTGGGTTTCGTGTTTTTTCTTATGGAGATGACGTGGTACCGCATGCTCAGCCCGATTCTCGGGGGTACGGTGTTCACGTTTGGATTGATCCTCGCGGCCGCACTGTTGGGCATCGGACTGGGTGGGCTCATCTACGCGCTGCGACCTGCGGCGCGCACCGCGACGGCAGCCGGCCTCGCTGCGACGTGTCTCGTCGAAGCGGTGTGTCTTGCGATTCCGTTCGCGCTCGGCGATCGGATTGCGTACGCCGCTTCGGCAGCAAAAGGCAGCGCCGTGTTCGGGTTCGCTGGACAAGTTGCGGGCTGGGCGATGATCTGTGGGACTGTGGTGGTTCCCGCGGCGATCGCTTCGGGCGTTCAGTTTCCACTGCTCGTTAACCTCGTTGGCAAGGGTCGCAGTCGGGTCGGGCGGCAACTCGGCATGGTCTATGCGGCAAATACGCTAGGTGCGATCGTCGGTTCCCTCGTCGGCGGTTTTGTGCTCTTGCCAACCCTGGGAGCGGTGCGTTGTTGGTGGCTCGCGGTGGTGATGCTGGTCGCGGTGGCCGCGACAGGCTTCAGCTTCATTGCCAGGCGTTCATCGTGGCGGGTGAGCGCCCCGCTGGGCGCGCTCGCGGTGTTGGCGATCGGGCTCGCATTTGCGCGCGGCCCCACGGCGGCGTGGCGGCATTCGGGGATTGGCGCAGGGCGGGCGGCTCGCCTTGACGATCCGACCTCGGCGAGAAATTTCGCTAACCGGAGTCGCCGAATTGTGAAATGGGAAGCCGACGGCGTCGAGTCGAGCGTTGCACTTGCGGCGTACGACGGGTTGGCGTTTGTCGTCAACGGCAAGGTCGACGGAAACGCCTTTGTGGATGCCGCGACGCAAATGATGGGAGGCCTTTTGGGCTCGGCGATCCACCCAGGGCCTAAGCGCGGCCTTGTCATCGGCTTGGGGACTGGGGAGACCACGGGTTGGTTCGCCGACGTGCCTGGGATGGAGCGAGTCGATGTTATCGAGCTTGAACCTGCGATTCTCGGTGTCGCGCGGGCATGCGCACCGCTGAACCGCGACGTGTTGAATCACCCGAAAGTACATGTTTCTCTCGGCGATGCGCGTGAGCACTTGCTGGTTGCTCGCTCGCCCTACGACGTCATCGTCTCCGAGCCGTCGAATCCGTATCGCGCCGGGGTGTCGAGTCTATTTACGCGTGAATTTTACCAGGCCGTTCGCGATCGCTTGGGCAAGAATGGCTTGTTCCTGCAATGGACTCAGTCGTACGAGGTCAACGGCGATACCATCGCGACGATCTACGCCACGCTTAGCTCCGTGTTTCCCGAGATTCACACATGGAGGCTAGGTCGCACGGACCTTTTGTTTGTCGCGTCGTCGTCACCCATCGTGTACGACGCGCAGGCGATCGCGGCGCGGATCGCGGCGCCCGTGTTTCACGATGCGGCGGACTTCGCGTGGCACGTGAACGGAGTGGAGGGATTCATGTCGCACTACATTGGTTCGTCCGCCCTTGCCGCGGAGATCGCACGGCGGGCCACCGGCATCAATACCGATGACCGGACGCGAATCGAATTTGCGTTTGCACACACGCTTGGGCAGCAAGGGCTCAACAACATCGCACCGCTTCGCGCGATCGCCAGCGAGCTGCGCGACGATCGACCGAAGGTCGTCGGCAGCTTTGATTGGGGCCGCTTTGAGGAAGACCGAGCGATCGCCGACGCATTCGAGGGCGATATGAACTCAATCGCCAGGGCGAAATTCGCGGATGAACCCAGGGCTCGGGTCGAGGCTCGAACTGCGTATATCGGTGGCAACCCGGTCACCGCGATCGGCGCTTGGCGTCGCCAACAGGCTGCTCCCCGATCGCACTTCGAATTGCTGCTCGTCACCGAGGGACTAGCAATGACGGGGGGGCCCGAGGCCGAAGCGTACATCGCCGCATTGCGACCGAAACATCCGGTTGAGGCTGACCTCGCGCTGGCGCAGCTGCGCGTGAACCAGAAGCGGTGGGACGAGGCGGCTCAGCTGGTGATTCCAGCATTGGCGCAAATCCGCACGGACGCGTTTGTGGACCGAAACTTGGTGGGGCGAGTGCTGCGGCAGGTGCCCAAAATCGCCAGCGGAGCAACGTCGTACGGCCCACGCCTCGTAGACGCGCTCATCCCTCCGTTTGCCGTGTACATGGAAGACGAGTCCCGCCTGTCAGCGCTACTGGCAACCGCTGCTGTGGTCGACGATGCGGCTGTTGCGCGCGCTCTCGAGCGGGTCGAGCCGAACATCCGTTGGGACTTTGGGGCGCTGACTCGGCGCGCCGCGGCTTATGCGGCTTTACGTCACCCGCTCGCTGGTCGCGCGCAAACCGAGCTTGAGGAGTTTCTCGAAGCTCAAGCCATGCCGCTGCTACCTACCGCATTGAGCTCGGACGTCCCAGTGCCGGATGAGTCTGCAAAGCCTGATCCGGCGTCCAACGCGAGTCGGCTGGACTGAGTTAGTACCTCGCCACAGTGGTTTTGATCGGTTCGGGCCGCCGATCCATCGCCGATCGCTTCGTTATGCTCCGTCGCGTTACCGCCAGTAGCGCTTACTCCGCAAGCCTCGCGCTCGGCGCGCCTCGGCGACCGGAACCTGCCAAAACCACTGTGGTGAGGTACTAGCTGGGGCAGCATCAAGCGAATCGCGAGGGGGCCGCTTCGACGAGCATGTGCACCGCGTGATTCGCGAAGGTGAGGCTCACTTGCACGACGAGGGTTCTTGTTGCTCGTAGGTCATGCAGGAGTCGCCGCGTGGTTCGAGGTCAACGACTTCGGCTGGCTGTCCGCCATGCGTCTTCCGTAGTGGCGTTCATGTTGCCAGCCTGGCGCAAGTCGTTGGCGAGCGCGAATGTGCCGTCGTACGTTCCCGTCTCTAAACCGTGCTAGCGCGCGTTACGAGCGCTGCACGGGGGGGAGCCGATCGCGAACGACTTCGAGAACGGCGAGGGCAGATTCAACGCGATTGAACGGGGGCATGACATACGCGCCGGCGACGCGGTGCGCGACTCCGCCCAACGCTTCCCGCGCGATTCGAATGCCTTCTTCACGCGCTTGGGGGCCTGAGCCCACCTTGGCCATTCGCTCGCGGTACTCCGCTGGGATCGTCATCCCCGGAACTTCGTTGTGCAGAAATTCTGCGTTGCGATGCGACGCCAGCGGTAAGATGCCCACCATGACGGGAAGCCCAAGTGGTTTGGCGTCGTCGAGAAAGCGCTCGAGTGTGCGCGGGTCGTAGACCGGTTGGGTCATGACGAGTTCGGCCCCCGCGGCCTTTTTTTCTTCGAGACGGCGCAGCTCGCGATCGCGGTCGTGAGCACCGGGCTCCGCTCCGGTGGCAAGTACGAACGACGTTGCCGCGCAGGGTTTCCCTGCGGGATCGATCCCGGCATTGAGTCCGGCGGCAATTCGGAGCAGTCCGATCGAATCGACATCGTAGACTGGAGTTGAGAATGGGTAGTCGCCCATCTTGGGCGGGTCGCCTGTAATGATGACCAGATTGCGCAGGCCTAGGCCGTGAGCGCCCAGCAGATGGGCGACCAACCCGAGGAAGCTCCGGTCACGCGCGCACACATGAAGAATCGGTTCCGCGCTCGTTTCTGCAGCGAGGCGTGCACACACGGCAAGGTTTGCCATGCGCGCGGATGCCCGTGGGCCATCGGCGATATTGACAATGTCGACGCCGCCGGCGTGCAGCTGGCGGACCGCAGCTTTGGTCTTCTCGAGGTCGAGGCCGCTGGGCGCGGTGAGTTCGACGGAAACGGCAAATTCGTTCGCGGCGATACGCGCTCCGAGCCGCGACCGGGTGGCCAGCTCGGTGGTCGCATCGGGGCTTGGCGCGCCGGTGATGCGGCTGTGGGGGAACCCCTCAGGGGACGCGGGCTTCGGGCTCATTGCCTGGGAGTGCGCCGGGTCGCCCACGGTTTCACCGCGCAACATCCGCACGGCTCCGAGCATGGCGCGGGTGTGTTCGGGCGTTGTGCCACAACATCCCCCGATGAGGCGAACGCCGCTTTTGAGCATCCTGCGAGCGAACACGCCAAAGTGTTCGGGATTGGCGACGTACAGCGTTCGACCTTCAACGGATGCGGGCAGACCCGCATTGGGTTGGGCGATGACAGGCTTGCCGCGGCCGACCATGCTCGTGACGACTTGGTACAACTCAGAGGGCCCAACTCCGCAATTGGCTCCCACCACGTCGGCGCCGGCGGCGACTAAGCGATCCGCGATCTCCGCTGGGCCCAGACCGCCATCGGACCGACCGTTTCCGTCAAATACCATCATCGCGATGATTGGAACTTTGGGACCGCGCTCTCGCGCGACGCTGATCGCCTCCTCCATTTCGAGGATCGAGGTAAATGTTTCGATGGCGATCGCATCGACGCCGGCAAGCACCAAGACGTCGATCTGCTCCGCCAGCGCGAAGCGAGCGAGTCGTCGTTCGGACTGTGTTGCTACGCCGAACTTGATCCCGGTGGGACCGACTGCCCCCGCAATGTATACGTTTCGCCCCGCGGCAGCGGACCGAGCGAGTTCGACTGCGGCGCGGTTGATATCAGCAGTTTGTTCGACCAGCCCGTGGCGCGCTAGTGCGATGCGGTTGGCGCCGAATGTGTTGGTTTCGATCAGCTCCGCCCCCGCTGCGACGTAATCCCGGTGAATGGTGCGGATGAGCTCCGGCTGCTGCAGGTTGAGCTCGTCGTAACTCCGGGTATGAAGTACGCCGCGTTCGTAGAGCAGCGACCCCATCGCGCCGTCGAGCAACAGGGGGCCACTCGCAATCGCTTCTCCCAGGGTTTTTGTCATGGTCGAAACTCGCGGCCGGAGAACCCGACGTTACCGAGGGCGCGGCGCACGGATCGAATCGCGTCGCTTCGGCCGATTTGCGCAAGATGACCGCCGTGAAACCACAGCACGTCGGTGTTCCAGTGCGCGGCGAGGGTTGTCGCTTGATCCGGCGGAGTAATTTGGTCGCCCAAACCGGCGACCACGAACAATCGCTCGGGAGGCAGCTGCGCGACTCGCGTGGTCGGAGCATGAACCAAGTACGCATCGGCCAACAGGTCCTCGGATATGCCGGCCTTGGTGGCTTGCTGACGCGCTGGTACGTTCTGACTGTGGTGCCAGACCAAGCGCGCTAGCGAGACCGCCGGGATCATGGCGACTGCGAAATCGATACCCCCGGCTCTGCCCCTCGTCAGGGACTTCCCAGGGTCGCCGGGGTGCGCAGCACTCCCGGCAAGGGAGTGCGGAGTTGGATCGATACCCCCGGCTCTGCCCCTCGTCAGGGACTTCCCAGGGTCGCCGGGGTGCGCAGCACTCCCGTGGGAGTGCGGAGGTAGACCGATCCCTCCCCGCGACCCTTGGAAGTCCCCGACGACCCTTGGCAGTGCCCGACGACCCTTGGAAGTCCCCGACGACCCTCGGAAGTCCCCGACGAGCGACGAATTCGGACCTTCGATCGACGCCCACAGCGCTGCAATGTAGCTTCCGAGGCTCATGCCGATGACACCCACGGCGGAAGCGCCCCTCGCTCGCAGGAACATCGCGAGGGCGCGCAAATCGTAGATCGCGTGGCCGAATCCCTCGTTGGTCCGCAGCAGGTTGAGCGATGGCCACGCGACGGCGGGGCCCTGAGCCGTGGCGCGCCTGCCGTGAAATGGCAGTTGGAATGCGACCACATCGTAGCCATGCCGCAGCCAATACGGCACCGCAAAGCTTTGTGCGGAGATCCAAGGATTACCAGCCCCGAGGCCGTGCAGGACGATGATCGTGGGTCGGCCGCTGTCCGAGGTCCACCATCGTGCGTGCGCCGTCATGTTTTCTTTGTGTGCGAGGTAGGGGTCGCGCGCTGGCGGAAAAAACGGTTGGTAGTCCGACGGAAACGACAGGTCAGCGATGTGGGTTCCCAACGGACCGTTGCCTTTGGCTTCCAGCGAAACGCTGGGCATCGAGGGTGTTGGAAAAAACGGACTCGTCACACCGAGAGTGCCACAATTATAGGCGCGAGTTGCGTCGATGAGCTTGGCTCGAAGGTCGCCGGACGGCAGTCGCCGTGAGGCGTGGCGGCTAGCCATCGTGCGCCCCACGAGCCGAGCGACTCTGCGATCAATCGCAGCACTCGCGCGCGTCAGCATCGAAACCATTTGGGCAACCTACCGCAAGTGATTATGAATGGAAATCGCGCTACGACGTCCGGATGAAGATGCGTCGGGTAGCGCTTTCTGCGTGGTGGATCAGCTCATCGGCCTGGGCCGACACGTTCGGCGGGTTCTCCAGCACAAGTGCGGCGTACCTCGTGAACCAAGATCGAGTGTGCCAACCCGTACCCGCTGTGAACGCCGTTGCGACCGGCTCACCGGCGTGCGATCGCGCGCAGGCAGACGCGGTTGCGAGGCTATCGTTTGAACAAGGGACCGCACAGCGCGGGGTGTCGGCGCAGTTCACGGCAAAGGTGTCTGGCCGCGAGCTCACTATCCTGCGGGGCAACGCGGAGGTGGTCACCTGGAAGTCCGTCGATCCGATCTCTAAGGTCCTCGAACTCTATGTGAATCCAAAAGGTTCTCGCGTTGCAGTAGTGTACTCGACCCGCCGCTTAGGCGCGGACGCAATCGATGTGATCGCCTTTGCGCTACCGAGGCCTGCGGCCGCGCCGGTCAGCCCCGAGGAGTTGTCACCCGCGCCATATTCATCCGAGTCGCCGGCCCCGGCGGTCGGTCCTGAGCTGGCGGTGCGGACCGAAAGGGCCCGCGCTGCGGGGAAGGGTGGGGCGGTGGCGGCCTGGCAAGGTGTGCTTGCCCTCGACCCCGACCACAGCGAAGCGCTGTTTCGCCTGGCCCGGCTCCACCTCGCGGCTAACCGAACTGCCGACGCGATCGCCGCCCTCGAACGTCTCGCGAAAAGCTCGCGCAGCGATGCGGTGGAATGGCGGGTTGAGGCTCGTTTCGACTCCGGGTTTAGCCTAATCCGGGCCAATCCCAGGTACCGCGCTGCCGTGGGACTGGATCGAAAACCGACGACGGACTACGAGCGTTTGATGGGATTTGGCGGGCGGTGGGAGCAGGTCGCAACATGTGGCGAGAACCCCCACGTCGTGTTTTCCGCGCGACGCGACCGCGCCTTTTCCGTGGCGGTTTCGATTCGCTGCAGCGGCCAGCGGTTTGATCAGTCGTATCGCGGCACGTGGCGCCTCGACCGCGATCGGGTTGTGCTCACACTGCCGCCTGGCATCGGCCAGGTCGCTTCACAGAACGATGAAGCGGTGTGTGAGTTCGTCGCGCGCGGCGACGAAGACGCGTTGCGCTGTGCGTTAGGAAACGACCTCGATTTTGAGGTGTTACCTACGCGCAGGTAGGATACTCTATTAAATCAGCTGCTTACTTGAATTCGTTCTGAGGGAGCGGTGAGGGTCGAGCGCGGACTAGCGCGTCCGCATGAACGCTGGGTGGGGAAATCCACACTAGCGTACAGACCCCCGATATGATGTACGTTGTGAAACGGGAACCCGGCTCCGTCGCTCCGCTTGCGATGGTGGACGAGGCGGAATTGATCCAGCGCTGCCGCCGCGATGAGCGAGCGGCACACGACGAACTCTACCAGCGATTCCGACGCCAGGTTGCCGGTAACTTGTATCGCGTGCTCGGCGACCGCACGGAACTCGACGACTTAGTACAAGAGGTTTTTGTGATCGCGTTTCGCGGTCTCGATCGGTTTCGCGGTGACGCGAGGCTTTCCACGTGGTTGTACCGGATCTGCGTGAATGTGGCGCTAGGCCGGATTCGGACTCGACGGCGAAGGCCGGCCACGGTGAGCATTTCCGACGTCGAACCGTCGGCAACCGACCCTAGCCTTGCCGAGCGGCCGGAAACGCCTGAACGCACTCTCCAGCGCAGTCGCGATCACGAACGGGTCTATCGCACACTCGACAGGCTCGCGCCCAAAAAGCGCATCGTCCTCTATCTGCACGAGATTGAGGGCATGGGGCTTAATGAGATTGCTTACCTCGTCGATTCCAATCCGGTTACGGTTCGTACACGGCTGTTTTACGCGCGGCGAGAATTCTACAAACTGCTCGTCGAGGCGGCAGAGGGCGAGCGATGAGCAGCCACATCGCTCCGCACCTCTGGGCCGACGCAATCGCCGGAAGCATTGCGCCCCAACGCCTCGATATGATGGAGCGCCACGCAGCGGGTTGTCCTCGGTGCGCGCGCGCGCGGAATGAGGTGGAACGCGCAACTAGCACGTTTGCGGCGATTCGGAACCAGGTCGCGCCGGCGGTGGGGTGGGACTCCGTTCGGGCCCGCGTTCACTGGTCGGTATCAACAGCCAAGCACAGTCGGGTGGGAATGCGGGTCTTGCCCCGTCCAACGTTGCGCACCCTGAGCTTTGCGCTCGGATGTGCGTTCCTGGTTGCGGGCGGAATAGTCGCGTACGTTGCAATTCGCCGAACGCCGACTGAGCCGGCGGCGGTCCGGGTTGCGGTGCCACCGGTTCCGGCGCCGATCCACGCAGTGGTCACCAAACTTGCGGGGGACGCATGGGTCGATGGCGTCGAGGCTTCTGACGTTTTCGCCCGACCCTTTGCTGTGGGTACTACCCTGACTACCGGTGAGGGGCAGATCGACATCCAATTGGGCGACTCCAGCGGCGTCTCCCTGGGCGCACGGTCCACGTTGAGGTTTCGGCAACTCAATGTCACCGCAATTGAGCTTGAGGTCGATGGCCTCGTCGACATTGACTTGCGACAGCGCACCCCTGGCGAGCGTTTTGTGGTCGCTGCCGGCAGCCACACCATCGAAGTACGAGGAACCCGGTTCCTTGTCGAGCACGATGCTCGCGGGACTCGGGTGGCATGTCATCACGGACGCGTCGATGTCACGGCGGCCGAGCGCTCTGACGCGGTGGCTGTGGAGGCAGCTCGCACTGCGCTTTTTGCGCCAAATGTTCCGGTAAGCGATGTCCAGCCCGTCGCGCTTAGCCCCGACGAAATCGGCAAATTCGGTCGGTCGGCGCCATGGACCATGCCCGTTTGGACCGATGTGCTGGCGCATTCCGGACCGCTCCGCGTCACTGCGACTGCGGGGCGCCAGATTCGCGTCGACGGCATTGAAATCGGTGCCGCCCCCGTTCAAATGCGTGTCATGCTTGGGCGGCATACGATAGAGACCGCAGACGCATACGGTCGGTTTCATCGCGCGGGGTGGGTCGACGTTCGTGCGGGACACACCGCGGCATTCGAGGTTGTCGAGCCAGTCGCTCGTCCTGCGAGTGCGACCATCGCTCGGCGCAAGAAAGAATTCGCCGATGGGCTCGACCGAAACCGGCTCCTCGCATGTACGCGAAGGTTGGCAAAATCGGGCCTTTCCGACACGGTGAAATTCGAGATCGCCGTCGATGCCGACGGCGCGATAAACATGATGAATGTGACCGACACCGACCTGCCCGGCGACACCGCAGCCTGCGTTCACGACGTGCTCAGCAGCGTTCGCTTTCGCCCTGGCCCAGCGGCCAGCTGGCGCGATCGCCTCGATTTATGAGTTGCCTTTCGGGCGAGGGCGTAAACAGCTCGAGAATAGCGGTCTGGGCACCTCGATCGTCGTGAGCCAGTACTCGCGGCGTAGCAGCGACTGCGCGACCGGGCCGATGCCTCAAGTGTCATCCGCGGCCCAGGACGAATCGCAAGGCGATGGGCATCGGCCAGCCGATCTAGTACCTCGCCACAGTGGTTTTGGCAGGTTCCGGTCGCCGAGGCGCGCCGAGCGCGAGGCTTGCGGAGTAAGCGCTACTGGCGGTAACGCGACGGAGCATAACGAAGCGATCGGCGATGGATGGGCGGCCCGAACCGATCAAAACCACTGTGGCGAGGTACTAGCTTCGATTGATCGCGGTTTGTGTCTACGCTCGCGCTAATGCGGCCGGTGCCGCTGTGCCTACTGTGCGCGTGTCGGCATGAAGACGCTTGCAGGAGGATGTGTGCACGCGTTGCGCGATCAGGTGTCGTTACAAGCCAGGAGGGTTCGGCGGGGTCAATCGCGGGGGCCCGGCGTAAATAGCTCGAGAGTAGCGGTCGGGGAGCCTCGATCGTCGAGCCCTGAGCTAATGAGAACCTGATCGTTCGGAAGCGCCGTTGCGAGTGCTCCTGTGCGCGGTACCGTCAGGGGCACGGTTGTTACCAGAGTGAGGGTGGTCGCATCGTAGATCTCTGCCGTGGTTGCAATCGCTCCCGTCGCGATCATCGTTCCCCCTGCGATCACCAGATGTCGCGGCGTCGCTGCTACCGCGCAACCGGTGCGACGCGCGGTTGGGATCGAAAACGCTTCGCTGATGCCTGTCACCGGATCGAGTCGTATGGCGTCGCCGTCGCCGCATGCGACCGCGACCCGTCCGTTCGGAAGCCCGACCACGTTGGCGCCATCGCGCTTGACACCGGGAACCTCGATGACCTCGAAGCTGTTGTCGCGGAAGCGGAACACGGCTTGTGAACCGACAAAGATCGCGACGCTGGATCCATCGGTATCCCGAATCGCGGCGGCGGCGGGAGGTAACGCTGCCACGTCGCGCCGTTCGACGACGCTGTTGGCGGCAGTCGACAGCTCCAGGGGGGGCACGCCCGTAATGACAAATCGGTCATCGCCGATCGGCACGATGGACTGATCGGCGCGGGGGAACGCAGCGTTGCCGAATTCGACGATGGCACCCGACGGTGCTACTTGGGTGTCGAGTCGCCACAGCGTGGCGGTGGCACTACCGCTAGCGTCGCGACCGCCAAACAAATAAACGTACCGCCCGAAACCGACTGCCGCGGCAAGACCCGCGCGCGGACTCGGCATCGCTACACCTGTGGCTAGCGAGTGATCGTACGCATTGTATACCGCAACCGCATCGCTCGGGACTCCAGAGGGTTCGCGGCCACCGGCAATGACCGCACCGTACGGCAGCGCAGCCACGCCCAGCTGGTCTCGTGCAGCTGGCAAGGTGACCGGCGCGGCGCCGATCGAATTGGGGACGGCCATGTAGATGGCCACGCGTGTATCGGCGGGGTAGATCGGAAACGGCGGCGAAGCGCCGGACGCGATCACCGCTCCGCCTGCATCCAACCCATCAACCGCGACTGTGCCCACCTCTCCGGTCGCTTCGACATCGATCGCAAGCGCGAAGCTGTCGTTCGTCCGTATTGCGGTAGCTACCCGACGGGGATTGCTGAGGGTCAATCGCAATTCATGCACGTCGTCGAGAACGCGGGAACCCGGCTCGACCACAAGGGCGATGTCGATCCGGCCGCCGGGGGGAGCACATGCGCAGACTGCGCAAAGCGCAATTGCCCTCACGTGGCCCCCGTCACTTGGGCCTACGGCCGAGCTCTTTCGCGCGTTTGGTCGCGGTCTCCACCGCGTTGATCAGCGTTGTCCGCAGTCCTCCCTGTTCCAGGGTATGTAGACCCGCGATCGCGGTTCCACCGGGTGACGTCACCATATCCTTCAGCTGTCCCGGATGCTCATCGGTGTCGAGCAACATCTTTGCGGATCCCATGACGGTCTGAGCGGCGAGCCGTTGCGCATTTCTCCGCGCGAGGCCCACCTTGACCCCAGCGTCGGCGAGCGCTTCGAGGATCAGAAAGATGTATGCAGGTCCCGACCCGGATAGTCCGGTAACCGCGTCGAGATGGGTTTCCGCGAGCTCGACGGTGATGCCCACTGCATCGAACATCGCTCGCGCAGTTGCCAGGTCAGCGGCTGCAGCGTGTTTGCCCGCCGCGATCGCAGTGGCGCCGGCGCCTACTAGCGCAGGCGTGTTGGGCATCGCTCGCACCACTCTCACACCTTCGGCAACGGCTTGTTCGATGGTGCCGGTATCGACGCCCGCTGCGACCGATACGAGCAGTGCTCCTGGAGCGAGCGAATCGCTGATTTCGCGCAGCACGGTTTCGAGAATCTGCGGTTTGACGCTGAGCACCACGACGCTGCACTGCGCCGCGACTTGCTGGTTCGAAGTCGTTACGGCGATTCCGTAGTCGGACGCGAGCTCATCGAGACGATCCTGTCGCGGCGCCGAGGCCAGCACTTGCTGCGCTGGGATATGATTGCCGCGGACAAGTCCGCGAATCAGCGCCTCGGCCATGTTGCCGGCGCCGATGAAGCCAATGCGTTGCGATGCGAGGATCGACACGCCGTTCGTGTAGCACGAACGCGGGGTCTCGCTAGCCGATATTGAAGTCTTCTTTTGGGTGCGCAGCGCCTGCGCCGGTGGCAAATCGTTCCAGCGTGTACCTCTCGAAGATCTCGTGTTTGGCCCCCCCCGTCAGCCACTCCGCGTACAACTTGCCGACGATCGGCGCCATCATAAATCCGTGGCCCACGAACCCGCATGCCAAGAACAAATCAGGCGCTCCGGGCGCAGGACCCAAAATCGGATTGCCATCCGGGGAGTGGTCGTATAGCCCCGCCCATTGCCGCAAGATCTTCACGTTGCCTAGGATCGGCGCAACTCGAGCGATCCGACGTGCATACGTGGCGAGGAACCGCAGCGTCGAACTCATTGCGTAGCCTGAACTCTGACCGGGAATCGTCACGCCACCGACGATTTCGCCGCGCATCGACTGACTAAAGTAAAGTCCGCTGGTCAATTCACTTACCATCGGCTTGAGAAACGGTTTCAGCGGCTCCGAGGAACAGATTTCGTGACGCATTGGAAATGTGGGAATATGAACTCCCACCCGCTGTGCCAGAGCTGGCGACCAGGCTCCGCACGCGTTCACGACGCGGCGCGCTTGGATGATTCCGCGCGAAGTGACTACGCTGAAACCGCCTTCCGGCAGGGACACGAGATCGGCGACTGGAGTTTGCGTAAATATGCGCACACCGTGGGCTGCTGCTTGGCGCGCATATCCCCAAAGGAACGGCCAGGGAAACAGAATGCCATCGGTTGGGTTGTAAGCGGCGGCGACGACGCCCGTCGTGTCGAGTTCAGGGACGATGTCGCGTGCGCCCGCGGCATCGAGCATTTGCGTTGCGACCCCGCAACGGTTCTGCACCGCGATCGACGTTTCCAATCGCGCCACTTCGCGCGCGGTGCGAGCGAGGAATAGGTACCCGCCCTGGCGAAACCAGATGTTGACGCCGACATCGACAGCGAATCGACGGCACAACTCCACCGATTCTTGCATCAAGCGAATATTCGTTTCCGTGGACCACTGTTGGCGGACGCCGCCGCCATTGCGTCCGGACGCTCCCTCAGCCAGGTATCCGCGCTCCAACACAACCACGTTGTCTAGGCCTGCGCGCGCGAGGTAATACGCTATCGCCAGCCCCATCACCCCACCGCCGACAATCGCGATCTCCGTTCGTTCGGGAACGGGGCCGTTGCTGTCAAGCGTCGGCGGAAGCCTGATCTCGCCGGAGATGTCGGCTCGACTTCCTCCGTCTTCTTCATCGAAGTCGTCGACAGCGTTCACGGGTCATCCTCAAAGCGATGTGCGTCGCCACACAATGCGAGCAGTCGGATCGCGGTCGGAGCGAGCGGGGGGCGCGATGTAAACGGAGCGATCGCCGAAGTCGGTTTTTCGGTGAGTTGCGCGAGGTGCTGGGCGACTTGAGCCAGGCATTCTTTACCCTGACACGGCCCCGTTCCGAACCCGGTGTAACGCTTGACCTCCTCGATGTCCCGGTAGCCCCGAGATACGCAGTGCTCTAGGTCGGCGAGCATGACGTCTTCGCAGCGGCAAAGAACGATTTTCTTGCCCACTACCTTGCGAGCTCCGCGACAACGTTTTGACCCACGCGCACCCCGTCTTCGGCAGCGCGTTGCGGCCCTAGATATCCCGTGACATCGCCGCAGGCCCAGACGCCAGCCGTTGTTGTTTTTCCGAGCGCATCGGTGATGACCCGGAATCCACCCGCATTCGGATCGAGCACCACGTGGCAGCCTTGTTGCCGTGCACCTTCGGACGCCGGGGCCGGGATAGCGGCGACCGCGACAACGTCGCAATCGATTCGCCCTTGGGTTGTTTCCACGGACGATACCCAGCCGCGCCCTTTGGTACCTAGAGTCTCGTCCACGGCGATGCGCGTCACCTCGGCGCCGGCCCGCGTCAGTGCGCCAGCGAGCGCAGTTGCTTCCCCCGCAAGTCGCGGATCTTCAACGATGCATATTTTTTCGCCCGCCAAGATGCGATGCTCGACGAGCAGACGAGCGGCGGCGCGCGCTGCGATCACGCCGGGCCGATCGTTATCCGCGAAGGGCAGGTTGACCGCGTAGCCGCCGTTGGCCCAGATCCAAGCTCGTGCGCGGACGCGTACCAGATGCGAAGGGCTTGCGATTGCGAGAACGCCGCCGTCCTCAGGATAGTAGCCGATGGCCGTTGAGCGCTCGAATGCTTCAACTCCCACCGCCAATGCTTCTGCGACGCGCACATCCGCGTTTCCTGCTACCGCACTGGGATCTGCGCGCAAGCTGCCGCCGAGCCGGAGCTGATCGTCTACCAGCAACGTGTTGTACTCCGCGCGGGCGCAAACGCTCGCCGCGGACAGTCCTGCCGGACCTCCGCCGATTACGCATACATCGACTGCCCGATCGACGACTTCGGGCAGCGAACCGGTTGCGCTGTCGGGGAGGTTGCCGAGCCCCGAAAGTTGCCGCACCACTTTGTTCGCAAGCATGTTGAGCGTTGAAGATCTTGTCATCAGCGTGTGCTGGTCCAGGCCGCGCGTGAACAAGAAGTCAACAGCGCCGAGGAGATCGACTTCGGCCGACGGGAACGCATTTTGGCTCGCAGCGAGGGTCCCGGGACGACACGGAGTTTGACACGCGCGCACGTTGGGAACGCCGTCGATCCGCATCAGACAGCCGCTGCAGTGACCTTCGAGGCAGAAGAAGCTTCGGGGCCGATGGTACTTAAGGGAACGCGATAGAACACGAGTTCCGCTTGCCATCGCCGCTGCTGCGACGCTCTCGGCGAGATATGCACGCACCGATGATCCACCGATATGGATTTCGATCGGGGTGCCGCGCGAACCATCGGAGACGGGAAGCCGGTAGGTCACCGATGGCTAGTATGCACCAGGTCGCTGGCCAACGTGATCGGTAGTGCTCGGCGTTTGCGGCACCAGGCCTTACGGCGCCCGAAGGAAGTCCCCTTGGGGGGCCCCCAGGGGGCCCCGCCCAATCCGATGAGGTGTCGTTGCTTTCGCATTGCTACGCGCGGTACGTTGCTGATTCACTCGAACGGGGACCCCAAAGCATGGCGACACCTACGAGACCCTGCCCGTACTGCGGCGCAGCGGTACTATTGAATTCTTCTGCATGCGGCACGTGTGGTCGGGCCATGCCGCCGCTTGCCTCAGGGGCCCCGCCGGCCCCGCTAGGCCCCACGAAGACAATGTTCGGCTATGCCGCCCCCGCGATCCCCCTGCCGCATCGGGCGCAGCGGCCTCAGGGCTCGACAGCTCCTCCCGCGGGAGTCGGCGGCCCTCAGCCACAGCCCGTGGCAGCGCCAGAGGCACCGCTGCCTCACGGCCAACCTCAACCTGGGTACGGCCAAGCGCAGCCTGTCCAAGCGCTGCCTGGGTACGGCCAAGCGCAACACGAACACCCGCCGTTGCAGGCGCCGCCGCCGACCCAAGACCCGGTTGGCGCAGTCCGTAGCGCGCGTGCCCCTAGCCAGCCGCCCGCCGAGCAGAGCGGAGCCGCGCACGTTCCTGGGTTGGCCATCGCGCGCGCAGCACATGCGCTGCCGTTTGAGCGGCTGCGCGATGCCGGGTTCCAGCACAATGTGCTGCTGGTTGCTGGCATTGCGCTTCTCGCTTCGATAGTCATTCCGTACAGCATCGATCCGACGATTTTTGCTTGGAAATACGGGGACAAGTTCGGCCAACTTGTTTGGCCGATCATCGCTGGATGCGCCTACTTGCTGGTGACCGTGGCCCCGCCGGATCTGCGCAACCACGTTCCTCCGATCGTATTGCAGTGGTTGCCCTTTGCCGTTCCAGTAATTGGGCTTTTCGCCGGCAAGGCGTTTGGCGGTCTGTACACTCTGGGATACGCGACGCTTATCGTGGGACTTCTGGTGCATCTCGCTCGACCGCAGGATCGCGCTGCGCGCATTGTGATCGCGGTAGGAGCGGCGATGCTGGTTCCCGACTACTTCGACGCGCTCGGTTTCCTTTTTAATTTCGATGGCGGGGGCGTGTTCGGCGCGATTCGCAATTTGCTGTGGTTTGCCATTTGGACCGCCTCGATCCTCTGCATTTTGTTCGCGGTGCCCCCGCAGAAATTGCCGCCAGCGCTTCAGTCGCTCGATAGGTTCGCGCCCCTCATTTGCGCCGCCCTCATCGCGTGGTTGCCGATCCAGGTCGCGTTCATGACGCTCGGGATTCTGGGTTTGCACACCCCGGCGATTCTGATGTTTGCTCACGGCATCATTGGGCTTTTGGCGTACTTCGGCGTGCTCATCGTAACCGGCCCAGCGGCCTACGAACGAATCGCAGCGCTGCTCGCGGGCCAAAAGTCCCCTCAGGCCTAGAGTATTCTGCTACGGCGTTGAGCCGATGGGCGGAGCGCCGTCCTGGTTCGGGGTTTCCGGCTGAGGCTGAGCCGGTGTTTTTTCGCTAGGTTTCGGACCCCGTGGGGCGGAATCGGTGGCCGGCGGATTCGATGGATCTTTGGGCGCTTCGTCCTTTTTGGGTTTCGGCGATGGGGCGGGAGCCGGGGAGCCGAGTTCGGTCCGGAGTTTGCGCTCCAGTCGATTCAACAGCCCGATCTCAATCCAGCTGGGACGGTCTTCGATGGCAACGATGAATCGCACGAGATGTCGTCCATCTTTCACCACCTCGACAAGCTCGAGCGAACCGCGGAAGGTCCTTTTCTCTTCCTTTAGCTCGAACAATACGTAGCCCGCCTCCGGGTCTTTTTCGATGATCTTGAGCCGCTCGTCGATGCGCAGGAAACGCACAGACGTCGCCCAGGCTTCGTTGCGAGGGTAGGCAAGGGACTTCTCAGACCGTGCGGTCGCGACCCCGGACCAGGCTGTGAGCAGCGCAATTGCGAGGAAGATTGAAGTTGCGGAGTAGGGGCGCTGCATTGCGGTATGGTCGCCAGGGGAATCGCTGGGCGCCAGTTTTTCCGTACCCAAGAGCAGCGGACCAGCGGTTCCCGCGGCGGGCGAGTTGGGTCTGTGCTATGCGTTGGCCGACATGGAATGTTTCGCCGTCGCCACGTACACGCGCGAGCTTCGGCCGATCCTCCCCGACCACACATTTGCTCCGGCGCGCTCGCGCGTGGCGTGGTTGCCCGTGCACGCTGCGATCATCGCTGTGGTTACGTGGCTGGTCGCGTCGCACCGCCTACCTACGTGGTTGTGGCCGCTGGCGTCGCTGGTGATCGGCGTTAGTTTTTCCGGCGTTACATTTTTGGCCCACGAGACGCTGCATGGCGGAGTGGTACGAGGTCGGTTGGCGATCCGCATCATCGGCTGGCTCGGCTTTTTGCCGTTCGTCGTCTCGCCACAGCTATGGATGGCTTGGCACAATCGGGTTCATCATCGTCACTGCGCACAGCCCGGCATCGATCCGGACATGTATCCGACTCTCGAGGAGTATCGCACGCATCGCTCGGCGCGAATCATGGCTGACTACTTCGGCATCGGGCGTCGACGCCCGATGAGCTTGCTCAGCATCTTGTTCGGCTTCTCGGGCCAGAGCGCGCAGATGCTATTCGGCGCGCGTCGGCGCGGACTCTTGACCTCTAAGCTGCACCGGCGCGCATGGGTCGAAACGGCGTTGGGCGTTGGACTGTGGGGAGGGATTGCCGCGATGGTCGGGGCGGTGCCGTTCTTGTTCGTCTACGTGCTACCGCTGATCGTCGCCAATAGCATCGTGATGATGTTCATCATGACGAATCACAACTTGAGCCCGCTGACCCCGGTCAATGATCCGCTACTCAATTCGCTCTCGGTAACACTGCCGCGGATCCTGGAATGGCTAACATTGGGCTTCGGGTACCATGTCGAGCACCACTTGTTTCCAACTCTGAGCACGCGCCACGGCAGAGTGATTCGAGACGCAGTGCGGACGAAATTTCCGTTGCGCTACCAATCGATGTCGTTGGTTCGGGCGCTTGCCGAACTCTACCGCACAGCTCGCGTGTATCGCGACAACACGACGCTGATCGACCCACAAACCGGAACGACGTGGCCCACATTGGCGCCGCGCGACGGTCCGGGCTAAGGGTTTGTAACAGAATATGTTGATCGGCTATGGCTTCCCGCGGGGATGCGTTCGCCGTAGGGGCCGGCGCGTCGTCGCGGACGACGACACGCCGGGATCAGCCCGGCTCACTGTCGCAGCCCGGGCAACTCGCGGCTTTCGTCCTCGCTCCCTCGGTCGCCGTACCGACGACTACGGTGCCCCTTGGAAATCCCTGACGAGGGACTTGGTCGGTCGCTCCGGGCGCGCTCGCGATCTGCTCCGGGCTGCTGTGCCTCGCTCGAAAACATATCTTGTTACAAACCCTGACGAGTTAGGGCCTCAATCCCTTGAGCGGAACGCCCTTGGTCGCTAGGTACGCAGCGTGGATCGAGCGTCACCGTCACGCGGTGATTATTGCGTCGATTGCATTTGCCTTGGTGGCGGGATGGATCGCGACTCGGATTTCAGTCCGCGCGGATTTCTCGTACCTGCTGCCGCAATCCGCGCGCTCGGTCCTCGACTTGCGACACATCGAAAAGCGGGCACGCGTGGTGGGTACCGCAATGGTCGTGGTGGAATCGGATCGGGTCGAGAGCCGGCGCAAGGCAGCGGTGATGGCGAGAGATCGGATCGCGGCGCTTGGGCCGGAGTGGGTAGCTAGCGTCACGTTTGATGAGCGCGTGAAGCGGCGCTATTTGTGGGAGCATCGCTGGCTGCTGGCGCCGCTGGCCGATCTAGAAGCGGCCCGCGACGCGCTGGCGGCGGAGATCGAACAAGCCAAGCTGCGCGCGAACCCGCTGTATGTCGACCTCGGCGATGCATCAGCGGAAGAATCGAAGTCGCAAGCGCTTCGCAACAAGCTGGCGGCAGCAGAGCGCGACAAGGACGACCCCGGCGAACTGGTCAGCAAAGACGGGCGCGTTCAAATGATGATCGTGCACACTGGATTTTCGACCGGGGATGTCGACCGCGATCGGATCCTGATCGCAAAGCTAGGCGCGATCGGCTCTGAGATTCGCAACGCATTGCCCGATGTCGAGTTCGGCGTTGCCGGCGATGCTGCAGTAAGCCTGGCGGAGCACGACGCGATTCTCGACGGGATGCTGCGAGCGACGCTGGTCACGCTTGCGCTCGTCGCGATTGCGCTGGTCTGGTATTACCGGTCGCTGCTTGCGATCGGAGCGCTTTCGTGGTCGCTCACGGTGGGCACCCTGGCCACGTTTGCGTTCGCGAAGCTGACGTTGGGGTATCTCAACGCCGCGACAGCGTTTTTGTCGTCGATCGTGATCGGCAATGGGATCAATGTCGGAATTCTCGTTACCTCGCGATACCTCGAGGAACTGCGGGTCGGCAACGACGAGCGGGCTGCGTTAACGCGCGCGATTCGCAGCACGGTGGCCGGAACCGGGGCAGCGACCCTAACGGCGGCGGTGGCGTACGCGTCACTCATGATCACGGTCTTTCGCGGCTTTCGCCACTTCGGCCTGATCGGGGGATTTGGCATCCTGGCGTGTTGGGTGTCTGGATACGTTGTACTGCCGGCGGCGTTAGCTCTGGCGGGCAAGCGCATTCGGCCGCGGCCGCAAGCAGCGCCGTGGCTGGGGCGGTTGCTGCCGCAGCGACTCGACATGGTCGCGCTGGGCATGCTCGTGATCACCGGGGGAGCAGCTGTGATTTCCGCGCGGTTTCTTGCCGGTGAGCCATTCGAGACCAACTTTCGCAACTTGCGTTCGCATAGCGCGGCGATCGCGACCGCGCAGCGATGGATGACAACCATCGACAAGGCATTTGGTCAGGGGCTGGACGCTGGGTTTGTCATCGCCGTACCGCGGCGAGAGGATACACCCATCGTTCAGGCGCGCTTGCGCGCGGCCGATGAGGGCAAGCCTGCCGAACAGCGGCTGTTTGCCAACCTTGTGTCACTCGATGACCTGCGAGGTGGGGATCAAATCGCCAAGCAAGCGGTCCTATCGCAAATTCGCGAGCTGCTAACGAGCAAAGACGTGGAGGCGCTCGACGAGGCGCAGCGCTCAGAGCTCGACCGTTTGCGTCCTCCGGAACGCATTCCGCCCATCGCAGATTCTGACGTGCCGGAAGGACTCGCCTGGCCTTTTATCGAATCCGATGGGACGCGTGGCCGGCTGATCCTTGCAACGGCCGGTCGAGGATATGAGGTGTGGGACACGCGCGACACGGTCCGCTTTGCCAGAAATGTTCGAGCGTTAGGGCTACCGGACGACGTGCACTTGGGTGGGGCTTCGTTCGTGTTCGCCGATGTGATCGACGGCGTGATGCGCGATGGCCCGCGAGCCACGCTTGCTGCGGGTCTTGGCGCGATCCTCATCGTCGTCCTGGTCATTGGGTTCAATCGCTTCGGATTTGTGACCGTCGTGTGTGGAGTGTCGGGTACGGTGATCATGTTAGCTGTCTCGGCGGTTGTGGGGCTGAAGATCAACTTTCTCGATTTTGTCGCGCTGCCGATCACGATCGGAATTGGGATCGATTACGCCGTGAACATTGTGGCGCGCGCCCGACAAGATGGGATCGACCGAGGGCGGGAAGTGCTCGCGTCGACCGGCGCCGCGGTGATCCTCTGCTCGTATACGACCACGGTGGGCTATGGCTCTCTGCTGTTGTCCCAGAATCTGGGTATTCGGTCGTTCGGGATTGCCGCGATGCTGGGAGAAATTACGTGTCTCGTCGTGGCGTTGTACGTCGCGCCCGCGCTGCTATGGCTGCTCCGCCCCCGTGCGGCTGAGTAATCGACAAGGTAGGTAAACAACGCCACAGTCCGACGTTGGACGAAAATAACCACAAACACTTTGCTATCGCTGTGCGGTCTTTCGTAGCGATCTTGTGAGAGCATTTTGAACGATGCCCATCTACACGAATGCTCCCAAATGCGGGTCACTCGCTGCGCTGCTTCTAGTCGCAGCTTGTGGCTCATCCGACGGAGAGGAAAGTGCGCGTGACTGGGGTGCCGGGATGGGGCCCGCCTTGCGGTAGCAGAACGCAGAGCAACGGAAGCAGAAGCCGGCGCAACCAAGGCGCTTGAGAAAGCCGTTTTAAGGTGATCCGTAACTCGCTGCTCCGCCACCGTGCAAAACTAAGTAATCGTTAATCTTTTTGAGCTTTCGGACGGAGCGGGCCAGCGGCGGTTCACCTCCACCGCGCCGCTGCTCTGTGCTATTTACGCCAGCCATGCGTCGCCGCCTCAGCTCCATCGCCGATTCGGTAGGGGTTGCCGGCGCGTTGATCGTCGCGTTCACCACCCTGTACATAGTTGTCGCGCGGGTTGCGCTTAACGCGTTTCCGTACTCTGGCGATGAGTATTCGCTGGCACTGCAGGCGGAGCTGTTCGCGCACGGTCAATTGCACTCCCCGGCTCCCGTTCACGCCGAATGGCTGCGCGTCGATCACGTGGTCATCGACCAACTCGTGCGTTCGAAATACCCGATGGGTGCGCCCGCGTTGTTGGCGATAGGAGCGCGCTTCGGAGCGATGTGGATCGTGAACCCGTTGGCTGGCGCAGTCGCACTGGTGTTGGTGTGGTGGTCGGTTCGGCGTCTGCTCGGACCTCGGCCTGCGCTGGTCGCGCTGGTCGCGCTGGGCGCGGCTCCGCTGTTTGCGTACGACGCAGCGTCGCATTACGCCCATATCTCAACGGTTCTGTTGCTCGCGCTTGGGTTCGCCGCTGTGACGTTGTGGGTCGAATCGCGACGCACAGCCTGGCTCGTGTTGACTGGATTGGCCATTGGTGGTGCCTTCCTTATCCGACAGCTCGACGCCGTACTGTTTGGCGTCGCGTTGTTGGCATTTCGATCGCGACGCGCAGTCATCGTTCCGGCGCTTGCGGCGACTCCATTTGTCGTTGTGACCTTGTGGTATCAGCACCTTCAGTTCGGCTCGGCGTTCGCCGATGGCTATCATGCGTACGAGCCAACATTTACAGCGCTGTACGGCGATGGGGGGCAGCACCCGATTTCGTGGAGCCACGTAGTTAGTCCCACTCAATGGTGGAATCACATCGACCAGCTTGGCCAACTGTGCATCCAGTGGACACTGCCGGGAACGGTCATTGTGGCTCTGTTTGCGACATACGCTCCTGTGGCCAACGATCGGATTGCCGCGATTCGGCGTTTCTGTTTGGCGTTGATCGCGGTGTTTATCGTTGCGCTGGTGCCGATGATCGGCGATGCCGACGATGGACCTCGCCCGCGATACTTGTCGGTCGTGCTGATTCCGCTCGCAGTTCTATGCGCGACTGGATTCTCAACAATTTCGGATGCGGCCGTGAGGTCGTTTGGTCCCCGGATCCGCAATGCGCTTGTTGCGCTTGCTATCGTGTTTGGGCTTGCGCAACTGGGAGCGTTCCTCCAGGACCGCATTCCGAAAGTGTGGAAGCGCCAAGGCTTGTTTGGGGTGACTGCAGGACTTCCGTCTGACGCTGTCGTCGTTGTCCGCGCTCAATACCCATCTCGATTTGCGCGCAATGGACCGTATTTCGACAACATCCTTTACCTGTCGACCCCGCCGACGACCACCACCTCGGAGGTCGTAGCTGCGTATCCCGATCGACCGGTCTGGGAAGCGCATGAGGGCGTGCCATGGACGCTGCAGCGAGTTTCAAATCCACTGCTCACACAGAGGGACCAAAGCTCGGTTGGGAATGGAGCGGAAGCGAGATGATCGGACGTCGGTCGGCACTGTGGCTGCTTGCGTTGTGCTTCGCATTGCGCGTGCCTTCGCTGATTCGCCCATGCCTGTCCGACGACGAAGCCATCTACGCAGTGGTGGCTCGGGAAATGTTGAGCGGTCACGCGTTGTACCGCGACGTCGTCGACCACAAACCGCCCGCGATCTACCTTGTCAACGCGGTTACTCAGGCGCTTGCGGGGCCCATCGGCGGCATGATCGCACTGCATGTGCTGTTGATCGTGGTCGTTTGGGCGACTGGACTCGTGTTGGCCGCAATCGTCAGATCTTGGGCCACTGACACACGGGTGCCGACGATGGCCGCGCTGCTCTGGATCGTGTTTACGACCACGCTGGTGGATACCGACGCGTTGGCTGCGAACTGTGAGCTGTTCATGATGTTGCCGTTGGCGGGGTCGGTGTACGCAGCGGTGCGCAGACGATGGCTAATGGCCGGGCTCTTGGTGGGTGTAGCGACTGCTTTCAAGTATCAAGCAGCCGTCCAGTTGCCCGTCTATGGGGTCGCTATCCTGGCATGGCATCGCCGCGATCCAGGTGCGCTGTTGCGTGCGGCCGGATCGCTCGTGCTAGGGACAGCGATTCCACTGCTCGCGCTTGCTGAATGGTTGCACGCGCAAGGTGCAGCGGAGTCGGCTTGGTTTTGGTTTCGGTTCAATTTTTCGTACATCAGCACGGGCTCGCGTTCCGCCATGGCGCTTCAGATCGCGGCTCGGGTCGGCCTTGTCGTGGTCGCAGCCGCGCCGTTGTACGCATGTGCAGCGATCGCAGTCCGCCGATCTGCGCCCCTTGCAATTGGTTGGCTCGCAGCCAGCATGTGCGCAGTCGTAGTGGGTGGCCGGTTTTTTGGTCACTACTTTCATCAGCTCACGGCTCCGCTTGCTGTGATCGCTGCTCCGGTCGCAGTGACTTGGTTGGACGAACGGCGCCGCTCGTTTGCAGCGGCCCTCGCGATCCCAGCTGGTGTGTTCTTCGTCCTGGCGATCGCGCACGACCGGGTCATGCGTGCGGTAGGCGAGCCGGATCCGGAGTACGCATCGGTGGCGTCCTGGCTGCAACGCCATGCCGATTCCGCGGATTCAATCTGTATCTGGGGCAACTCACCCGTGCTGTATTTTGAAGCGAATCGGCCGCTCGGTTGTCGGTTCGTGTTCGCGAACTACCTCACCGGACTCTCGCCGGCGACACCGAGTCAGACCAATCCCGATGCGGACTCGTCCGTCAACGAGGTTCCGGCTGCCTGGGATATGCTGAGCCACGATGTTTCGATGCGTCGGGCTGCGTTCATCATCGACGCTTCACCCGGAAATGTTGCCTTCTATGGCAAGTACCCGCCGGAACGTTATCCGCGATTGGCGCGACTGCTTGCATGCGACTATGCACCTGTCGCGGATGTGATCGGGATGCGCATCTATCGCAGGCTGTCGGTTTCTCGCTGCACGATTTAGGGGCTGGGGCCCAAAATGATATGTAGGTGGAGGCATGGCTGCGCGCTTGTCCTCATCGCAGGTATTCACGCCGAACTCGTTTCCGACGTACACGTACGTGCAGCGCGATGACTTGCATCACGAGCGATTGTTGCGCGAGTGGGTTCGATCGTCGCACCAGATCGCGTCGATTTCCGGCCCTTCGAAAGCCGGTAAGTCCGTGCTCGTTCAGCGGGTGGTAGGAGAGGGGAATATGGTTACGGTGAGCGGAGCATCGGTCCGTAGCCCGGACCAATTGTGGGAGCGCGTTCTCGACTGGTGGGGGGAACCGCACACGATGATGACGAGCTCCGTGGAAACCAAGAGCGAGACGGCGACCCGAGAGCGGTCAGCGACTCTGAGCATTTCGGGAACTGGCGCGTCGCAGCGGTCCGGCACAACCGATGCGGAAGTGGGTGCGGAGACTCTGCAAGCCACTGTCAATCGTCGCGGGTTGCCGCAGGTCGTGGCCGAGCTTGCACACACGCAGTATTCGATCCTCCTCGACGACTTTCACTATATTCCTGCCGCGATTCAGGCCGACGTTGCACAACAGCTCAAGGATGCTGCCAGTCGTGGCGTTCGAATTTGCGTGGCTTCGGTGCCGCACCGAACGGACAATGTAGTGCGTGCGCTTCCCGAGCTGCGAGGTCGCGTGCTGGCGATCGACCTGGACTATTGGACGAAGAAGGACCTGCTTTCGATCGCAGAGCTCGGCTGCCCGCTGCTGGGCATTGGTTTCGACTCGCAATCGCTCGATACATTCGCGACAGAGGCGGCAGGTTCGCCGCAGCTGATGCAGTCGATTTGCCAGTGGGCCTGCAATCACGTCGGAGTCAGCGAAACCGCAATTCCTCCCCGGTCGGTTGTGTTCGACGACCTGGCACGCAAAGAGATTTTGTACCTTACATCGTGCAGTGCGGACTTCCGGACGCTCGTGCGAGCGCTGATTTCGGGGCAGCGAAGTAAACCCGGAGAACGTTCCCCAAGGGGACTGCCTTCGGGGCGTCGCACGTACCAGCATCGCGATGGTCGCGTCGGCGACGTGTACCTTACGGTCATGCGGGCCTGTGCCATGGATCAGCCTCGGCTCGCGATCGAATATGGTGAGCTCACCGCTCGGCTTGAACGGTTATGCAAAGGACCTGCTCCCGACGGAGCGAGCGTCGTCGGTGCATGCAATCGCATGGCCCAGATCGCACAACCATTCGCGTCGGCAACTGGCCCGGCCATCGAGTGGGACGACCAAACCAATACGCTCGTCCTGGCCGATCCGTATCTGCTGTTCTACTTGCGCTGGTCGGTGATGCTCGAGCGCGAAGCCGACGCGCTGTAGCGCGGTTCATGTGCGGCGATGCTTCGTTGGCTTCGTCCCTGCGGTGCTCACGTACAGGAAGTACGCTCCGCTCCTCGCTCCTCGCCGCCTCGCCTCACCGCACATGACCACGCGCTACATGTGAGACCCTGGTTGCGGAGACATGACTTGTTCCGAGGCACCCAGTCGGGCAAGGTGCAGCAATTCTTCACGTTGAGAGTGGAGCGCATTACTCGATGACGACGAGCATGGAGTGGTTTTGCTTCGCGGCGTCTTTGTAAAAGGCAGTGACGCGGGACAGCACGATCTCGAGCCCAGTGCACTCTTCGTCGTCCTGTGTAGCTCCAAACTTGCCGTGAACTTTTAGCCGCGATAGAGCAGGGTAGGTGTCTCTGACGTGGCTTGAAGACAGGTCTTGAAGCTTCTGCGCAACCTCGGCAACGCGCGCGGGCGCCAGTAAGCGGCAGCTTTCGAGGGTCGGGTCATCGCCGATCGGTCGACCGGTGCGTCCGAGCAGCGCGTCGCCCAGAACTTCGTCTTTGCCGCGCGCTGAAATGAGTATGTCAAGTGCGTCCCATACCCGCCCGATGTCGAGGAGCCCGGGAATTGCCGTATCGTGACGCGCGTCGAGCACATCTTCGAGAGTCTCTGGTTCTGCTTCGATTTGCGCGAGTCGTTTGGGGGACAGCGCGATTAATACACCGTGCATAAGACCTTAAAAGTTGGGCGTTTCTCCAAAGTGCATCGCGATGAGCTTGCGTAGGTAGGTTCCGAGTGCGAGCACATCTTCGTCGTCCGTTGCCCGGGATACATATACCGTATATAGGTCGTGCTTGTCTTCACTCGGCTCGCGCAGTCGCAAGGTCACCGTACCATTATCTTCGTCTTGCTTGCCGGCGCGTCGGCTTCGGATATCCAGGTTGTCGATGAGGCCCCACAGGGTTTGCGCCTGTTTGGAGGTCAGCGTTTTGGTCCCAAGGGCGTCGGCCTTGGCTTCGCGCGAGTACGAAGCCCATATGGTCGTTCCGCGAACCCGGATTTGCCAGTCATCGCCGTCGGGCTTGTCGGACACGAAGTCGAACATCCGACCATTGACCTCGCCTCGGTCCGGAGTGGCCGCTTGGAACGAGCTACCCGCGTATTGTCCACCGCATTGGCAGGTGAGCAGAGAAATCAACGCGACAAGGACCCTCACGCGGCTAATGTAGCACCCGAGCGGATTCCATAGTACTTGGGACCGTTTCTACCTTGCGATCGGGACTTTGTCTCCATATAAACGCCTACCCTTCCCCCCGAGAGACCCATGACTGAATCAGCCAATTCAGTGAGCGATGGCGCTGCCGCTATCGGTCACTCCGCTCGTCCTCATAGCGAGGCGCAACTCGTACTTCCCGATTTTCACCAAGTTAAGTTCTTGGGACTCAGCGGATGGACCCTGCTGCTCATCGGGCTCGGTGTTTGCGGTGTGGGCTTTCTGTTTGGGTTGGTGAAATACCAAAAGCTCAAGAATCTTCCCGTGCACAAGGCGATGCGGGAGATCTCGGAGTTGATCTACGGCACGTGTAAAACCTATCTAAAGACCCAATCGAAGTTCATCTTCCAGCTGTGGGTCCTTATTGCGGCGGTCATCGTCGTGTACTTCGCGGTACTGGAGAAAGTGCCGCCGCCCAAAGTGCTGGCGATCGTCGCATTTTCAGTGATCGGGATTCTCGGTAGTTCGCTGGTTGCATTCTTTGGCATCCGTGTGAATACATTCGCGAATTCGCGCACAGCGTTCGCTTCGCTGCGCGGCAAGCCCTACGGCACGTATGCGATTCCGCTCGAAGCCGGCATGAGCATCGGCACCGTGCTGATCTCGACCGAGCTGTTTTTGATGCTCGCGATCATGTTGTTCCTACCCGGTGACTATGCGGGGCCGTGCTTCATTGGCTTCGCGGTCGGCGAATCGCTCGGGGCGGCGGCGCTGCGCATTGCAGGTGGCATCTTTACCAAGATCGCCGACATCGGTTCGGACCTCATGAAGATCGTCTTCAACATTAAGGAAGACGATGCGCGCAACCCGGGCGTGATCGCTGACTGCACCGGCGACAACGCTGGCGACTCGGTTGGCCCCACGGCGGATGGATTTGAGACCTATGGCGTCACTGGCGTCGCCCTCATCACGTTTATCCTCGTCGCCCTGCCGAACATCGTCGGCGAGGCCCCGCGGCTGGTCCCCGACCCGGTTCACGCTGGACGCATGATCTTGCAAGATGGCGGTGAGTGGCTTCAAACCGTTCTACTGGTGTGGATATTTGCGATGCGGATCGTGATGATCCTCGCCTCGGTCGGTAGTTATTTGCTGAACGAGGCGGTCACTGCTGTCCGGTTCAAGACCGCTGATAAGATGAACTTTGAACATCCTCTGACCCAGCTGGTGTGGCTGACGTCGTTGGTTTCAGTCGCGTTAACCTTTGGGGTTTCGTACTTGCTTATCGGACAAGGCGACTCGACGCTTCCGGATGGCTTGTGGTGGAAGCTTTCGACCGTGATTTCGTGCGGTACGCTTGCGGGCGCGATCATTCCCGAGATGGTCAAAGTGTTTACGTCGGTGAATTCCGGCCACGTCCGCGAAGTGGTTACTGCGTCCAAAGAGGGCGGCCCATCGCTTAATATCCTCGCCGGTCTCACCGCAGGGAACTATTCAGCCTACTGGATGGGGCTCACGATTGCAGCGCTCATGGGGATTGCCTATGGGGTGTCCTCGATTTCCGTCGCTACCGCTCCAGATGGCACGAGTCTAGGTGCAATTGGCAACCAGCTGTTCCTGCTAAACGATGCGGCTCATCTTGGGATGTCGGCATTCGCGTGCAACGCAGCGGCAACCGTATTTGCGTTCGGCTTGGTCGCGTTTGGATTCCTCGGCATGGGTCCGGTTACGATCGCTGTCGATTCGTACGGCCCCGTCACCGACAACGCTCAGTCCGTCTACGAGCTTTCCCTGATCGAGCACCTGCCAAACATCGAGACCGAGATCGAAAAAGACTTCAAGTTCAAGCCCGACTTTGCGAAAGCCAAGGCTTATCTCGAAGAAAACGACGGCGCGGGCAACACGTTCAAGGCCACCGCAAAGCCCGTGCTGATCGGTACTGCTGTAGTAGGCGCCGCGACAATGATCTTTGCCCTCATCATGCTCGTCACGAACGGTCTGCAAGCATCCGCGGTCAACATGCTGTCGATGATCCATCCGCCGTTCCTGCTCGGACTCGTGTGCGGTGGCGCCATCATTTATTGGTTTACGGGAGCCTCGACGCAAGCAGTGTCAACCGGTGCGTACCGCGCCGTGGAGTACATCAAGAAGCACATCAAGCTCGATACCAGTGCCGCTGCGAAAGCCTCGGTTGAGGATTCGAACAAGGTGGTAGAGATCTGCACGGTCTACGCGCAAAAAGGCATGGTGAACATCTTCATGGTGGTGTTCTTCAGCACGCTCGCTTTTGCGTGTCTCGACGCGTACTTCTTCATCGGCTATTTGATTTCGATGGCGTTGTTTGGCCTGTACCAAGCCATTTTCATGGCGAATGCAGGCGGTGCTTGGGACAACGCGAAGAAGGTGGTTGAGACCGAGCTGCACGCGAAAGGCACCGAGCTACACGCGGCATCGGTGGTTGGCGACACCGTCGGAGATCCTTTTAAGGATACGTCGTCCGTAGCGTTGAACCCGGTGATCAAGTTCACCACGCTGTTTGGCGTTCTGGCGGTCGGACTGGCGCTAGAGCTGCAGGCCAAAGGTCTCACCGCGGTGAAGTACGGTATCGCGGCGATTGCGTTACTGATTTCCATGGTGTTTGCATGGCGGTCGTTCTACGGCATGCGCATCGGGGCCGCCGAAGCGACTACGCCGGAGAACCGAGCGGGATCGAGCGATCCGAGCGAAAAGCAAGAACACGCCGTGGCGGCAACGTAGTCGCACCAGCAAGTTACTCGAGTTTGCCGTTAATGGCGACGAGGTCAAGGTCGCCAAAGGTCGAGGGTGGAGTCAACGACTACGTCGCCGTCAAACTCAACGGTAGGGTTAAGGCCAACGTCAACCCGATTTGCTCATATAGCGAAATCGCCTCAAAACTAGTGGCTTACGCTTAAGTGAGAGGATTGGGGCTAAACTTCAAGTCCGAGGAGCACATGGCCGAGATCATTCGCGCGCCGCGAGGGCCACAGCTGTCGTGCAAAGCGTGGCCACAAGAGGCTGCACTGCGGATGTTGATGAATAACCTCGACCCTGAGGTTGCCGAACGACCCGCGGACTTGGTCGTCTACGGCGGTACCGGAAAGGCGGCGCGAAGCTGGGACGATTACCACGTGATCGTTCGGGAGCTGCGCCGGCTTGAGAGCGATCATACGCTCCTGGTGCAGTCGGGTCGAGCGGTCGGCGTATTCAGGACGCACGAGGAAGCTCCACGCGTGCTCATTGCAAACGGCAACCTCGTCGGCAAGTGGGCTACGTGGGAGCAGTTTCGCGAGCTCGATCGGCTCGGGCTCACAATGTACGGACAAATGACCGCCGGATCGTGGGTGTACATCGGGTCGCAAGGCATCGTGCAGGGTACGTACGAGACATTCGCTGCCGCGGGCCGGGCGCATTTTGGCGGCAGTCTCGCGGGTCGTTTTGTGTTGTCTGCGGGGCTTGGGGGCATGGGCGGGGCCCAACCGCTCGCCGCTACGATGGCTGGCGCAGCGTTTTTGGGGGTCGAGATCGATCCGGAGCGAATTGAGCGCCGACTCGCCACCCGCTATCTCGACGAGCTAGCGCCGGATCTGGACACAGCGTTGCGGCGCATCGACGCGTGTCGAGCTGCAAAGCAACCACACTCGGTAGCTGTTGTGGGCAACGCAGCGGACGTATATGCCGAGTTGGTTCGCCGCGGCGTGACGCCCGATCTGGTCACCGATCAAACGTCGGCGCACGATCCTCTCGTTGGCTACATTCCGCAGGGCGTAACTCTGGCCCAGGCAGCAGCACTTCGGGCTGCCGATCCGGAGACGTACATCCGTCGTGCTCGATCATCGATGGCGGTTCACGTTGCGGCCATGGTGGCCATGCGCAATGCGGGAGCTCACGTGTTTGATTATGGCAATAACTTGCGGGCCCAGGCAGAACTGGGCGGTTGCGCCAAGGAAGTTGCATATTCGTATCCGGGGTTCGTGCCCGCGTACTTGCGGCCGTTGTTCTGCGAGGGCAAGGGGCCGTTCCGCTGGGTTGCGCTGTCTGGCGATCCGGACGACATTCGCGTCACCGACGAGGCGGTGCTCGACGAGATTCGCGGTGACGAAATGCTGGAGCGCTGGATGGCACTGGCGCGGCACAAGATTGCGTTTCAGGGCCTGCCGGCTCGCATCTGTTGGCTTGGCTATGGGCAACGCCACCGCGTGGGCCTACGATTCAACGAGTTGGTTCGCTCGGGCAAAGTCAAGGCGCCGATCGCGATTGGCCGCGACCATCTCGATTGTGGCTCGGTTGCATCTCCGTATCGCGAGACGGAAGCGATGAAAGACGGCAGCGACGCAATTGCCGATTGGGCGATTCTTAACGCGCTTGTAAACACCGCCGCAGGTGCGACCTGGGTTTCGTTTCACCATGGTGGCGGCGTGGGCATCGGCTATTCGCTTCATGCCGGCATGGTGGTTGTTGCCGACGGAACTGAGCGCGCGGCTCGCTGCCTCGAGCGAGTGCTTACGACAGATCCGGGTATGGGAGTCATTCGTCACGCCGACGCCGGCTACGACGAAGCGATTCGAACTGCGTCGGAATGCGGCGTTGCAGTGCCGCGGCGAAGGGCATAAAGACCATGACGGTGCGGCTCGCGCATTTTTCGGACCTGCACTTGCTGTCTCACCGCGGCGCAGGGTGGCTGAAACTGGCCAACAAACGATGGATCGGTGCGGCAAACCTTTTGACCAACCGCAGCCGTCATTATCACGTGGCGGCGTTTGATCACATGGTAGACGATCTGAACGCCCAAGCTGTCGACCATGTGTTGTGCACTGGCGATGTCACCAATCTTGCGCTTGAGCAGGAATTTGCATTTGCGCGAGCAAAGTTCGATCGGTTGGCCGGTGGTCCTGGGCAGGTGACCGTGATTCCAGGCAACCACGATGCCTACGTTGCCGAAGGGGTTGGCTTGTTCGCGGGGATGTTCGACGAATATCATCGCGGCGACCCGGGTTTTGTGCCGTCGTCTGCTAGCTCCCAAGACGAATCTCGCTGGCCGTTTGTACGGATCCGTGGCGACCTGGCACTGGTGTGCGTCACCACATCGCGGGCGACGCCGTGGTTTACGGCGTACGGCACGGTGGGCCAGTCTCAACTGGCGCGGCTGCGGGATCTCCTTGCCGACGACCGATTGCGCCACAAGGTTCGAGTCGTTGCGATTCACCATCCGCCTGCGGGGAAAGCCGCGCAAAATCGGATCCGTGGCCTTCGCGACCATGAAGCATTCGGCCGGGTGATCGAAGAGGTCGGCTGCGATCTCATCCTGCACGGCCATGAGCACCGCGATATGGTGGAAACCCTTCCAGGGCCGGATGGCCCCATCCAGGTACGCGGAATTGCGAGCGGAACGTACGATCACGACAAGCCCCATCGCACGGCGCGCTATCGGATCTTCGGGCTCGGGCCGGGTGGGATCACCTCGGAGGAGGTTCGAATTTGGCGGCGCGGGGAGGGCCGATTTGAGGAAGAAACCGGCACTGAACGGCAATCTAACTGCCCAACTTGACAAAGGTTTGCAGCATGAGAAAACTCCGGGTCACATGACAGATGAGCTCACCGACGCTGCCGCTATCGAGGCCGCAGACGCGAAGTACGTAATGCGCCCGTGGTCCCACGCGGTGGGCGAGCCAGTTGTGGTGGCCAAGGCAAGCGGCTGCAGCGTATGGGATATTCACGGCAAGGAGTACCTCGATCTCACATCGGGATACTTCGTCAACAACGCGGGACATTGTCACCCGCGCATCGCTGAGGCGGCATCTAAGCAGGTAACTGAAGTTCTGCAGGTGTCCGGAAAACACAGCACGCTGCCGCTGGTGAAGCTCGCGAAGCGGGTCGTCGATTTGGCGCCGAAGTCCGTCGATAAGGTTCTGTTTTCCACAGGCGGCTCGGAAGCGAATGAGTTCGCGCTCAAGCTTGCTCGTCAGCACACGAAAAAAACCGATGTTGGCTATCTGCAAAATGGCTACCACGGCTTAACGCTCGGATCGCTCGAGGTGACAGCGAGCGAGAAATACCGCGAGAGTGCAGGCAAGCCGATGGGAGCGGACAATTACTCCCTGCCGTGCGCCTATTGTTACCGCTGCAAGTTTGGTCCTGCCGCGACGTGCAAGGTCGAATGCCTCGACGGGGTAGAAGCACAGTTCGACGCTAAGCCCAAAACGGCAGCGGTCATCGCGGAGGTGGTACAAGCGGTTGGAGGCCTAGCTCCTCCGCAAAAATGGTGGGACCGCCTGGATCGCGCTCGCAAGGCGCGAGGCATCTTGTTGATTGCCGACGAGGTACAAACAGGACTCGGCCGAACCGGCAAGATGTTCGCGGTAGAACACTACGGGCTCGAGCCAGAAATTCTGACCGGCGGGAAAGGACTATCGGGTGGCGTAGGGTCGCTTGCGGCAACGCTAGCGTCCGACAAGGTCTGTAAGAGCTTCTTTTCGGGCACCACTCCAACGTCTGGGGGCAACGCGGTCTCGGCGGCTGGTGGGTTGGCGCTCATCGAGGTGCTCGAGGTCGAGAAGCTGGTTGAGCATTGCGCCAAGATGGGCCGGTACTTTACCGAGGCAGCCTGGGACCTGAAGGACCCCTGGATCGGCGACGTTCGTTTTACTGGACTCCTCGGCGGCATCGAGCTCGTGAAGCGGATCGATACGAAGGAAATTCTCGGAAAAAACGAAGTTACAGGAGTTCGCGACGGGCTCCATGAGCGCGGCATGCTGATCACCGTCTCTGGAATGCACAGCAATGTGCTCCGACTACAACCTCCGCTTTCCGTCACGCCGGCTCAGATCGACCAGTTTATCGCCGCACTACGTGCGACATTCGCTGCGGTTCGGAGCACGCTGTAGGCCGCTGGCTTCGCCGGACTTGGCTGCCGCTGATCTCTGCTCATGAACCTGTTCGCCTTCCGCAGCACGCTCGACAAGTGGCTACTACCGGTCGTTCGCGCGCTCGCCAAACTGCCGCTACACGCGAATACCTGGACACTCCTTGGAGCCATCGTTGGCCTCGCCTGTGGAGGGGTTTTATACGTCGGCATGTGGTGGGCAGGCTTCGCACTCCTGGTGGCACGAGGGCTGATCGACCATGTCGACGGCTTCAAAGCGCGCAACTACGATCAGCGCTCCACGTTTGGCGCGGTGATGGACGACGTATGCGATCGCTGGGTGCTGGGGGTGATGTTCACGGGGGGCTGCTTGCGCATCGCGGCTGATTATCCCCACGTTCTGGTGGTTCTGGGAGTTGGCATCACCGGTGCGCTCACGAATGTGATCATCAAGCTCTCCGTCTACGCCGAGAGTCCGCAGGACATTCGACGCGACAAAGGAAAAATCGGTCACCCGATCGATGTCGTCGGGATGTTTGGTTCGGCGGAATTTATCATCTACTTTGGTGGCGGCGTGTTTCTTACGGCATTGATGCGCGATCCACGGCCGCTGCTCGCAGGATGTTGGGCTGTCGCGATCATCGGCCACGTTTCACTACTTCAGCGCGTGCGGTTTGCTTGGCAGCGCTACCGACTCGTTGACCCAGGGCGCAGCAGCGATCCCAATCCGGGGCACACCCATGGCGGCGCGGGCTAACCCTACAACCCCTTCGAGGCGCGAGGTGTCGCGCTGGAACCCGGCGAACCTGGTAACAGCGTCGCGATTCCTCACCTTGCCGCCGTTTTTTTGGGCCGTTCAACACGGGTATCATCAGTGGGCGACGCTGTTTATGTTGATGTGCGGCCTGCTGGATAAAGTGGATGGGCTAGTCGCGCGAATATTCGACTGCCGCAGCGCGTTTGGCGAGTTGTTCGACGCGATCACCGACGCGTTGTGTTACGGGTTCGGACTCGTGGTCGTCGCGGCATTCGGGTGGGCACCGGTCGTCCCGGTGATCCTCATCGTTGCGATGGGATTCATCAACAGCGCCATGCGAGGCCGGTACGTCAAACGCGCTGGGAGAACGGTCAATTACAAATCGTACGCCATGGAGCGTCTGGTTGCATACACCGCGTATCTCATCGGCTCAGCCACCGGTCGCATGGAAGTCGACTATTTTTTCTGGCTGTTTTTGCCGGTGATGCTTGTGATCCTGATTCACGACGGCAAGCGCCTTCTTGTCGATCCGCTTCCTTGCCTCTCCCCGGAGCTGCGGCATGAATGAACTCGTAAGCGAGACCGTATTTCGGTGGATCTTAACCGCGCTGGTCGGCGGACTCGCAACCAGTTGGCTGGTGTACGATTCGATCAATTTGATTCGCACTCGCAACGCCGATCGCAGCGACCCGATCGTGCGCGATAAGCGCTTTGGCTACATGATCGGCATCGCGATCGGCATCATCGGCTTGATCGGCTCCCTAACGTATCACGGCGTTTTCTGATCCCAGCGGTAGCTGCTCGCCATGGCCCAGAATGCGAACCCCGGCGACGTTGCGCTGCGCGGCGACCTTAGCGAGTCGCCGGCGCGGCATGGAGGGCAGTCCCAAGCGGAGGTGCACGGTTCCCCAGTGAATCGGAATAAGAGCGCGTGCACCGAGTCGCTCGTAAATATCGAGAGCGCAGTCGGGGTCGATGTGAACGCCGCGGTCGATCGCGAGGCGGCGGGCGCGATACCACCAGACCGGCATCATTCCGCCGATCGGGAGTAGGGTAGCGTCAATGGTAAACCGTTTGCCGATGTCGTCGAATACCGCGTGATCGGAAAAGTCGATGTCGCCGGAGTGGTGGATCGTTGCGCCGCCGCCTGCCACCACGTAGCCCACACACTCTGGGGTATCGCCCTTGCGCCACCGCCCTCGATCGTGCCGCGTAGTCACCGCTTCGATCGCAAGTCCGGAAATCTCGAGCTGGTCGCCGGTCGTGACTTCGCTCACTTTTGCAAACCCCAGGTCTGCTACGACGTTCCTGCACCCGCGCGGTACCACCAAGTGCGTATCGCGGTCGAGGGCGCGGAGACTCCAGCGATTTAGGTGATCGACGTGCGAGTGGGTGATCAGGACGGCGTCGACCCGCCCGGCCCGACGGACGCGCCACGGCAAAAACGGGTCGAACGCGACGCGGGCCCCTCCAAGCGCAGCAACGGCGGTCGCGTGTCCCAGCCAAGTGACTGAAGGGACTTGATTCGCGAACAATTGCGTCGCTGAGCCGTCTTTCGCCATGGCAGGCGCGGTCACACTGCTGTATAGCACGGGGCGGACTGTGCTGCTGTTCTTCGTGATCGGCGTTCTTGCGGGCGCGTTAACCGGCGTCCCCGTGGGGCCGGTTAACGTAGCGGTAATCGACGCAGCGTATCGCCACACCCTGCGGCGCGCGTTCGCGGTGGGACTTGGAGGCGCTTGCGGCGATGGGCTGTACTCGGCGCTTGGCGTTCTTGGCGTAACTCCGGTTCTGCGGTCGTATCCGTCGATTCCGCCCATCTTGTACACGGTAAGCGGCATCGTGTTACTGATCTACGGCTTTGTCACCGCGCGCAGTCAGCCTGTGGCGCCGGCGATCTCGAGTTCCGCCAGCGGTTCAGCAACGAGCATTGCCAAGCAGGAGACGTGGTCCGGGTTCAAGGTCGGGTTAGCGCTCATTCTTCTCAATCCCGCCGCGGTCGTGACCTGGGTGGTCATCATTGGAACCATCATTCCGGAGGCGACGCACATTCAGGGGCTGGCGTGCACACTTGGCGTTGTCGCGGGAAGCATCGGCTGGTTTTCCCTGGTCGCCTATCTGACGCACAAGGGAAAAAGCGTGCTCGGCGACAAGGCGTCGTGGATTCCACGCGTCGTCGGGGTAGGGCTGATGGGATACGCCGTATATTTGCTCGGCAAGGCGATCAAGTACCTGGTCGCGTAGAGTCTATTTCGGTAGGCGTCACGGCCACGGTCGCCTGTCACGGTCGCTTGTCACGGTCACGCTCACGCTCACCGCCGTCGCGGCGAGTTGACGGTGACGGTGACGGTGACGGTGACGGTGACGGTGACGGCAGACCTGGATCAAATCGATCACTTATGACTAAGCGCTAGGCACAAACTCGACAGTTCGCACAGTTCTCGGATGCGGGCGTCGATCGCTGCTGCACTCATGTCTACACCTTCCCGCAGCTCCTCCGGTCGCGCTTCCAGCGCTGCGCGCAAGGCCCGATCGATCGGTCGTTCGTCAGATTTTTTCACGGTTGGTGTTCGCTGCGGTTAAGCTTTGAATGTCGACGAGGTCTTGAGGTCGACCCGCCGTGAGCTTGAGCGTGATGAGGCCATCTCGCGACACCACTGCCAACGTGGTATTGTCCCACGGAACTCTCTGCCGGTCGTCCCAAATCCGCTGCAGCGCCGGGGTAAGCCACAACACATCGAGCATTAGGGGGCGTCCTTCGACCAGCTTGGTGAAGCGTTGGACCTCGATGCCGGACCCCGAAAACGCCATCGGCAATGCCTCGAACACATAGCCCAAGGGGCGAATCAATTCTCGGATCCGCGCTTCATCCTCTCGACGCGCTATGACGTCGATATCTTTGGTCGCGCGTGGGGCACCATAGACTGCCAGTGCGAGCGCTCCGCACAGGGCGTATTCGACCTTTCCGTCCTCCAGCGCGCGTACGATCGCGACGAACTCCGCGTAGATATCGACCATTGCAAAGCCATCATACGGGTCCTGAGCCCGTAGCGGTAGGCGACGAGAATCGTAGCTTCGGTTCCGGTTGCGGGTGGCCCGTGGCGGGGGCGCTCAATTCTCGATCGCTTCCAGCAGTTCTCCGACCGTTTCTTCGACCCGGATCGCGAGCTGGCGCGGCACCGGCGATCCGTCCTCCGCAATGAGGGCCGATAGGCGCCGCGCAACCGCGGCGATGGTAGCGCGGAGCTTTTCGCGCTTGTCGCTCGGAGATTCCGGGAACACAACGTCTTTGAACTGCTTGGAAAGCCTGGGCATTTCGGCGCCTTCGTCGAAGGCGACGCGAGCGATGGTCTGCAGCGTTTCTGGATCGGCGGAGCCCCGCTCGGTCGCCTTTTGAACGAATTCGACCACCGGGAGCGAGGGGATGGGGGCTTCGAGTCGGTCGGCCGAACGAGCGCGTTCGAGCACGCGAGGTGCTGACGTCTCGAGGAAGCGATAACTGCCGAGCAGTTTGGCCACGGTGGAAGCGCGTAGGTGGAGCTCCTTGCGACAGTAGGCATCAAAATCCGGATATCCCCATGCCTGCCACGAGGTGTGTGACTGTACGCGGGTTAGCGCTTCAGCCAGCTCCAGCCACGTGCGTTTGAACGCGCGAGCTTTCTGCAAGGTGTCGGCGCGCAGCGGGTCGTTCGCTACCGCGACTATCTGGTCTTCCATCTGGCGATCTGTTTTCGTGATGATATTGGCGCCCATCGCGGGCGGTACCCTAGCGGAGGGGTCTGATCTAGGGCACACCGGAGCAGGGGTCTCGGGCCGCATTGGGATATACTGCGGCTCGATGAGCGACGGACCGTCGACTTCTGGTTCCCTTTCGGTGGCGGCCCCCGCGTCTTCGATGGTCGGCGAAACATTGGACGGGCGGTTTCGAATCGTCAAGCTGCTCGGCGAAGGCGGCATGGGGCAAGTGTACGAGGCCGAGCATCTCCACATCGATCGCAAAGTTGCGATCAAGCTCCTCCGGCAAGAGATCGTTTCGAACGCCGAGGCCGTGACGCGATTTCGCCAGGAAGCGCGGGCAAGCTCATCGATCGGTCATCGCAACATCGTCAAGATCGACGATTTCGTGGTCCTCGGCGATGGCCGGATCTACATGTCGATGGAGCTCCTTAACGGAGCGCCGCTCAACGAGCTGATCCGAACGCCGATCGCCGCGGAGCGACTGCTCGACATCATGATCCAAACCGGGCATGGCCTTGCTGCGGCACACGCGAAGGGCATCGTGCACCGCGACATGAAGCCGGAAAACATCTTCGTCACGATCGGACCGAATGGCGAAGACATTCCGAAAATCCTCGACTTTGGCATTGCGAAAGTGTCGGGCAACGAGGGACAGAACCACTTAACGAGAACGGGAACGATTTTCGGCACTCCGTTTTACATGGCGCCTGAGCAGGCGCTGGGCAATCCGGTCGATGCCCGGACCGATATCTACGCTGTTGGCGTGATCCTGTACGAATGTTTTTCCGGTTCGCTGCCGTTTCAGGGCGAGTCGTTCATGGGGATTTTGACCCAGCACATCACCACGCAGCCCGAGCCAGTTGCACAACGAGCGGCGAGGGCGGGACGAACGCTTCCGCCGGGCGTGGCCGAGGCGATCGAGCGGTCGATGCAGAAGGATCCATCGCACCGGTTCCAAAAAATGGACGAGCTGGTGAATGTGCTCATCGAGGTGTACCGGGGCATGGCTGGGCCCGGGATGAGCACGTATTTAGAGTCGTTCGCCGTTCCAGCTGGCCAAAGTACGGCTCGTGCCACGCCAATGCCAGCGCGGCCGCACTCATCGCCCAGCGACGTTGACGAAGATTTGGACGAATCTGATCGCGCCGTTGTTGCACCAAAACGCGGGCGCCGCATCGCCGCGATGCTTGTCGTACTTGCGGCGGGCGGTGCGGTCGCAGCTGCGATCTTGTTGACGGGTGCCAAAGACCGACAGCCCCGTGACGCAGTGGCTGCAGCGGGCGGTTCGCAAGGATCTGCTGCCGCAGCAGACCCGTGGGGCTCAGCACCGTCCACCACAGCGGCGGGCAAGCCCGGCATAGGCGCCCCCCGAGGTTCCAAACCTGACCCAGCAATTCCCACAGCACCGGCGCCGGTTTCGGTGATCCTCGACGTTGAACCTCGCGTAAGCTACGATGTGTGGGAAGCGGGGACCAAAGTTCCCAATGTCTTTACCGAGGGTCTCGATGTGGTTCCCGGCAAAGCGCGCACGATCGAGATTCGCGCGAAGGGCTACAAGCCCAAGGCCGTTATCGTGGACGGCACAAAGAAGCGGTTTTCCGTGCGGCTCGACCGGATTGAGGCAGCGGCGCCCAAACTGCCCAATCCGGTGCAGCCGCCTCCGCTTCGTATCGACTGCTCGTGGAAGATCGTCGACGCTTCGAGCGAACTTTGCAGACGGCAATATTGTGCCAAACATCCGGATGACGACAAACACGGCTGCGACACCATGTAACGCGCGGGAGGACACCATGCGGGCTCGTTTTCGCCTACATCCGATATTGATGGTTGTCCTGGCGCTTTGCGCCAGCGCGAGTTTGGCCTTCGGCGATAGCCGAACCGCCGCCCGGGTCCATTTCCAGACGGGGCTCAAGCTGTATGGCAATGGCGACTACGCGGGTGCAATGAAGGAGTTCACCGCTGCCCAGAAGCTAGCTCCAGCGGACTTGAATTATTACAACATCGCGCTGTGCTACGACAAACTCGGCGACGGTGCGTCGGCGATTCGGGAGTACCGCGAGTTTTTGCGTCGCGCCCCCGATTCACCGAGGCGACCTGAGATCGAGGCCAATATTGCCCGGCTCGATGATGCGCTGAAGGCTGCCGCTAAGAAGGCCGAAGAAGCGAAGCGAGCCGAAGAAGCGAAGCGAGCCGAAGAAGCGAAGCGAGCCGAAGAAGCGAAGCGAG
>CAYQQM010000002.1:0-13855 GCA_964419605.1 uncultured Kofleriaceae bacterium | reverse complement strand
CCGAGGAGTCAAAACGGGGCGAACAAAACGGTGCACCTGTGTCGCCACCTGTGAACGAGGCGGCGACAGGTGCAGGCGCATCGGGTACGCCAAGTACGGCGCAAGCGGTAACTACGGGCGACGCCGAGCTAGACCGCGTTGCCTCGATCAACATCGATTCGATTCGCGACCAGCGGCTTGGCGCGTCCGGTACTGCGGGTGGGCCCGCTCCTGGTCCTGGTGGAACCGCTGCCAGCTCGCAATCTGGCGATGCTCCCCCGCAGCCGAAAGCTAAGCCGATTTATAAGGAGTGGTGGTTTTGGGCTGTGGTCGCCGTGGGTGCGGTCGTGTTGTACGAAGTCGCAACTTCGCCGTCGGAGCCCACCCGACAAGCAACCGGACGAGAGGCCCCCCAGAGCTCAAGCGCATCCAGCGGTTTTGCGGTGCTGCGGTTCTGAGGCGGAGTGTCCGCTTACCTCGTCACCTTTCCAAGGCTTACTCCGCAAGCCTCGCGCTGGGCGCCTCGGCGACCGGAACCCGCCAAACCACTGAACTCTAGGCCGCTTTGCGTTCCGCGAGATAGCGGTTTACGTGCTTCGCCATCTGTCGGCCCTCGGCCAACGCCCACACCACCAACGAAGCGCCGCGGTGCGCATCGCCCGCACAGAACACGCCGCGCACGTTGGTTTCGTATTGCGCATCGACGGCAACATTGCCGCGGCGGTCGAGCGCGATGCCGAGCTGGTCGACGAGCGTGCTCGTGTTCGGGCCGGTAAAGCCGAGCGCGAGGATCAGAGTGTCGACCGGAATGGCGAGCTCGGTTCCGGGCTGGTCGATTAGCGCTCCAGCTTTGCGATCGACGCCAATGCCGTGCAGGGTAGTCAGTTGGCCGTCCCGGCCTTCCAGATGCGTGGTTCGAAACCCAAACGCGCGCTTGCCGCCTTCTTCCTGCGAGCTCGATGTGCGGAAAATTACCGGCCACGCGGGCCATGGGGTCTCAGGATTGACTCCGATCGGAGGTGCGGGCATGAGCTCGATTTGAGTTACCTCGGCGGCGCCTTGGCGAAGTGCGGTGCCCAGGCAATCCGATCCGGTGTCGCCGCCGCCCAGGACAACCACTCGTTTACCCCGGACGTCGTAGACAGCGCGCTCGATTTCGCCACCGTTGACTCGATTCTGGTCTGTCAGATAGTCCATGGCGAGCAGCACGCCGGAGAGATTTCGCCCGGCAACGTCGAGGTCGCGAGCACGCTGAGCACCGATCGCGATCACTACAGCATCAAACTCGGCCTCCAGGGCTTTCCAGGTCGGTCGTACGCCGACCTGCATGTTGCAGCGAACTTCAATTTCGCCGAGCATGGCGAGCCGGCGGTCGATCACCGATTTTTCGATTTTGAAGTCGGGGATGCCGTAGCGCAACAGGCCCCCTGCGCGCGGCGCCGACTCAAACACGACAACCCGGTGTCCAGCACGCTCGAGATCCATCGCGGCCGCGAGCCCTGCGGGGCCGGAGCCCACCACGGCAACCTGCTTGCCGGTTCGCTGGGTCGGGCGGGGCACGCCGACCCAGCCTTCTTCGAACGCGCGATCGCTGATCGCTCGCTCGGTGTACTCGATCGTGACCGGAGACTTATCGATCGAGAGCACGCAGGCGGCTTCACAGGGCGCTGGGCACAGCCGCCCCGTAAACTCGGGGAAGTCGTTCGTCACGGTCAACTGGCGATAGGCATCGCGCCAACGACCCGACCACACCGCATCTGCGAAATCGGGGACCGGGTTGCCCAGCGGACAGCCGTGCATGCAGAACGGTACGCCGCAGTCCATGCATCGTCCGGCTTGTTCGCGGCTGTCGCTGCCGACGACATCTACTTCGCGCCAGTCGCTCAATCGCGTTTCGATAGGCCTCCGATGTGGAGCGGCCCGTTTCCATTCGAGAAATCCTGTAACTTTGCCCATGAGAACCTCAAATTCCTACCGCTCGACTCGGCGCAAGCGAAACTGGCGTGGACATTGGCGGCGGCTGCGACACCGAGCGGCGGCGTTCCAGCGCGCGGCGATAATCGGTCGGCATGACTTTGACAAAACGCGCCAGCATGTGGTCCCAGTTGTCGAGCAACTTCGATGCGCGCGGGCTGCCCGTGAATCGAACGTGATCTTCGATCAGGCCGCGGACCAACCAAATGTCGCTTTCTGCGGCGAGCGGCTCGAGTTCCACCATGCCGGTGTTGCATCGGGTGCGGAACGTTTGTTGCGGATCGAACACGTAGGCCGTGCCGCCGCTCATCCCGGCCGCAAAGTTGCGCCCCACGTTGCCAAGCACGACCACCACGCCTCCGGTCATGTATTCGCACCCGTGATCGCCCACTCCTTCAACGACAGCGCGCGCGCCCGAGTTGCGAACCGCGAACCGCTCGCCTGCTAGCCCGCCGGCAAACAAATCACCTGCGGTGGCGCCGTACAGGGCGACGTTGCCGATAATGACGTTATCTTCGGGGGCAAATCGCGTCCCGGGCGGTACTTTCACGATCAGCCGCCCCCCCGACATGCCCTTTCCGACGTAGTCGTTGGCATCGCCGGCGAGTTCGAGCGTAATTCCCGGCGCCAAAAACGCTCCGAAGCTTTGGCCGGCCGAACCGGTGTAGCGCACTGTAATCGATCCATCGGGCAAGCCGCGCGCCCCATGAATCCGGGCCACCTCACCGGACAGCACGGTGCCGGCGGCGCGCTTGCTGTTGTCGATCGGCAATGCGACCTCGACCGGCGCACCGCCTTTCGCGTGCACGAGCACCGTCTGGTCAACGTGATCGGACAACTCCCACGGCACCGCGCGGACGAACTTCCGGGTCAGCTGGCCGTTTGCCGGCGCAATTGCCGCTTGGGTGATGGCGGACAGATCGAGTCGCGCCGCCTTGCGATGCCATCCGAGCGAGCGTTTGCGGACGCGCAGGCGCTCGACGCGACCAATGATCTCGTCGAGCCGGCGCACTCCCAGGGCCGCGAGCCGCGCGCGCACCCGTTCGGCGACCATCGTAAAATAGGCGACTACCGCCTCCGGAGTCCCCGTGTAGCGGCGGCGCAGCTCGGGATCTTGCGTCGCAATGCCCACGGAGCACGTGTTGAGGTGGCACTTTCGCAACATGACGCAACCGGTAGCGATAAGCGACGCGGTGGCCATGCCGAATTCTTCGGCTCCGAGCAGCGCGGCGATCACGATGTCGCGCGACGTTCGCAATCCGCCATCGACCTGAATGCGGATGCGATCGCGGAGCTGGTTTTCGACCAAGACTTGCTGGGTTTCGGCGAGGCCGAGTTCCCACGGCAACCCCGCGTGCTTAATGCTGCTCAGAGGCGCTGAACCTGTACCGCCTTCATAGCCGGCGATTACCACGCAGCCGGCCCGGGCTTTCGCTACTCCCGCGGCGATCGTGCCAACGCCGACCTCGCTCACGAGTTTGACGCTAACGCGCGCCTGCGGATTGACCGCAGTAAGGTCGTAAATCAACTGCGCCAGATCTTCGATCGAGTAGATGTCGTGGTGTGGGGGCGGGGAGATCAGGCTGACTCCCGGCGTAGAGCACCGGACCTTTGCGATGCGGTCATCGACTTTGGTTCCGGGCAGCGCGCCGCCCTCGCCAGGCTTGGCGCCCTGTGCGACCTTGATCTGCAAGTCCTCTGCGTTGACGAGGTAGTGGGTGGTCACGCCGAATCGCCCCGACGCGATTTGCTTAATGGCGCTGCGGCGCGAGTCGCCGTTTGTATCCAGCGTAAATCGGTGCGGTTCTTCGCCGCCCTCGCCAGAGTTCGATTTTGCGCCCAGCCGATTCATTGCGATCGCCAGGGTTTCGTGGGCTTCGGCGGAGATCGAGCCGAACGACATCGCGCCGGTGACAAAGCGCGCGACGATATCGGCAGTCGACTCCACCTCGTCGAGGGGAATGGCCTCGGCGTTATCTTCTACCGGATCCAACAGCCCTCGCAGCGTGACCAGGGCGCGATCTTCATCGTCGCATAGGCGTTCGAATTCCGCGAACCGCTCGCGGTCTTCGCGTCGCACTGCATCCTGCAGCGTGGCGATCGTTGCTGGGTTCCACTTGTGCACTTCGCCGGTGCGCCGCCACTTGTAGTTGCCGCCGACCGGCAGGATCTCCTGGAATTCGGCAAACCCCCGCGCGTGGCGGGCGAGAGCCTCATCGCCGAGCTCGTCGAGACCGATGCCGCCGATGCGAGACGGAGTACCCGTGAACCATTGATCGACGAGGTCGCGATCCAACCCCACCACCTCAAAGATCTGCGCGCCGCGATAACTTTGGACGGTGGAGATTCCCATCTTGGCCATCACTTTGAGCAGCCCTTCCTCGAGGGCGTGAACGTAGTTTTCTGGGTCGAGGCCGCGGGCTTTGACCGTGTCCAGCGCGAGGTAGGGGTTGACGCATGCCGCGCCGTAGCCGACCAAGAGGGCGATGTCGTGCACTTCGCGCGCTTCTGCGGTCTCAACGATCACGCCCACTTGCATGCGAATGCCTTCGCGCACCAGGTGCTGCTGCACGGCGGACAGCGCGAGCAGAGACGGGATCGCCACGTGGGTCTCCGACACCCCGCGGTCGCTGAGGATGAGCAGGTTGTGGCCGTCGTCGATCGCTTGTACGGCGGCGCGGCACAGCTCGGCGAGTGCCTTGTCGAGCCATCCGGCGCCGTAGTCCACGGGCCAGATAATGGGCAGTGTGACCGCGTCGAACACGCCATCGCGAATGCTGCGAATCTTCGCCAGGTCGCGGCTGTCGATGATCGGACCGCGGATGTGCAGCTGATGGCACTGCTCGGGAGTTTCGTCGAACGTATTGCCATCGGGACCCATCGTGGTTTCCAGCGACATGACCAGCGCTTCGCGGATCGGATCGATGGCCGGATTGGTGACCTGGGCGAATAGCTGGTGGAAATACGCGAACAGATTCGGATCGCGTTGCGACAGCACCGCAAGCGGCGTGTCCGTTCCCATCGAGCCGCTCGGCTCTTTGCCGGTTTCAGCCTGGGGAACGATGATCTGTTCTACATCTTCGTCGGTGTAGCCAAACGCGCGCTGTAAGCGAAGCAGCGGCTCATCGCTGATGCTCGGCAGCGGGATCGCTTCGTCGAGATCTGCCAGTTCAAACACGTTTTTTGCCAGCCACTTCCGATACGGGAACCGGCCGGAAACATCGCGCTTGAGCTCCGCGTCATCGACGATGCGGCCTTCGCTCGTATCGACGACGAACATCATTCCCGGGGTCAGTCGGCCCTTGGCGCGAACCAGTTCTGGCGGGACGTCCACAACGCCGGTTTCCGAGGCGAGGATGACCCGATCATCGGTTGTGATGGTCCAACGCGCGGGACGCAGACCGTTGCGATCGAGCGTAGCGCCGACGAGTTGGCCGTCGAAGAACACGATCGCCGCGGGGCCGTCCCAGGGTTCGACGAGCGATCCGGCATAGCGATAGAAGCTCTTCCGGTCTTCGTCCATCGTGGTGTTGCCCTCCCACGCCTCCGGAATCATCATCATCATGGAGTGGGGCAGGGCGCGACCGCCGAGCGTGAGCAGCTCGACCATGTTATCGAACTGAGCCGAGTCGCTCTTGCCCGGCACAATGATCGGAAACAGCCGCTCCAGTCCGCCGTGAAACTTAGCGCTGTGTAGCTGGCTGCGCCGGGCCTGCATCCAGTTGGCGTTGCCGCGCAGAGTGTTGATCTCGCCGTTGTGAGCGATATAGCGAAACGGTTGCGCCAGGTCCCACGTTGGGAAGGTGTTGGTCGAAAATCGCGAGTGCACAACCGCCACGGCACTGGCCATGTCCGGAGATTGCAAATCGAGGAAGAACTTGGGCAGCTGCCCGGGCAGCAACAACCCCTTGTAGATCAGAGTTTCCGTTGACAGCGATGCGACGTGGAAATAGCCGTTGGGATCGGCGCCGCGCTCGCGGATGCGATTTTCCGCCAGTTTGCGGATGACGAATAGAGTTCGCTCCCATGCCGATGGCGGCACGCGCCGCATGCGGACAAACACCTGGCGAAACACCGGCATGACGTCGCGCGCAACGCGGCCGACGATCGCTCGGTCGATCGGCACGTCGCGCCAACCGATGACGCGCTGGCCTTCGTCGTGGATCGCGCCCTCGAGGATTGCTTCGCAAGCCGCACGCATTGCCGGGTCTGCCGGCAGGAACACCTGGCCGATCGCGAATCGGCGATTTTCGGGCAAGTTGAAGCCCAGTCGCGCGGCTTCGTTCCGCATGAACCGCTCTGGGAGCTGGATCGAAATTCCGGCGCCGTCGCCCGTATCGGGATCGGCGCCGCACGCTGCGCGGTGCGACAATCGTCGGAGAATCTCAAGACCCTGATCGACGATGGCACGAGACCGCTCGCCTTTGATGTTTGCGACGAAACCAACGCCACACGCGTCGCGCTGCTGGTACATACGCGGCGCAGGCTAACGCGGTGCGTTGGGGTTGCGCTACTAGAATCGGCATCAACCCGCTGGGTGGCAAGTATGCGAAAGCTTAGGAGGCTTGCGGGTTTGACAGCAGACGGAACCCTGAGATATCCGGAGGATTGAAGAAATTCGGGGATCTGGCTGTCTTACGGCTACTAGACTGCCAGCAATAGGCTCGCAACAGGAGGCACTATGGTTCGCGTACGTGGTCTGATTTATTGCGTTAGTCTCGCGATCGCAGCGGGAAGTACCGGCTGCGTGGTGCGTGGCCACGCCAGCATGGGCGTTCGGCCGGCCGCGTTGGTCGTTTACGAACAGCCTCCGCCGCCGCGCGTCGAAACGATTTCGGTGCGCCCCGGATTCATCTGGATTCGCGGTCGCTGGGTGTGGACCAATGGCCAGTGGATGTGGAACGACGGCCACTGGGAGCGCGAGCGCGCGGGATACGCGTGGTCGGAAGGCCAGTGGGAGCGCCGCGGTAATCAGTGGGTGTGGGTCGAAGGTCGGTGGATGACCGCTGCGCAGCCTCCTCCGATGCAGCCGGCGCCGCGACCCGTGCTCGATAATGCGCCGGGGGGAGTCGTCGTCAGTGGTTCCGGGGGCGCTGCGCCGCCACCGCCGCCCCAGCCGCAATGGAACCCGCCGCCCGCGCCCAGGCCCACGGACACCGCTCCGGGCGGCGTCGTTGTGTCTGGTGGCGGTGCCTGGCCGACGAGCGCCCCACCTCCGCTTCGGGCGGAGCAACCCGGGCGGCGCGCCGGATTCCTGTGGATCGAAGGCCACTGGGATTGGCGCAACGGTAACTGGGCCTGGGTCGATGGCCACTGGGAGCGCGAGCGCGCCAATCGCATTTGGGTGCCTGGGCGGTGGGAGATGCAAGGCGTAAACCGCTGGGTGTGGTTCGAGGGCCGCTGGGAAGCCCGCGTGCAGGCGCCCGCCGGGCCGATCATTCGCGATCACCGGTAACTGCGAGACTCTTGGGGGGCTACGTCAGGGCGTTGCGATACTTCGCAGTTGCAAGTTGTGGTAGTCTGCGGCCAGCTGCTTTGCGGCCGCGATCGCATTGGTAAATTCGGCCGCCACCTTCGACTCAAGGTGCCCAGAACGTTCCCACCGATTGATGTGATGGGCAGCAACCGTCAGGCCGCCGGGATTGACCCATGGGCCGATGATTTTTTGGTCCAAGCTCAAATAGGCTTTTAGCCATTCGAACCCTTGGGGGTCTTCCGTCTTGACCCGCTGAAAGTGGGCTACCTGCTCGTCCACTTGCCTGCTGATAGCGCCGATCGAGGTTTTGACGCGCTCGAGTGTGGGCATCTCATGCTCTGGCGCAGGTGCTTCATGTTCTGGAGCAGGTGCTTCATGTTCTGGAGCAGGTGCCTCATTCTGCGGAGCCGGCTTGTTGTGAGCGGCAGGAGAGGTTGCGTGCGAACCCGGACCATCGGGGGCGCTCCGAGCCGGAATCCTACGCCAGGTCCGAATTGGCGCCCTCCCCCTGGATCCTCCCGTCATGCCCACGAGGACCATCAACCCTTTCCAGTCGCGTCGTCGGACCAACTCTGCCGCCAATCCCAATGGCGATGTGCTGGTCACCATGTGCTGGAACGTCGCAGAGTAGGGATCCTGGTCATATACAACTTGTGTTTTGGTGTGGTGGCTGGACGGACCGGGTATCTCTTGAACGTCCTGTGGTGAAGGCGCGACCGACGCTACGCCTGCGTACTCCTCACAAAATTCCTTGGGGAGGAATTCGGCCTTCTGACACAGGTTGGGTAGTAGTTGCGCTCCGTCTGCCATGAGCAGAGATTGGGCCGCGAATCCTAACCGTGTCAAGGGAAACCAGACTTCTGAGCATCAATCAGCTAGCATGATGGATGGGTGTGGGGCGCTAGCACGTTGTCGCCCCACCGCAAGAATCAATCCATCGTCACGCTCGAATTAGGGCAGAGCTAGCTAGAGCGCGTTCGGGCCGTGGGAGGAGATCGATGCAGAGTTGTGGATGGGAAACGACTCCTTGACGTGGCCCGCGCAGTGGGGCGCGACATGTCAACTGCTTCAGGTCAGGGCGTTCAGCGGACGATCAGCGGGATCGTTTGCGTAGCCAGGCCGCCGCGGCTATCGCGCAGGACGAGCCATAGCGTTGCTGAGCCGGGAGCGTCTGGGGTTTTCCAGGTGGTGCTCACCGAGTTTTGCGCGTCGGTTTCGCCGACGGCGCTCGCGTCGACAGACAGCTCGCCGCCTGTGGCAAACCACGACAGGCGCATGGCTTCGCGGCGCGTCGTGATGCGTTGCGTGTTCGCGTCGTAATAGAGGTAGGTTTCGAAAGCGTCGGTCGGCCAGGTCGCAACCAGAGTCACCTCGGTTTGTCGCGGAACCTCGGCGGCGTTGACCACCCCGTCGATGGCGAGCGGGTCAAGCGCGGGATTGTGGTTCGGCGCGTATTCGGTTCGATACGCCTGTGCGACTTCGGATGGGGCGTTGGCAAGATTGCACGTAATGCGAGGAAATCCGAATGCTGGATCCGCGATCGTGGAGACTGCGCGTGCGGGTTGGTAGTAGCCTCCGGTTGGGTCTGGATCGCGCGGCCGGAATCCCGCTGCAATGACGTCGGGGCCAAACGTGCGGCACGCGTCGGAGGGAACGATCGCGGTCACGGCGTGCGTGTCGCCGAGCGGGACGACCTGGTCGCCGAGACAGCCGGGCGCGACCGCGTTGTCCTCGGTGGGTGGTTTGGGAGCCGCGCACCACGCCCACTGCAGCGCAGGTTGGATAGTTCCAATGCGATCGGCGACGAGGGCGGTAAGCATGACCTGCCCCCCTGGCTTGACCTCTGGCGGCTCCGAGACGATGGCCAGCACGCGCGGCGCGTCGACGATTGCGAGCCGTTGATCGAGCGCATTCTGGCAGCCGACAGCGAATAGCAGCGGCGTCATGAGCCACGAGCTGCGCTTCATGGCTCGCTCCTAGGTTCGATCTTCACTCCGGCGATCGCCAGCAGTGGCAAGCCGGTGAGATATCCGCGCTGCGCGAAATCGGCGCTGTAGATCAGCTCTTCGGCGTTGGCGCGGCCGGTGAGGTTCTGAATCTCGATGTAAACGGAACCGCGGATCGCGCCGAGCGGCCAGGTTCGTTCGGCGCGGAAATCGGCGGCGAAATACGTCGGTACACGCGTGCCGTTGTGCTCGCCGCGAATGGGCTGATAGCGGCCGCTGCGACTGTCGAAGAATGCTCCGATCACGGGTGTGCGAGGCTCGCCCGTGGCCAGTCGAACGCGACCGCCGAGGGTCCACGGCCCGCGGTGCCAACTCGCGACCGCGATCAGGCCGTGGGTTTGGTCGCGGTCGAACAAGCGCCAAGGTCGGTCGGCAGCGTCTTTGCGTTCACTTCGCGACACGTTGTAGGACAGCCATCCCGAGATCCCTTGCCAGCCGATCAGGCGCGCGGTGACTTGGACGCCAACGACCCGGCCGATGCCTTCTTGGGTCAGCACTTGTGCGAGCTTGGGTGTGACTGCGAGATCGCGCGCGACCAGGTCGTCAAGCCAGCGCGCATAGCCGGCCGCCTCCAACGCCAGCGGTGCGCGACGCCACTGTCCGCCGGCGATGACGTGCCAGGCGCGCTCGACACTGAGGGTGGGCGTGCCGAAAACGGCGCTGGTGTCGCTGGCGGCCCGGGACTGATGATAGAGCCCGGCGTCGGCCCGGGCATCGAGCCCGTCGCTGATCCGGACTCTAACCGACCCGCGGGGATCTGCCGTAAAGGTCGCATCTTGAGCCCCCACATTGGGCGTCGCGCCGATTCGCGGCGTGAGTCGACTCGTGGTGAGAAGCCACGCGTCGGCCCGCAGCCCGAGAGTAGTCACGACCGGTCCAAACGCAGTGTCGAGGCTTGCGTGGCCGGCCGCGTCAATAGTGGATGCCTTCCAACGATCGGAGGCCACGTCGTCGCCGGGAGGTTGGCCGAAAATGTGCGGGTCGCCCTCACGGGCCGGAATCGAAAGTGAGCCGACGCGATGCAAAGTCGCTAGTTCGGCGTCGACGTCCACGCCCAATGTGAGCGTGGGGCCACTATCGCCGATCTTGGTGGATTGCACACCGCGTGCTCCACCCACCCAGCCGGCATGACTCGCCGTTGCAGTGAGCGCACCAACGCGCAAGTCGTCGACAGAGCGGTCGCGGCCCCACCATACGGTTCCGAGATCCCAGCCATGGGGTCGTTCACGCCGCAGCGACAGTTGGGCGCGCACCATGTTTCGGTCGAGGTGCTCCGACGTTTCCGTTCCAGGGTCGTCCGAGGCCAGCGTGCGGTTGAGTGTGTCGATGGATCCAAGTGCCCATGCAGAAAGCACGAGATCGTGGCGAATCGGCACGCGGGCCACCACCTGCGCGTCAGACCAGCGGGGCAACGGCGCGTTTGGCGCGAGCGTGCGCGGGTCCTCAACGGCAGCTACCGCGCGATCGAGCCAGCTGTAACGAATCGCAGCTGCGACGGTCGCCGGGCCAAGCGTGGTTCGCCCGACCGCTGAACCGTCGAGCACATCGGCTTGAAGTCGCCACTGCGGTACCCGCATCGGATCGGCGAGGCCCATTTCGATCACGCCGCCAATCGCGCGCCCTCGCTCGGTCCCGAACGCGGCCGGTGCGAGGCGAACGTCGCCGATTAGGTCGTTGCCGACCGCCGAGCGGTACCCACCGACGTGGTAGAGCGTTGGCACTGGAACGCCGTCGACAAAGATTCGCGTATCTCGGGGAGCGGCGCCCCACACGACCACCTCGGTCGTTCCGGTCGAGGGCCGTGCGACCGCAGGTAACGATTGCACGATTTTTCCGGCGTCGCCGCCGCCGGGTACAGCCCTCGCCAGCGCTGCGTCGACCCGAACATCGCCCACCGCGGTGGGCGCGATGTCTGAGACTTCGATCGTTTCGCCCGATGGCGCGGCGCGAGCGCGGACTGAGATCGTCACCTCGATGCGGCCGTCGGAAATCACGATGCGGTGGTTGGCGGGCTCCAGCCAGTCCGCGGTGACGACTGCTGTATACGCGCCTGGTGCGAGCTCGATCTCAAACGTGCCATCGTCGCCGGATGCGGCGAGCTCGGATCCGACGGTGATCACTGCGCCGGCGACCGGCTGACCCGAGGCTTGTTCAACCACCGTGCCGTGAAGCGTTCCGGCATGTGCGATTCCCGCCATTGCGATCGCAGTTGCAGCGACTGCTACGGACGGGAGCTTCATGGCCGGGTGAACGTCAACGCCGTCACGCCCGCGCCGGCGCGATGCGTTCCTGCGAGCGCGTTCTCGCTCGTTGACACACCGCACGCTTCGCCGAGGCGGATTCCGGCCGCGTCGACGGCGACGCACCACGATGCGCTGGCATCGCCACATAGCGACCGGGTATCAACGCGGACGATGTACGTGCCCGATGGAATCACCGGCGAAACCGGGCCCAGCGGTCCACTACGCGGTTTCCAGATCACGTGTTCACCATCGCTGTTGTCGCGTCGACACGATGCATTCTTGTCGCGATCGAGAAGTCCGCTGCTGAGGTAGCCTGTGGGGTCGGGGAGTCCAGGCCCCGTTGGCTTGTACGTGGTGGGATGATCGCTCCACGCTTCGCCACTCGCACCGTCGACGACGTGCAGATCCAAGTCCGCTGCGCCGAGCCACGATAGCGACACGACCAGATCGCCGTCTGGCGGTGTTGCCGCTATCGCCTCGAGCTCGAGCGTAGCGGGGACGCCAATGTGCCCATCGCCATCGCTGGCGGCGACCTGCAGGGTAAACGGACCCGGCAACGCCGCAGCGCTCAGGCCGAACACCGCGCTGGCGCTCGGTAGGCCCGGGGTATCGATCTCGGGGGGGCCAGCGACGACAATCCACGTTCCGTCGATGCCGGCCATGCCGACGATGGCGGCATGCGCATCAGCGCCCAGCACCGCGCGAACGCGTTCTCGAAGCTGACCGACCTCGATCGTGCGATGGGGGGTGACCAGCGAGGTGGTCTGGGGGCCGCCTGATGGTTCCGGAAACGGGCCCGGGCGAAACTGCGCGCCGACCACGTGCAGCGTCTGATCATATCCGGGATCTGGAGACGCGCCCGTGGTGCAGGCGACCGCCAAACTGGCCATGCAGACAATGACGCGCATTAGAATTGCACCTGGCCGCGAAGCGTAACTCGGTCGGCGCGCTGGGTTGAAGGTGCGCCGCTATCGCTTCGCCCAAACGGATTGGTCGTGTGGTCGTACTCAGCCGTGAGACGCGCGGTATTCCAGCGGGCGCCAATTGCAAATGCGAGGGTGGAGAAGGTTTGGCGCACGTAAACCAGGGCCACGCCTTGGCGCTCGTTCGCATCGCGGTCGGCATCGTAGGTGTCGAAACGAGCGCCTGCGAACGCGTACGGGCCGATGTTTTGTACGGTGCCGAGGGAAAATCCGAGCTCGCGAATGTCGCGCGAGCGTGCCACGGGGTCGGCATAAACGATGCCGCGGTCGAGATTTTTTGCGATTGCAGCTTCGAATTGCAGCGTGCCGTGGCCGAGTCGGCGCAAGCACCAATGCGTCGCGACGTCGATACCGATCGCATTGCGTCGAAATGTTTGGGACGGCAGCGCCGGGCTGCCGGGCAGGACCATCAACTCGGTCGACTCGACGGTGCCGTTGCCATTTTCGTCGATCCACTGCAGCTGGTCCTTGGTGGCCGGCGAGCCCGGGTGGAGTCCCGAGCCTGAAACCGCGGACACCCCGGCGACCAGGCGTCCGCGATAGGGCAGGGCAACGTCGGCACCAAGCCGACCGATCAGGTCGTAGCTCGCCGAAGGGTCGCGGCCTTTCCATTGTGCGTCTTGCACCGGGGCTCCGTTCATGGCGGCGATCGACCACTGCGCGAAGCCATACGAGCCGCTGACGGATACTCCTGCGTCGTAGTCGCCAGGAAATAGCGCGCGTAGAAATGTCGGCTGCTCCATGAATGTACGGCTGCGAACGTCGCTCGGCGTCGCGGCGCCGAACGGGATCTTCATCAGGCCGCCGGCAACGCGAATCGCGAAGTTGTCGCGAGTTGTTTCCCAGCCTGCATAACTGGTCACAACCCGCGTCGCTGGGCCTTTTACAGTATTGCCATCGAGTTGGAGCTCGGCGAAATAGCCTTTGCGACGCGCGATGCCGCGCAAGTAACCGCGGCGCAGCAGGAACGTCGTTTCATTCAACGGCGCGCCGCTCGGATCGATGTCATCGACGGAGCGTTGGCTGTAGGGGACCGCGTCGATTTGAACGAGTCCGTCGAAATCCAGCGTCCAGCCAAGCCGCGTTGTCAAAGACGCGTTGGGTTCAGCAGTGGTCGGGGTGGATAGAGTCGGAGTCGGAGTCGGAGTCGGAGTCGGAGTCGGAGTCGGAGTCGGAGTCGGAGTCGGAGTCGGA
>CAYQQM010000001.1:24872-134329 GCA_964419605.1 uncultured Kofleriaceae bacterium | reverse complement strand
GGACTTCCCCCCCGTCGGGGACTTCCAAGGGTCGCAAGGGTCGCAAGGGTCGCAAGGGTCGTCGGGTCACATCCATCGAGGATGCTCCCCTCCGGTCCTCCCCCGTCCCCCGTCGGGGACTTCCAAGGGTCGCAAGGGTCGTCGGGGACTTCCCCCCCGTCGGGGACTTCCAAGGGTCGCAAGGGTCGTCGCCGTCGCCTCGCCAGCCAGGCGGCTCGACCGCGATCATCGATCAACTTATTCATACGCGGGCCCTTAGTGTGAGCGAGCGCGGAACTCTGGTGATCGTGTCGTCGCCGTCCGGTGCGGGCAAGACCACGTTGACGCGCCGGTTGCTCGCGGAGTTCGGGCCGCGGCTCGAGTTCTCCGTCTCGTATACGACTCGGCCGATGCGGGCCGGGGAGGTCGATGGCCGCGACTACTGGTTTGTAACGCCGGAGACCTTCGAGGCCATGGTGGCGCGAGGGGAGTTTGCGGAGCACGCCTGGGTGTTTCACAATCGCTATGGAACTGCGCAAGCCCCCGTAGAAACAGCTCTTTCCTCCGGTCGGGATGTCATTTTCGATGTCGATTGGCAAGGCGGTGCAGCGCTTTCGGCGCGATGGCCAAGCGACTCCCTGAAGGTCTTCATTCTGCCACCCGACCTGTCCTCGCTCGAAGCTAGACTCCGCCAACGAGCCACCGATTCGCCTGAGGTTATCGAACGGCGGCTGCGCAAGGCTATCGACGAACTGAGCCACTTCCACGAATATCAGCACTTGATCGTCAACGACGACCTCGAGCGCGCGCACCAGCTGCTGCGGGCCATCTACCTAACGCGGCGCTACGGAGTGGTCGATCGCGCCGACATTCCCTATCCGCTTGCGGAGTTAAGCCGGCTGGTGGCGGACAATCGCGGCGCCGAAGCGCACGCTCGCAGACTCTTGCATCCATAGCCCCTAAATACACGAACCTCCCAACTTGCTCGAATCGCAAGCGTGCGTGCTACGCTTCTTTGCTCACACCCCGTGATGCAGCAGCTCGATCAGATTCTATCGGAAGTCGGCAGTTACGACCTCAATGCGGATCTACCGTTGGTTCGGCGCGCCTATGAGTTTGCCGCAGCGGCGCATCACGGCCAGACGCGAAAGTCCGGCGATCCATACGTCACGCATCCTCTGTCGGTGGCTGGGATTATCGCTGAGCTAAAGCTCGACGTTGCGTCGGTGTGCGCGGGTCTATTGCACGACTGTGTCGAGGATACCTCGGCCACGGTAGACCAGCTTGCGGATACGTTTGGCAAAGAGATTGCGTTCCTCGTCGACGGGGTGACCAAACTCGGCAAGCTGCCGTACTCGACCCGCGAGGAGCAGCAAGCGGACAACTTTCGCAAAATGCTCCTCGCCATGGCGCGCGACATTCGCGTGATCTTGGTCAAGCTGTGTGACCGGCTCGACAACATGCGCTCGCTTCGCCATCTGCCGCCGGAGAAGCAGGAGCAGATCGCAACCGAGACGATGCAGATCTACGCGCCGCTCGCCAATCGCCTCGGCATTCAGTGGGTCAAAGTTGAGCTCGAAGACCTCGCGTTCAAATACTTGTACACCGGAGAATATGACCAGCTCGCCGAGGAGATTGCCAAAACCCGGGCCGAGCGGCTCGACTACATCCGTAGCGTTGAGCGGCTCATCCACAAGGAAATGGTGGACAACGGCGTGCCCTGTGAGGTGGTGGGGCGTGCCAAGCATCTGTGGTCGATTTACCAAAAGATGAAACGGACCCAGCGTCCGTTTGATGAGATTCACGACGCCATCGGCTTTCGAATCATCACCGAGAGTCCCATGCTCTGCTACCAGGGGCTCGGCGTTGCGCATTCGGCGTGGACGCCGATCCCAGGTCGATTCAAAGATTACATCGCGCTGCCTAAGCCCAATCTCTATCAGTCGCTACACACGGCGGTGATCGGACCCAAGGGGGAGCGGATTGAAATCCAGATCCGAACCTCAGACATGAATCTTGTGGCGGAGCATGGGGTCGCTGCGCACTGGAAGTACAAAGAAGGTCGCGACACCCCGCAACAAGACGAGCGCAAATACGCCTGGCTGCGCCAGCTCATGGAGAGCAACAAAGAAGTTCGCGATCCGGCCGAGTTCCTCGAGTCGGTCAAAATCGACCTGTTTGGCGATGAAGTGTACGTCTTTACGCCGGGCGGCGACGTTAAGGCGCTGCCGAAGGGATCATGTCCGATCGACTTCGCCTATGCGGTGCATTCATCGATCGGAGATCACTGCTCCGGAGCGCGGGTCAACAGCATGATCGTTCCGCTGCGCTATCAGCTGCGCAATGGCGACACGATCGAAATCATCACCAGTCCAAATCAGAAGCCAAACAAGGATTGGCTCAAACTCGTAAAAACCGCGCGAGCCCGCACCAAGATTCGATGGCTATTGCGCCAAGAGCATCGCGACAAAGCCACCGCGCTCGGCACGGACCTCGTGGAGAAGGCGCTGCGCAAGCACGACATGTCGATGGCTCGTGCCGAGAAGTCGCTTCAGGCTGCGGCGCAGGAGCTGCGCTGTCAGTCCATCGACGAACTGATCATTCAAGTCGGGTACGGAAAAATCACAACGCAGCAAGTCATCGATGCGGTCGGAGTCCTGCGGAAGGACGTGGAGGTAACGCCGAAACCGGCCAAGCCGGAAGGCATGCTCAAGACCCTGCTTAGCAAAGTGACCCGGCGCACGGCGTCGTCGGGGATTAAGGTTGCAGGCGAGGAAAATGTACTGGTGAGGTTTGCCAAGTGCTGCTCGCCGCTTCCGGGCGACCTGATCGTTGGGTTTATCACGCGTGGTCGAGGCGTGACTGTGCATCGTCGGGATTGCGACAAAGGTCTCGACCTAGATCCGGATCGCCGCATCGACGTCGAATGGGACGGCACCAGCAAAGTGCAGCACGAAGTTGCGATCCAAGTGTTATGCACAAACCGTCCCGGTTTACTCGCCCATCTGTCGCAGTCGTTTACCGACCAGGGGGTAAACATCAACCAGGCACACTGTCGGACCACTGAAGATGGGCGAGCGGTAAATACCTTTCACGCCCAGGTGCGGGACCTCGACCAACTCAAGCAGCTCGTTCGCGCGCTGTCTCGCATCAAAGGCGTGTTTGCGGTGGACCGCGTCGCCGCCGAATCGCACTAGCGTGATTGATCCCATTCTCATTCCGTTCTGGAGGCCGTGGCCGCCCCCCTGAAGGTGGGCGTTCCCATGGACGTAGCCGCGCTCGGGAACTTGATCGGCTGCGTGGACGTGATCGATGCCATCGACGATCAGGAGGGATGAGCCTCGCGCGGCTCGGCCGCGGACCGCAGTCAACCCGGCGGACGATGTAGACGCAGCGACCCCTTCAGCGCACGTTGCGGGCGCGGCTAATGGCGGCGCACAGGGGGGCCAGTTTGATGGTGCGATAACTATGTCAACGCGGGGAGGGAGTTCCCGGCGCGCCGAGCTTGCTGAACAACTCAGCCGCAGACGCCGTGGACTTGCGCGCGAGTTTGTTCTTGCGCCGACGCCCGGCTTTTTCGTGCTTATTCTTACGCTTGACGCTGGTCGCTTTGGTGTTGGAAGCCATGCCGGAATCCTTTGCGCCGCGTTTCTAGCGTTGATCCACCTGCTGTGTCAATTCGTGCCTGACGGGGCGGCGCCGAATTGAGGCAATTTCTTGGCCAAGCTCGCAGCGCTGGCTCGGGCCCCGTGATACCTTAATTACTTGCGAAGTTGCCCTTACAATTCGCACGATTAGAGGGATGAGGCGATGAAGTTGTGCCCCAAGTGCCAGAAGCAGTTCAGTAGCGAAGCGAACTTCTGTCCAGTGGACGCAGCGCCACTCGTTCCGCTTCCAGAAGCCGCCGCTGACGACTCGCTGTCGCAACGATTCGATCTTGGGGATCGGCTCGGAGGAGCGCGCACCGGTGTGGTTCATCGGGCCAAGGAAAAAGCCACGGGCACAGTACTCGCAGTGAAGCTGGTAGCGTCGAACGTCGTTGCATGGCCAGGAGCGGTTCAACGGGCGGAGCGCGAGCTGCAGCAGATCGAGCGGGTTCAGAGCGCTGGGATTGCGAAGGTGGTTGGCTTCGGAAAAAAGGCCGATCAGCTGTGGGTCGCGATGGAGCTATTGGAAAACGTTCGCACGCTCGCGGCGGTGGTTTCGGCCGAGGGGCCGGTTCCCGTGCGGCGCGCGGCAGAGGTCATCGAGGCGATCGGCACCGCGCTCATCGATGCGGCGCACGCGGGCATTGTTCACCGGGATCTCGCGCCAAAGAACGTGCTAATCGTCGGCAATGCCGTTAAGTTAATCAACTTTCCTCTCGCCGTTACCCCTTCGGAAAAAGTGCCGGGTGTCCCGGAATTTGTTGCGCCAGAGCAGGTCGAGGGTCGCCCAATCGACCAGCGTTCGAACCTGTATAGCCTGGGAGCCTTGTACTACTACATGCTTACCGGCCGAACGGTGTTTGAAGGGACCCCGGATGCAGTCTACGAGCTGCACCGCACCGGAACGATTCCACCTCCGTCGCAGATTGCTCCCAACGCGATTTCGGCGGGGTCTCCACTTGAAGCTGCGATCATGCGAGCTTTGGATCGCAGCCCCAACAAGCGCTTTTTGACGTTGCGGCAATTCGTCGATGAGGTCGTTCGGGTAGGGCGGGGAGTCGATGCGCCCGCGGCACCCAAACCGCTGGGAAAGGAGCGTAGCGCAAAGCCGAGTTCCTCGACTCCGGCCTCCGCTGGAGCGGCGCAAACTGTGCTTGGGATGGCTCCGCCGATCATGCCCGCAGCGATCGCTTCGCCAGGGCAGCCATCATCGGCGCCAAAAACGAGTAGCCCCGCTGAACCGGTAGCGACTCCGACAACAGCGCGGGTAGCTGCCGCAAGTTCGCCGCCGGTACCCGCAGGCGCAGCGGCCGCGTCTCCAGCAATGCCAAGCGTCGCAACTGCTTCGCCAACGGCGACTGCGGCGGTCGTAGCTCCCCCCGTGGTCGCGGTGCCCAAGGCGGCCGGAGCCACAGGAAAGAAGAGGGCTGTGGATAGCGAATCAAACAAGGGAAAATTCCGCGAAACTCTTTGGTTCAAAAAGGGTGATCTAGATGTTCAGGCGGCGCTTGCAGCGGCGGAGGAGCGCTCTCGTACCGGCGCAGAAGCGTCGGCAGACAAAGCCGACACGCTACCGATCGACGAGCGCTACAAAGACGACGGCAGCCTCACGCACGGCGATACCGAGCGCTACAGTCTGCGCACCGGTGCAACGCAGACGCTGCGCGCGCTTCCTTCGGACGGAAACGTCGATGCAGCGAACGTTTCACCTGACGCCCTCATCGATGAAATGAAAGGCGGACGCACCAAGATCATCGCCGGGGTGGTTATCGCGGTTCTGGCGCTTATCGCGATCATTCTGTTCGCCGCCAAGTAGCCCCGCTGCCAGGGGAGAAAGGGCAGGAGTGCTCTGGCGCTGTCCCCTAAATAGACCGATCGCTCTCGCGGCCGAATTCAGTCACTGGGCGTCAGAACCGCCGCGGCGGGTCGGGCACACCGCCTATGGGCGTGGCTTCATCGGAGCCGATAGAGTCCAACGTGAAATCGTGACTGCGGTGGTGGTCATCATCGATGACTTCAAGTTGCTCCGCAGAGATATCGTCTTGGGCCGCAGCGGTGCCTGCTGATTCGGCTGTCGTCGCGGTCGTCACGGATAGGCCGTTCCGGACACGCCAAGATTGTAGACGAGCAACGAGGTCGTCGTACGAAATCATTCTGCCACGATAGCATAGCGGGGTGGGCAGGTACATGAATCTTCGCCCCCCCCTCCCGCCGCCTGGGCATGCTGCAATGTGCTCCGCAGGCGTTGCTCTCCGCGCCTGTGCGCCGCACGATGTTCGTCGTGAGTTCCCGGTGGATCAGCGTGGCCGTTGCCTTAGTATCTGCAACGTTATTTGCGATCTCGGTCTGGAGCGGGGGATGGTGGACTGTCGGCGAGGATGTCGCCATCGGACCGTTGGGTACGCGGCAGTGTTTTGGAGGAACTTGCCGAACCACCAGCTTGTCGTGGATCGGCGGGAACACCCTATGGCATCGCGGGGCCGCCGCGACGTGGAGCGCGGGCCTTGTTACCATGGCGGTGCTGATAGGGCTCGCCGCAACGATTGCTTCAGGTCGGCAGTCCAGTTTCGTCGCCAAAACTGCGCTGGTGTCGGTCGCGACCGCCGCTGCCGCTGCCGCGTATTTCGTCGCAGGGTTTCCGGGCGTGCCCGGCGCGTCGGTTAGCCTAGGGGCGGCTCTCTATGGTGGCGCAGTCATTTTTGGCGCTGTAGCGACCATTCGCGTTGTGCGACAGGACATGTAGGTCTGCTGGCAGCACGGTCGACGCCTTGACTTACACAGGGAACCAGCCGATTCTCGTAGAGGTGTCGGAGCCCATGACGGGGGCGCCTCTGCGAATTGGCCGATATGAGGTTCTGAACCACCTTGCCACTGGCGGGATGGCGCAGATCTATCTTGCCCGGCAGACCGGCCTAGGTGAATTCGAACGCTATGTCGTGCTGAAAACGATCCTTCAGGAGCGGGCACGCGACCAGCGCTTCATCACGATGTTTCTAGATGAAGCCAAGCTTGCAGCAACACTCAATCACCAGAACATCGCGCAAGTGTTCGAAGTCGACCAAGCCGATGGCGCGTATTTCATGGCGATGGAATACGTGCACGGGGAAAACGCGCGTGCGATTCTCGAGACCACGATCAAGCGCGGATGGACTATTCCGCTCGAACTCGCGCTGATGATGTTGACCGGTGCTGCGGCAGGATTGCATCACGCCCACGAACGCAAAGGGAAACAAGGCCAGCCGCTTAACATCGTTCATCGCGACGTGTCTCCCGCCAACATCATGGTGGGTTACGACGGCTCGGTTAAGGTCCTCGACTTTGGCATCGCGAAGGCAGAAGAACGCGCTACCAAGACCGTCGGTGGGACGATCAAGGGAAAATATGGCTACATGTCTCCTGAGCAGTGCAAGGGCAAGCCGATCGACCGGCGAAGCGATATCTTCGCGCTTGGTATTTGCCTCTATGAGCTGACAACGCTGCGTCGCGCCTTTAAGGGGGCCGACGATTTCGAAACGATGAAGCGGATCGTCTCGGGGGAAATCATTTTGCCATCGGTGGCGGTGCCGGGCTACCCGCGGGAGTTGGAAGCAATCATTCTTACGGCGATGGCCAATGATCCCAACGCCAGGTTTCAGACTGCTCAAGAAATGATCGAAGCTCTCGATGCGTTTGCCGCACGCGCTAGGTTGGCCGCCTCGGCATCCGCGCTCAAGCGGTTCATGACCCGGGTCTTTGGCCCAAACAAGGAACCATGGGCTGATGTTGGCAACACCGATCGAACCCAAGTTGGCGCGCCGGTGGAACGCGAAGATGCTGACAACGTAAAGACGGTGGTACTTCGGCTTCGCGATCCGGGCAAGGACGAGGCTCCACAACTCGATGGGTTCGGCGGGGTAGCTAGCGAGGCGACGTCCTCGCAAGATCCTGCGGCGTGGCAACAGTCCGAGCCTCGACCGCGCATGCGAACCCGGCCGCCAAAGCTCGCCTTCGACGTCGCCACGGACCCACGGCTGCAGATGCCACTTCAGGCGCCGACCACGGATCCGGGCGACGACGATACGTCGCACAGGGGGGCGCAGTATCTTTCGTCGGGCGATCGCGAACTGCCACTCGCCGTGTCCACGGCTCCGGAAGGTCGCGTACCGGAACAGCCGAAGGAAGCGGCGGTCCGGTCATTCAGCCCAGTACCCACCAGGTCGTTGCGCCGAAGTCTGCTCATCTTTGTTGCGCTGGTTGGGTTAGGGATTGCTGCGGGCGTTGCAGTCGCCAAGTTCGAAGAGTTTAGCGGCAGCTCGCAGATGCCCTAGCAATATTGAGCGTTAAGGGGTTCCCGTTCTCAGCGGTGTGGTGGGAGCGGCACCGGGCAGGCCAGCGGTGCGGTCGCGCGGGATATGGTATCGAGCCAGAATGCGCGGTTGGGCTCGGCGAACCTCATCGGCATCCAGCATGATCATTCCGCCCGACGTGGTCGTGATCTCTACGACGCCTCGTGCCGTAGACAGGTGATGCACAAAGTCTTCCATATCGGCCGGTTCACGGCCGTTGAGGGTTGCCACGGCTTCGTTATACAAATGCGAGTAGCCGACGTTGATTTCGTCCGCGAGGACTTGGGTCAGGATAACGACTTCATGCTGCGACGGTGTGCGGTAGCCGTGATAGTAGTACTGTAGGAATTCTTTCGGCGCCTTGTTCCACCACTTGTCCCAGGTAGTCAAGTAGTCCCGGGTGAGCATCTGAAACACGAGGCCGCCGTAGACATAATACTTGGGCGGGAGATCGTAGCGAGTGCGGGGCACCAGGGGCTTCCACGTGGTCAGCTCCACCTCTACCGTCATGGGCTTTCCGCCGCGCTTGATGTTGAGTTTGACCTTGTCCCCGGTGTAGCGGTAGCCCAGCACTACGTCATAGCGAGTTCGGTGACGATTCATGAACTGCACGGTGCCGTTGTTGGCAATAGGGAGGCCGTCGATAGCCGAAATGACGTCGCGGGGTTGCAGCGTGCCATCCGCAGATCCGCCGTGGTCAATGTGGAGAACCACGACGCCGCTCTCGCTTGCCACCAATCCCAGCTGCTTGCGCAGCAACGGGTTCTCTAAGTTTTGCGTCGCGATTCCCAGCGATGGAATCTCAGGGCGCTTGCCGCTGGCTACGCCATCGAGAAAGGCGCGAATGATGGGGGGGGGAACCATCTCGCCGATGTTGTCGACGCCAGTGAGCTTCTGAAATGCGATGCCTACGACCTTGCCGTCGCCAAACACCGGTCCACCGCTGTTGCCGGCGTTAATTGCGGCATCGACCGTGACCGCCAACAAGTGGCGTTGCGAATGGCTATAACGCTGAACCTCGATGCGCGATACGACCCCTTCCGTAATAGAGATTTCCTCACCGCCGACCGGGTAGCCAACGACAGCAACCTCGTCGCGCAACCGCGGCATCTCGCCAAGCTCCGCTGGCTCGATGTCATCCAGAAAATCGCTTGGCTCGATGACTTCAAGTAGGGCCAGGTCGCAGTCGTGGCTGACAGCCTTCACCCGAGCGATCGCTTTGTCGGGGTGCGTCAGTTTCTGAATCTGCAGAAACGTAGCATTAGCGACTACATGCGCCCCTGTCAGCAGCAATCCAGGCCCGATGACCACCGACGAACCGGTGCTGTTTGAAGGTGGTTGGGCCTGCCACGGGCCGTCGAAGTCGGGGGTTTGGGAGGTGGCAAAGACGCGAACGACGCCGGGATAGGCCACGATGTTATTCTAGGGCTTCGGGGCCTGTCCGGCCAAGGGGCCTTATGAAGTAGAATGACACGACATGCGTCGCGCGCGCCTTATGGTCATTCTGGGATTGGCCGGCGTCATTACCGGATGCAAAAGTAATGGCGACGGCGGAGGAACGTTGGATCCCAACGCGTTGCGCGCGCAGCAGGAACTGTTGGCGAGGCGCGACAAACTGCTAGAGACGCGGAACAAGCTCAAAAACGAGAGCACCAGCCTCGGGATCGAAATTAGCGATATCGAAGCGAGGGGAGGCGACGCAAGCGAGAAGAAGCGCAAGAAAGACGACCTTGACCGCGAGCTCAATAGCCCCACCACACAAGCAGAGCTCGACCAGGTGAATTCCAAGCTCGACCTGCTAAAGCAGACGGGCGACAAGGCCGCACAAGTAGCTGCGCGGGAGTCGGACCTTGCGACCCGGGAGTACGCGTTGGCGAAACGAGAGGCTGAACTGGCCGAGCGCGAACGCCACTTGATGCAGCGCGATTCGGAGTTGGCGCAGCGGTGGAAGGAGGGATGCCTCGCCTCCGGACCTCTCATCATTCAGCAGCCAGCCAAGGGCGGAAACTACGCCCGAAAGGATGTCAGCGATCTTATTGCCAGAGCCAAAGCGAGTATGGCGAAGAAAGGAATCTTGGTGTCCGACCTGCCTGGGGGGGCGCAGGGACTCGAGGCGGAAGCGGGGAGGGCAATGAACGACAACGACATGGGCAAGGCGTATTTCGCCGCAGCTCAGCTCGCGAGCACTGTCGATGCGATTCAAGTGAACCGCTCGTTCCTTCAGGCCAAGATGGCTAGGGTGCAAGCCCAGATTCGGACCAGCAAGCTCGACGACGCAGCCCATCAACAGCTGTCCGGAATTTTATCGGAAGTGATTCAGCGATTTGGCGATGGCGATTTCTCTTCCGCTAATAAGAGGCTCAATCAGCTGGTCGCTATGCTCAAATCCTAGCGGTCCCAGCGTTCGACATGGCCGCGTACGCCTCCGAGGTCCACAGGCAGCGACGCGCTGCACAGGAGCCCGAGTTGCCTAGCGACTGGCGAGGTCTTGTTCCGGGCGGGTGTAATCCACACGAGTCGGCCGCCCGGGGCTAATCGGCGCGCGATGATCGGCAGCGTCGTTACAAGTAGGCTGCTTGCCTCGATCCTAACCCGGCTTCCGAGTGGGGGATTGGTAATCACCAAATCGAGATCGCGGTCGCCCGCTGCCGCGCGCGCATCGCCCACGGCGAGTGAGGCGGTTACGCGAGCGGACTCGAGGTTGGCGCGGGCCGCCACAATCGCGGAGGATGCGAGGTCGGTACCCGCGAACGACCGGGCGGGGCCAAGCAAGGCTCGCTCGATCAGCTCGAGACCCGATCCCATGAAGGGATCCCAAACTCGATCGTCGGGTCGGGCTTCGCCCAGCCGCGCCAAGGCTGCAGAAACTGTGGGATGTGACGCGGCCGGCACCTCGGCAACGCGATACGCGAACCGCGGATCCACCACGCGTCGGGGTCGCAATTCAAGCGCGCTATCGTCGATGGCGATGTCCCAGGTCGTCGAGCTCGGATCGTTGACCAGTTCGGGGGCGTGCTGACGTACGTCTCTCGCGACTCGCCACACCAGGGCCCGCTGCTTTCCACTGGGGACTTCGAGGCGCCATCGGATCGAACCGCGTGTCCAGCTAGCCAGAAGCTGGCGCTGGGCCACGATTCCAGCAACGATCGCAGACCCAGGTTCACCGGCTGGAAGGGGCACGCGAACGCCAGCGCGTATCCAAAGCCTCGATGCGAACAGGGCCGACCAAGGCTGCAAGAGCGTGAGATCGACCGCATCGTCGCGATTAGCCTGGGGTTCAAAGCGCGCTTCGCGTAGTTCAGCCGCCAGCAGACCCGCAAGTCCAGCCTTGCAATAGAGTCGAACTGCGAGGGCGGTGCTTGGCGCTACGTCAACGCGGACCTCTGACGCAGAACCGCGCGATTCGGTCCGATCAGCGATGAGCACGGCCCGATCTCGGCGGCGCTTGAGTTCCAGATCTCCACTGGGCATAAGGCTCTGCAGCCGTTGTTGAGCAGCAGGACCGCCGAGTTTTCCCAGCGCGTCGGTTAACGCACGCCGCTCGTCGGCCGGAACGTTGCCGGCATCCCAGCGAGTGATCAGCACGTCGCGAACATCGTCGAGGTTGCGTTGATCCTGCTCGGACCTCGCCGAGTTGCTTCGGCTCCGCACCTCCCTTGCCAGGGACTCCCCCCCCGTCGGGGACTTCTCCCCCGTCGGGGACTTCCGAGGGTCGCGAGGGTCGCGAGGGTCGCGAGGGTCGCGGGGGTCGCGAGGGTCGCGAGGGTCGCGAGGGTCGCGAGGGTCGCGGGGGGCGTCAGAGCACAAGTTGCCGAGACTTCCGATCGCAGCGCGCCGGACGCGCGACGACGCGCTATGAACCGCTGCGATTACCGCAGCGCGCGCTGAACCGTTGCCGCGCCTGGCCAATCGACCCAGAACCGACACGAGGCGCGCGAGCCCATCCTCTGCAACGACTGAAGCCACCATTCTCGACTCGATTGCGCTGCGCCCCGGTTCTCCCAGAACTGCCAGCGCCGACGCAGCTCGGGTACACGCGGGTTCGTTTCCACTGACAACGATTTCGACGAGCGCCGGGGCATCGCGCTGCGCAGGGGTGAAGCCCGGCTTAACGAGTTCTAATGCGAGATTGAAGGAGGGTTTTCGGGCCATTAGGACCGATTGATGCCGCATCCCATGGAGCCGGGTGTCATCGGCGGTTTTTCTTGCGAGCGGCCTTTTCGGCCTTGCGTTTGTCGCGCGCTTTTTGCCGGTCCTGAGTTCGTATTGGCGCCCCGGCCCGCGCGGGTGTACCGGGCGGCGTGTAGCCTTTCGGCAGCCCTGGGATGTTGCCGGTCGGTATTCCCGGCATGGCCGGCATGCCCGGCATGCCGCCGCTCGCACCTGGCAGGCCGGCGAATCCTCCATCGGCGTTCATCAGCGCGCCGATGTCCATGTTGGCCAGCTTCTTCATCTGCTGAAACTGCTTGAATCCCGGGATCTTCCCCATGAGGCCCGTAGATGCGCCGAGCTGGACCATCATCTGTCGCATCTGCGCGAATTTCTGCAGCAGTTCTTTTACTTCGTTTTCGCTGCGGCCGGAGCCGTTAGCGATGCGCTTCACTCGACTCGCGTGAAAATCCGCTCGCCGCCGCTTGGCCGTCTTTCCCCCGGTGGTTGCGAAGTCTTCCCACGACGTTGCCACGAACACTTGCGGATCGAGGCGTTCTTTCAACGTCATCGACGAGATCATTGCTTCGATTTTTACCAGTTCGCGATCGTCGAGGTTTACGCCTTCTGGTAGGCCGCCGCTGACAAACGGCAGTTTTTCAAACAGGTCCTTGAGCGACCCCATTTTTTGAATGAGCCGAATCTGCTCGAGGAAGTCCTGCATGTCGAACTTGCCCTTGAGCATCCGAAGCGCATCTTCCTCGGCCTTTTCCGCGTCGACGACTTGCTCAAAGTCTTTGACCAATCCGACGATGTCGCCCATTCCGAGGATGCGCGAGGCCAGTCCGTCCGGGCGGAACTCCTCGAGCTTGTCGAGTGACTCGCCCATGCCGAGAAACTTGATCGGCTTGCCTGTAATCTCTTTCACCGACAGCGCGGCACCCCCGCGGGCATCACCATCGAGCTTCGTCATGATGATGCCGCTCAGATCGAGCCGCTTGTTGAATGCGTCGGCGACGTTGACTGCGTCCTGACCTGTCATCGCGTCGATCACGAGAAAGATGTTCGCGGGGGTCACCGCCTTATCGATGTCATCGAGCTCCTGCATGAGGGGCTCATCGATGGCGAGCCGGCCAGCCGTGTCAAAAATCACGACGTCGCGACCGTCGCGGGCGGCCGCTTCATTGGCCTGCCGGCAGATGGCTACAGGGTCGGTGCTGCCTTCGATCGAGAATACCGGCATCGCCAGCTGTCGGCCGAGCGTCTTGAGTTGTTCAACAGCCGCCGGCCGGTAGACGTCCGCAGCGACCAGCATCGGCTTCTTATTGTGCGTTTTCTCGAGATAGCGGGCGAGTTTGCCGACGGTGGTCGTCTTTCCCGAGCCTTGTAGGCCACACATCATAATACCGGTCGGACCCTTCCTGGCCCAAGCCAGCTCCGTGTCGACCGGCCCCATCATCTTAACCAGCTCGTCCTGGCAGATCGCGATGAATGCCTGCTCCGGGGTGATCGACTTGGTGCCGTACTCTTGGCTTTTCGCTCGGAGTTCGACCTGCTTGCCCCGCGCCGCTTCTTTTACCCGGTCCAGAAAGCGCTTGACGACGCGAAACTCGACATCGCCCTCGAGAAGCGACAGCCGCACATCTCGCAGCGCCTCATCGATGATGTCGTCGGTCAGCTCGGCGACACCGGTGAAGCGTTGACGAGCGGCTCTAAATCCCTTGGCAAGCGTTTCCAGCACGGTAGCGAGCTATACCATTCTTCACTGTCGGCGAGCAGCCCGGCAGCGCGTTCGCGAAGGCAACTCGTCTAGAGCACCGAACAGGTTGAATGTCGTCGCGAGACGCGGCGTTGCGCGGCAGATCCGAACGCACGCCCGGAGCGCAGCGACGAGCGTAGTGTCCCTACGCGAGGAGCGAGCACACGTACGTTTGGTAGGTGCCCGTAACGTCGCGTCGCAGCAGTCATTTCAACCTGTTCGGTGCTCTGGGTCTAGATGCGGCCGTAGCGGTCTTCCAACCTCACGACATCATCGATCTCGGGGGTTGAAACCTCTATCACATCGGTCTCCTCGAGCGCAGTCATGCGATGGCGGACTCTCGCCGCAACGTGAAACGGTTCTCCCGGTGCCAGCTCGCGCGTCTGGGGCGGTTCCCCTTCCGAGAAATATTCGAACGCCAATCGCCCGGTGAGGACCATCAGGGTTTCGTCTTTCACGCGGTGATACTGGAGCGATAATGATTCCCCGGCGCGAATGTGTAGGATCTTGCCGACATAACGCTCGGTTTTTGCCCAAATCAGCTCGTGGCCCCACGGTTTGGGGACGATCACGGTCACGGGTCCGCTCTTACTTTTTGGGATTTTGGGGTGCGGCTGCCGGTTTGTCCGCGGGGTCTCCGCCCTTGGTCGGATTTTCTAGCCCGCCTGCCGCTGTTGGATCCGCGGTTGCAGGCATTTGCACCTTGGGCTGGGCGCCGGGAGTTTCTTCGCGCCGGTCGACCTTACCGTCGTAATCGTCGTCGTATAGGATCGCGATAAGCGACTCCTCCCGATATTGCTCCCAGTGGTCTGGCTGGCCGTCGCCATTGCGGTCCCGGCGCACGCTGCTTAGGGCACCCGCGGTATCGTAGACCTCTTTCGCGTCGAACTTTCCGTCGAAGTCCGTATCGCGCTCCGCCTCGGTAATTTTTCCGGTCTTCGGGTCGAAGACCGCATACATGTCCCACCTGCCGTCATAATCAAAGTCGGCGCGCTCGAACAGCGGCGTGCCTTTGCGGTTGTACGCGACGACCCAGTCTTTGCGACCATCGTGATCGAAATCGACTTGCTTGCAGGTCATGAACTCGATCTTCGTCCCACCTTCGTCCTCGGCTTTGTACAGGCGCCACACATCGGGGCGATTGTCGTGGTTCAGGTCGTAGGTCTGAACGTTCTTACCCGTTGTTTCACACAAGCTCGGATCCACTCTCGGAATTTGCGCGTTCATGTCGGTCTTGGTCGCAGACCCCTTGGATCCGCCACCGCATGCCACCCACAAATTCGCACTACACAACAAGCCGACTTTCAAGAGCTTTGTCATCGCTATGAGCCTAATCCTCCCCCAGTCGACATGCAACGCTGACCCCTGGCATATGGACACGGGTCAGGCTAACAACCACCGTCCCGTGACCTTCCCTGCAGATCGCATTCGCAATTTTTCGATTATCGCCCACATCGATCACGGCAAAACCACCCTTGCCGACCGAATCCTTGACGAGTGTGGGGCGGTTACGGCGCGCGAGGCCCAAGCGCAAATGCTCGATTCGATGGACTTGGAACGCGAGCGCGGTATTACGATCAAGGCCCAAGCCGTCCAGCTCCATTACAAAGCGGACGACGGACAGACGTATCAATTTCACCTAATCGACACGCCGGGGCACGTAGACTTCCACTACGAAGTTTCGCGGTCGCTAGCTGCCTGCGAAGGCGCGTTGTTAGTGGTCGACGCGGCTCAGGGCGTTGAGGCTCAGACCTTGGCGAATGTGTATGTCGCGCTCGATAACCAGCTCGAAATTGTTCCTGTGCTGAACAAGATCGACCTCCCAGTGGCGCGGCCCGACTGGGTCAAACAGCAAATCGAAGATACCATCGGCCTCGAAGCCAAGGATGCGCTGCTCGTGTCCGCAAAAACCGGGCAGGGCGTGCACGACATGCTCGAAGCCGTCGTCCTGCGGATCCCGCCGCCGACTGCCGATCGCACGGCTCCCTTATCCGCGTTAATCTTCGACAGCTGGTACGACGCGTTTCGCGGCGTCGTCGTGCTGGTTCGGGTGATGGCGGGCCGCATCGCCAAAGGCACCAAGTTGCGGTTCTGGGCTACCGAACAGGTGTACGAGTGTACGATGATCGCGGTTCGCCGTCCGGCCGCCGTCGAAGTCGATGCGCTCGAGGCTGGCCAAGTCGGCATCCTGGCCGCATCGATCAAGGACATTGCCCATGCGCGAGTCGGCGATACGATTACCGATGCCGAGCGGCCCTGCGCTCAGGCGCTTCCGGGCTTCAAGACGGTAAAGCCCATGGTGTTCGCGGGTCTGTTTCCCGTCGATGCGGCCGATTACCAGGACCTGAAAGACGCGCTGGGCAAGCTATGCCTCAACGACGCATCGGTCACGTATGAGCCAGAAACCTCATCGGCGCTCGGCTTTGGTTTTCGCACAGGGTTCCTTGGGCTTCTACACATGGAGATTATCCAGGAAAGGCTGGAGCGCGAGTGGAATCTCAATCTGATCACCACTGCGCCCAGCGTGCGGTACCGCGTCAAGCTTTCCGGAGGCGAAACAGTCGAGCTGGACAATCCCGCGAAGGTTCCTGACCAAGGCAAGTACGACGCGATTGAGGAGCCGATCATCACCGCGACCGTTCACCTACCTCAGGAATATGTCGGGCCGATCATGCAGCTGTGCCAGGAGCGTCGGGGGGTACAGGTTGGGATGCATTACGAGTCCGGCGGTCGGGTGCGCGTTGTGTACGAAATCCCGCTTGCCGAAGTTGTATTTGGCTTCTACGATCGGTTGAAGACGATGTCGCGCGGCTATGCGTCCCTCGATTATGAGCCGGCGGGATATCGCAACGCGGATCTGATTCGGCTCGACGTGCTGGTGAACGGAGAGCGCGTCGATGCACTCTCGATCATCAGTCACCGCGATAGTGCCTATCATCGCGGTGTCGAGCTGTGCTCCAAGATGAAAGATGTCGTGCCGCGGCAGATGTTCGATGTCGCGATCCAGGCGGCAATCGGAAGTCGAGTCATTTCGCGAACCACGGTAAAGGCAGCTCGCAAAGACGTGACGGCAAAGTGTTATGGCGGGGACATTACGCGGAAGAAGAAGCTGCTTGAAAAGCAAAAGGAAGGCAAAAAGCGAATGAAGGCCGTCGGATCGGTCGAGTTACCCCAAGAGGCGTTCTTGACCATTCTGAAGGTCGACTAATGCAGTCGTGGCTGCTGAATCGCCGGGTTCGTCGCGAAGCGCGATCTTTGGTTCGCGAAGCGCGTACAGCGCTCGCGATCAAGAGCGGACTGCGCGGCAAAGCTGGCGACCTCGAGACTGCAACTGCCAACGTTGAGCGATCTTTGGGCAATAGGGATCTCTTGGCGGTGCGTACCCATCTTCCGATGCTCGATGCGCTCGTCGATGAGTTGGTAAAACACTCGCCACGCTCCACCGCGCGTGAATATGTTGAGTCGATTGGCACCGCGATCCTGATTGCACTTGCGCTGCGCGCGTTCGTCGTGGAGGCGTTTAAGATTCCATCGTCGTCGATGTACCCCACGCTCGAAATCGGCGACCACATTTTTGTCAACAAGTTTATTTATGGAATCCGCATTCCGTGGACCAAGACGAAGCTGCTTGAGCTTCGCGGTCCTGAGCGTGGCGACGTTATCGTGTTTATGTATCCGTGTGATCCGGATCGCGACTACATCAAAAGGGTCGTTGCGCTCGCAGGGCAAACGGTCGAGGTCCGCTGTAATGTCGTTTATATCGACGGCCTTGCGGTGCCGAATACCGAGGCGGAGAGCCACATTTCCTATCAGGACTACGATGAAAAAAAGAAGTGGTTTTCGCGATCAACCAGCCGCTACACCGAAACAGTAGGCGACCTAACGTACTCGACGTACCATGACGCCGACAGACCGGTTCGCGATCGGCTAATGCGAGCCGGAAGCCTGACCGAGGGCGATATCCGTGATTTTCCAATCCGCGGTGCTTCGCCGCCGACCTGCACCAATGTCGACGACGGATCGGGAGTTACAAATCGCCAGATCTTAGGGAAGATCTCCGAAGTCCATCGGGAAGGTGATGCCTCCCAGAACGGGACTTCTTTCGGGGCGACCGTCTGCGGGCCGTCTCAGCACTACACGGTTCCCCACGGTCATGTATTCGTGATGGGCGACAATCGCAACAATTCGAACGATTCGCGCGTTTGGGGGTCGGTGCCCATCGAGAACATTAAGGGAAAGGCGCTGTTCACGTGGCTGTCATACGGATCGTTCAATCCGCTCGCGCCGTGGCGAGGTCGCTGCGATGGCAACGTGGATGCAGACAGGTGCGTCGATGGAATCCGCTTCGACCGAATCGGCAATTTCGTGAAGTAACGAGCCGCGTATGGTGAGTGCCTAGCCCGACTGGCCCACGGACTAACGCTTTTTTGTGCCCGCCGGAGCGAGCTTTGTAAAGCATGTCTTGAGCGCGTCTTCGATCGCCGTTTCCGCCGCGCTATCCCAGGCGAAGTCGCGATCCCGGTCGCGCAGTTTGGCGCCGATCTCGATCTTGACCGTCGCGTGGCCTTCACCGGTGAACCCGATGGTTTGGCCGGGGATTGTTTCGCCCAACACGTGAATTCCAACTCGAACCACAGCCCGCCGAGAGTTGGGGCGGCCCTCGTCCAGCGCGATCTCCTGCGATGCTTCGGTAACCTCTACCGAAACCCGATAGCTGCCCGAAATCGCCTTTTTTGTTAGGAACTTCCGGTAGGCCTCGGGGGAAGTCTTCGGATCCGGTGCTCCAGGTACGCTCGCAAGCAGACGCGGATGGCTCGCCAGCGCTTTCCTGACCTGCTGCTCAACGCGGTCCTGGGCGATGGCAGCGAACTCTGGATCCACACCGGACTTGGTGGTCACAGCGCTGAGTTCGAAGTGATAGGTGTGGTTGGCTGGAGCTGCGCCGGCTATCCGACTGAGCCCGATCAAGGCAGCGAAAACGATCCGTTTGTACATCGCCAAGATAGTAGACTGCTACGAGGCGATCGGCGGAAATTCGATCGGCTATTGTACGGACCGCCCGACCTTGACCGTGATTGCCAAGCCCCAGTACCCTTGGGAGCGAAGTCGTTAGGAGCCAATGTTCACCATACTTATCCAGGAGAAGGGCGGCGAGCAGCGCCGCATGGTGTTCAACAAAACGGAAGTCACCATTGGACGTGTCCAGGGCAACGACGTTGTGCTTGCAAAGGGCAACGTGTCGAAACGCCATGCGCGTGTGGTGCTGAAAGACTCCAAGTTCATTATCGTCGACTTGAAGAGTACAAACGGCACCTATGTGAACGGCCGAAAAATCACCAGTCCGCTTGTCGTCAAGAACTCCGACAAGATCTACATTGGAGATTTCATTGTCGGTGTCGATGAGGCCAGCGGCGATGGCGAAGGACCCTCTGAAATCACCACCTCTCCTCCAACTCCCCATGTCATGGGACAGCTCGATTCCGATGCGCTACGCGCTGGGGAGCCGGGTGGGGAAACCTCGCTCTCACCGATCATAGCACCCGCCCCGCGGCCGGTTCCACCGCGTCCGGCGCCCGGAAATGTCAGTCGAGACAACGCCGGGCCGCGAACTCGCGATCTGGCGTCGGCCGCGCCCATGGCCCCGTCTGCGGCGCGTCCATCGGTAGCTCCGGCGGCGCCGGGTCGAACGATAGGTGGCCCGCCAGCGCCCGCCGGTGTGCCGCCGCTGGCCCCTGTTCCGCCGCCTCCTCCGGGTGCGACGAGCCCGCCGGCGGAGTCGCCGGCTTTAGCCCCCATCGTGCAAATGCCGGAACGCGCAGATCGCCATGACCGTGTCCCCCAGGGGGACTTTCCCCGGGGCGCCCCCCAAGGGGACTTCCTCCGGGGCGCGGACAAGCCGGCTGGGCGGCTGGCTCCCGCGGCGACTGCGGGCACGATGAAACTCGCGGCGCGGTCGGTTTCGGCCGCCATTAAGCGCAGCGTTCATCTCGATCCGCTGGATCCCAAGGTGGTGAAACAGCTCGACCTTCAAGCGCGAATCCTCGAGTCTCTGAACGCCAAGCTGGTTCTGGATAGCGTTCCACTGGCGAAGCTGGGCGAAGAAGAGCTGTGGCAAAAAGCCGAGCGCCTCACGATCGATCTCGTCGAAGGGCTCGAAGGAGCGGGAGAACTACCAAAGTACATCGACCAGGACGCGCTCATTAAGGATTCTCTCAACGAGGCGCTTGGCTTGGGGCCATTGGAAGATCTGCTCGCCGATGAGACGGTCGATGAAATTTTGATCGACCGGCGCGATCGCATGGTGATCGGCGCGGGCGGAGTTCTGCGAGGCTCTGGCAAGGCATTTTCATCGGACGATGTCCTCGAACGGGTGGTCAAACGGCTGGTCAACGAAGCGGGTACCTCGATCGATAGCAACTCTCCGATCGTCGATGTACGGATGCGAGACGGCACCCGTCTGACCGCGGCGCTGCCTCCGGTGGCCGCCAGGGGGCCGTGCCTAGTCCTTAAGAAGCCAGCACAGGCGTCCCCGGCGCTTGCAGAGCTTGTGCAGTCTGGCGTGTTGTCATCTGGCATGGCCGCGTTTTTGGCGACCTGCATCGTAGCTCGTCGCAACATCCTCGTATGCGGCGGCCCTGGATCCGGTAGGGCGGTGGTTGTGGCGGCACTTGCTGCTGCAGCACCGGCGGGCGAGCGCTTGGTTTCCGTGGAAGACGTCGCCGAGCTCGCGATTGCTCGCGATGAGTGGATCCAACTCGAATCCCGAATAGGCGCATCTGGGTCGCGCGATATCGACATGGCCACGCTGCTGGAAACCGCGTTGCGCTTGTCGCCTGATCGCTTGGTGGTCGGCGATGTGCGCGGTCGCGAGGCGACCGTGCTCGTGCATACCCTGAGCGCATACGCAGATGGCGCTGTGGTTTCTGTGGCAGGGGACGGCGTGAATGCAGCGCTCAACCGACTTGCTGTGCTCGTTCGGGCTACGGCTGCTGGCGGAAATGATTTGGCGTACCGCGAACTCGTGGGCTCCGCGTTTGATATCGCCATTCATGTCGTGAGGCGGGGTGACGGTGCGATGAAGATCCAATCGATCGAAGAGATGCTGAGCGTTTCTGAAGCAAACTTCGATACGCAAACGCTGTTCAGCTGCCGCGAAAATGGATTTATTGCGACTGGAACGGTACCGCGGTTTTATTCAGAGCTTGAAGCGAGCGGAGTGCGTGCCGACCGAAGCGTCTTCCGGTGAAAAACGGCTGCGGGCTCCGCTCGCTTCGTTGCCGTTGCGCTCCGGTGCTCACGTCGGCGAGGGATGGATCGGCCGAACCGATCAAAACCATTGACATGAGGTACCAGTAGCGAGCTCGTCACTTTGCCGCGCTGGGGCCAACTACCATCGCGGATCCGCCCCGGCCCTCATCGTGCGGCGAGGAGCGTTCGGCATTGAGAGCGAGACCGCGAGTGTATGACACGCCGGCAAGAAATCCCCCGGGAACACTCGCAAGCGATACGATTTCTTCGTGCCCCGCGCCCGCCACATGCCACGGAGCTTCGATTTCTCCCATTGCATTCATGCTGGCCAGAAATGCGTCGCCGCTCTCGTTGGCGACGAACGCAGCCCGACCGATTCGCAGGGTTCCGGAGAACACACCGCCGACGATCATGCGCTCACCAACCGCAACGATCGAGCGCACGCTTACGGAGGCACTGCTCCGGATCTCTGAGTTCGACTCGAGGTGGCCACTCGGAGAAACAAAACGCACCAGGCCGATGGTCGCGCCGCGCTTGGCGACTGTGCGCGACCCTGGGTGATTCGGCTCGGCGATCGTCGTGGCGATAGCAATGCGGAATTTGCTATCGATTGCGATGCCAGCGACGGCGTCTCCATCGTCGAAGTCCTTCGCCCAGATAACGTCGCCGGCCGGATTTAGCAGGGCGAGAAATCCCATCCCTTTCCGAGCGGCGCTGGCTCTGGGAGCAATGGGCGCGCCTCCTAGTTCGGCGTCGGCGCCCGCCGCGCCAGCGATCGCGATGCGGCCGCTGTGGATCGCAACACCCGCAACTGAATCAAACTCATATCCACCGAGGCGGCGCAGCCAAACGAGTGCTCCATCGGAGCGAATTTTTGCGACAAAGCCATCGGATTCCCCCCCGCTGGTGACGGCGGAGTCTCCCGCGCGAAGCGTTCCGGCAAAGCTTCCCCCGACGACAAAATCTGATCCATCGACGGCGAGCGATGCGATGATCGCCCACTCCGTCGCGTCAAAGTGGACTCGCCAAGTGGGCGAGCCATTGAGCGCGTCGATGGAAACGAGTGCGGCACCGGGTTGGCCTCGCACCGCAGGCTCAGCTGCTGGCGCCGGCGGCGATTCCTGGACCGAAAGCGCAACAACGACGGATGTTGGCGTGAGCTGCATGGGCCCCGCGACTCCTTGAAGTTGGGACGACCATGAGATGCGGCCACGCTGCGGTTCTGAAAGCCCTGGTTGCGAACGGTCGCGCACTTCGAGCCATGTCTGTGTGCGCGTAGACCACGTTACAGCGACTCGTGTGCCGTCGCCCGCCACGCTTCGCAAGCTAGCGCCGGGCAGGTCGAACTCAATCGCTGTGGGGGATGCAACGACATGTGGGCCACCACAGCCTGCCGCTATCAGCGAGCTACCAAGCGCCGCTGCAAGCGATCGATTTCTGTTGGAGGCACACGCCACCGTTGTTAGCTCGTTATCGCCGCGCTGAGGTTGCCGTGCGCGACAGCATGGAATTGGAGCGGTCGATCTGATTTTTTTTAGGATTTTTTAGATTTTTTCGCCGCGCGCGCGAAGCTGCGCAACGACTTTATCGAGTCCGAGGCGGTCGATTATCCGCATGCCTCGCGCCGAAATCCGCAACGTAATCCAGCGCTTTTCGTCTTCAAGCCAAAACCGCTTGTTGCGCAGGTTGACCTCAAATCGGCGCTTGGTATGGCGATTCGAGTGACTGATATTGGAGCCGACGAGCGGCGACTTTCCGGTGACTTGGCAAACGCGCGACATAACGGGCCTTCCGTATTAGATCTTCGATTCCTTAAATTCGACATGCTTCCGGACGACCGGGTCGTACTTTTTCAGCACCAGCTTGTCCGGAGTGCGCTTGCGATTCTTCGACGTGGTGTAAAAAAAACCAGTGTCGGCGGTTGATACGAGCCGGATTAGCTCGCGACCAGATTTGCCTTTTTTCGCCATGTGTCGGTACCCGTAGGGAGGGCCTTATCGCATACCGTGGCGGGGCTGGCAAGTGCCATCGAGCGGGGCTGCGGTTCGCCCCCCCCCTCCTCGCAGCCCCGATCGGGGTGGAACCTCCTGAACGGGTGGAATATGTCGCGTTGGGCCCCGACATGTTATCCAAGGTTGGGAGGTTGGCTGTGAGCTTTCGCATCACGTATTCGGTGCTGGATGCCGATTTGGAGGCGCTCCATCGCGAACTCGATGGCGCGCTCGCTCGGGTTCGCAGCAACCTTGGAAGTGAGCATCCGTGTTGGGTGAATGGCAATCCGATCCGAACTCCGACGGTGTTCGACAATCGAAACCCGGCCAACACGCAACAGCTCCTCGGGCGCATCCATGCGGCCGACCACCACATGGTCGAAGCGGCGGTGGATGCGGCGCGCACGGCACAGCGAGATTGGGGTCGGCGCCCGTGGCAAGAACGCGTGGCGATCATCCGCGATGCGGCTGAGCGGATCTCCGAACGGCGATTGGAGGCGGCGTCGATCATGATGCTAGAGACCGGGAAGAATCGGCTGGAATCGCTGGGCGACGTCGAAGAAGCAGCGGACCTATTGCGCTATTACGCAGCTCAGCTCGAAGAGGCGGATGGATATGCCAGGCCGCTCGGGCGGCTGTCGTCGAACGAGAATACCCGCGACGTCTTAAAGCCGTTTGGCGTGTTTGCAGTGATTTCTCCGTTCAATTTTCCGCTCGCACTTCCTGCCGGGATGAGCTCAGCGGCACTTCTCGGAGGTAACGCAGTCATCCTAAAGCCGAGCGAGGAGACGCCGATGTCTGCGGAGATCTTGTATTTCGCTTTGCGCGATGCCGGCGTTCCAGGCGGCGTATTTCAAGTTCTGCATGGAACCGGCGAGGTCGTCGGCCGCAGCTTGGTGCAGCACGGTGGCATCGACGGGGTCGCGTTTACTGGGAGCCGCGCTGTGGGCCTCGAGATTCACCGAGCGCTCGCTCGCGAATACATCAAGCCGGCGCTTCTCGAGCTCGGTGGAAAAAACGCGGCCGTGGTATGTCGCCATGCCGATCTCGATGCGGCTGCAGAAGGCTGTGTTCGCTCGGCGTTTGGGCTTTCGGGACAAAAATGCAGTGCGTTGTCGCGCCTGTTCGTGGACCTGAATGTCAAGGAGCCGTTACTCGATCGAATTCGGCAGCGAACCGCCGCGCTGAAGATCGGCGATCCGACCGAACGCGACGTGTTTGTTGGCCCCGTCATCAATGCCGATGCCGTGCAGCGGTACGTCCATGCTGCCCAGGAAGCTCGACACGCCGGAGTAATCCACGTAGGCGCTGACCGCCCGTGCAATCGCATCGACCTGGCGGCAGGATACTATGTGCTGCCCACCGTTGCCGAGCTGCCGCAAGATCACCGCCTCACGCAAGATGAGTTATTTTTGCCGTTCCTCACGGTGGAAACGTTCGACGAGCTTCGCGATGCGGTCGCTCGGGTAAACGCATTGCCGTACGGCCTGACCGGTGGCGTATTCAGCGAGCGGCCAGAAGATGTCGAGTACTTCATGGACCATGTAGAAGCGGGCGTGTTGTACGCCAATCGACGGACCGGAGCGACCACCGGCGCTTGGCCCGGCGTGCAGTCGTTCTGCGGTTGGAAGGGAAGTGGCTCGACGGGGAAGGGCGGTTGCGGTCCGTATTATGTCGCCCAATTCATGCGGGAACAGTCGCAAACTAGGATGCAGTAGCGGAGCATAATATGGGCAGTCTAGAGCCAAACATTGTGGTTGAGCCGCCGGGCCCCAAAGCGCGCGCAGTCATCGAACGGGATCGCAAACACAGCTCACCTTCGTACATCAAAGAATATCCGCTCGTCGTCGACCGAGGCGAGGGCGTATGGATCTACGACGTCGATGGGAATCGCTACCTCGATTTTATGGCTGGGATCGCGGTGAATTCAACCGGTCACGCGCATCCGAAGGTTGTGGAGTCCATCCAGCGCGCCAGCGAGCGGTTTCTCCATATCTGCGGCACCGACTTCTACTACGAGTCATTTGCGACGCTGTGTGAGCGGCTCGCGTCGTATCTGCCCGCGATGGGGCCGAAGAAAGTATTTCTGACGAATTCCGGCACCGAAGCGGTTGATGGTGCGCTTAAGCTCGTCCGTTTTCACACGCGTCGCCAGAACGTGATCGCATTCAAGGGTGGGTTCCACGGTCGCACGTACGGCGCGATTTCGCTCAACTCGTCAAAAGTCGGACAGCGCGCCTTCTTTGGTCCGCTGGTGCCCGGCGTTCTGCACGTTCCGTACGCCTATCCGTACCGCTGTCCCCGCGGCCAGGCGGCGGCTTCGTGCATGGCGAAGTGTGGTTGCGCCGAGGTGTTGGAATCCGACTGGTTTCTCAACCACGTCGATCCGCGCGAAGTGGCGGCGATTTTTGTCGAGCCGGTGCTGGGGGAGGGTGGTTATGTCGTGCCGCCGAAGTCGTTCTTGCAAGACCTGCGAAGGATTTGCGATTCCCACGGAATCCTGTTGGTGTTCGATGAGATTCAGTCGGGCATCGGTCGGACAGGCGAAATGTTTGCGGCGGAGACGTTTGGCGTCGCCCCAGACATCGTACTCAGCGCTAAGGGTCTTGCTTCGGGAATGCCGATCGGAGCGATTATCGCGAAGGAATCGGTGATGACGTGGCCGCGCGGTAGCCACGGAAGTACCTTTGGCGGCAATCCCGTGGCGTGCGCCGCGGCGCTGGCGACCTTGGAGATCGTTGAGGGGATGCTGCCTCACGTCCGCACGGTAGGGAAAAAACTGCAGGACGGAGTCATCGCGTTGCAGCGCGCCCACCCCGTCATTGGCGACATTCGGGGGCTCGGCTTGATGATCGGTGCGGAATTCGTGACCCCGGCCGGCCGCGAACCCGCTGGCGCCTACGTGGGTGACCTCGAACAGCTTGCCTTCCGCAAAGGGCTGCTGCTGTTATCGTGCGGCAAGTCGACGATTCGGTTTGCTCCACCTTTGGTAATTTCCGCGGCGGAGCTGCAGGTGGGACTTCGGATTTTGGGTGAGTGCTTACATGAGCTCGACCCGAAACACGGTATCGCGCCGACGCCGCTCGACGAAAAAGTTTGATGGGTTCGCTGCGGTTATTCGTAAGAATCGGCTCTATTTCCGCTCTCCACAACCCGCTCCGTCAGGGCAGCGTTAGCCTTTCCTTGAAGAGTAGCTATGACAAGCTGGCTTTTAGCTGCGTTGCCACGCCTTCTGCCTGCCAACCTACGATCAGGTGGAGCAACGTGTCCTTGATGGGGACCACGGCCGTTACGCCGACCTTGTGAAGCTGGGCGATGTCGACGGAATCCCGTCTGGCAACGACTACGCGGAGTCGGGTTGTTGCGCACGACGTAAGTTCTTCAATGTTGTTTGCCCCGCCCAGAGCGGATACCAGGCCATGGATGTCGATTTGCGGCTGGGCGCTACTTGGCGCAGCAACGGTTGGCGGCGCGGAATTGCTGCTACCAGCAGCTGTGGATGTCGTCGCAATTGCGCCTGTACCTCCACCGCGGATGTAAGCCTCCATCTCGGTTTTGAGGTTCTCGGACTGCGGCCCGAAGATCGCCTGCATTCCGCTGCCGATCACCATCGTCCCTGCTGCACCGAGTTCCATCAGCCTTGATCGGTTGGCCTTTTGCACATCGTAGAGCTCGACCCGCAATCGAGTGATGCATGCGTCCAAGGACTTGATGTTGGCAGATCCACCAAATGCCCCCACAAGTTTTGCGGGCATGCTTGCCGTGTCGGCGGTCGCGCTCGTCCCGGGCAGGGCATCTACTTGTGGATCTAGTTCGCGACCCGGGGTCGCCAAATTGAATCGAACGATGCACGTCCGGAACACTCCGTAGTACATGGCGCCCCAAAGCGGGCCGAGGACCAGTAGCCAAAGGGCGTTATGCGACTTGGAAAACAGGACGACGTAGTCGATGAGACCATGGGAAAACGACGTTCCGTGTTTAATACCTAGCGCGATGCAAATGTAGAACGCTGCGCCTGCGAGCAAGGCGTGCAGGCCATACAGGACCGGAGCCACGAACAAGAACGAAAACTCAATCGGCTCGGTGATTCCCGTTACGAACGACGTCAACGCGCCGGATAACATGATGCCGCCCACCTTCGCTTTTTGCTCGGGGCGGGCGGTGTGCCAAATTGCGATGGCAGCAGCGGGAAGCCCCCACATTTTGAACAGGTAGCCGCCAGCAAGATTTCCCGCCGTGGGATCTCCAGCCATGTACCGGTGGATTTCGCCGTGGATCACGCCGTTGTCGGTGGTGAACGATCCCACGAGTTGTTGGAACGGAACGTTCCAGATGTGGTGTAGCCCAAAAGGAATCAGCGCCCGCTCTACAACACCGTACAACGAGAACGCAAATTTGGGATTTCCGTGGGAAGCCCATTCCGAGAAGTGTTGAATGCCCCGGCCAATCGGTGGCCACACGACACTAAACACTAATGCTACGACAATGGCCGCAAATGCTGTGATGATGGGAACGGATCGCTTGCCGGCAAAAAAACCGAGGTACGGAGGCAATTTCAGAGTGTAGTAGCGCTTGAACAGATTTGCCGCGATCGCGCCGATGACAACGCCGCCAAACACGGATGTATTGATCGACTTGAACCCCATGATGTCGCTGGTCTCCACCCCTTGGGCGTGAGCGACCGCTCCCATCGTTGCGAGGAAGACGAAATATCCGACCACCGCCGCTAGGGCGGCTACACCATCGTTGTCGGCGAACGCCACGGCGACGGCGATCGCAAAGATGATCGGCATGCTCGAGAACACTGCACCGCCGGCTTGTTCCATCAAGCTCGAAACCACCGAGGGCATCCATCCGAACTTCGCCGCTCCTACCCCCAATAAGATCCCAGCGACCGGCAGCACCGACACCGGCAGCATCAGCGACTTTCCAACTTTCTGCAGAACTGCGAATGCGCCCGAGTCCTTCATGTTCACCTCAGTTCTTGTCGTGCGACGTTGCTTTGGGCTGAAACTCTTTGAGGAGACTGCGCACTTCGCGACTGCCCGGGGCTGCTAGTGCCTTCTCTGCCAACAGTCTGCAGTCGGCAAGCGATAGATCGCGTACCGCTGCCTTGAGGGTCGGGATCGATGGGGAAGGGGCGCTGAGCTCTTCGATGCCGAGCCCGATGAGCAACGGAACGGCTACGGTTTCCGCGGCGAGTCCACCACACACTCCGACCCATTTCTTCGCGGCCTGCCCGGCGTCGGCCGTCATTTTAATCAGGCGCAGCACAGAAGGATCCAGTGCGTCCGCTTCCGCGGCCAATTCTGCGTGGCCGCGGTCCATCGCCAATGTGTATTGCGTCAGGTCGTTAGTACCAATCGAAAAGAAATCGACCTCTTTGGCCAGCACATCCGCCATCAGGGCGGCGGAGGGCACCTCGATCATCACGCCAAGTGCAATATTCGCGTTCTGGATGGATTTTGCTTCGGCGAGCACGAGCTCTTTGGCCCGCAAAAATTCGTCGCGCTTCGCCACCATGGGAAACATGATGTGCAAGCGGGTGTGCGCCGCGGCACGTAGGATGGCGCGGATCTGCGATGAAAACAGGTCGGGGTAGCGGAGCGACAGCCGGAGTCCGCGGATACCCAAAAACGGATTTTCTTCCGGTTCCACCGGCATATACGCGAGCGGTTTGTCGCCGCCAACGTCCAGAGTGCGTACGACCAGCGGGCGCTTAGGCCCCAGGATTTTGCCAATTTCCTCAAACTCGCAGCCCTGTTCGTCCTCGGTCGGTGCACGCCGGCGGCTGAGGAACAGAAACTCCGAGCGCAACAGTCCCACGCCATCGGCCCCTTGGTCGACGGCGCCCTGGGCTTCGCGTCGGTTTCCGATATTGGCGGCGATTTCGACCCGGTGTCCATCCCTGGTACGTACCGGCTGCTGGGCGGCTGCGAGTCGAGTGACTTCCGCGGTCTGTCGATCGCGGATGACCTGCTCGATCGTCGTCACTTCCTCGCGGCTGGGCTCGAGTTGCAGAAATCCCTGATCGCCATCTACACAGACGGATGTGCCCGTCTTGATCTGCATCCACGCTTCGCCAATTCCCGCCACATACGGGATGGCTTTCGCGCGAGCGATAATCGCGGCGTGCGACGTTGATCCGCCTTGTGCGCTCACGATGGCGGCCACGTTCGCCTTTTCTAAGTTCGCGACATCCGACGGAGTGAGTTCTTCTGCCAAGATCACGGTATCGCTCGCGACCGGAAGCGACTGGGGGCGGACGTTGAGCAGAGCGAACAGAACGCGTTGTCCAACGTCTTTGAGGTCGTCGCGGCGCTGTCGCATGAGCGAGCTCTTAAGATTGCCCAAGCGCTCGACGCGAGCATCGATCACGGCTCGCCATGCCGCGGGCACAGACGCGCCGTTTTCGATGGCGTTGATCGTTTCGCTGCGGAATCCAGCGTCGCTCAAAAGCTCGACGTGGGCCGAAAAGATTTCCGCTTTTTCGGTTTCTGCGCGCAGTTGAGACGCATCGCGTTCGTCGGCGAGGGCTTCCAATACCTGCCGCAGGGCAGCATCGAGGCGCTCGCACTCTTGCTTCGGGGTATCGCTTGTTGCGGGAAAATCGGGGAGTGTTGTTGGAGCTTTGACAAAAATTCTACCCAGCGCGATGCCTCCGGCAGCCGGAACGCCACCAATGCGGCGCGGATCCGATGACACAAACCGCTTTTCTGCCGGGGTTGGCTGCGGAGGCGAATCCGCTTCGCCCAAGCCGCTATCCACGAGCGCCTTGAGGGCATCTGCGGCTTGCTGCGCACTGGGGCCCGATGCATCGATGCGTACCTCGTCTCCGAACGCGAGATCGAGCTCCATAATTTCGGTCACCGACGTTGCCTGCGCAGTCCGGTTCGCTTTGATCAACACGAGTCTTGCGTCGAAACCGCGAGCGCACTGGACAATTCGCGCCGCGGGTCGCGCGTGCAGTCCATTTGGATTGCGGATCGTTACCGACACGCTATGCGTTGCGGCGCTAGCTGTCGGAGCGGATGCGCTAGCGGACCGCGCGCTAATCCGGATCACCTCATCGGTTCCGGCCGCTACAATGCCCGTTGTGCGCTTGAACGATAGCCGCTCTGCGCCCTCGGTAATGACCATTTCCGTGACAGCGCTCTTCGCCGAAGCGATCACGTCGAGGTCAAACTCCACCAGTTGCTGTCGTGCTGCCACCCGGGTCCCCTCGGACACCAATACGCGAAACCCGCGGCCGCCGAGTGTGACGGTATCGAGACCAATGTGGATCAGAATCGCCAATCCATCGTCGGTTTTGAGGGTGATTGCGTGGTTGGCGCGATGAACCTGCGTGACCGTGGCGGCGCACGGGGCGAACAACTTGCCGGAAGTTGGATCGATCGAGATTCCGTCGCCAATCATCTTCTGTGCGAAGACCGGATCCGGAAGATCCTCGATTGGCACCGCAACTCCATCGACAGGCGCCAGCAAACTGAATTCAGCCGTCATGTAGAGGCGGGACTATCGTCAACAACCCTATCAGCTGTCAACGCATTGTGTTGATGCCTTGCGGCGAGCTCGTATCGCTACAATCTCAGTCGGACTCTTCTTCGTCGGGGGTTAGCGACGTGCCGCTATCTTCCGGATTGACTCCCGGAATCGTGGTGGTCTTGCGCTTGGCGCGCCGCGACTCGATCGCCATCGCAACGATGGTCATGTCGTCACCTTGTTCATGTTGGTCATGGGCGTGGGCATCGATATCGGCCAAAATCGCCTTAATGATGTCCTGCGCCGAGCCACGAGCCGTGCGGATCCGTCGAGAAAGTCGGTGGACACCGTATTCGTTGCCGTTGGCATCACGCGACTCGATGATTCCATCCGAAACGATGATCAAAACGTCGCCCGTATGAAGTTGGACGCGCGCCTCGCCGGCTTCGAGTTCGGGCACCACTCCAAGTGGAGGGGTATGCGCGCGCTCCGCCTGCAGCGGAAACACACGGTCGCCTCGCCGCAACAGCGGCACGCAGTGCCCAGCGTTGGTGAATACCAGGGTCCGCGTGTCGAGGTCGTAAATGCAGTAGACCAGCGTGGCGAACATGCCGTCGTCGCCGAGGCGTGCGATTTCTTGGTTGACCCGCCTCAGCAGCCGCGCGGGTGTGCGCGCGATCGCAGCACGAGACCGCAACTCCGACGTCAGCCGCGCCATGTACAGCGCGGCGCTGATCGCCTTGCCCGCTACGTCGCCGACAGCGAGGCCGAGGTGCGACGGATCGTGCCAGATGAAATCGTAAAAATCGCCGCCGATTTGGTAGGCGGGCTCGTAGTGGACGGCGAAGTCCAATCCGACGACTTGCGGCACGTCGGGTGGCAGTAGCGAACGCTGGATTTGACGAGCAACGCGCAAATCTCGTTCAAGTCGCTCGCGCGTTGCGAGCTGAGCCGCGACTCGCGTTGCGTGAATCGCGAGGCCTGCTTGGGTTGCAATGGCTTGCAAAAGGTCGACATCTTCCTGGCGAAACATCTGCTGTGCTGCCTCAACGTAGACCACGCCGTAGTGCGACCCAGCGTAAATGAGCGGCGCTCCCATACGGGCCCCGATCGCTTCGTCGTTGTCTGAGCCTTCGCCCAGCAGCACACCCCGGCGATCGGAGACGACGTGCTCGATGATGGTGCCAGGCACGCGCAGCTGGCCGTCGACAGCGCTATCGACCGAGCCCGGCTCAAAGTTGCCGCGCTGCCGGCGATGGCGCTGACATTGCACGCGGAGCTCGTTGGTTCGCTCTTCCTCAACGAGCACACCAACGTCTTCTGCGAGCGGAAATACATCGAGGAGAGCCTCGACGAGCTTTTCGAGTAACGCATTGGCCGAGCCGGAAGACGCGGTCGCGTGCAGAATGCGGATCAGCGCATCGAGTTTGCGCTCGATCAGCCGAACCGCCTTGGGATCGGTGATGCTGACCATACTCGAGCTCACGATCGGCATTGCGCCGAGCGAGTCATCGCGGGATCGGATCAGCGACTGCGAAGGCACATTGACGATCGTGACCAAATGCGGATCTGGCGCCCTGCTGCCGTCGCTGGACTTGTCGGCCAGTTCGACCCGGATCCGGTTGTTGGCAATTGCGATCTCGTCGTCGTGCTTCAGCTGTATCGACGACTGAACCTTTATTCCGTTGATGTACGTCCCGTTGTTGGATCCCAGGTCTTCTAGGGACCACGTCTCGCCCGTGCGCCACAGTCGGGCGTGCTGCCGCGAAACCCGCATGTCGGGTACGAAAATCTGGCAGTCGGCGCGTCGGCCGATGACGTAATCGCCCTCGGCGAGGGAATACCGCCGTCCTGCGATGGGACCAGCCAGAAACTGCAGAGACGGCATCAGTAACGTTATTACCACGATGCCTCGTGTCCGTGGTGACGCGACACAGCCGTGGGTACTTATGGTTTACTCAATGTTTATGCAGGCGTTGGGCAACTTCATCGGCGGTCAGTTTGTTCCGCCCACCGGAAAGGCTCTGGTTTCGCGCAATCCGGCGGCGGATGGGGCGGTGGTCTTTGAAACCGGTTATACGGTGGAAGCTGTGCACGACGCCGCTCTCGCCGCAGCCGCGGCGCAGCCAGCGTGGAGAGCGCGGTCGCTGTCGGAGCGCTGGGAGCATCTAAGCCGCTTTAAGCAGGCGATTGCGGCTCGCGCCGACGCGCTCGCCGATGCCATCGTATGGGAAACTGGAAAAATTCGAAGCGAGGCCAAGGCGGAGATCTCGACCTTGCTAAACCGGTTCGACCTGGTCCGTGCGGCCATGGCCGCCGACCAAAAGTCGGGTCCGGTAGCGCCCGGCGAAACGCTGCGCTATGCCCCGTTGGGGGTCGTGGGGGTCATTGGGCCGTTCAACTTCCCACTGCATCTGTGCCACGCGCACGTCATTCCGGCGCTGGCAGCGGGCAACACGGTGGTCGTGAAGCCCAGCGACATCACCCCGTTGTGCGGTCAGCGGTACGCCGAGGCGGCAGCAGCCGCGGAATTGCCTCCGGGCACGCTCAACGTCGTCGCAGGGACCGGAGAGGTAGGCGCCGCGATGGTGCGCGCTCCGCAGCTGCATGGGCTGTGTTTTACTGGGAGCTGGGCAGTCGGCCAGAGGATTTTGGCGGCGGCTGTGGATCGACCCGAGCTACTGATCGCCCTCGAAATGGGTGGCAAGAACATGTGCGTGGTGTTGGACGACTGCGCGCTGCGACAAGCCGTTCACGAAGTCGTCATCGGTGGATATATCAGTGCGGGGCAGCGCTGCACAGCGACGGATCGGGTGCTCGTCCACCGCAAGATTGCGGACGCGTTTGTGGCTGCGCTTGCAGACTGCGTGCGGTCGCTGAAGTTTGGTTCGCCGGAGGATCCAGCCGTGTTTGCCGGCCCGCTGTCCACGATGACGGCAGCGGCCAAGGTCGATGCGTGCCTCGGCATGGCAGAGCGGGCAGGGGCCGAAGTAGTGGTGCCGAGCCGCGCGCTGCCGGGCGGAGCGTTTCGCACCGCGTCGCTACATCGGCTGGCCAGCGGCGTTCACGAGGTGCCCGGGTATACCGATGTCGAACTGTTCGGTCCGAATCTTTGCGTTGAAGTGGTCGAAGACGACGATGAAGCGATCGCGATTCTGGCGGCGAGTCCGTTTGGCTTTGTGAACTCCGTGTTCACCCAGTCGCGTTTTGAACCGTTTTTTGCTCGGACCCGATCGGGAATGCTCAATCGCAATCGCTCGACCAATTTCGCCAGTCCAAAGTTGCCGTTTGGCGGGGTTGGCACCAGTGGCAACTACCGACCTGCGGGCGCGTGGGCACATCGCAATGTGACCTACCCGGTCGCCGTACTCGACAATGCCTTTGGTGCGGTAACGCCGCATGTCCAGCTTGCCGCGCTCCTGCCCAGCATCGATCTCGACCGCCTCGAAGCGCAACACGAGGCGGAGGAATCCGCCGAAGCGGCTCGCAGTTTGCTCGACCGACCGCGCCCGATGGCGTTACTCCGGCCGGCGGCTGGATCGCTTCCCGGGAGCGAGGCGTGGCTGCAGCGGTTGTACGCTGGTGACCGCGTTCCCAAAGACAAAAAGCCGCTGGTGTTTGATCACTTGCGCAGTGCGGGGCCGTGGATGGTTTCGGTCGACGCCGAGCCGCTGTCCGTGCTCGACGGAATGAGCCAAACCGCAACCGTGGTCGGGGGATTCGCCGAAGATGCCGTGGTTCGCAGTTACACCGAGGGCGAGTTTGCCGACACGCTGATCAGCAATGACGACACGGCGCTGGACGACGCGTGGGCAGCTAGCGAGTACGCGACCGCTTTGCGCAAGCTGGTTCCGGGACTGCCCCATGTGGCATTTGTGTCTAGCGGCGCAGAGGCCAATGAAAAAGCGATGGCGCTGTGTCGTATGAACTGCGATCGCCCAGCTGCCACCAGGGTGCTGGCCTTTGAAGGCAGTTTTCACGGCCGAACTCTGCTCGCGCTTCATGCTACGCACTCGCCGACGAAGCGAAAGCCCTTTGAGTTGGCGGGTTACGAATGCACGTTCGCTCCGTTTCCGGTGTGGGATACCCCCCATCTTGAACAACCGACGGCACCGAACGGTTTTTACGCGGCCATCGCTGCGGGCGAAATCGGACACTTGAAGGACCGATTCGGCGGATCCAGCATGACCCGCTCGGGGTCTAAAGAAAGCGGCGCTGCGCAGGAAGTCCCCCGGGGGGGGGGCTCAGGAACTCGGAGCCGAAGCGATGCACTGCTCGCTGCTGAGGTGCACGCATTGTCTGCGGTGCACGATGCCTTAGCGACCGGTACCTACTTCTGCTGCATCGTCGAGCCGATGCAGTGCGAGGGTGGCGACCGGTACGCAACCGAGCGGTTTTTTCGCGCATTGCGCCTTCTGACGCGGTTCCACAAGACCCTGTTGGTTTTCGATGAGGTTCAGGTCGGATTCGGCTTAGGTGGTCCGTTTGCATGGCACTCGAAGTTTCGATTGCTCACCCCTCGAGGCCAGCAGGATGCCCCAGACGCCGTCACGTTTGCGAAACGCGCACAGGTCGGCGTGGTGATGTCGCGATTTGCTGACCCGGAACCGGCATCCGTTCAATGCGCCTCCTTGGTGCGGGGTCGAATTCACGCTGAGATGGTCGCCGCCAACCGCCACGCCGAGCGGCTCGAGAAGCTCGTTGCGCCCCGGCTCGCCGCCATCGCCTCGTCCTATCCGCACCTCGTGCAATTTCCGAGATCGACGGGCTACGCGTTTGCGTTTGACCTACCAACGTCAGCGCTCCTCGATGCATTTCTCGGCCAACGGTTTTGGCGCGGCGCGGTCGTATTTGGGGCGGGCACCAGGACCGCGCGATATCGCCTGAGCGATTCGTACCATTCCAGAGAGGTCGATCAGCTGTTTGAAGCGATTCGAAGATCGCTGTCTTGGCTCGATGCGCATCAGGGCAAACAACCTCCATCGTGGGAAGATGACAACGCTGCTCCCCCGGAGCTGCCGACGCCACCCACACTGCGATATCGCCAGGTGCCGCGCGAGGAAGCGACCGCATATCTGCAGCAGATTATCGACATGGAATCTCAGGTCTACACTCTAACCCATCGCACGCCGGTCGCTGAGATTCGCGCTGCGATTGCGGATCGGGAAGGTTCACTCGTCATCTGCGAAGCACAGGCTTCATCGCAAACGGTCGCTGAGGGTCCGAGCGGCTCCGCAACGTCGACGGTGTCCACATCGCCTGATCGTTGGAAGCTGGTCGGCGTTGCCGTCGGTGGGGCGCTTGAATCCCATCGCGACGTCGATGGCTGTAGCGCAGATCCGATGCTCGGACGTCGAAACACGATGTACTCTGCGGCAATTACCGTTGCCTCGGACTATCGAGGCATGGGGGTGGGCCGACGCCTCAAGGAACTGCAGCTTCGCGATGCCGCATCGCGCAAAACCGAAACCGGCGAATCGCGCTATCGCTACGTCAGTGGTCGCAATCGAATCGGTCGCAGCGCTTCGGCGCTGACGCACAAGAACCGCGCCTTTGGCGCGCATGTGGTCCAAGTCATGACGGGGCAACACGCAGATCCGGAAGGTCAAGCGATGTACTACCGCATTCCACTCGGACCCTATCAGCCCGATCCGGATGCAAAGCGCGAGTCGTGCGCGCGGAGAGTCAGCAGCGGTAATTTTCGCCTCGACCTCGCCTCGGGATTATCCAAACCGTTTGCGACAGGGCCGGATTCTCTCGTCGCTGCAGAGGCACATGGTGCGCTGTTCGGGCCTGCGGTCAACAAGATCACGCTGATGAACTACGCCACACCCGCTGCGATTCGCGCCATCGAGTGGGTGAGCTCGTTGGTGCCAGAGTTGCCGCACCTGTACCTGACGTCGAGCCGCGATGAATCGGTGGACAAAGCACTGCGCCTCGTTCGCTTCACTCGCAAATCGGCGACGGTCGCGATCGGGCTCACGGGGGGATATTACGGCCACACCGTCGCCGCGACGCGGTCGCTGAGCGATCCGGACACGCATCGCGGCGGACCGGCGTATTTTTCCTGGCCGCGTATTCCCCATCCGGCCGTGGCGGGAACAGGCGAATCCATCCGTGCACTACGCTCAGCAGTCGAGACCGCCGGGCGAGACAACGTGATCGGATTTGTCTATGAGTTGGTTCAAGAGCGCACGGGGTGGGTCCTGCCAGCCGATTTCCTGGCGGAGCTTGCAACGTTGCGTTCGGAGCTGGACCTTCCGCTGATTGCAGTAGAGACCACGACGCACAGTTACCGTTCTGGCAAGGGCGCATTTCTGTCGCCAGCAACTGGGGTGATGCCCGACGTCCTGACATGGTGGGGCGGCGGGCAAACCGGTTATCTCCACGTCGCTGCTCGGTGGTTTGTGTCTGCGCCGCTGACCTTGATTTCGACGTGGGACGGCGACGAACTCTCACTCGTGCGACAACATCACCAACTCCGCGCGGCGCGCCAACTCGATATCGCGACGGCTTCGGCAGCGCTCGAACGCTCGCTCGGTGCGTACAACAGCTTCGGGCTGGGCGGCTACCGCGTGATTGATCCGGGCGGTGACCCTGCCGCAGTTGCGCTTGCGTTTGAACTGCGCGGAATTCGCGTTCGACGGTTTCCCAACGGGCGGATCGGAATCATCCCCGCACTGGATCAGATCGCTGCAGCGGCCGCAGCGCTTGCGGCCAGCGAGATGAAACCGTGAGAGTTCTCGATCTCCCAACGGGGGTGAGTGCGCGCGAGTGGGGCCGCATCCACGGCGAGCACTTTCGAACCGAAGTGGCAGCCGTGGCGGAGATTCGAATGTATCTCTGCACCAAAGTGAGTAGCTTTTCATCGCGCGCTCAGGTGCTTGCGGCCGCTGCAGCCCACCTTCCGGTGCTCGAGCGCTACGACTCCGACGTGTACGCCGAGCTACTTGGAATTGCCGAGGGCGCGCAGCTATCGCCCGAGGCGGTCGTGGTGGCCAACCATTATACCGATTTGCGCGACCTCGATCCCGATTTGAGTACATGGCAGCCAGCGCCTACCCACGACGATGCGCGATTGCAGCCCGCTGCAGCCGGTGTCCACGCTTTGGGTGAGCTGGGCGGCGACGGGTGCAGCGTGTTATGGGCCGAGTCGCCAACTGGACGAATCCTGGCGCAAACCTGGGACATGCATGCGACGGCGATTCCGTACGTCATGGTGCTGTCCGTTCCTGAATCGGCAACCGGGCCAGCTGCTCGCTTGCTCACTGTGACGGGCTGTTTGGGAATGGCCGGCATGAACGCAGCGCGCGTCGGGCTGGTGATCAATAACCTGCATTCCACCGACGCAACGTTGGGCGTGGTGTGGCCGGGGATCGTGCGTCGTGCACTTCGCGAGCGAACCGCCGCGGCTGCCCGCGATGTGATTGCGCGTAGTCCGATCGGCTCGGGGCGCCACTACATGGTCGCGGATCGGACGAATGCATTTGCGATCGAGGCGAGCGGTACCCGGCGCAAACAAGTGTTCGCCGGCGGTGCTTGGTATTGCCATACGAATCACTGCCTCGATTCGGACATCGCAGCGCGGAGCAAGGTTCCGGAAACCAGCACGACGTTCGACCGCATGCGTTGGCTCCAGGCCGACATGCAGCGGGCGCCGATCGCGGATCTCGACGATGCGTGGCAGCGACTTGGCGCTGACGATGGGTCGCCGCAAAGCATCTGCACGAACCTGTCGACGCCCGAGTCTCCACACGGTGCTGCAACGTGCGGTGCCATCGCGATGAACCTCGATACCGGCGCGGTGTGGGCGCAGCAGGGCCTGATACATCGCGTCGCATCGGAGCGCTGGCAGCTGTGAGCGACTACCCGTTTTTCTTCACCTGGACCGCGCAGCGCGGCGCAAAACCGCTGGAGCTGACCGGCGGGCAGGGCGCATGGTTCACAACCGCGGATGGAGGACGGTGGCTGGACCTCGGATCGCTGAGCTATCAGGTCAATGTTGGACATGGCAACGCGCGCATCGTTAACGCGATCAAACGCCAGGCCGACACCTTGTGTGTTTCTGCGCCGAACGCGGTGTTTCCCGCCAAGACCGAGCTCGCTGAGCGGCTGTTGCGTCTGGCGGGGCCGGGGTTTTCCAAGGTGTTCTTCACGCTGGGCGGCGCGGAAGCCAACGAAAATGCCCTAAAAATCGCGCGACTATTCACGAAGCGAACCAAGAACATCGCGCGGCGCCACAGCTATCACGGTGCGTCCATGGGGGCCGTATCACTCACCGGAGACTGGAGGCGTGCCCCGGTAGAGCCGGGAATCCCTGGCGTTGTTCGCGCCGAGGATTGCTACTGCGATCGATGCCCGTTTGGGCAGCGCGTCGCGAGCTGTGCGCGCGAGTGTGCAACGCACATCGGCGAGCTGCTGCGTCGCGAAGGCCCAGGCCAGGTGGCGGCCGTATTTCTCGAACCTGTTCCCGGGGCCAATGGCGTGCTCGTGCCGCCGGCCGAATACTGGCCAATGGTACGGCGCGCGTGCGACGAAGATGGCGCGCTGCTGGTGGCCGACGAGGTGCTCACGGGATTCGGGCGGACCGGCACCGCCTTTGCGTTTCAACATTGGTCGGCGGTCCCCGACATGATCACGGTGGCCAAGGGGCTTGCGTCGGGATACGCCTCCATCGGCGCTGTTATCGTTCACGATCGAATTGCGCGCTATTTTGACGACCACGTCTTGGCATGTGGTCTCACGTACTACGCGCATCCAACCGCCTGTGCCGCCGCGCTCGAAACGCTGAAGGTCTATGACGACGAAGCGTTGTTTGCAAACTCTGCGCGGCTCGGTCCGATATTGCTCGGCGAGCTCGAGGCGATTCGAGTTCGGCTGTCGTCCGGCACTTCGGCCCAGGTATTCAGCCGAGGCCTGGGGTTGCTGGCGGTTCTAGAGATCCAGCTGTCTGCCCCTGAGCCGGAATCGCGTTTGGCATGGGCCAAACTCGGAGCCGAACTAGCCACCCGCCGATTGTCGCTGCACGTCGATGCGACCCGGCGTACCTGCATCATCGCGCCGCCGCTGTGCATCACCGAACAGGATTTGCTCCTGGGCGTGCGTTCGTTTGGCGAAGCAGTTAGCATTGCATTTGGGTCATGATCGGCAGACACGCATCCAAAGTGGAAGCATCGGTTGCCGATGCGTTGATGTCGCTGCGCGACGGTATGACGATTTTGGTGGGAGGCTTTGGGCTTTCGGGAAATCCAGAAGCGTTGATACGCGGCGTGGTCGATCGCGGCGTTCGCGATTTGACGTTGGTTTCCAACAACGCGGGGAATCTTGGAAAAGGCCTAGCTGCGTGGTTGAAAGCCGGAATCGTGAAGAAAGTTATCTGCAGCTACATCGGCAACAACGATGATCTGCACGCGCGCATGGCCTCCGGGGAGGTCGAGGTGGAAGTCGTTCCGCAGGGAACCCTTGCCGAACGCATGCGGGCAGCAGGAGCTGGCATTCCGGCGTTTTTTACAGCGACTGGCGTGGGCACGGTCGTGGAGCAGGGCAAGGAGGTACGCGAAATCGACGGACGGCGTTACCTATTGGAGCGTGCACTACCCGGCGATGTGGCTCTGGTACGAGCTCACACGAGCGACCGATTCGGCAACCTGCGATTTTGGCGCACGGCGCGAAATTTTAATCCAGTCGCCGCAACTGCGGCCAAGCTGTCCATCGTGGAATGCGATGTGCTGGTCGAAAACGGCGACATTGCGCCGGACGACGTCCACCTGCCGGGCATCTACGTACATAAGATTGTCCATGTCCCTGAGCACGAAGACGCCTTTGAATACAAGACCGTGAGGCAGCGCCCGGGTGCGACTGGAACTCCCCACGGCGAGGACGCGCAATGACTCGAGCATGGTCGACCGCCGACATGGCTCGCCGCGCGGCGAAGGAGATTCCCGCAGGATCCATCGTCAATCTCGGCATCGGATTGCCGACCCTGGTCGCTGATCACCTGCCCGACGGTCACGCGTGGCTGCATTCGGAGAATGGCTTGCTTGGAATGGGGCCATTTCCATTCGATGGCGATGAAGACCCCAGGCTGATCAACGCTGGCAAACAAACAGTAACGGTTCTCCCAGGCGGATCGACCTTTGACTCTGCGGCGTCGTTTGCGATGATCCGAGGCGGACACATCGATCTGGCGATCATGGGAGCGATGCAAGTCTCAGCGAGCGGCGACCTCGCAAACTGGGCGATTCCAGGCGGCAAGACCATTGGCATTGGGGGCGCGATGGACCTCGCCAGCGGGTGTCGCCGGCTAATTGTCATGATGCAGCATGTGACCAAGACCGGGGAAGACAAACTGGTTCCGCGCTGCACCTATCCGTTGACCGCCGCCGGAGTGGTTTCGCTGGTTATTACTGACCGCGGAGTATTCGAGCCGATTGGCAGCGGGTTCCGGGTCGTGGAGCAGGTTCCATGAAGCGCCAGCTGGTCGTGACGCCAGGCCACGATGGTAGGGAACGTGCCGTTGTGGTCGAAGGACCTTTGCCCAATGGGCGCGTTCGGATTTCGATCGACGATCGCGTTTACGAGGTCGATGCGAACGAAGTTCGACCCGGAACCTGGTCGATCCTGATCGATCAGCGGAGCATACTCATCGACGTAGAGCGGCGCGGCGGTGTCCCGGCGTCGCCTGCCTCGCCTGCCTCGCCTGCCTCGGTGATCGCAACGATAGGCTCAGCCGAAGTATCGATCGCGGTCGAAGACGCGCTACGACGCAGACCCGCGGATCAACCCGGAGCACAAAGCACTCCAACCCTTGGCGCCGAACGATTGCGCGCGCCTATTGCAGGGAAGATCGTCAAGGTACTGGTTGCCATCGGCGATTCCGTGCCCGCGCACGCGCCCGTCATCGCAATTGAGGCAATGAAAATGGAAAATGAGCTCATGTGCGAGCGCGGTGGTACGGTAACCGCTATCCACACGGCAGTCGGGAAGTCGGTTGAGCGAGGCGATCCACTGGTGGATCTCGCATAACTACCCGTCTTCAAGCGGGCGTCGGTAGAGGTCATCGATCGAGAGATGGCCTGGAACGCAGCGCAGAGAGACCGATTCTCCGCTGGTGTATTCACGCGTCTCCCATCCTCCGGTTCCCGTCCGCACCCAATGCGTCACGTGAGGTCGGTCGTGCGCGACGATGAGCACTTCGCGAAGTGTTGCGATGGTTTGATAGTGCTGCAGCTTTTCGTTGCGATCGTAGCTCTCGGTGGATGGACTCGTGACCTCGGCGAGAAGAACCGGATTTGTCACCGCAAGGCTATCCAATTCGGCGCGATTGCTCTTTCCGCAGACCACGGCCGCGTCCGGGTACGTGGTCAGCCCGGTGGACTCGATGCGCACGCGCAGGTCGGAAGTGAACGCTTGACACGTTGGCGGAAGGATGTTCCCGAGCAGTCGGAGCAGGGTAGCTGCGATTGCCGCGTGATCAGGAGTGCCGCCCGCCATGGCGTAAATTTCGCCGTCGAAGTACTCGTGCCTTGTCGGGCTCTCGGCTTCCAACGCCAAATATTCCGCGTAGGTATAGCGATGGCGCGGAGTGGCGACGACCATGACAAAACCAATATAGCACGGGCTTCGCGGGTGGAGCTGGCAATGCGTTCAGTATCGACTGTCTTCCGTAAGGGCCCTCGAACGGCAGCCTGGATCAGGCCGTTCGCGCGCGCAGAGCGACCGAACCGCGGCTCGCTTGGCATGAGCTATAGTCGCGCGCATGGCTCGCGCGAAAACGCCAGTGGATGTCGACGCCTTGTTGCTTCGCGTCGATCAGCTGGTGCAACAGAGCGGGTCGGTTCCACGTCGCGAATGGACATCGCTTCGACGCCATCTGTCGGCGCTGATGCCAGGGCTAACGGCGCGTGGTTACGAAGTGGGATCGACCATTCGGCGGCCTCTCGAGGAGCAACTGCTTCGGCTCGCCGACCAGGGATTTGTTCCGAGCAAGGCGATCGAGAAGCGGATTTCGGGGGCAACCGCCCGAGAGGTAAAGGAAGCGGTGCAGCGTCTCGTCGCTCGCCGCGAGCTCGTTGTCGTCATGCGCGAGGGGGGAATCGGGTTTGTCCGCTCGTCGAGCGAGGGTCGCATTGCTCGCGACCTCGACGAGCTTTTGCGTCGCCTGACCCAGGCACAGCGCCTGGTTCGCCGCGCCCGCGGCAAGGGGGGAGGCTGTGGCGTGCTTTGTGAAGACATCGCCGCGCAGCTGGCGCGTTGGACGAGTTCCATCGAAGATCACACGGCTACGCTGACGAGCCCGGAACGGGCCGAACGGGCCGAACGGGCCGAAGTAATCGATGAAGTAATCGACCGAGAAATCCGACGGCGGCTTCGCGCAGATCACCACCCGATCCACGTTCCAGACCTGCTCCGTTCCGTGGGGGCGAGCGCAGAAGCCGGCAAGCGCGCGCTTCTTGCCGCGGCGGCGCGGGGCGCGATTGCTCTAGAACCTGAAAGCGGCATGGGGCGCTTGTCGGGCGAAGATGCGGAGTGGTGCCCAGTGGGCCCCATGGGAACGCGCCTGTCGTGGATTGTTGGTCGCGGATCGAAAGGAATGAACTGATATGCGAACTCCGATCGGCCTGCATACAGCGCCATTTGCAGAAGAATTTCTCGACGTCGAGGCGCTAAATTCGCATATCTCCACTCCAATCCTCGAGCGCCTCGACGAAGTCAGGCAGCTCGCTGGCCGCGGCACGTTGGCGCCATCGAAAGCGGTCGCCGTACTCGGCCCAGCCGGCGGCGGCAAAACCCATCTATTCGCCCGCATGCGACACCGCGCGTCCTCCCGCGCCACGTTGATTTTGCTCCGACCCTATTTCGGGGTTGGATTGTCGCTGCGGGATGTCCTCGCCGGTGTCGTCGATCAACTGTGCCTTCCGGTCGACGGTGGAAGCGCTACCCATCTCGACCTGTTTGCCGCACACTGGCTGGAGAACACCCCGAGAGACGCCGCGGTGGTCGAACGCGCCACTGCCAGGCTTCTCGCCATGGTCCCCGAAGCGGCGCCGGCGTCGCATTTGGCGAGTGCGATCTTGGGCCTTGGCATTCTGGACTCGGCTGCGCGGTGGAAAGAGCTCGCCTGGCTCTCAGGGCGAGAGCCGCGCTCGGGGGATACAGGCGTGCCGCTGTCGGAGCGCGACGTCCTTCACGTCCTGCGCCTACTGGCGGTGATGGCTGCGCCGGTGGCGCCTCTGGTTCTCACATTCGACCAGCTCGAAAATCTAGCAGGAGATAACGACGCGCGCGTTCTGAGCTACGGCAATCTCGTCAGCGAAATGGTCGATACATTGCCAGCTCTAACGATTGTGCAGCTGGCCCTCACCAGTGAGTGGATGCAATTCATCGCCCCGCGGTTGAGTCTGCCGCAAAAGTCGCGCGTGGCGCATGAGACGCTGCTGCTCGACGCGCCCAATCCCAGCGAACGGGAGCTATTGCTGCGCGCGTGGCATGAGAGGATCGCGCGCGCAAACGGCGACGGTCGAAACCAGCGGTTCCCGAGTCCGCTCGCAAAGGCCGATGTCAAAGCCCTGATCGCGGAGCCCGGAATGACGCCGCGTCTCCTACTCGCCGCATTACTTCGCGGTTTCGAGGGCAACGCAGTGCTTGTACCCGCAGCGGCAGGTCGGCTCGAGAGCCCCAGCTCCACCGAGGTGCGTAGCGCTCCCGACAAGGGAGTGCGGAGATGGATCGAAGACCCGGACGGGTGGGATGGAGAGACCGCTAAGGTCGAACGGGAGTTCAGCGACAAAGAGCGCGCCGGCACTCCGTTCGATGCCGCCGAGCTGGCCGAAGGGATCGCGAGTGCGCTGTCGTTCGTGCATAGGCTCGACGTGTCGACGCGCACGGAGCGCGATCGGTTGATCACCACGGTTAAGGCGCCGGGGCACGAACTGGAGGCGGTTTATCTAACGTCGCTTCATCATGCTTCCGTCGCTTCGGTGCTCGCGCGAGCGGTCGACCTGGCGCGCACGAGCAAGGTCGTGATCATCCGCGAGCAGCGCTTCGAGCTGCCGCGCACGTGGACGGCAGTGCAGGAGCGTCGCTCCGCGTTTGAAAGCATGCCGAACGCGCGCTGGTTATGGCTCGATCGCGCCGAGACCGTGGCGTGCCTCACGCTCGCCCGTGTGCTGAGCCAAGCCCGAGCCGGTAAACTGCGGGATTCGGCCGCCAATACACCCTTCGCACTGAAGGATATCCGGGCGGAGATCGAGCGTACCCGCATGCCAGCGGAGTGGATCGCGGTCGCGTCTGTTACTCGATGGTTATCGGATGTGCCGCGAAGCACCGCGCCCAATGACACCGCCACGTCACCGGCTCAAAAGGATGCGGCGCGTACGACTGGCGGCGCGGCCGTCGCGCTTCCCGACTCGGCGCGTGCGAACGGCGTGGCGGTTACTCCAGACGATGCGGCGCGAACACGGGCTGGTGCGGCGTTCGAACCTGCAACCGCATTGCGCGAGTGGATTTCAGTGAGCCGGGGCCTCGGTCAGGCTGCAGCTCACCACTATTTCCGCCGCCTGCGGGCGATTGTGCGGCGCGCAACGGAATGACGAAACATGCCAAGCCCAGCGCTTGGGCGCCGCCAAAGCAGGGCAGTCCGCAGCGAGAGTGATCGGCGGCGCGCACCGCTCAAAACCACTGACATGGGTTGCGGCGGGCGCTCCCTTCATGAGACGTTTTCGGCGCTACCCAGCGCAAGACGCGATCATGTCCCACGACAACGAGGATTCGAGTGCAGAGCTTGCGAACCCAGGGCGACGACGTCTCCTGCGGATGGCGAAGTACGTTCCGCCGATGGTAATTGGCGTGATCACGCTGGAGCAGGCGGGGTGCCAGCCGGCAGGATCTTGCGTGCCCAACGGCGGCTGTCGTCCTAGTGGCTGCGTACCTGACAACTGTCCCCCCGTTATAGGCTGCCCGCCGGTGAGGTAATGCACGCTCTGGCCGCCGTCGCGTTGGGTCGGGCTTTTCCTGAAGCGGGCGGGCTGGTCGCGCGTCGACAGGGCGCGTTCGTGCTCATCAACCAGGCGGGGCAGCGCGCGGTCGTCGAGGGGCCGATTTGCGCCGAGATCGAAGCATCGCTCGCACAGGCAGCGCCAACCTCGACCCTAACGCGATGGGCACCCGCCCACGCTGCGCTCGGAGAGCTGACCGACTGGCTCGCAACGCCCTCGGTACCTCTGACACGGCTCGACGTGGTTCGGCTGGATGGCTTTGACACGCTGTTTCTCGAGCTCATCGGTCGGTGCAATGAGCGGTGCGTGCACTGTTATGCGGACTCAGCCCCTTCGGTTGAGGCGGCCCTCGAGCGCACCACCGCATTGTCTGTGATCGACCAAGCCGTGGACCTGGGGTTTCGCCGCATCCAGTTCACCGGTGGCGATCCGCTGTTGTGCGATTTTCTGCCCGACGCTGTGGCACATGCCCGAGCGCGCGGCATTCCGCACCTAGAGATCTACACCAACGGTTTGGCGCTGCATGGCGACCTGCTCGCGCAGCTTGCCCCGGCCCGCCCCGCGTTTGCGTTTTCGATGTACTCGATCGATGCCAACGAGCACGACCGAATCACGCGCACCCCGGGAAGCCAGCGCCGAACCCTCGCGGCGATCGATCGCGTGGTCGGGTCCGGGCTCGAGCTTCGCGTTTCGATCATCGTCATCGACCAACAGACCGGCATCCAGGACCTCGTCGATGACCTGCATGCACGCGGTGTGAAACAGGTCGACTGGACGCGAGCTTACTCGGTGGGCCGGGGTGAGGCCGTAGCCGAGGCGGGTAGGGCGGTAGCGCTGGCGATGCGCGACCCCGCGGGTAGCACGCACACCGGAGCGGGACCGATGGCCTCGCGCCGCGGAAAGCTATGTGTCACGTATACCGGCGATGTCGTGCCCTGTATCTTTCAGCGCGCTGCGGTGCTTGGCAATGTTCGCGACGGCTCATTGCTCGATTTGTTGGGCCGCACGCCGACCCGTCGCGCCGTGCCCACACACGCACTTCCGGTAGCCGCCGAACCTGAACTGAGGCTTCAGTGTGCAAGCTGTCGCCTCACCGAGCGCGCCCTTGTAGTTCTAGGGGGGCCAACATGATGCGGCTGCGGCTGAGACCTGACGTTGCCATTCGCGCGCTGCCCGACGGCGATGCCGTCGTGGCTCGTTCGGATGGCACCGAGGCGGTGATCGTTAACGCCGCTGCGCTCGCAGTCCTCGAACTGCTTGCCGATGAGGGTACAGAATCGGATGTTGCCAATGCCTTTGCACAAACGTTTCCCGACCAGAGTGCCGATGCGATGCAGCGCGACGTCCAGGCTCTGATCGCGCGGCTTGTACAGGACGGAATCCTGGAGTCATGTGGCACCGCGTCGTCGACTGTCTAGGTGTTTCGGTTCGCGTAGCCACGAACGCGGTCGAGGTCGAGGCGCCGCTTGCGGGCGTGCTGCGGTCCTACGCGGACAGTTCGAAGACACCCGATATTCGGTACGTTCTCGACGCTGGGCCGCCGCCACAAGTTTGGCTCGAGCAGGACGTGATGATTCGCGTCGAGCAGCCGATCGACCTGATTCCGGCGTTTGAGCGCAATCTCGTGTCGCGCGTGCTGATGTACACCGCCGACATCGCGTTTCACGCCGGCGCGGTGGTTACCGGTGACGGGCGCGCCATGGTGGTTGCTGGCGAGTCTGGGTCGGGCAAGAGCACGCTGGTCCGCGCACTGCTCGCTCGCGGTTGGCACTACCTGTCCGAAGAGTGTGTTGCGATCGGCTCAGACGGCACCTGTCGAGGCCTCGCGCGGGCTCTGCACGTCGCAGATCCGGACCTTGCGACTCCTCTCGGGTTCATCGTCGACGATTATCCTTTGCGCCCGCATCCGCGCAATACATTTCGGCTGTTTCACCCACCGCAATCCCAGATGTGGCGCGGCACAGCATCGACCGCAGCCATCGTTTCGATCGCACACGGTCCGGATGCCAGTGACGCGATCCAGCGGCTATCGACGGGCGAAGCGCTCGCGGCGCTGTGGCCCGCCGTATTCCATCGCACCCATCGCGACCTGCCAAAGCTCGGCCCGGCCCTTGCCGGCGTGCCGCTCTACCGGCTGCACACCCGAACGCCCGAGCGAGCGCTGGAGCTAGCGCAGAGCCTACTCGTGTCCGGAGAAATATAAACCATTGTAATAATGACGATTTCTACGGAATCTTGCGCCCATCGGACCCTAGCAACAATGCGGGCAAGTCAAGTGAAACATCGAAAGTATCAATTCGTTGACCTTGACTTGATCCTTGACTCCGCCCATGAGGTCGACGGCGACGTACGACGATGACCCCACGGTTGACCTACGCCGCCCACTGCACCCCCTCGACGACGTCAAGGCAGAGGTTCACGGTGGGGTCGAAGTCGAACGTTGCCTCAAGGTCAATGTTCGGGTCATCGTCAAGGTCAAACGCATTGCGTCTCGATCTGCAAATCGTCTCAAACTCACTAGCTTACGCTTATCTGAGCGGCACTGACTCTAGCAAGCAATCTCTGGCGGCAAACCCGAGTGAGTTGCTATTCTGTTAGGGTGTCTACGTGCCTAGGGTGTTGCGGCTCAATGGGTGGCGGTCTCACATCCGCGCGACGGAACTGCGGCGCATCGAGCGCGTGGTTGTAGAACAGCTCTCGTTCTTCTTGGAGAAATGGCATGAATTCTTCCGAGCAAAGTGATCCCCGGGCCATTCGCGTTTGGGTCAATGGACGAACGATCTTCGTCGAGTTGACCGATGGCCGCCAGATCTGCTTCCCAGCCGACCGATTCAAGCTTCTTCGGGATGCAAGCGATGCAGCGCTCATGGCGGTTGAGTTGCGCCGCAACGGCGCGGCACTTCGTTGGGAGGCTCTCGACGAGGATATTACCGTCCGAGGCATTGTTGCGGGTCATTTTCAGCTGCCACTGCCAGAACAGCTCGCATCGTAACCTACGGACCCGAGCGCTGGAGCTAGCGCAGAGCCTACTCGCATGAGCACCGATGAGGAACCCTCCCACCTAGGCGCTTGCGGCCCGGTCGACGTGGAGAAGATGCGTGCGTTTGTGGCCGATGTGATGGCGGAGCGACCGCTATCGGTGCCGCCGCCGATCGCGCTTGTAAAGGCGGCGCACATGGGCCCGATCGCGTACACCCGCGGAGTAGCCGAACTTCGGCAGGAGTACGCTGCGTCGTTGATCATGGCCGACCGGCGCGCCCGCACACTGCGCAAGGTCATTGCCGCGTTTGCAACGCGCAGTCTGTCCGCAGCTCTGCTCAAGGGCGTGTCGCTGATCGGCACGATATACCCAGATCCGGCGGAGCGGCCGATGAACGACATCGACCTGCTGGTGCGCCTCGAGCAGCTACCGATTGCGATCGAGGCCGTGACCGAGCTCGGGTTTGTACGGGTTGGGATGGTTCGGAAGCTGAGCGACCACTACCACGCGATCGCGTTTTGTCGCGGTGACATGATGCTGGAACTTCACCGCAACATTCAGCAGCGCACCCGGATGCGGATGCCGCTGGGAGAAATTTGGGAGCGCACCTCGCCGGATGATCGCGGCAGTGGAGCGCTTCGCCTCGAACGCATCGACGAGCTGATGTTGTGTATGGTCCACGCGTCGCGTCACGAGCTCGCTGTGCCCGCAATCAATTTCCTCGACGTGCATCGATTGTGGCAGCGTTTGACCACAGGCCAGCGCGACGAACTTCTGGCCCGCGCCCGGCGGTATCGCCTGCGCCGATCGGTGACCGCCGTGTTGCAGATGACCGAGAACCTCGCGGCCGGTCGCAGCGAGCGCCCTGATCTCGGCCCTAGCTCTCGGATATTGCCCTCGACCGACGACATCCTGCGTGCCACGCCGCCGGCGCGGTTGCGACAGATCGCGCAGAAGCTTCTGCTGACCGAGGGCCCGCGTGAAATCGCAGGTCTGGGCTACGCTTGGGGCGCGGCTATGGTGTCCGGCTACCGGATCGATCGATCAGCTCGGCGCTGAGCCGCACCTGTCATCATACGTTGTAAGATAGGATGGATGGCCCAAACTACAGGGTCGGTAGGCGCGCCGCTATGAGGCTCGTCAGGCAGCGTTCAGATTGACCCGAAACTTGAGGCCTGCTTGCGATACAAGATCTTGCAGTGCAAGACGGACAAACTGCTCTTCCGAGCGGCGAAGTCGCCGTGCAAATTTCGCTGCGCGCTCCGCGCTCACCGTCTTTCGGCCGAGTTCGATGTCCGAAAGATGAGACGCAGAGATGCTGAGTATCTTCGCAAACTCGGACAAACTCTGTTCTTCTCCGAGACGAATAGCTCGAAGCGCGCGGCCGAGAGTCAACGGCCCTCCGGTCAGCTTCTCAAGAATTTTCCTAGCTTCACTTTTCGGCCTTTTAGTAGACATGATGGGTAACTTCCTTCACGAGGATCTCGTCGCCTCGAACTACGTAGATTGCTCGCCAACTGCGATTGAGCCGGATCGACCTTTCGCCACTGCGTTCGCCCTTCAGTGGTTCGTCGTGGTATCCAGGTACTTTCCTTACTTCCGCGACTCCACGTTCTTCGACGTCGTCGACCCACATAAGCAGCGAATCGACAATGTGGCTCGGCAGCCGTCGAATCTGCTTTTGCACGAGCTTGCTCAGAGCGACCTGACGAAGCACCTATAGGAGTATACACCTATAGGGTGTATTTATTACAATAAATTCTTTTGCTTGGGTAGCGCTAGCTCGGCGCTTCTAAGGCGTTGCGCAGCCGTTGCGCTCCACCTTGATACCATACGCCCCAAGCACCCAAGACGACGGTAAGAATGAGCTGGGTTGCGTACATCAAGAAGATGTACGCCGAACCGGGTCCTGTCACGACACTGGTTGGAAAATAGAACGTCATTCCCGCGTAAATCCCCGCTTGAAACACTCCGAGCAGCCCAGGGGGACCGGGGATGAGAATCGTTGCGCCCAGCATCCCCATCAGCGTGCACGCCTCGGGAAACGTGATGTAGGAGCCGTCGGCATGAACTACGCCGCAACTGATCGCCAAGATCCAGAATCCCAGCGCGTTGAGTCCCCAGTAGGCGGCCGTTTCGGCCAGAAAGCCGGCAAAGTCTCGCGCGCGACCGAATACGTGTAGCCCATCGGCAAGGTTGGTGGCGAAATCCGCCAGTTTGTCACCAAGCTTTTGGGATACAACGCCGAACACGGTGTGCGTGACCCGCCGTGCCCATTCGCGCGCGAAATAGAACACCGCGATGGTAACGAACGCGACCGCAAACAATCCGAGCATGGCAAAGCCCATAGCCCGCACACTCGCAACAGAAATCGGCAGGCCCACCACGCGCGCGGGAAGCGGCTGAACGGTCGGCACCCAGAGCAGCACCGCTGCCAACACGACACTGAGGAACAGTCCGTCGATAATGCGTTCCGCCACAACCGACCCCATCGCCGCAGTCATCGTGATGACCGGCTGACCGCTAGCGCGATCCTCCGAACGAGTGCGCAGCATGTACGGGCGCGCAAATTCGCCGAGCCGAAACGGCAATAACAGGATCGCCGCAAAGCCGGCCAACGAGATCGCGAGCAGTCGCAGCTTTGGCACGATCGCAATGTTGCGCAGCAAAAACCGCCATCGGACGCCGCGAAACCACGTCATCGCGACCATGAGCAGCGCGTAGACCGCCAGGCCGGACCAGTGGACCGACTCGAAATCGTGCCTCTTGGGCACGAGTTTCAGCCCTCCGGAGTGAGCCGAATACACGACCCCGGCCGTGATAAGGACGGAGGCCGCCAGCTTGACCGCATGGCGACGAACAAACCCAGGCTGAGCGGGGGCCGACACGAAGGCGCGGACCATATCAGCTTGGCGGTTCGTGTGGTATCGCGAGTTCGGTGTTGCGGTGCGTTTCTCTGGGGCCCCACCAGGCGCCCCGGGGTTGCCGTTTCAACGAGGTCAGGACGGAGTCAAATTCCGAGGTCCAAATTTGGTCGCTCCATAGATTGAGTAATTGTCCGGCGCAACGCAGAGCTGCTGATCATGAGCCGGCAACAAGCTGCCGCAGCAGCTTGACCGTTGCCCCGGCCCCGTCGGACTCGCTCAGCCGTGCGCCTTCGTATTCCGCGCTCACGGCTCCTTCCAGCGCGAAGTTGCGAATGATGTCAAACATGCGCGCAAAATCGATCGTGGTCTCGCTTCCCTCTTGATCGAAGTCGAACGATTTGGCGCTAACGACGCGTGTAAACGGCATCATCTGCTGGACGCCGAGATACCGATCATAGACTTGCCCAGCAGCATATTCGAAGTTGTTGAAGTCGGTCATCAATGCGCACCGAGACGATGGAAGCGACTCGACGAGCGACACAATCCAGTCCGCCCGAGACGACAGCCCTCCATGATTCTCAATCAACAGTGTGCTTGGCCGGCCTTCGCCGCGGTCGATCAATGTGGAGATACCGTCGCGGCACAGCTCGAGCTGCTCTGTGTCGGATCCGCTTGAATGCGCGTTCACGCGCATGTAGCGACAGCCGATGGCATCTGCAACGTCCCACCACCGGAGATGGTTGTCTACGGACTGCGCGCGTCGCGATGGATCCGGATCGCCTAGAAGGCCTTCTTCGTCGATCATCAGCACTTGATTCTGGACTCCCGCGTCGGCCGAGGCCCGCGCGAGTTCTGCCGCTCGCCTAGCCATGTCCGGGTTGCTGCCGAGCAGCGTATTGACGTAGTCGATGAACCCGATTGCGTATTGTTCCTGAGCGAAGGCGGGAAAATCAACAACGTTGATCGAGCCGTTCAAAAATGCTCGATGGAACGACCACTGCGACAGCGAGATCCGAAGCGGTACGCGATCGGTACAACTGCTTAGCCCTGTCACCCCAAACATCGCGAGGCCTTTCAGAAGCGCTCGGCGACTAAATCGGAGTTGCGACACTGCCTAGCGTAGCATGCGAAATTAGGTGGCCGCACTACGCGGCAAGCGGTCCGAAGCGGCCCATGCAGACCTTTCCAAGGGCCACCATGAGCTCCCCGTACCCGCGCAACCCAGCGATTTTCGTCGGCACGGTATCGGGTGGATATCGCCGCGCCGTTGGAAGTTCAATGCAACGAAATCCCAGCTTGGGCGCCGCATACGACAAGTAGAACAGCAGTTCGTACTTTTGAAACACGTCGCGAAAAATTGCCAGGCGCGGGTCGCGCAACAGCGAGGCTCGGTATCCGCGAAATCCTTGGGTTGTATCCGTCCAGTGAAACCCTGATGAGGTACTCAGCAAAGGCGCATGAATGTATCGGATCGCGACCGTACGGACAAAAGGCGTATTTTCGGCGACGCCACCCGGAACAAACCGCGATGCTTGAATGAAATCGTACCCGTCGGCAAGTTTCGCAAAGAACTCGGGGATCGCATCCGGGTCGTCTTTGTTGTTTCCGTCGATCGTAACAATTTCCTCGTAGCCGCGGAGCAAACAGAAATCGTAGGCGCACTGAAGTTGCGCGCTGAGCCGGCCCGGGCCGGTCTTTATTAGTAGCGTGGCGACTCCGAGAGGCTGCAGCGCGGAAGCTTCTGTCGAGCCGTCTGTGCTGCCAGCATCGACGAGAATCGTATCGGCCAGCTCCTGAATTCGTAGCCCTTGCATTCGCTTCAACTGGCTGTGAATGCGGTCGCCTTCGTTGATCACCGGAATGACAACGGCACGCCTACCGCGAACGCGCTCAAATGCGATGTCGTATGCTGGAACGTAGTGAGTGGATTCGGTCGCGGTTGGAGATGTAGTCATGATGGTTTTTGGGCAGTGCCAGAGTCCAGATAAGTCCGTTTTGCAAATGCTAACGCAGACCGAAGAATGGGAAGCGGCTCCGGATCTTTTACCAACATCTCGATCGTTCGATAACGCGCATCCGGCGGAGAGGAGTGCAGTGCTGCAGCAACGCGGTCGTGGGGTGCGCCGGTGGTTCCAAGCGGGACCAAATCGGGCTCACTGAGATGGACATGACCTACCGCACCTGCGCATTCCGCAAGGATCGTGGCCGGTTCTTCGCCATTGATCAGGAGCGCACCGGTATCGAGCTGCAGCCGAATGCCTCGCGAATTCACCTGGCGCACCACAGCAAGCGCTTCGAGCGTGGTCGTCATGAAATTGCTTTGATACCGCGTTGGGTTGGGCTCGAGGCAAATCGCGACATCGTGCGATTCGGCGATGTCGCCGAGCCGTCGAAAGAAGTCCAGGTATACGTGCCGTACCGAAATGGCTGAAATTACGGAGCAATCTCGATTTTTCGGCGATCCAAATGTAAGGTTGGCCGCGCCAAGCCCCTTCGCGATCCGACACACCGAGGCCAAGTGGGCCAGCATGCGGGCTTGGGTCGCGGCATCGCCGAACAAATTCAGGTTCGTTGTACCGAACAGCAGCGCCTGCATTCCGACGATGCGAATGCCGCGCTGTTCCCACACGCTTCGAACGGCATCGATGTCTCGATCCGAGGCTTCGGCAATGTTTGGGAAGTATTTGCCAGGTGCGATATCAATCGCCGAGACTCCCACTTCGCGGAGGAGCTCCGCGACCTGCGCATCGAGCCCGACATCCCAGGCAATATTAGATATTGAAAGACCGGTCACGGTGACTGACGTGGTTCGCGCGTATGCTGCGCGTACGCGCGAATGGCAAGAAGCGATTCGCGGCGGTTATAGGTATAGCGACCCCGCCCGCCAAACGCTTCGGCGTGGGCGGTCTGAAAGTCATACTCGGCAGGCGCATTCGCAGTAACGTTTGTGAAGGCCATGCCAAAACCTTCGCGTGCGACATCGCCCACACTGATCGGCTCCGCTGTGAGATGTACCAGATCAAGCCCGCATTCGAGCGCTGTTTGAATATCGCTGCTCAAATTGACCATGGGATAGAACTGAAACACACCGCGAGCATCAATGAACTCTAGGCGATTGTTGTGAGCGAAATCGTAAATGACATTCTTGCGTAGCCCGGGTCCTACCAACCCGGGCAGCCGAATCACCAAACAGCGGGCAAAGCGCTTCTTCGCAAACATTTCAAGTTGATATCGGTGTAACCCGTACGGCTCGGAGTTGCCCTCCGTTACATCGGATGCCTCCGTCTTGCCGCGAGAGTTCGCAAATACATCGACCGTGCTGATCAATACAAACGTTGAACAGGTCATCTCGCTGAGGTGACCCATGAGAGTCTCAAGATTGTTGCGGTCTGCCTGCGGATCTTTGTTTGCGATCCACTTTTGCGCTGGAGCGCCCGCGCATATCACGGTGTCGAACCGTTGCCCTCGAATCTGAGCAATGGTGGATGAGTTGAAGTGCGCCGCAAACGTGCGCTGCCGCATCAACGTGCTGCCCACAAATCCGGTATGCCCAATCAGTGCACTGTTCCCAATCATTGCCACCTACATCGGAAGTTCATCGAGTACTTGTAACACATCGTAGATGTTGTCGATCTTGCTGCCTAGGATCGAATAGCAGTTCGGTATGTCGGGATGTCGTTCAAACAAGATCGGCCGACCGTCGTCGCCCTCGTTGCGAACCAACACGGTCTTGACCTCTCTGAACGCTCCTTGGACCTTGGTTTCGGCGAGCAGGGGCACGTAACGCGCCGCTGCTCGCACCATCAGTTCCGCTCGGCTGCCGCCGGCATACTCAGCGAGGCGCTCATAGGGATTGGAGCCGTTGTCGTTCCAATGGCTGTGCGGCGTGTACGACACGTGCGACAGCGAATGCGTTCCGGAAACGGTCGGATGGGGCATACAGGAAAAAAACGGGCCATCCATGACCGTGATTCCGATCGTCCGCAGCGGGGGAGGCACGTGGACAATCGCCATTTCAGTGATCTCGTGTTTGAGGCCTGTCTCGAGCAATTTCTGGCCGCCCCATATCGTATTGAGACCGCTGTATGTGCAGTTGAAAACGTGATTCGCACGCAGTTGCGTGGATTGGCCTTGAGCCGTTGTCGTCACGCCGATTCCATTGGCCTGGTTCGACACTTGGGTGACTGTTGTGCCCAACAGGAGGTCTACGCGGTCTTCCGTCAGCTGCTGTCGGGCCCGGGTTCTGAGTGCGTTGGCATCAAAGGCATATTCCGTTGTCAGGAACACACGCTCGATTTGTGCCGGGTTAAATAGGCGCGATAGTTCGTTTGGCGCTTCTTTGATATCGGCGCCAATACTGACGCAGAACCGGTAGAATTGTTCGGCAGACACAAAGGACCCGTGCTGAGCGATTGCGTACAGCGACACGTAGTCGCGATAAACGGCCTCGCGAAACTCGCTGACGAACCGATCGAAATTGGCGCGACTGCGAAACGCGGTCGTGAAGTTGCGCGGATAGTGGTATCCCGCGTGCACGCGCGCTTGATTGTGGCGCGACGCGTGCTGCAATAGGTCGGTGGCGCGCTCGACTAGGGCGACCCGTTTTTGATGCCGAGCTCGCACCAAATAGGAGGCAACGCTTGTGCCGTATAGGCCGCCGCCGATCACCACCGCGTCGTATGCGATCATGAGCTCAGTGCGACAGACGGGTCGGATGCATCGAGACCACCCTTCACGATATTGAGCCGGTCGCGATGTTTGATGAGTTTGCTCTGCAGCTGGTACGCGACGTGATACTGCGGGCCGCGATGCGTCAAGCGTACGATGTGCAGCAAATACTCACCGAAAACGAATAATACGATCGAAACGAGGAAAAACAGGCCGGATTGCTGCAGCGACAAAGACGCCCAGCCAGGTGCCATATCTTTCTTAAGCAAAAACACCAAGAACACGTACAGCACGTAGAACATATTCGCGAACGCGCCGAGAAGGCACGCCGAAGTGGCGATCCGCAGCGGCGCGGTCGATGCAGCGACGAGCGTTTGGATTCCCCGGTCGACACTGCCAATGAGCGGCAACGCAAAACGCTCGGATGCTCCCTTGCCACCAGAAATCGTAGTCGAGCGAAAATGAGGCGATGCAGGAAGATGTCGAAACGCGAGACTGGGCAGTGCGAACTGCTGAGAGTGGGTAACCACATTGCGCCGCACGCCGCGAAATCGCGGGGCATCGTTCTTTAGGTCGACTCCGTTAAGCCATCCAAACAGGCGGTGATACGCGCTCTGCAGCAATCGGAAACGCAACGGGACCTTTTGTGTTGGCGATTGCACGAGTACGACATCGTACCCACTCTTAATCTGGTTGACGATCTCCGGTAGGCATGCCGGGTCGTCGAACGCTGCGTCAAACACGATCACAGCGTCGCCGATGCAGTGCTCGACACCCGCCCACGTCGCCATGTCTGGATCGACTTCCTGCGCGAGTCCCACGACCTGAACATTTGCCAGTCCCGCCTCCGCGGTTAGGTCTCGCAGCGCTACCTCTACACCTGGGAGCGGACCATTCACTACCGTAACGATTTCGTAGTCGCACTCCATCGAATCAAACAGCCGACATAAGTTGCTGATGGATTCGGTGACTCGAGCCGAATACCGCGATAGGGCGACTACGCACGAAACGAACAGGCCGCCCGGAACCATTTCCCTCGGATATCAGATCGTTTGAAGACGAGTCAAGAACCATGCGAACCCACACCGGTAAGCGCCGCGCAGCGAGTGAGCTGCGACACAAACAGGCTCCGAAGTCGACCAAGGTATGACACGAATGTCGTTTCTCCTGCCATGGCAGCAGCTTGCGGCAACGGGGTCACCGACTCTATAAGGTGCCGTGATCGCGACGCAAACCTGGACTGCCCGAGGACGGACGTTCGCAATTGGGTTATGCATCGCGATCGGTCTCTTCACCGTTACTGGCCAGCTCACTGGAGCATCGATGTTCGCGCGCAATGGCGTGTACCGCGCCCAGGTCGATGCGCTGTTGCACGGCGAGCTGGCAATGAGCACGCACCCTGAGGGTTTGGCGCACGATCTGGTGTGGACCGAATCCGGTGTTCAACACGCGTGGGGGCTCGGGGTTCCGCTGTGGCTGGCGCCGTTTCAAGCGATGTGGAGCGTTGTCGGGCGAGAATTTCCTGACCGGATCGCGTTGGCCCTGTGGTTGGCATTGACTGTCGTCGTCGTATTGCGAGGATTGCTGCCGGCAGCTCGGTGGTGGCACGCGATGCCGCTGCTGCTCATGACCGTCCTGCTACCGGGATTTGTTGCGATGGTGCGGGGGCGGCTTGGGGTTTACGAGGAAGCGGCGATCTATGCCTACTGCGGTTGCCTGATGATGCTGGGCGGCTTGGCGTCCTGCATCCGTGCGCCGTCGGCCGGCAAATATCTGGCGCTGTGTGCGCTGGCCGGCGCAGCAGGGCTCATTCGGCCGACGGTATGGTGCTACGGCGTTGCCACTGGCATCGTTGGGGGAGTCGTCGTGTGGACGGGAACAGCGCCGAGGCGGCGGGCGGCGACGATCGCCGGTCTATGTGTATTTGCAGCACTGGCCGGAGTGCAGATCGTCGCGAATAAGTCGCGGTTCGGCGCAGCGACGGAGTTTGGCTACCGGCTAACCATCCATTCTCTCCCCGGCAACATCGTTGCGACTCGGTTCGGCTATCCGTTCCAAGACGCCGGAATCGGAGAAGCGGCTGTAGAACTAGTAGGCAGCCTATTTGGACGGCCAGAAATAGCTCGCGCAAAGACGTTTTACGGCCGGCAATTGCATGTTGGACAATCTGAACGAGTCCGCTGGCGTGAGTACTATTTTTCGACCTACTCATGGCCGTACCTGCCGCTCATCTTGTGTGGCGTAGTGATCGCCGCCCGTGCCTGGCGACCTCGCCGCAAGGACGCTGCATCCGACGATGTTGGGCAAGGCGGCACTACCCGACTCGCGCGTTGGTTGGGTGTGTGGGCCGTGGCGGCCATCGCGCCGCTTGTCGCATTCTACGTGCGAGCTCCGAGCGTATCCTCGCGCTATCAGCTCGACTTTGCGCCCGGCTTTGTGGCACTACTATTGATCGCGTGGTTTGCGCTATTACAATGGGCCGCAGCACAGCGGCGCGAGCGAGTCGCGATCATTGCCATTTGCCTACTATGGATCGTCGCTGTCGGGACGAGCCGCGTGCGCAAACGCATTGCCGGCGATCCAGTGAACGCCCACACGGCGCTTCAGACCACTCGATCGATTACCGACGCGCCCGCTGAATCCAGACAATTCCCCGCATCGTACGTGTTGGGCGATCGAGACTGGATTGCCAACCAGGCGAGCGAACGTCCCCACGGTCTATACCTGAACGGCATCGGCTGGGACCAGGCGACGGGGCGCGTGCCTCCAGCGACGCATTTTTTTGTCAACGATCCCCAATTCATCGAGCTTGAGCTCGCTCCAGCTGGAGCAACACCACCGGAAGACCTCTCGCGCACGGTGCAGGTTGCGATTGGACTCGATCATCTGGTCCTGGTCAGTTCTCAGCGACTGGGCGAGACGGTGCGAGCGCGATTTGCGTTGCCGCGGCCGCGGCACGGCCTCCAGGTTGTTTTTGTCGCATTTGGCCCTGCCGACCACCTCGACCGCCCCGTCAGCGATCACATCTTACGTTCGATTCGCTGGCGGGAGTGACCCGTTCGCCGTCTCTTTTCTCCCCAAAAACAGCCGAAGCGGCAGCACTTGCTTTGCGATATACTTGCCTGGTGAGCCGCCTGGACAGTCAACACGTTCGCAAGATTGATCTTTCCGATCCAGATTTCGAACCGACCGACGAAGAATTCGCAACATTGATGCGGAGAGCGTTTGCCGATGAACGAGAGCAACGGGAGGCCGTTCTCACGAAATTCCTAGCGGACGTTTATGAACGCATGCGCGCACATGCCCCCCAACTGAAAGACCTCCCCTCTACTGAGGTCGGCCGTAATGAAGCGCCCTGAACTTCTACTCGTAGCCGGGCCTAATGGATCAGGAAAGACGACTGTCACAAAGCGCTTGCGGCAAGATCGGTGGAGCGACGACGTTGAGTACCTCAATGCAGACGAAGTCGCAAAAGATCGCTTCGGGTTGCTTGGGCTACCGCCATTCCACGCGCTTCAGCTTGAATCCCGATGACGACTTGTCGAGTGCGCTAGGTGGACCGAATGCCAAGAATACGACTTGCAGACCCTTTGTTTGGAGGTGGGCAGGGACTGCAAACCGAACGACTGCCGTTCCAGCGTGGCGCTCGATTGCAGTTTGCGCGAGCTCGATCAATCCGAGACGGGCGCGAACCTGAGTACGGATGACCTCGTCCGGGTATTCACCCTCAAGAGTTAACGCCAGGTGATCGGGCTTTTCGACGAAAAACAGTGTGCCCGGTGGGACTTCACCAGTCTCTAGATTCCACTTCGTGCCGTTGTCTTGCAGCATACCCAAGCGCTCTGGACGCTCTGGCGGATCCTCGTCTGGGCAGAAGGCGCCGTCGCTGTGTGCCTGATCGCAAGCGGTCCTTCTGATCGTGTAGTCGACATAGCGCGCCGTGAAGTCTATCGCTTTTCGGCGATACTCCCGATCCAGCGTATCGCGACCGAACAGCCGCACGAGGTTCGCGTCCGTTCGATCATACACCGTCCCCAAAGCCAAATATTCGCCATCGGGCCGCGTTATGTTGTACGTCGCTTCCAGCGCATTCTTGCGACTAAGTCCGCGCGCATAAGGGACTCTTACCCGAATCGCAAAAAACGCGTGCAGCCACCATATGGCGAGTACGGCCACAGCGCCGTATTGCATCGGTCGAGAATGCGCCCACGCAAGGAATTGCCAGCCACCAGCGATGACCAAGAGCGCGAACGGTAGGCCGGCGTCCATGTAGTAGCGCGACGATGCGCTCGGCGAACGAAGATAGAACGCCAGAACGCCGGCCAACGTAACCGCTGTCCAAGCGCCCAATACGCGATAGCTTCGGTTTCGCGCCAGCGCAAACGCGCCAAGTACCAACAAGGGCAGCCAAGTGAAATCCATTACCGTGAAGTAGTAGTCTCGCCAGCGCACGTCGGGCGCTTGCCAAAAATGCAAGTCGCGTTGGTAGAACTTACGTAATTTCCACGCTCGCTCGGGGCGTCCTAGCAGTCCACCGACGAGGTCTTTGGCGGCCGTGGCAAACCCAATATGCCGAAACGGGTAATCGAAGCGCGTCGCGTAGATGTTTCCAGGTAAATCGTGCACGGCGAGCGAATGGCCAAACTCGACCGGCGATCCGAATTTTGCGTAATTGGTCCATGCAACCGCACCGACCTGGGCGGAAAACACCAAGCTGCCGACAACAGCGATGACCAGCGATCTGCGATCGCGCTGCTGCCACAACAAATAGGCCGTCGCGATGCCCCAGAGCGCGGCGGCAGCAAATAATTGCGTCGGCCGGATGAAGACTGAAACGCCGGCAATTGCACAGCCGACGACGTACCAGCGTCGCGCTCGATCGAATCGCATGCGAACGAGGCAAGACGCGAGCCACAGGTTCGCGAGATACACGTACAAAATGGTTTCCTCGTAAACCGCAAAGCGCGCCTTCAACATGGCAACCAGCGCTGGGCAAGCCACGACCCCAAACAGCAGGCCTGCTTGCTTCCAGCGCGAAGGGGTAATGAACAAGCAAGTGCGGCGAACGAAAAATAGTGTTCCGATTAAGTAAATCAAAAGCACCAGTCGATCGGGAAACGCCACAAAGCCGAACAGTCGTCCGAGAGCCTCAAACGGCAGCGTGAGCAGCGGTATTCCTAGGCCCCAAGTTTGGTGCACGCCGTCAGCCCAAACAAGGTCATGCATCAAGCCCAGCGGGTTTGACGACAACGAAAGTCGGCCTTCCATCAGCGCAAATACCTGTGCGCGAAAGAATGGTAATGACGTATACAGTGTTCGTGGATCAGACAGAGCGCCGGTTGCCCATAACAGGGCAAAACCTGCAAGACCGCTAATCCAAAACGATCGCCATCGCGTTTCGAAACGAGGTAAGGAAGTGTTGGTCATGGCTTAGGAGCCCAATTTGGAGGTTTCCCATCGACGGAGACCGCCTCAATGACGTTGCCTGCCCCAGCCTCCGGCCCGAACGGTTCGCCTTCAAAATACACATTCAGATACGGGTCGACACCCGGGTTGTCAGTGATCCTACGCCGCATGCCATTGGCAAACAGGACGGTTCTCCCAGGTCGGTAGTAGTGCTGAGCCTCACGCGAGTACTCGAGCACAATTGCAGCGCTTGCTCGCCCGTACCCCTTGTTCCAATTTGCGTCGACAATCTCGAGCGGTGTGCCAGAGGGTGGGAATGCTTCCGGCTGCCAATTACTGGCGGTGCGAGCGGTGCAAGAAAAGCCTTGCGTGGCCTTGTACTTCGCCTTGCGGTTGCTCGGGTCCATCACATCGAATCGCAACGTTCCATTGCCGTAGGGCGGAATACGTGCCGGAAAACGGTGCGTACTGGCTCCGGGATCAAGCGCAAGGTATCCAGCACCGCGGCCGGTGAGAAAGTTTTTGATTTTCACGATTCCACGTCGAGGCGGCTTCACCGTCCCGTTTAGAGTTACCTCGTAATACCCAGGGTCGCCGTGGATTCGCAATGCTCCAGCGCCTTGTTCCACTGTGACTTCGCACAACGCGTCCGCCCAAACCTCGTCATGCGTTGTCGGATCTCTTGTCCATAGTAGTGTAGTTGGCGATAGCGGTCGCACAGTATAGTTTTCTCGTAGCGGCCGATAGAACCACCAATTTGCAGACGTATTCCAGGTCTGCCATTCGAGCGTGAACGTATGGGCGGTTGTGATCACGTAGGGGTGTACCAGCACGCTCGAAGCGAATTTGGCTCGCTCTGAGCCGAGCGCGTGAATCACTGAATCGACACGTACCCCCGATCGTTCCCTCGTGATCGCGCTTGCCAGTCCCCAGTACTCTTCCAGAATTCCGCGGTGCTTTCGCGCAAACTCAACGTGATCGCGCCATGCATTGTCGAGATACCCTCCAAGCTCGGGTACATAGAATAGTTCAGCGTTGGTTCTTGCCGTTGTTTCCGTTTCACGTACTCGTTCGCGAACGTTAATCCACGAATATCCGAGAGCGGCCAACAAGCCGATACGCGGGGCCCATCGTCGAAATGGCGAAGAGTTCCAGCAGGATACAATCGACCTGAGTTGTGGCACGCGTTGTTCGAGCGCGGCAGACGCGCGCGCAGTGCCAACCACGGCATTCAGTGCCAGCTGAATGACTACCCAGTAGTTGAAACTGGCAAAGTAGCCACCCTCAAAATGACCGCCCCAGGTTGCGATGATTCCGCCCAGAAGCGCGGCCAGCCCGATGAGCGACGATGTCATTTGGAATAAGTCGCGCCGGCGCCACGCCTGCCACGTGAACACCGGGACCAAGAACCATGCGCCGTGCGTCGTGTCGGTAACGAGCTTCAGCAAGCGCCATGCGGTCGGATGCTGGTCAAAGTGCCAGGAATCAAAGTACCAGTACTGATCGTGCGCAACATCAAGACTATAGCGAATCAGTGCGAGCGGATGGCCACCCGTGACTAGCGTCAACAGCAAAAAGCTCAGTCCTGTGCAGCTTACACCCGCCCACGCGATGGTGATCGCCACTCGTTGCCGACGCCATACCGCATCGATCAGCAGCAGAAGGCCAAGGACCGCCGCCGTTGCTGGTCCCAAGTCGTTTGACCATAGTAGGCAGGCCCCCATGATCGCACCAACCGCACAAGCGCGGAGCCGCTGGGACAGAGACGATGACAACACGTAAACCGCTGCGAAACTGCTCCAATATGCGACGAGCGATCGTAGAGGGCGGAGACTATTTCCCGGAAATACCCTCTCTTGGAGAAATGCTGGCAGGTCCGCAAAACAAACCGACACCACACACACAACTGCGACGAATGCAAACGAGGCGATCCGCTTGACGTGGCGGTGGTGATGAAACCGCAACGCGGTAAGAATGGCAACCGGGACCGCGCCGGCTACCAGTGCGAGACAATGCGCCGCTTGCAGGCTCGCAGAAAGTGTTGCGCCAAACAGGGCGAACAACGGGAACAGCGATAACAGAACGCCAGCACCGATGTATGTCTGAAAATCGCGGCCGAAAACCTGGCCGTCATCGAGCCTAAACAAGCCACTTGCCGTTTGGAACGCCCCGTCGACGTGCGTAGTGGGCACGTAGACCGAAAATTGCCGCGCAAACTCCCACGTTACCACTACGGTAGAACAAACAGTGATGAGCGCGAACAACAGCTGAGGTCGGGGCCGTAACCAGCTTGCCAACTTGGATAAAGCCTGCATCACCAAAGCACTCGCGTTGCCGTCCACAGCTGGGGCGTACCCTCTCACGGTGACTAGCATTTTCAGCAACTTCGACGCAAGGCCGATGCCACCACAGCCACGACCGAGCCACGCTCATGTGCCGCCGGTGGCCACGCGACGGCCCGGCTGAGACTCTTGGTCGATTGGAGGGGGGATCGTTTGCGATTGTCCGTTCGCAACCGCGCCCCACCGCGTTCTGGCCGAGTTCCTAGCGGTCGGGGCGCCCATTTGAGCCTAGTGGAACAAATACACGGCGCCGCTGTCTTCGACTGAATTATCGTTCTGTTTCCCGTTGACGCCTGTGGCCTTGCTGTCTTCACGGTGGGCCCCAACGGCTAGGGTCACGCCGTCCGCTGACAGCGCGACTCGACCGCCGAATGCGTCTACGGCGCCGGTATTGGACGCCTTGATATATGCTTGTTGGCTCCACGCAGAGCCCGTCCGGGTGAACTCGTATACGGCGCCGGCAAACGACCAGGAATTGTCATTCTGGTCCCCGCCAATGCCTGTGGCCTTGCTGCCTTCTCCGTACGCGCCAACAGCGAGGGTGTTGCCGTCCGCCGACAACGCGACACTCTGCCCGAACTCGTCTGCCGCGTCGGCATTCGACGCTTTAATGTACTCCTGCTGCGTCCACACCGTGCCAGAGCGGGCAAACACGTAGGCGGCCCCACACTTGTTCGCCGAATTGTTTGGGTTTGTGCCGATGCCTCTGGTTGAGCTGTCCTCCCAGCGGGCCCCAACGGCCAGCGTAGTACCGTCTGCCGAGAGTGAAACGCTGACTCCGAAACTATCCTTCGCACTATCAGCGTTGGACGCTTTGAGGTTCCCCTGTTGGCTCCACGCGGTGCCAGACCGGACAAAAACGTAGGCGGCTCCGCTTCCCACTTGTCCCGACGGCGCGCTTTCCCCGAAAGCGCCGACAGCGAGGGTGTTCCCGTCGGCCGATAGCGAAACGCCGATACCGAAGTGGTATCCCTGGCTCGCATTGGACGCTTTCAGATCCGCTTGTTGGCTCCAAACGCCGCCGGACCGGGTGAATACATATGCAGCCCCACTTTGGGGCTGCACACTGTTTTCCCCATACGCTCCAACAGCGAGCGTGTCACCATTGGCCGACAGTGCCACGCTCGTGCCGAATGCGGCCCCCGCACTCGTGTTGGAGGCTTTTGCGTACGCCTGTTCGCTCCAGGAGGTGCCAGATCGGACGAATATGTACGCCGCGCCGCTGTCCGGGGCGTTATTATTGTCGGGCCCGTCGATGCCCTGAGAATCGCTGTCCTCCCCGAGGGCGCCGACAGCAAGGATGGTGCCGTCCGCCGAGAGAGCAACACTGCTACCGAAGATGTCATCTGGGCCCGCATTGGATGCTTTGAGATACGCCTGTTGGCTCCATCCGACGCCCGACCGCGTGAACACGTACACGGCTCCGCTGTTCTGCTTTACATCGCCTTCCCCGGGAGCACCGACCGCGAGGGTATTGCCATCGGCCGATAGAGCCACAGCGCCGAATCCGTCGATAGTACCGGGATTCGACGCTTTGACGTACGCCTGTTGGATGGGCGTCGACGCGGTGACTGTGTAGTCCTGCGTCGATCCATTGCCAGCGAAAACGCGATAGACGACGGGGCTTCCAAATCCGTTACTGGTGACGCCCGACTCTTGGGTTGCGCCGGCTACCTCGACGCGTGCCCCCGTGGTGGTGAAAGCAGCGACCAGCGACTGGTTTCTCCCAAACGGCACGGTGGCCCGGACGTTGGTTCCGTCGATGACCGCAGTGATATCCGCTGCGAGCCCCGGGTTATCGCTGGTGCGGAACACAAACGATGTGAGCTCCTTGGCGGGCGAGTTCGGGTCGATCCCCGCGTCTGTCCCCCCGTCGGGGCGACGCCTTGGATTAGCCACTGTGCACGCCACCATGAATATCGCTAGCGCCATGAACACCGACTGCCGGAGAATCGATCGCCATTGGCTGTCTGTGTTGAGAGGGTGATGGTTAACAGTTCGATGTAGAACGATTTGCTTCATACGGGGGAGTATCGGCACATGGTTACCAGAGTTGCTACGAAAAGTAGCGTGGGGTACAAACAATTGTTTTTGTTAATAATTTTCGCGGAGAACAGATGCGGAGGTCGCCAGTGGCCAATTTCTCCACGCCTGCTCGAGCAAGGAATGAGACGAGGCAAGCCAACGCCGATATTGGGTCCGCGTGCCGCGGGTTGGAACGATTGCTCCGCCCCGCCCATACTTCCCATCAAACGGCCGTTCATGAAGGGGGCGGGGTAGCGCGCAGCGCGTCCCTCTCGCGCTTTCGGCTCCAAATGCGTGATATAGGCCAGTGTGCTGAGCGCACCCGCGACAACAGCCCGTGAACGGAGGTGGCTGTATACTGGCATCGCCGCCGTTTGCGCGGTGAACATGGTGTCGGTGATCGGCGTGTTTACGCCGGCACCATTTGTAGACGGCTGGGCGGTCTTGCATCGCATCATGCTGGCAAATCTGGGGGCGCTGCGCCCTGATCAGTACATCTTCCACCTGCATGGGGCGCATTTGCACTCTATCGTTTACGTCCTTACGTACATAGATTTTGCGCTTGGAGGACATCAGATTTTCTTACTCGCCACCGCGGTGACAACCACGGTCGCGACTGCGTTTTTTGTCGTCCACGTCCTGCTGTCATTCCCAATCGAGCGAGCGTGGCTGCGATGGCTTGCGGGCATCACCTTCGCATTCCTGTTTACAAGCCCACAAGACACCGAAGGGGTGGTGATGCCGTTTCACGTCGTGATCCAAGCGTCGCGGCTCACCTACCTTTGGCTATTGTGGTCGATGGCTCATATCGTCGTCCGAAATTCGGTCAGTGTGCTGAGCAGATCCTATGTCACTCGACTCGTCCTCGCGTGTATCGCTACGACGTTTCACGGGTCGGGGCATCTGTTTGCGATTTCGCTAATCGCGCTCCACGTGGTCGCGCGCGCCGGATGGCGCCGAATCGCACTTAGCGTGTTGCCACTCGTAACAGTGTTCATCATTCAACGCGTATACGGTCCGCGCGAAACGGAATTTACCGCTGCGGTCTCGGTGCTCAGCATCGCTAAGGCGAGACAGGCCTTCGGCCTGTTTACCGGATTTCTGCTGACTCCGGTTCTAGAGTCCTACCTGTGGAAAGAGTTCGCGTGGATACGTCTGCCCATCGCGGTGGCTGTGCTTGGAATGTTTGCCTGGTTGGCCGTGAGCATTGGGCGCGCGTTGTATCAACAATGGGCCCGCCAGCTTCCTCCGATCGTTTCGTCCAAGCCGTTTGCGAATCGGACCTCTAGCGCACTCGTCGTGTTCTCCGCCAGTGTGCTCGTTCTTTACGCGATGGCAGGCATTGGCGCCGTAACGATTCAACTCGTGCGCAATCCGGGGATCCCCGGAGACCTCGACCGGCTATTTGTTCCACACCGGTATTGTGCAACGGCGATCATCGGTTGGTGGTTACTTGCGTGTTGGGGACTTAGCGGTGCGCTGTCGCGGTTGCGCCGGTTTGCAAGTGTAGGGCTGCTGCTCGTTAGTTTACTCGTATTCATCGATGAGGCCAGAGCTGGAATTGCACACTGTAGAGACTTACGGCGGCCGTACCTCAATCTAGCGACGACAGCGTTCCTCCTCGGATTCCCGGCACTCGTTCCCGAAACCACTGCGGCGTGGTCGGACGCCTATTTTAAGACGGAACTAGACGCTCTGATGCCCTACCTGCGCCGTCATCGGCGCAGCATTTTTGCGTGGGTGGCGCCCCTTGGATCGACCTGGCCGGAAGGCGGCTCTGCGATCCGAGTCAAGACGTTCAGTCCGACGACGCAGCGCGGGTACTGTCGGGTTACGGGGTCATTGCCGATACAGCAGACGTTTTCGCTTCGCGAACTTGTGGATCGCAACCGAGTTGTCGTTGGCTACGCGACGAGTATCGATCGCGGCACCACATTTAGTGGCTATGCCTTGTGCGATGGCGTTGGCTTACCGGATGTCGCCCTCGCCAACGAATCGGGCTCTGGCCGCTGAACTCGGCCTGGCGGCGGTGCTCGCCCCAGGTGATCGCCGCTGCAAGCAAACGTCGAATCGTCGCTCGGATACTGATCAAGTTGATCCTGTTGATCCTAACATCCCAATTTTGTTCAAAAACAAACAATCATCCCAAAATCATACAAAAGTGCGCAACTATCGCCGCCCTTTACCGATAACTCCCCCATGAAGCAAAACCAGTTCTCAAAATGATCGCCTGTTGCTGATGTCGGCCTGCACGGTGCCCAACCCGAACCGTCACAAGGATGCTGGCACAGACGCCAAGCCCACAGGATGTCAATCGAGCGCCGAATGTTCTGGAGCAACCGCCGTGTGCGACACAACGGCCGGAAGCTGCGTACAGTGCACCGCCGGGGAATCTGGAGCCTGTAGCGGGGCTACTCCGTATTGCGGCGCCGATAACACGTGCAAGGCGTGCACGATGCACAAACAATGCGCCTCGGATGTCTGCTTGCCGGAAGGCTGTAGCGCCGAGAACAATGTCGCGTATGTGGCGTCCAACGGAAAAGGTGCCGCATGCACCAAAGACCTGCCCTGTTCGTCGCTACAGATCGCGCTGGATACCCGGCGGCCCGTCGTCAAGATGACCGGAACGATCGCGGACAATGTGACGATCACGAACCAGACTGTCACTATCGCGGCCGACCCCGGCGCCCAGCTCACTCGCAGCACGACGGGCAAATTGATTACGATTGCGGGCAACTCGAAGGTTACCATCTACGACCTTGAACTCACCGGAGCACAAAGTAGCCCGGCCTCCACTGGTTGTGCGCTTTGGATGAAAAACGGCGACGCTCCGGAGGTCACACTGCAGCGCGTGACGATGAGCAGCAACGATTGGTGCGGCGCTACCAATGAGACGCTAGGCGCGTTAACGATCCTCCAATCGACGGTTCGCGACAACGGAGCCGGGGTTTATACGATCCGTGACGGCGCCCTAAATGTCATCGAATCGACGGTCCGGAACAACCGAATGGACTTCGCTGTTGGTGCCGCGGGCCCGCTGTACGTCACGCGCTCGACGATTCGCGACAATCGTCGCGGCGGAATTTTTATGGGAGGCCCTATCGCGTTCACGATTTCGAACAATTTTATCGTAGGCAATGGTGACGCTCTAGATTCAACATTGTTTGTCGGCGGCATCCGTGTGTATGCAGACAACACACCCTCGAATAAGATCGAGTTCAATACTATTGCGGATAATACGAATACAAATACAGACTCCGTGTCCAACTCTGTACTGGCGGGTGGCATCTCATGTGCAAAAGTCAATGGATTCTTCACCGCAAACAACAACATCATTGTGCGAAATCGTAACGCTGCGCTTCCCAGTGCAACTGCCGACTGTAACGTCGGCAACTCCTTCGTCGGTCCAGGCGATCCAGGCTTTGTTAGCGCAACCGACTACCACCTCGGCTCAAGGACGCCGGGGGACATTGTCGACAAAGTTACCGACAAAGCTAGCTGTCCTGGAAATACGGTGGACGTCGACGGCGACCAAAGGCCGATCGGCGCCGGATGCGACCTCGGCGCCGACGAACTGGGGAAGTGATAGCAACCAATGGCTGGTGAAGCGATTTTTCGCGAACTCCTACCCATGGTTTGTGATCACACCCCCTCGGACGCGATTCAGATCGTGTGGATCCCCTGGCGTGCTATGCTGGTAGTGTGAGCGAGCTGCCGGAGAGCGTGGTGCCGTTTCTTTGGGACCTCGATGTCGAAGCTCTTGATCTGGATCGGGACGCAGAGGCAATCATGGCTCGCGTGCTCGAGCACGGCCGGCTTGCGGATGTGCGGTGGTTGCTGCGACAGTACGGATCGGAACGGATTCGGCAGTTTTTTCGCTCGTATGCACATCCTATTGTTTCGCACCGCACTCGAACGTTTTGGCATGCCTACTTTGAGGAAACGACACCATGGCCAGCACCGCCAACTTGGAGGAAAAGCTCCGCGGCACCCTGGATCGACTAAAGCGATTCGGCCTCGTTGATTCGTATTATCTCGCCGGCGGCAGTGCGATCGGATTTCATTTCGGCCACCGTCGGTCTCGCGATCTCGATTTTTTTAGTCGAGGAGCTTCGGTGGATCTGTCGCGGACAAAGGCCGACCTTCTGGCGCATTTTAAAAACGTTGTGATCGTCCATGAAACCGACGTAGCGCTTCACGCAATCGTTGAAGATGTTCCAATCGATTTTGTTCGGTACGCGTATCCCCCGATTCAGGTCGCAGACAGCGACCTTGGGATCATGATTGCGAGTCCCTTGGATCTGGCGGTGATGAAGTTGGCCGCGATTTCACGGCGGGGCATTCGTCGAGATTTCTGGGATCTCTACGTCATCGCCACGAGTGGGGTCGCGTTGCGAACCATGGGCACCGCATATGTTCAACGCTTTGGAGTCGCAGAGCCTGACCTGTACCACGTGCTGCGGGCTCTGACATTTTTCGATGACGCGGAGCTTGAATCCACGCTGCCTTCGGGGATGACGCCTCAACTCTGGAGTGAAATCAAGCGATACTTTCTGCAGGAGGCGCCCAGGCTCATCGCCAAAGATTGAGAGAAGCTCCACGGTGGACCGCGTCGCTCCGCGCGTTCGGTTCTGCGCTTGGCCTAAAACTCGAAGTCAACGCCGGCAAACCAGGTTTTGTCGCCGAGGTTCAGCTTGCTGGAGTTGCCAAATCCGTCGACCCAGCCGACTGCAAGTTCGCCGTAAAAGCCCGCGTGGGCGATGCCGCTCTGGGTCATGGACCGCGCAGCAGCAGCATCGATGCGCTCGGCGCGGACCTGCAAGCCGACTGCGCCGACGAGTCCGGCGCTCGCGCCTCGGGCTTTGTTGCTCGATGCGCCCGGAGCGACTGAGAAGTCACCGTTGGGCGCAGTGGACCACCACACGTAGTACCCAAGACCACCGCGCACATAAGGCACAAGCGGAATTCCGAAGTCGTCGTCGAGGTACGTGAATCGATATACGGCGGTCAGCTCGAGAGGAATCAGCCGAAACGACGTGCGGTCGCCCTTCGATCGGAGGCGATTTGGATTGCGCGGATCGATGCAATAGTTCTTGTCCTCGAGGTTGGCGCACTCTGGGGCGTCGGCATCCACGGTTGCTGCGTACGACTTGGCAGTTTTGCCCATGAATCCCACGCTCAGTCCCACGCCGAGCTGACCAACGCCGCTCCATACGATGCGATTGAGGTCCAGTATCGGCGTGATCCGAGAGCCTCCGAACATCGCGCGATACGGACCTTCGCCGGCAGTATTGGTGAGCAGGCCTGGTTCGGAGTCGATCTGCGGCGTGTAGGGGCCAACGCGAACGCCGACGTGCCACGTTACGTTCAGATCATCGGCGACAGACCCGTTGCTCTCCGATGCAAGCGGGTCGCTCCAATACGGCGATTGCGCGCGCGCAGTGGCTGGAACCGCCATGGCGAGCGCTGCGATCGCCGATGCAGCGAGCTGCGCGAATCGTCGGGATCGATCGCGGGCGCTGCGCCGCCAAACCCATCCGAGCGCGATTAGCACTGCGATACCTGGCAGGGTGAGCGCATGCCATAGCAATGCCACCGCGACGAGAGGCGCGAGCACAAGTGCTGCGACCCCCCGCACGATGACATGGTTGTGTGCGGCGGATCCCAGCTTGCCAAACCACGCGTAGTACGCAGCGGTTAACCAACGCCCACTTGCACGGGGCGCCAGCGTTTGGTCGCGAAATCGGCGCAGCGCGTTCGTCAGCGAACTATCGTCGCCGTAGGTCTCTGCGATGAGGCAAAATCCACCTTGAGCATCGCTGCCCTTGTCGTGGAGGTCTTCCCAAAAATCGGTCGCCGGCTGCGGCGTTAGCTTTTTGGTGAAATAGGCGCCCTTGGCGTTTCCGGACTTGTCGATTGCAACGAGGACGACCGTGTAGGGCTCCCCGTTCTTGAGCTTTTCGAGCCGCAAGCTGGTCGCGGTGGACTCCGTCGATTCGCCGCAAATGTATTTCGGGTCGAACTGCTTTAGTCCGTTGACCAACGTGCTCTCATCGACGTCGGCGGCGGAACCTGCAGACCCGATATCGACGGTGGCCGCAACCAACTCGAAGTCTTCGTCTGCGGCGCACAGCCCGCGCGGGCTCATATAGCGCGCTGCCGGGGGATCAGCTCGTCCGGGTTCGCCCGAATCGGTGGCGCAAAGCGCCTGGTAGTACGCGATATCTGCGATATCGCCGGATGGTGTGTTCCATGACAGCACCACGCCGGACTCCGCTCCGGTCGCCTTGAACTCGGTTGGCAGAGGCGGCGGCAAGGAGTCGGTCGAAATCGATTTGGAAACGAAGTAGTCGGGTGAACCGTTGGCGTCGCCATCCGCGATGGCCCATTGGGTCGCGGACAGCGCTCGTTTGGGGCATGCGTCCTGGCGCGACGGCTCAGGGTTCAAGAGGTCGAAAACCGGGATTTCGGGTGTGACACCGTTTGTGGTGGCGATCGATGCGATGTCGGCGACTCCGGCCGAGTCGATGCGGTGGCAGTTCATCGGCCGCATCACCGTGTCGTCGCATGAGGCTCCGACCCAAATCTCGAGCGGTCGACGAACGAGCACGGTTTGGTTCTTGAGCAACAACTCGTACGCAAACGAGGTTTCACGAAAGTCGGGTCGGACGGCTTTGCCGGGTTGGCCACAGACGCAGTGCGCATAATTGAAGTAGCGCAGCAGCGAGTCGGGGACCTTTTCTGGCTGGACGAGTGTCTGGGAGTCGTTTTCGTGCAGGAATAGTCGATTGAACTCTATTGTGGCGCCGCCCGGCAGCGTCGAATCGGCGCGAGCAACAGGGGCTGTGACGAGAACGACCGCGAGTAGTAAAAGACGCATGCGCAGCTTTCGAATGCAAGGCCAAGGCCGAACGCCCGCCCCGGCAATGCGTCGATATCACGAGGGGATCGAGGCTTCAACTATACCGACCGCACTGCCAATCTGGCACGGACCAGAGATCGACAGCGCGTTACTTTGTAAAATCGGCGTCGCACCGCTTGGTTTCACCTGCCGCCACTTCAACGGCGCAGATTTTTACTAGCGGCGGGGACTCGGCCGGAAAGACCACCCGGATTTCGTGTCGCCCAGGTGCGATGGCAAAATCGGATGGAGCGTGGCGCGGCAGCTTAACGCCGTCGACAAATACTTCGCCCCAGGGGTTTGCGCCTACGACGAGTGTGGCGACTGGACCGGACGATTTTGACGGGACCGCGCGCCCGGTTCGAATCGATGTGGCGGTCGCAACCGGTCGGCTCGTTCGTTCATCGCGGCGGCCTGGAATAGGTGGGGCCGCGCTCGACGCGTTGGAACCATTCGCGGGGACAGGCGCGATCGGCGGGGCATCCAGCGACCCCGTAGTCGACGCTTGGGTTTCACCGGAGCGCCCCGTCGACGCGGTCGACTTGCCGGAATCGAACGCGGCCGCGCTTTGTGCGAGGACGTCGTCTTTTCGCTGGTAGAACACGTACACTGCCGCGGCCAGAAGGGCAAAGCCGATCAGGCTGCCGCTGATAAGCAGTGCGTTCCCGGGCGCACCCCAAGGGGACTCCCTTCGGGGTGTCCGACCGAGTGCCGGGGTTGCTTGGGAGCTGGCGTGAGTTTCATTGCCAGTCGATGGACCCGTGATGGCGCTGTCGTCCTGCGTCCCCGCGCGTCTTAGCAGGTCCGTGAGCGCGACATGGGTTGCAAACGTTTGGTGCCGGTGCGCCTGTTTGCCTTTCGGAGCTGCGTTGTCGCGCGGCAGGACGGCGGTATGTGGAGTCATGCCCGACGTCCGCTGCACCGGTCCGCTTCGATCGAAGCTTACTTCACCCTCTGGGCCCATCGCCTCAATGTCTGTAGGGAGTCGGCGCGTGGTAGGTGGACAGTGCTTCGCGACCCATGCCGCGATGTCTCGAGGCCCAGGGATATTATCCAGCGAATACAAATACTTATTAATCGAAGTAAGCATGTCGCTGGCGCTTGCCCATCGCGCAGCCCGATCTCGCTCCAGCGCCCGCATCACGACCTCGTCGAGCCGCGAGGCGATGCCGGCGCGTTCGTGCGACGGCGCTGGAATCGGCGCTTCGAGCACGGCGTTCAGGGTCTCGTCGGCAGAATTGCGCGCGAACAGCCGGCGGCCGACCAGCATTTCCCACAGCAACACGCCCATTGAAAACAAGTCGGTCTGCGGCGAAAGCGGTTCGCGGCGCGCTTGCTCCGGCGACATATACGGAAATGAGCCCGTTGGCGCTGCATGGCTTGCGACACCCGGTTGTGCGTCGCTGAGCGCAACTGCGATGCCGAAATCGACCAGTTTGACCTCTCCGTCCCGGGACAACATGACATTGCGCGGGGAAAGGTCGCGGTGAATGACGCCGCCTTTGCGGTGCGCGTAGTCGAGACCGTCGAGGATGCGGGCCGCGATCCACGCGGCGACTCCGGGACTCATCGGATCGCGACGGCGAATCATGATTTCAGTGAGCCGATGTAGGGTTGGCCCATCGATATAGTCCATCGCGATGAAATAGGTGTCGTCGACAACCCCTAGCTCGTAGACCGGAACGATGTTGCCGTGTGCGAGCGTGACGAGGGTTTTGGCCTCCGCCACGAACAGGTCGACGAACTGGCGTTGGCCCGAGAGATCGGGATGGATTTGCTTGATGACGAGCGGTTTCTCGAATCCATTCGGACCGATGATCTTGGCGAGATAGATCTCCGCCATTCCGCCGGTGGCCAGCTTCTCCGTTAGGTAATACTTGCCGAACGTCGCTGGCACGTCCCGTTCGACATCAGGCATCTCGATCAGAGTATCATCTCGTTGCACCCATTCGCATGGGGAACTGGCGGATCGCCTCCCGGTGACGAGCCAGGCGGCGAGATGGCCTGCCAACCCTTGAGAAGTGTACCATTTTGGGGTGGTAAGGGCCTTTGTCGGTCAGCTGCTGGGAGGTGCATACCTGGCGTCGGTTGTCGCGTGCGGCGAATCGGCGGCTCGCGTTCACGTGGCGGTGATCGACCTCGGCACTGCGTGCGGCAAGGTAGACGCGGCGAGTGTCACGGCGGTACGCGTGATCGCATATACCGGCAGTGGCGAGGTGCGGCGTACCGATAGCGAAATCGCTGATTTTCCCTCGGACACCGAGCAGATCGGCGTCGAGATTCTCGGGGGAGGTGGGGTGCTCGCGATCGGAAAGTCCGCTCCGCTTGCCTATGGCGCACTGGCCGACCAGTCCGCGATTCCGATTGCGGTTCTGCCCCCGAACGGGTTTTGCCCCGTTCACAGCATGACGATGCCGCGCGCTCAGCCGCTGCTAGCTCGAGCCGGATCCGGCGTGCTGGTGATCGGCGGTGGCCCCGAGCCCGAGGCGGAGTACTACGATCCGGCGACGGGAACGTTTTCGGCGGTGGCCTTGCCGAGTGTGCTCGCCGACGACCCGAGCGCGATCGCCGGTGCCGCAGCTGCGACGCTGTCGGATGGACGCGTTGTCGTGTCCGGGGGGCAGGCCCTTACGGTGTTTGATCCGAAGACCCGCGCATTTTCATCGCCGGCGCTGATCTCGCGTCGGCTCGAGCATGTGGCGGTGGCGGTCGGCGACCAACGCGTCTTGGTCGCGGGCGGCTGCTTGTCTGCGGCCGCTCTGTGCGATTCTGGGGCAACGCCACTGCGCAGCTCGCTGGAATACCAGATCGACGCTTCCGGGCAGATCGTCGGCGATGGGCGCGCGAGAACGTCGCTACCGGCAGCGAGCGCGCAGTTCGGCAGCTCGGCGTATGATGTGGGCGAGCTCTCGGATGGCCAGCGCTCCATCGTTCTCGCCGGTGGCCGGCCTGATCCGCATTCGGCGGTGCGACTTCCCTACGACCCAGGTTCCGCCGGCGATGCATCGACCGTGGTGCTGGGTGCGTATTCGCAATCCGCAGCCCTCGACGGGGGAGCCGTGCTGACCGCCTTTGACCCCGACGGCACCGTGCCACAAGACGGCTCCGCTTCCATCATTCCGCCTGAAGCAGGAGACGCCCAAGCCATCGCGATCGCCCCCGCATTCGATGGCGCACGGTTGATCACCGCCGAGGACGGGAGCGTGTTTGCCATGGGCGGCGACGCGCAAATCGCTCGCTACGTGCCAACCACGAACGCCTGGACCACCGCTGTACCGCCCGGCGAAGGTCCCGGAGATCGGAAAGCACCGTCGATGATTCGACTCGATGATGGCTCGGTCCTCGTTGTCGGCGCAACGCGTGGCGGCATTCCCACCGCCGATGCCTGGTTGTTTCGCCCATCGCTCGTAGGACCGCATTCGGGGCAGGTGGTTGCGTTTCCGGATGGCAGCGGTGCGATCATCACGACGCCGAACCCCTCGGCGGTCCAGCGCGCATCGGGACGGCTCACGCTGATTTCGCCGACGCTGGACGCGGGCGACCTGACGGCCCGCGCGCTTGTGGGAGGACCACGCCTGGCCACCGGAACGTTGACCGCGCTTGTGCGCGTAGCATCGCCGGGCGGGGTGGCTCTGATCGCGCAGCAAACAGCGCCGTCGCGTGCGCTCGTGGCCCGGCTGGTGGTGGGGCAACCGGCACGGGTGGAACGGTTGCAAGGGGCAAAGTCCTCCGTGTTCTGCTCAGGCGCGATGATAACGGTCGAAGACTTGGCTTCGCCGCTGCAGCTGGTGGTTCGGGCGGATCGGATTACCGTCTCGGTCGGTACCCCGCCGGTCATCCGCGTGGGTTGCGACCTTTCGAGTGAAATGGCCGGTGCGGAGCGGGGGAGTTGGGGCATTGCTGCCATCGACGGAGCGATGGTCGACGTCGCCGCAGTGACGGTTTCGCGGTGATGCGGCATTCTTCGACCGCTGTGACCTGGGTCGCGTGTGCCTGCACGTGCGCGATCGTGATGGCGAGCACACCGTCGCACGCATACGAATTTTGGCTGCGCGCTCAGGCGTACGGCCAGGCGTATCAGCTGCGCGGGTTTCGGTTGGTGGGTCCGGATCTATTCTTGAGTCGCCGTCGCATCACCCACACGCTTGCCTTGCGCATCTTTGATGTGGGGGACTTTTCGGCCAGTCGTCGCCGAGCGCGCCTACCGGACCGCGGCCTGCGCGTTTCTTGGCACAGCTATCTTCGCGTCGATCACGACTTTGGCGACTTCACGAGCGGAAAAATTGCGCGTTCCGGGGCAGCGGGGCGCCCGGGAGGAAGTCCCTTTGGGGGGCGCGATGCGATCGACGTGATCCCGGAGCTCGCCGATTCCGTGGCAGCTCTCCAACTCATGTATGGCTTCCTCGAAATTGACGGGCTCGGCGGTGACCGGGTCAAGGCCAAGCTTGGGCGAGTTGTCGTCGACGATGGCTGGGCAACAGCGGCGATCGATGGCGCGAGCGGCAGCGTGGATCTCGGCGGGCCATTCGCGTTGTCAGCACTTGCGGGTCTCCGCGTGCGCGCGAGCTCGCCGCTGGGCGTTTCGGCGTATGAGCTCGATGGGACCTCAGGCGCTGGATGCCGCGAGTACGTGGAAAGCGCGGTCCCCGGGGGTGGGGCGTGGCAGTTGATCGATCGCAACCGGGCGGTCGAAAACCGAACTCTGTCGAGCGACTACGAGTACTGCCCCCAGCGCAATGCGCTGCAGCCGACGGTCGGGATCAGCCTGGCAACGCTCGATCGCAAGCACTGGGGAGCGGAAGTGGGGTACCGCCGAACGTGGTCGCGATCTGTCGGTCGGATCGGATCGGTCGACCGGCTCGACTATCCAGATGTCGGCTTGTATCCGAACGAATTCGGTCAAGCCCCAGCGTCCGGTGTTAACGAGGAGCGGATCTACGGTCGATTTCACGCCGCGTTTGCAACCCCCTATGCCATCGTCGAGCCCTATAGCGCAGCGCGCTTTTCACTGCTGCACGGAGTGGTCGACCGGGCCGAGGCCGGCGTGCGCGTGCGCCGCGGTCGACACGCGGTCGAGCCGGCAATCGCGTCGTTTTTTCCAACCTTCGATGGCGATTCGATCTTCAACGTGTTTTCGATCGAACCATCTACGGATGCTCGACTCGGATACCGATTCGACGGTACGGATGGGTGGCGTGGAGCTGCGGACTTCTGGTTGCGCCGGTACGCGCCCGCAGATGTCGGGGCCGCGTTTTCGGGCGGTGGGTCGATGGCGGTCGAGCGACTATTCGGCCGCGCGCTGCGCGGTCGCGTCGACGCATTGTGGGACGACGGGTGGGGTGGGCGAAGAATCGGTGGCACGGCCCAGGCAGCGTGGCAGCGAGACCAGGAGCTGTGGCTGCGCGGTCGGCTGATCGTACTTGGGGTCGATCCGGACGCGATGGCGGGTCGCGGCGCACGTGCGTACGTCACGAGTTCGGCCGTCGTTAGCACGACGTGGCGCGCTGCCGATGCGGTAGCGCTGCACGCGGTGCTCGAGGCCGATCGCGATGCGGTTCACGGCTTCCAAACCCGCGCGGTCGTCATCTTTGATCTAGGGTTTGCGCCGGAACCATGATGCGCCGCCTCGCATCGATGATTGTGATCGCTTCGATCGCGAGCGCGTCGGCCCAGCCGAGCGATCCGGTTCGCGGTCCAGCGTGGTCGCCCGTTGTGTATCCACTTCAGCGCTTGCCGCTGGTATTTTCGCACGCCAAGCATCTGGCGCGCGGAGCGGCTTGCGGTACTTGTCATCCCAGGGCACTCGCCTCGCAATCGGCGGTCGATAACCTATTGCCCACAGAAGTGCAGTGCCGAACGTGCCACGCGATCGATCGCAGCGATCCGGAGAAGCCTTCTACCCCGGTGGCAGCCTGTGTGGGATGTCATCCCGGCTGGCAGCGGGATCGCGTTGTCGAGAGAACCTACATTACACCACCTCCGCTCAAGTTCGCTCACGCCGAGCACACTGGGATCAGCTGTGAGAGTTGCCATCCAAACGTGCGCGCGGTCGACCTTGCAACGACGCGCCAGCTTCCCACCATGGCGCTGTGCCTTACCTGCCACCAGAACGGCGGCCAGGAACGCCAGTGCGCGAAGTGCCATCTCGCCACGCTTGGCGGTCTGCTCGAAACTCAGTTCGCGCACGGCCGGCTCGTACCGTCCGGCAGCGCCTCTGGCGAAGCACACGAACCGGGGTTTGGGACCGATCACAAGCGCCCGGCGCGTGAAATCGGCGCCACCTGTACCGCCTGTCACGATCGATCCGAATGCGTGGCGTGTCATCAAGGCGTGATCAAGCCGATGGAGTTTCACCCCGGCAACTACCTTTTGACCCACGCTGTCGAAGCGCGTCGGGGCAACCCCGACTGCTCAGCATGTCACCGAGCGGAGTCGTTTTGCGTCGGATGCCACGAGCGATCTGGACTCGGCACCCGCGGCGACCGGGGCTTTGATTCCAGTCGCACGGAGGCGCAGTTTCACCCTGCGGGTTGGGCAGCGTCGGGGATGGGGGCCAACGCGCATGGGCGCGAAGCGCAGCGCAATATCGCTGCTTGTGCGTCGTGCCACCGCGAGGAAGACTGCGTGCGCTGCCACTCCGCCGAAGTTGGCGCGCTGCGCATATCGCCCCATCCCGCCAACTGGCGGGGCAGCGTGCGATGTCGCGCGTTGGATCGAGGCAACCGCCGCATGTGCTTACGCTGTCACATTGCCGCAGATGAGCTGGGCTGTGACTGGCACAAGTAGTGCCTAAGGCCGCCTAACGCTGACGGTAAACGATAAAGCCGCGGGTCGGATCGTAGGGCGAAACGGCCACGGTCACGCGATCACCCAACACGACGCGGATTCGATGCCGGCGCACCTTGCCAGCGAGCTTGGCCAAGACCTCGTGGCCATTGTCCAGTTTGACCCGAAAGTTTCCGCCTTTCGCGATCAAAATGACTTCGCCATCGAGATGAACTAGCTCTTCCTTGCTCAAGGGTACCTCGTTAGGACCCCTTGGTTAGCACTAACTGGGCGCCAGGGAAAGCGCTTCGGCCACCAGGTGATCGGCACGAGCGCAGTGCTACCCTATAGGGGTGGACCGCCAGCCACCCCGCGCGACCAGTGACGAAATCGACCTCTATATCCGAACGATGTACTCGCTATTGCGCTCAAGCGGCGACGTGCGGGTTCGGGCATTTGAAGAGGCGCACCTGTTTTCACGTTCGAGCTTGCACCTCGGCGCCGAGCAGTCGGAGCCAGATCTGGCGGCGTTCGCGTATTCCGCGGCTCGACTTCCCGATTGCATGCCCCAGGTGCGTCGAATCGTGCTGGGGCAAAGCGTGGCGCAATTTGCCAGCGCGGGGTACCCGATCGAGTCGTGGCAGATGGTGCGCACCCGGGGGCGTAGGCGGCCTTTGCGCTGGGACGGTGCGCAGACGCTCGCCGTATACATCTCATCGGGTTCCGATATCGACGATCTGATTCCCACGGTCACCGCGTACCAGATCGAGTGGAACAAGATTCGCGAGCGACTGGCGATGAGTCGAGTGAGGGACGTCGCCGACGACAGCGGGGTTGCGGCGGCGCTTGGAACCGACCACGCCGGCATTGCGCGCTTGCGAGCAGCGCTCGGAACGCAATCCAACGATGTGCTGCGCGACATGCTGGTTCACGAATGCGACGTCTCGGTGCGGCTCCTCGATGGTTCGCTGCGCGAATATCAGCGTCAAGCGTTGCGGTGGTGGAACGCGATTGCACCTAGTATCGATTCTGGGCGGCCGATCTATTTCGTGTCGTCGAATAGCCACTCTCTCGCCAACCTGCTCGGTGGCTATGCTCGAATTCATCGCGACGAGATCGTTGAGTTTCTTCGCCGTCGAAATTTTGAGGACTTGGCGCCTACGTACGAACGGGCCCACGCGGCGGGTGATGCATCGCTCGCGACCAACATTTTGTACTACGCGCTGCGCGCCTATATTCACGAGCCGGGGCAGAGCGTCGGCCGGCTGAACACGGTACAGCAATTCGACCTCGATGCCGGGATTCGTTCGATCATGTCTCCTGGTCGAATCGACGTCGACGCTCAAGTCATCGATCTCGGCAAGCTTCGCGTCGCCAATCTCGACCCGCGCATCTGCGTGCCCGGTGTGGAGGAACTTGCTCACTCCAAGGCGCTGATCGTGAATATCGACTATCCGCTCGGGATGGCGGCATTTCACCATCTGTCGGCGGTTGCGCTAGGCGTGGACGACCTCGTCGGCATTTACATCATGGGCAAGGCAGCCACGCTGAACGGCAGGGTAGGGGACGTGATGATTTCCAAAGTCATTCACGACGAGCACTCGTCTAATACGTACTTGATTCGCAACGCGCTGACCGCGGCCGATGTGGCGCCGTTTATGCGGCACGGCACCGTACTCGACAACCAGAAAGCGCTCACTGTGCGCTCGGCGTTCCTGCAGAATCGCGACTACATGGACGTATTTTATCGCGAGGGATACACCGTGATGGAAATGGAGGCGGGGCCGTACCTGTCTGCCAGTTATGAAATCGCCGAGCCCAAGCGGCATCCCAAAGATGAAATCGTGTCGCTCGTCGAGGGCGCGCCGTTCGAGCTCGGCGTCATTCACTACGCCTCGGATACGCCGTACTCGAGACGTCAGAGCCTGCTGTCAAAGTCGCTGTCGTATTTCGGCATGGAAAGCACCTACGGTTGCGCGATTGCCATTCTGCGCCGCATCTTCACCAACGAGCTTGGGAAACTGCGTGGCCACTGAGGCAGCCGATGTCGTGGTGATCGGCGCCGGGGTGTCGGGATTAAGCTTTGCGAATTGGTGGCGCGAACATCGGCCATCAGAACGGGTCGTGGTGCTCGAGGCCGAGCCCACCCCAGGCGGTTACTGCAAGACCGTATTCCGCGCGGGTTTTGTGTGGGATTACTCCGGCCACTTTTTTCACTTTAAGGATCCGTCGATGGAAGCATGGCTGCGCGACCGAATGCGCGAGCCTCCCCGCACCGTCGAGCGCGTGGCCAAAATACGCTACGCCGGGCTCGATATCGACTTTCCGTTTCAGAGCCACATCCATCAGCTGCCGCAAAGCGAATTTCTCGAGTGTTTGGTCGACCTGTACTTTCGTCCGCAAGGCGGGCCGCCCACGTCCTTTGGCGACATGTTGTACCAGCGACTCGGCAAGGCGATCACCGACAAATTCCTGCGCCCGTACAACGAGAAGCTCTACGCAACTCGCATCGATGAGCTCGATGTCGACGCCATGGGGCGGTTCTTTCCCCACGTGGAGTTCGCCGATGTCATCGCGAACATGCGACCCGAGCGCCGCGCAGCGGGTTACAATGCAACGTTTACCTATCCAGCTGGCGGAGCGATTGAATACATCCACGCGCTGATGCGCGACTTGAAGTCCGGGGTGGTGGCGTGTGGTGAGCCGGTCACTGCCATCGATTTGGCGCAGCACACCGTTACCACGCCGAAGCGAACGATCGCATACCGCCGCATCGTTAGCTCGGCGCCGCTGCCTGCGCTGGCGCGGCTCGCTAGAGTTTCGCACGCACCGGTGTTCTCCTCGAACAAGGTCTTGGTGTGGAACCTGGGCTTTGATCGCAAAGGTGCGACCGACGTTCATTGGATGTACTTCCCCGACCCGTCGGTCTCGTTTTATCGCGTTGGCTGGTACGACAACATCGCAGCGGGCGATCGAATGAGCCTTTACGTCGAAGTGGGCGTGCCTGGTGCCGCGAGCGTGGAGCTCGACGAGATGCGTGCCCGCGTACTCGCCGATTTGGCTCGCAGCGGAATCGTTACAGACCATCAGCTCGTCGCCGAGCACTCGATTGTTCTCGATCCCGCCTATGTTCACATCACCCAGGCATCGCTCGGCGAAACTCGACGTTTGCGCGAGTATTTTTCGGCCCAAGGCGTTTATTCGGTCGGCCGTTATGGTGCCTGGACCTACTGCTCGATCGAGGACAACATGATCGAGACGCGCAACTTGGCGCTGCAACTCGTGGCCGCATAGCCCTCCGCGTCCGGTGCATCCTACCGCTTGCAGCCCATCAAGGTGAAGTGCTGTACGCTGTCCCCATTTGGGCAGCGCCGCGGCAACGTGATTCGGCGTTACTTCGCCATCAATGCGCGGATGGTTGCTGGGGTTAGCGCACCTGTGGCGTCCAATCCTTCCGCAGTTTGAAATGCGCTTAACGCAGCTCTGGTTTTGGGACCGAAGATGTTGTCGATGGGGCCCACGGGGTAGCCCAGCTTTGCCAACATCGACTGCGCGGTGCGTGTGCTCATTCGACGAAGGGGCTCGGGGCTGGGCGAGCTTGCATTTGGCGTAGCCTCGAGCGCCGGCGGCGCGGGCTGCGGCGCGGGCTGCACCGGCGGGGCTTCGGTCACGGGGGGCACCGGCGGCGTGGGCTGCGGTTGGGTTGCCAGCGGCGGTGCTGGCGCAGCCGGTGTTCGCTCCTCGACAGGAACCGACGGCCGATCCGCGGGCTGGATCGGCTCCACCGACATGCCCACCACAGGTGCTTCAACGGGTGCCTTGGGCCACCATACCCATAGAAGGGCTGCTGCGATCGCGGAAATGAAAATAGCTGCGCCAATCCACGGCCCATGAGCGAGCTTGGCGCGCGTAGTCTCCGTAGCGACGGCAGCCGGACGCGACTCTGGTTCAGCGGGAATCGAAGAAACCGTGGTGTTGGCCGCCCAAATGTCGCCGCGCAATAGGTCGCTGAGCGGCCCCAGTGGCATCGAAACGTCGACCGCTTGCGTTCGGAACACGCAAAACTCTCCGTCAGGCGGTGCTGCAACTAGGGCGTGGAAGGCCGGTATGCCGACTTGTTCTCCGGCCCTGGCCGCACACACCATTCCCGCCTTGAGGTGAATCGAACCAAAGACTCGGTTATTGCGAATAAACTCAACGAGGGTGTGCTGACGGTTTTGAGTCAGCGTCTCGAGAAGGGTTGCAACTCCAAAGTCAGTCAGGTGACCGGACATGACCGCAACCCGATCGTCGGCGGGCGGATTGCGGCTCGGTCGCCTACCTACCTCCGGTTCCATCGCAGTCATTAGCAGCACGTGCATAGGCCCAAGGGGTGCGTTCTGGGGAACGACGGAGTTCTTGCGATACACGTTGAAACCGCAACTCGCCGGCGATCGCACGAGTTTGCGAAAGGCCGGCATGCCTGTAAGGTCGCCAGCTGTCGCCGTCATTACCATGGCGGCCTTGATCATGATCGTGCCGACGACGAAGCCGTGGTCCAGGACTTCTAGTCCAATATATTGACGGCCCGCTCCAAGCGTTTGCAACAGAGTCGGAACATCAAAGTCGGACAGCAACCCGGACATGATCGGCGTGCGATCCTCCGCATCGCTGTTGATGTGGAGCGGGCGAGTCGGTCGGTGGGCTCGAGGCTGCGCGTCCATGAGCACCTGGCCAAGCCCACCCACAGGATCCGCGTTTTGCAGGACTTTGCAGAACTGATCGTCGATGCGAAACACTGCGAACTGAAAATTCTTGGGGCTATCAAGTAGCTCGCGTACTGCCTGCAGTCCTTCAAAACTGCCTGCGCGCGCGGCCATGATCTTGCCGGCCTTCAAAATCACGGATCCAATGGGCTGTCCAGACTCCGACAGCACGTCGACTTCGACGAACGTTCGCCCCATGCCGATGGTCTGCAGCAATGTGGGGACGTCGAAGTCACCGAGGCTTCCCTCCATGACGCGAATCTTGGGCTCAGTCCCTTCTGCGAACAGCTCCGAGGTTGCCCGCGACAAGTCCAGCGGTTCGCCCACCATCGCGAATGCCGCAGCGGACTTCGCGTCGGTCGCGTCGCGCACGACCCGGAATCGGGCGTGGGCCTCGGCGTTGAGGATCACCGCAAGCGCTGCTGGCCCGCGATGAACTCCAGCCTCGGCCGAGATAATGCGTCCGGCTTTGAGCACGACGAATCCGATCATCGCGCCCGATGCCGATGTCACCTCGAGCCTCAACGTTTGACGACCCAGACAGGTGACGTCCATGACCACCGACAAGTCGAGGTCTTGGAGGGTTCCTGAAATGATGGGCGACTCGCTCACGACGGCTGGGCTCTCTGCCCCGACGGACGGACGACACGTGCTACGGCCCCGTCGGTCGCGTTTCGCGCCTGCACGCTGAGGCGGCCCATCTTCATCGTGTTGGCGACGAGGGTGTATACCTTGGTCCACGCGGCCTTCGCAGCAGCGTCAAACTTTTTTCCGAGGCCGTAATCGAGAGTCCATAGCAACGCTTCGCCTACCGTGTCGTAGCTCGAATCAGGGATCTTGTAGAGTTCGCTGTGGCGCCGGCCGAGAGCGAGCACGACGAGAAACAGATCGTCTTCGTCCGCTACATCTTCGCGCCACGCAGACTCCGGCCAATCGAGCGACTTGACGATAAACGCGAGCATTGCAATGAGCTTGCGCTTCTGCTCTTTCAAATCGTTGGTGAAGAACTTTTGGTACGACGGCTGGAGTTCGAACAGCCGCTTGTAGAACAGATCCGCCGCGGTATCGGCAATGGGCACGACGAGTCGCCAGGTGTCTTTGATAATGAGTTTGTCAGGTTCAGTGATCATGAAAACTTCCTTCCGCGTTCGGTGATGTTTCAACGACGAGTTGGCGGCGTTCCGCAGCGAGAACTTCGACCATTCTCATCAGCGTCCCGCACGCTCCAGCCGCTGTCAAGCACTACTATGGAGGCGCCACCGGACTCGCCGATGAGGCGGATGTGCGCATGTCGGACTGCCCGCGAATTCGCGCAAAGAATGCGCGGCTCAGCTCAGTCCCGCAAACATCGCGCTGGCATATGGTGTGCGCATTGTCGGTGAAGCGGATAACACGTCGACATCAGATATTTGCAAGTACATTAATCCACGTAGATAGCCGGACACTAGGTAGGAGTAGTTCTGAGATTGTTGGTCGCAATCGCCGCGCATGCTGCGGTCGGGAAGGCAAGTCCGGTATTGCCTGGGCCGTTACAGATTCGACTGGACCACATCAACGGCTGCTCGGATCTCGCGTTGTGCCTCGCAATCGACGAGCCAATCGTCGCCGTCGGCCATCGTCCCGCAGCCATCGATGTGGGCGCGGATTTCGTCCAGGACGAAACGTCCAGCTGCGAGGTGGCCGTTATGAATGCGCCGCTCGGCTTTGCCGAATCGCGCAGTGAACATCGTCGCGTCCATCGATGGGGCGAACGCTGTCGGTTTGAGGGCGCGGACCAAGTCGTCGATCCAGCTGACGTCTTGAGAATCGACGATCGAGTCGTTGTCGCTGTCTTTGTCGCGGGGATTCGTGCCATAGCGGACCTCTGTTCCATCCCCGAGGCGGTCTCCGTCGGCGTCTTCGTCGCCATCGAGGATCCCGTCGCCGTCGCTATCTGCGTTGAGCGGATCGGTACCAAAGTCGAGTTCTCCCCCGTCGCGCAGCCCATCAGCGTCAGAGTCGGGGTCTAGCGGGTTGGTGCTGAATCGCGATAGCTCTTCGGGATCGCGGAGGCCATCCCGATCGGTATCCGGATCACTGGGACTCGTGTGATGTACGAAAACTTCGACCCCATCAAAGAGCCCATCGCCATCGGTATCCGGGTTGGTCGGCGAGCTGAGCCAGAATTCTCGGCCGATTTCGATTCCGTCTCGCAACTCGTCGTCATCGGTATCTGCATCGAAGGGGTCGGTGCCGTGGACCAAGACTTCGCTGCCGTCGGATAAGCCATCGCTGTCCGTATCAGAATCAACGGGGTTCGTACCGCGTCTGCGCTCGTCACCATCGGTGAGGCCATCGCCATCGGTGTCGGCCAACCTCGGATTCGTGCCGCCGCTCAACTCGACGTCGTCATTCAGCCCGTCGCCATCGCTATCCTGGCATGCATCGCCAACTCCATCGGCGTTGAAGTCTCCCTGTGCTGGATTCGGGGTTCGGTCGCAGTTGTCGTCCGCTGCCTGGACGCCGTCGGAGTCCTGATCAGCGGCAAACTGAACGTAGAAATCGCGCGCGGTGTTGGGGCCACCGGTCCATAGTACTGGACCGACGACATCATCGCCGCCGTCACCGCCTCTGCCGCGGTTCTGAGCCATCAGCTCGCCGTTTTTCCACAAGATCGGCGACCCAGAGTCACCCCGGCAGGTAGACGAATCGTCGAAATCGTACTCGCCGTACAGCATGTCGCCGTTCGCCGGGCAGTGACCGTCTCCAAGTCCCGATTCGACAAACAACTGGGTTGCCGACGGATCTAGGTCGGCGGCGCTTGCATTCGAATTGTCGCATTCATTCGCATTCGCGATTCCGGTGCCGATGACCGTGATGCAGGTATCAGCTCCGCTGCATTCGGGCTCGTCTGATTGCGCCGCGATCAGTCGTAGCGGTCGGATGATTCCCCGCGGCATCGCGTTTGGAAACGTCAATACGGCCATATCGGCACCCCAGCAGCAATCGGATCCCGCGTTGACGCAACCACCGCCGCCGGGATGAATGACGCCTCCGGTCGATGCGCCCATTGCCAACAGTGCCGCATATTGAATCGGAGTCGAGTTAGTCATCGTCGGATCGACCATCCATCCGGTCATGCCTCCCGGTGCCGTGGACGGCAGACAGTGAGCGTTGGTGGTGATCGTATTGCTCGATGATAACCAGCCGGTGCAAGTGCCACCGGGACCGATAAGGCGAACCACCTGGGGGTGGGAGCCTGAATCGGCTGCCCAGTCGGAGCCATCGCGATATACATGATTTTCGACGACACTTGTATCCGGCGCGGGCAGGCAGCTCGTGAGCAGAACAAGTGGGACGATAGCCGGGCATCCGGATCGGGACGATAACAGCGGCGGCCGGGACCGAGTTGGTGGTTGATGACTGATGAGGTAACGGTCGACTTTAGAGGTCATGCCCCGGTAGTTGAAGCAATCGACATTTCGTTGCATCCAGTCCGCACCCAACCGTCGAATTATCGACTCGCTACTTGGTCGACTTTGGAGCAGCGCGCAGCAGGTTCCGCAAGTCGTGGGCGGACAACTTGATGCCGTCCATAGATCGACGTACCTGATACCGTGGAACCTTCGCGGCACAATCAAGACCGCGATTCGGGCAAAAACTCCACGAGATCCAAAATCACATGCGTCTAACCTATCCAAAAAGGTTTTGGGCAGCTTGTAACATCCGCTGGAGTCGCCCGAATGGTCAGATCCGCAAGACTGCAGCAAGACCCGTTGAATCGATGATCACCGAGTCGCCATGGCAAAACGCTACGCGCTGGATCGGCCAGGCGAGCACCCGTTGAATCGCGGCGCGCGCTGCAGCTTTGTTTTTGCAGGCCCACCGCCACTCGCGACTTTGCGCCACCCGATTGCCGCCAACGCCGGTGATCGAAAACCCAAGGCGCGATATCCAATTCTCCGCCACCATATTGAACACGAGGTCGGCGACGACCAGCGTGCCAGTCGGACGATGAAACAACACGACCTCGTCGATCTTCGGCACGCCGTCGATATGGACCGCTTCGATCGCAGGGTCGTCGACTAAAAACTCGCGCTGGTGCACCGCAGCATTGGGCCATCGACTCCGCGCCGCGGCGATGAACAGATGATGCAGCCGGTTCGGCTCGACAATGTGCGCCACCGCACCCACCTCGTCTACTCCGGGCATCTCGGCAATCGGCGAATACACGAGCAATTCACCATGATGTAGCCGCACTACGGTCGAACGCGACGGTACCCGAACGCCACCAGTGAATCGGAGAGATGGCCCTCGAACCTGCCACACGCCGTCACAGATGGCTTCCACGCCGTGAGCCTACCACTACTGTGCCCCGTGTCGCGCGATGTGACACTTGCCCGTCCGGAAGCAACGTTCCGACAGCACAGTCAGGTCAATACAATACACTATGGCTCAGAGGGTGGAGTTCGTGTACCACCGCTGTTGCGCGGACCGTTTGGTCCATGCGATCGCGGGCCCGATCGGTGATGGAACCATTTCTCCTTGGGGTTGAAATAGGGCCCACTCCATGCGTCGTCGCTTCCGATACGGCGGGTCGCGGTCGGGGTCGCTCGCCGAGGGAGAAGTGCCGACTGCGCTCGCCGCCGCATGGGCGTCACGCGGGCTAGGTCTGGAATTTGTCTATACGCTGGCGTATGGAAAGGGAATGAGCCGCCGTCCGACTGCGAAGTCCGCCGAAGATTGGGTCGGCGCGGCCTTCCGCGTGCTTGCGCGCCAGGGTGTGGATGGGGTGAAGGTCGAGCCGCTCGCCGAAGAGCTGGGCGTGACGAAGGGAAGCTTCTACTGGCACTTCGCGGACCGCGGTGCGCTCCTCAACGCGCTGCTTGCCGAGTGGGAACGGGTCGCCACGTTGCGCGTGATCGAGGAGCTCGACCGCTACGAGGAAGCTCCGCACGGGCGGCTCAACCACCTCATGACGATGGCCGTGTCCCACCCGGACGCCGCGCGGATCGAACAGGCGATCCGCGCGTGGGGTGCGCGCGATCGAACGGTGCGAAAAGCGCTTGAGCGCGTCGATGATCGGCGCGTCGACTACGTCCGCGCGATGCTCGTCGCGGCCGGCGTCGATCGGACACGCGCCGCGCGACGCAGCCATCTCATGTACCTCGCACTGCTCGGCGAATACGCGGTGGTCTCGCACGGAGGCGCGCCGCAGCCGGCGGCGGTCTGGCGCGAGCTCGTCGATCTCGCACTGCTCGGCACCGCCGGAGCTTGAACAGCCGCGGCGGCGACTGCTAGAGCTAGAAGCAGCACCTTCGCGTGAACCGCAGCGACGATTCAGGCGTTGATGGCAAGTAGAATTCCAAACAGCCTTTCTGGCCCCTTGAACCGGCCCTGCGCTCCCCGAGTGGGGTGCGAAAAAATGCGCCAGATGGCAACAATTCATTTTCGTCGACCTCGCCTCAAAAACGCGCTAGCCAGAACCATGATTCCGGCAGGCCACGGGCATTGGGTTGGGTGCGTCGCGATGGTCGCTGTCCAAGGTACGGCATGGGCGAACGACGTTTCGCCCTGCCGCGTCCATGCCGAGGCAAGCGAGCACTCCTCAGAACCGAGCGCACTGCTGGCGGGACACGCTCACCATCACGGATCTGCGGTCGTCGCTTCGCTCGCGCTGGTTGCCGCGGACTACGATGCCCCCTGTTCCGAGGTGACTATCGGGGCGCGATTCAAGCCCATTAGCAAGAAAGCAGAGCCATGAAGTCCCTATTGATCCTACTTCTATTCGCACTTCTCGAAGCATGTCATAGCCATGCTACCTCGCCGGATGCCGACTTGGCCGACGCGATACCCCGTCAAGTCGTGGTGCATACCAAGCAGCTTCTTGCCGGAGAGCTCGCCGAGGCGACGCTGACCGGAGGGAATGGAGACGCGGCTCAGATCTCGCTTGCAGCTGCCGTGGCCAAACTCGACTGGAACCTACACGGCAAGGCCACTAGTGACGTTCATGCGTTTGCTACGTACAGTGCCGCGCCCCACGCTGGCGACCAGACGATCCGCGAAGAGTTCGACGTGATGACTGTTGACTACACGTTTACGCCGGCGGAATTCGCCGACTGGAGGCTTGTGATTCGCAGCAAAGACTCCAGTCCAATGGACGTAGCCGTTACCATTAGCCTCCACGGCAACATGCAATGGACCGACTGGAAATGAAACGCCAGACGCTTCACAGGACCATCGCGATTGTGCTGGTGGGCATCTCGGCACATTGCCAGCGCGACAGCGTATTCGGCCCGCCGACCGAGTCGGTTTGTCCGCAAGGCTCTTCATTGACCTACGAAAACTTTGCCAAGCCATTTATGGAAGAGTACTGCACAGATTGTCATAGCAGTCAGCGCTCCGGTGCAGCGCGTCATGGCGCCCCTTCGTTCCACGACCTCGACACGCTATTTGGCATCAAGGCAGTCTCGAGTCACGTCGACGAAACCACTGCAGCTGGCCCGGCTGCAACCAACCGGGGAATGCCGCCAGCCTCGCCGTATCCAACGCAACGCGAGCGCGAGCAACTCGGCGAATGGATCGCCTGCGGCCTTCCGTGACCGCGCAGGAGAACGTTATTCCCCGCTACTTGATCATGAGTATTTCCTTCGACGTTCAAGTGGTGGTAGCGCCGACGACGTCCGGTCGTCCCATTGCGAGCAGTTCGACAATTCACACCAGCGTCGCGCAGGCTGCACGAGCTGTTAAACAAAACTACGAGGTGCGGCTGGCCTCGTTGATGACGGTTTTTTGCACGCCTGACTGCGATGAATTCGCGCAAAGAATGCCGAACAACAACCTCAGCCCCGCAAACGTCGCGCTGCGTTCGGCGCGTTTGCGCATGGTGTGCACATCGTGCGTTGCGCTGGCTTACACCTACTTGTTCGAGTCGCCGTCGCGATTTTATCGTCAAACACACTGGCGCGCGAACGGAACACCGATCAATCGACATGAGCAAGTTCGTCGTCGAGGCGCTCGCTGTCATGGGGATTTTCTGGGCGCGGCCTCGGTGGAACGGACGAGCGACGCCGACGGAGCAAGAACCCGAGTCCCACGGCGCCGATACCGACCGCAGCAGCGCCAGAAACACCGACGATCCAGCGCGGATCTTCTCCGGCCGGGAGCGCGAGTACCCTTTCCCCAAAGCGCTGAACAAACGCATTCTCGATCTGCGCGGTTGACTCACCGGCAGCCATCCTTTCGCGGATTTCAGCGCGAAGTTGGGTTGCGAGCGGCGATTCGTGGTCGCGCAGCGATTGCCGCAAGCAGCATGGGGCAAGCAGTCGCTCCTCAAGATCGCCAACGCGATCCTGGTGTTCCTGGCACCCCGTGAGGATGGCAACAAAAAGTCCGAGGCCGCAGATAGCGAAACGCACGCGGCGACTCTAGCCGCCGCACGCCGATGCGGTACCGCGGCGAATTTTCGCACCTGGTTGCCCCGCAAAATCACGCCAGCACGGGGCGACAGCGCCCCGTAACCTCTCTCTCGCGGTGCATTCGCCCTGAACGCCAATGCGCGTTACCAGGTGGGTGTCGCTTGCATATCGCTAGCTGCGAGACCCGTGTAGTAAACAACGATCTGCTTGGGATTCTTGCCAACCGGAATCGTCGCTGTGATCGCTCCGGTTCCCGGATCGATGAGAGACACCGTTCCAACGGAACCGTTCTGAGCATTGGTTACAACGATTCCCGTGGCCGATGCGGGTCCATTTGAAGCAGTCGTCCAAACGTCCAAACCGTGTACGCCGAGCGGTCCCACTGCCGGCAACTCGATTTCTCGTACGGTTGTGACAACTGGAAGATGCTTCGTATCGAGTTCGAGGATCTTGTCGGTCTTCAGCGCGGCTGCTTGCTCGGATGTTAGCCCGACTGGGTCATTGGCCAGTGCGATATAGAGGCGTTTTCCATCCGGGGTAAAACGGAATTGCCGGGGACGGATGTTGTCGATCGGCATTGCCACGACAGTCGCCGGCAATACGGTCAGGTCTAGAGACGCGACCGTTCCCCGGATCGTCGCTGGATCTGTGATTTCATCCACCCCGATTAGAAGGAGAAATCGGCCACCCGGCACGATTTCCGCATTCTGAAACGCGCCGACCTCGATTCGTCGAGAGATTGTGAGCGTTTGGGGGTCGAGCTCGGCGACCTGCTGATATCCGGACAAGTAGCAATAGAATTTTTCTGTGGCGTTTGACCAAACAATTCCGATCGGTGACGCGTGGTTTGGTGTAGTCGGAACTGCATCGCAGGGCGAATGCCCGAGCCGCACTTCTTTGGCAGAGTCGCAGAGGTCGTAGCTACCTGGAAACGCCCCCCACGCGACGCTGCCGCCGGTCCCTGAAATCGGCAACAGCACATTGACGATCCCGGTTGCTTTGCTGGAGACCAGTGCCAGTTCTTGCCGAGGACCCGATGGCTTGAGAAATGCAATATCGTGAGGCCCCTTTCCATCGAGGCAAACCTTCGACATGACGTGTGGGCCTTTGCCTCCAGCGCCTAGATGGCTGTTGTGGAGCACGGAGACAGATCCGCCACGCGTACAATCGCCAATCGCATCGATCCCCGTGACTGGGTCTCCTTCGTTGAGGGTCCAGACCACCTCCTTGTCGACGGAGTCGCGGTAGATGCGCGTCGGCCTCCGGCCGATTTTTACGAGTGGGTTTTCTTTGTTTGCTGTCAGGTATTCCTCAAAGATGGGGAGTCTTCCGCGCGGATCAATGGTCGCCACCCAGTTTGCGGCGGTGTTTGTGACAAAGAGCCATTCACCAGAGGAAAAAGCCATTCCTCCGATTGCGTCGGATTGTGGGGGGCCGATCGGCAGCGTATTGACGACCGGTGTACCCTTGCCGTCGAGGCGAATCGTTGTCAGCGTGGTATCGTCTTGATTGGCGACGAACGCTAGCGGAACCCCTTGAAGGGTACCCTCGTCGCTGTCCGGTGCCGAACCGTCTGCGCCGACGCTACTGTCAGGGTCGACGCGGCTGAGCCGGTTGTCGCCGCAGGCCGCACCCACGCAAACCACCATGAGTGTTGTCGTCGCCAGGCGCGAGCCGCGCTGATGAACGTGCCCGCGCGCGCCTAAGGTCTGCACGTGTTCGGGACGGTGTTCACTGGCTTGAAACAAATTGTCGCACCCTGTCGTTCTCATCAAAGGCATCCTAGAAGATGCTTCTTGCGGCCAAGTGCGGTCGTTTTTCGCACCCAGGGGCATCCGCTACGGCTCGCAGCACCGTCATGAGTAGATGTCTCGTCGACGAGCCCACGTAGGGCAGACAGCGATCGTCAGCAGCGGATTTGTGCTGGACCCCCGGCGACAACCGACGATGCTGCATTAGCGCAGGCACATCCCTCGTCCTTGGCCGTGGCCACCTGTAGTTCCGCGATTACGCGACCGCCATCTCCTTCCGCTGCGCGAACGTGCTGTGCGGGCCGAGCCGCGCAGCGATCTCGCGATCGAGCAGATCGGCGATCTCTACCGCGCGTGGGTCGATGATTCTTGCCTTCTGGTGCATGTCGCCGAGCGTGATCCTCGCCCGCGATCAACACAAGCGCCATCGCGACGTTGCGCCGCTCTTCGCCGCCTGCTCAGGATTGGATCCGCCTTGCCCGGCGGCACATACTACCGCAGCTTCGACGTTGGCAGCGACGGCGTGTATGCCGACATGACTGCGCCTGCAACGGTGAGTGACATCCGCCTCGACACGTACGAAATCACCGTTGGCCGGTTCCGGCGGTTTGTGGAAGCCGGTATGGGCACGCAACAGAATCCGCCTCCGATCGGTGCGGGCGGGCGATCGCTGAACGGCACGCTTCGCCAAGGTGGCTGGGATACGAGTTGGAGCGCAAGTTTAGCTCCAGACACCACCGCACTTCTTGTCGCCCTCAAGTGCGACCCGTTAGCCTATTCATGGACCGACGCTCCCGGCGCAAACGAAGCATTGCCGGTAAACTGCATCACTTGGTACGAAGCATTTGCCTTCTGCGCGTGGGACGGCGGCTTTCTGCCGACTGAAGCGGAGTGGAACTACGCCGCAGTAGGTGGTAGCGAACAGCGCGCCTATCCGTGGTCGACTCCGGCTGCGTCGCTCGACATCGACTGCACGCGCGCGAACTATTGTGTGATCCCTCCGCCCGTGGCGACCGTGGTCCTGCGAGTTGGTAGGTCGTCGCCAAGGGGCGATGGAAGGTACGGCCACGCCGACCTCGCAGGCTCTTGGCCCCATTCAGCGAGGGCGGCGATTTCTCGAACGCGAACGCGTCGCGGGCTGAAACGCGGCGCTGAGCGGATCTGCGATCTTGATCTTTTCGACTTGAATTTTCGTCTGTGTGCGGATGTAGCCGACGAGGCGTTCGATTTCCGCTCGCGAATACAACTTGTGATAGCCGTCCATGTGGCGGTACGCGGCACCGTCTGCGTATTGACCGACTTTGCCAAATGCGATCGTGCGCGCTTGCGCAGACGCTGGCACGTCGAGCCAGTTCGCGAGTGTTCGTGTCGAGTCGGGAAGTACCCAGACTTTAAACGTCGTGTAGTCCGGCTTATCGCCGCTGTGATCCGCGTGACAGTTGCCGCAAGGCGGCGGCTCGCCTTTTACCTCCGGTGCGCTCAAAATATCCATGGGTTGCTTGCCGGAGTCCGCAGGTAGGACCACGCACGAAATGCCATTGCATCCGTTGACAGCGTTACAGCTGTGCTCAGTGAGTACGCCAGGATCCCAGTCGCCGTACGAAAAGCCAGCGCACGAGTTCATTCCCGCGCAGGCTGCTGTGATCTGCGTGTAACCGCCGCGTGCGTCGCACATCGCGGTCAATTCCGCATAGGTATGATAGCCCTCGACCTCGCTAATCACTTTGTCGGTTGCCGCTGGGGCATCCGGGGCGGCGCCGTCGGGATCGGACTGTGCGGTGGGAGAACCGCCGCATCCACCGCCGAGCCCCACAAGTCCCGATAGTGCGGCTGCCCACAATCGGCTCGATGGTTGTTGGGTTACTGGTAAAGATGTCGAGTCGAGAGTTTTCTTCGTAGTCATATCTTCCTTTTGAGTTTTGATTGATGATTGGCTATTCAACGTTCAGGACGACATCGTGAAAATACGTGTCGTCTAGCGGCATTGTGGTACGAGGTGTCACGCCTTTCGCAAACGGCACCTCCAACGCGGGCCCCATGCCGTTTCGATCGGTGAGCTCGAACACCACGCGGTAGTCACCGCTCGGCACCTCGCAACGATCCGGACCAGTTAGGCTCCAGCGGACATCATGCGTCTGGTGTGACAACAGAGTGGGTCCGGTAACGGCGTCGACGACACTGCCGGCCGAGGCAGCGACAAATCGCTTGAGCCATTTTGCGCGCACCGTACCCCAGCGAGCGACAGTTTTTACAAATGTGCCGTCGCTGCGCTCGATCCAAATCGCACCGACGTTGCGCGGCGCGAACCGTCCACCTGCAGAGGAGGTTCGCACGTGAATTTGCATCGCTGTTAGCGGCGACGGATCATCCGGGCAGATCGGTGGCGGAACCGTTTCTCCTTGGGGTTGAAATAGCTCCGTCGGCCGAGTCGCGGCATCTCCAGATTCATCGTCGTTGGAGCGAGGTTGAAAACAGCCTGTCGCACTACTGACAACCAGCGCGGTAATCATTGACAGCGAACTCGCGAATGACAATATGCGCACGTGCAATGGCGCAAAGCGGTAATCGCAACGTTTGGTTTGATCGCAATCGCCAACTGCGCAGGAGGTCCGCATCGGCTGACGCGTGTCACTTCCACCGTGTACGGGCGCTCCGATAGCAATGCGACGCGGGTGTTGTCGCCCGCGATCGCAGTCGAAGGCCAAGCGAGCAATATCAGCGCGCAAGCTGGCTACACGGTCGATGCGTGGACCGGTGCCTCGGTCGATGTCGTCACAGCGGCAACTCCTGCCATTCGCGAACTCCGCCACGAAGCGACCACTGGAGTTGGGTACGAGGGTCGCAATTTTCGTCTGGTGAGTCGATATCGCTATTCGTTTGAGCCCGACTACTGGTCGCACGGATTGGTGCTCGGCGGAGAGCTCGACGTCGCGCGTAGGAACACCACACTGGGACTCGATCTGCTCGGCAGCCTCGACACGGTAGGGCGATCGCGCGACCCATTCTTTCGCCAACCGCTGCACGGCATCGGCGCGCGCGCCTCGGTGTCGCAAGTGCTCAGCCGCGCGACCATCGCCCAGCTGGCATGGGAAACGACACTCCTCAACGGCTATCAAGCAAGTCCATACCGGTTCGTCGCCATCGGAGACGACGCGATGTGTGCAGCCGGCACGCCGTTCTGCGTACCCGAGCACGTTCCCGATCGACGCGTTCGCCATGCCGTCTACGCACGCGCCCGTCACGCGCTTGGTCGCGCCGTTTCGGCCGGCCTTGAATACCGGTTCTATTTCGACAACTGGGGGCTGCGTTCGCACGCGGTGGCTCCCGACGCGGCTTGGCGAGTTTCGGATCTCACCACGCTGACCCTGCGCTACCGCTACTACACCCAGAGCGACGCGCGGTTCTATCGCGAACGCTACGCTGATTTGTCGTTGAGCCACGGCTACGCGACCCGCGATCGCAAGTTGTCGGCGTTTTATTCCAACGAGCTCGGAAGCGAGCTCACGCATCGGTTTGAGCTTGCTGACAGCAACGCCGCGCTCGTCGTCGGTGTGCGCTCCACGCTCAGTCGATTTGACTACCTTGCGTTCGTAGGCCTCCAGTCCGTATGGGCGCTCGAGCTGACCGGTATGTTTGCCGTCGAGACCGAGTGAACGCCTGCGTCGACGCCGCGCAACGAGCGCAGCGATGGCGAATGCGCTGCCTGCCTGCGCATCGCCCCCAGCGGCGCACCCACTCGACGGTATCTGATCGCGAAGCGTCGTTCGCATATCAAACACGCCATCGCCTTCGGTTGTGCCGGAGCGATCGGAGCGTACTGCAGCCAGCGCAAACACGAGCTCGGAGGCATCTGGTGCGGTGAACGAAAACCCTACGGCACTCGCTCCGCAATCCTCAACACCGATGACACGACGTCGGCCAACGTTTGTCGCATAGACCGCAGCATTGCCGTCCGCCTGCTGGTCGCAACGTTGCGTTGCCGGAAGTTCTTCCAACGGTGCGATTGCGACATCCGGATGCGATCCATCCGCAGTGATCAATTCGAGCTGAAGTGCAATCGATGCTGTAGCATCTGCTTCCGCAGTCCAGCGAGCTTCGACGTCGTAGCGCGAGCCTGGCTTAAAAAACGCTGGCAGGCCGCGGATCTCCAAAACGGGTGCGTCGCCACCGCGATGGCACACCGCGCACGTGAATCCGTCCTGCGGGGAGCCGGTGAAGTGCCGACCGCCGCCGCCGCCGAGCTCTGCTTGCTGTGCGTAGCGGGAAGGGTCCGAATATGCGTACGCTCGCGCTCCGCCGCTTATCAGTAACACCGTGGTTGCGATGCGGATCATGGCGATGCCTGCTCCGTCGCCCAGAAGAACAGCGTTTGAAATCGCGGGTCGGATTTGCTTGCAAAAACGCTAGCTCCCCAGAGGTCGTCACCGCGATGCCCAGCGCCTCCTGCGGCAACGGCCAGCGGCTTGCGCAGCAGTGGCGATCGACGAACGCCGTCGGGAGAAAGCAGCATCGATCGCGCGCGGGTGTAGGTCTGTGCGAGTTCGTCCGCGGTAGCCGGATCAAAGGGCCCGGTGGTTGCGTTGAGTCGCGTACGGCCAGGACCGAACACAGTGAAGAAGCGTCGCGGATCTCCGTGGCACGCAGGAAACCCGCAATCGGCCAGCAATATCGGATAAACCTTGGTTCGAAACGCTACCGGGTTCGGGCTGGGGACTGCCAGTTCGCCATCCGCGTTCGTGCATCCGACTAGCGCTGCTGCGAGCGCAAGTCCGCGGATCATGGGCTGTCCTCGACGATAGCCGACCACATTCCGAGCTCTACGCTCTGTATCAACCACGCGGCTGTATTGGCGATCAGGACTTCGGCGTCTTCTGGGCTGCATTCCGCCTCTACGCTTGCCAGTGCGTCGGCAATGGCAGTCGTGCACAATTGGCGCAACAGGTTTGCTTGCAGCGGCTCGAGGCGAACGAGGCGAAATCCGGCCGCAGTGCGGGCGATCGCCCAGGTCTGCGGGCTCGGAAGCGGCGCCCCAAGGCGAACCGGCCGGCTGACATCGGGCGGTAGGTCGCGGCGCAGTGCCACCAGCGGCCAGTTCTCTTCGACGAGTACAACGGTGGGTGATGGCACGAGCCGCGCTGCCTCGAGTCGTTCGGCTCTGAGCTCCGACAGCGGCGACACTGCGCTTGCCGTGGTTACACCGCGATGTGCCAGGTCGATTCGGATCGCTTCCAAGAACGCGCGTTTTGGGATGGTTGCTGCCGGCTCTGCAACGGCAACACCAGCATCAGATACGTCGTTAGCCACAAACGCCGCAAAGCCGTCGGCGATCGTTGCTAGATCGTGGCCTCGCGGCGGATGAGCGAGCAGATAGCGACTTGCCAGCTCGTTGAAAAACCACGCGCCGAGCAGAGCCGTGGCCAGGCGGAACTCGTTTTGTAGTGCGCCAAATAGCCTGAACCAATACTGCCGGTTGTAAACCCCGAGCCGACCGGCGGCACTCGACCCGCGAGCGACGCGCACCGCGGCGCACAGCTCGCTGTCATACCGGTCGGGAGTTGCTTGCAGCGAACCGCTGCTTCCATCGAGCGGAACCCGCAGGGTGCACGTAAATTGGCGCTGAAACTCACGCAGTCGAGCGATCGCCGATGACGTCATCGTCGAGCCTCAATGGCTAGCGGCGGTGCGGTGGCGCCCGCCCCCCGGAGCAAGCTCCCTTGCGGGGCGCGCGCGGTCCTGGCCTTGGCGAGCTCCTGGAGTACAACGGGCATCGGCGGAATTGCTGCATCCCACTCCAGCAACGTTGGAAACGGGCCGCCTCGCTGCCACGCGTATGCGTACAGATCCCAGACTTCATCGCACACAGGCTGATCGTGCGTATCGACGACAATCCCATCGGTCTGCCGCGTGTGGCCGGCAATGTGAGTCTGAAGCACGCGGGAGAAGTCGATCGAGTCGATGTAGCGATACGGATCGAAACCGTGATTTTGCGACGAAACGTACGCGTTATTGACGTCGAACATGAACCAGCAATTCGCATCTCGAACCACCCGCGTATAGAACTCCGGCTCTTCAAGCGTCGATTCGCAGAACTCGGCATACGTCGATACATTTTCCAACCCGAACGGCCGACCGATCCGCCGCTGCACGTAGTTCGCCCGCTCCGCCGCGAAATCGACGATGTCCGCGGTGTACGGTGCAGGCAGCAAATCGTGATGCGCCATGCCATGCGCGCCCGTCCAGCACAGATGGTCGCTAACGAATGGCGCGTCCAGATCGTCGGCGAGACGCGCTATCTGATCGAGGTAAGACTCGTCTAACGCTTCGTGCCCGAGCAGATTTAGTGAAACACCGTGGAGCACGATGGGGTAACGCGCGCGAATGCGATGTAGATGTGCGCGGGGCCCCGGCGCCTGTGACAAAAAGTTTTCACTGATGATCTCGAAGAACTCGACTTCCGGGTGGTGCGCGTGGATGTGCGCGTAGTGGGGCGGTCGAAGACCCACACCTAGCGCATCTCGAGCGATCTGAAACGAAGGAAACGACACAGCATCCACCTGGAGGCGAGTTGTCGCTACCACATCCATAGTGGTCACAGGCTGCGTGATTTTTTCGCAGGGCGTATCGATCCGCGCGCAATAGCGCTTTGATGGCCGCGAGGCTAGCCTCGCAACATCGTGCTTCGTGTGGTCGCGGTCATTACCGCAATGTCGTTTTTGCAAGCATGCTTTCGCGTCTCGCCGCATCAACGCGAAACGTTGTCGCGCTCGGACATGCTGCTCGGCTCATCGCAGATGGCGAATGGGGAAGAGCACGCCCGCACCTATCGCGAAGGCTCGACAGGCGGAACCCGCGGAAAAGCTGGCGGATGTGGCTGCAATTGACAACGAACGCGTGACGCCGGTCACACTTGACGTACGGGGGCGGCTCGATTCAGTCTGCTCGACTGAGCAAAGCGTTGCGTTGCCTCACAGAGGGCGCCCCATGGAAGTCGGCTAGTTATGAGCGGGTCTGATACTTGCACACATCGTCCACTAGTTATGAGCTACCCATCCTCCGCGTTTGTTATCGTTGGAACGCTTGCGGCTTCCCTTGTTGGGTGCGCCGGCGGTTCGCCCCCCGGACCGGAACAATCGGAGTCCGATGCAGGAGTTCCCATAGACTCTGGCCCCGGCAACATGTCGGGGAATGATGCAGGGTCAGGAAGTGGGTCGGTTCCCAAAGAATGCTTGGCAACGGAGCATCTCGAAAACGAGAAATGCGTTCCCAACGTGCGTGCGTGCACGATCGAGAACGGCGCCGGCGAACAAAAGTGGGCCAACGGAAAATTTGGCAGCTGCCTCTTGAAGACCTGCAACGCCGGTTACCAGCAGACAGCCGGGGTTTGTACGCCGTCCTTCGTCGGCAAGTTTAAGACCCCTTGCTTCCTAGAAGGAGCGAATGGGCTGGACGTCATGTACACCAACGACTTCAGTGACAACGTAAAACATACGCTGATCGGCGACGTGTATGGATCCAACAACGGTACGTGCGGCGGAGGGCTTTATCGCGTCGTTCGCCAGATTGGCACCTACAAGCGCATCAAGCTGTCCGCTACCACTCTGGGTGCTGTCGAGCTCGACTTCGAACATCCAACGGTTGAGATCACGCTGCGTTCCGCGCTTGCGGTGTCCGACCACAACGCCGCCGCAACATGCGGCAAGTCGGATTGGGTCATCGACACGCCGTACAAGTTTCCTCGCGCCGCCTGCACGAGCAATCCACTACTGGTGAGAACAATCAACAAGGTGGATGGAAACAAGTTGTACGTCGGCAATTTCAAGGGCCCGAAGGATCCGGCCACCGGGCGACCGCAAACCTTGAACTTGGATCCCGCCCAGGTTGGCATCAGAATACCCTAAAGCACCGAACAGGTTGAAATGGCTGCTGCGACGCGACGTTGCGGGCACGTGCCGAACGTACGTCCGGTGCTCGTCTCGCGCGTAGGGAGACTACGCTCGTCGCTGCGCTCCGGGCGTGCGCTCGGATCTGTTGCGCAACGCCGCATCTCGCGACGACATTCAACCTGTTCGGTGCTCTAGTACCTCATGTCAGTGGTTTTTGATCGGTTCGGGCCGCCGATCGCATCGTTATGCTCCGACGCGTCAACGACCGACGGAGCTGCAAAGCGGCGTGACGCTCCAGTCGCACTCCCATTGATTCGGCCGAGCATATCCTCGCAAGCGACTTCGAATGCGGCGGTGGTCTAGCCCTCATCACGATGCGAAAAATTGCCGCACCTAGGACCGCATCAAAACGCCCGGAGTTGCGTCGAAATAGGTAGTTTGGCGCGATGGCTCCAGACCTAGAACCGGCGATCACACTGCCGTGGCTCATCCGGCTGCGTTGGTTGTTTGTCGGCGGTCAGTTCGTCGTGTTGCCGTTGGCGCGGTCTGCGTTTGGACTTCAGCTAACGTGGTGGCTGTTCGCAGTCGTACTCGCGATTAGCGCAGTATCGAATGCCGCATTGACTCGACTCGCAGCCGCATCGCGGTGGTCGCCAAGTCAACTCATGGGATGGGTACTAATATTCGACACGGCGCTTCTGACGATTCAGCTTGGCGCGCTGGGAGGGGCGGCAAATCCTTTTACCGTTTTCTATCTCGTGTACATCACCCTTTCGGCCGTCGTTCTGAGCGCGCGCTGGACCACGGCGATCGCCGCATGCGCAATTGTTGGTTTTGCCTTACTGTTCGTCGTTCCTACAGAGACCCACCTCCATCACACCGGCCCGGCGCTATTCAACCCGCACCTCCAGGGGATGTGGACTGCGCTCGTGCTGGCCGCGGCCGCTACGGCTTATTTCATTCGACGCATTACGCGAGCCATTGCATTTCAGCGCGACCAAATCGCAACGCTGCGCGAAACGGCAGCCCAGAACGCTCGTTTGGCGTCGCTTGCAACACTCGCCGCAGGCGCAGCGCACGAACTCAACAGCCCGCTGTCGACGATTGCGGTTGCTGCGCATGAAGCCAGCCTCGAGGTTCGGGGCGAAACGTCTGTTGCTTCCGACCTTGCGTTGATCTTGGCGGAAGTCGACCGTTGTCAAACGATTCTGCATCGTCTCGCTGCGCGGGCAACTGGAGCCGAACGCGTGGAATCGCTTTCGCCACAGGACCTGGTCGAGCGGGTTGCCGTCCAACTCGGAGACGTCCTCTCGGGGCGGCTCGATCTGCGTCTAACCGGCAACCCGATCGCGCTCGTTCACCCCTCGGAGCCGCTGGTCCAGTCGATTGCCGCGCTCGTAAAAAATGGCCTCGATGCGAGTAGTCCGACAGAGCGAGTTACGCTTGCGATCGCGTACGGTGCCGCAGGGGTGTCTATGACGATCGAGGACAAAGGCAGTGGCATCGCCAACGAGGTCCTCGCCAAGGTCGGAGAGCCATTCTTCACCACGAAGCAGCCAGGGCAAGGGATGGGGCTCGGTGTATTCCTCGCTCGGGTATTTGTCGAGAGTCGCGGCGGCACGCTGTCGATTGAATCGATCGCTGGGATCGGCACGCGCGCTTCGGTGCGCCTGCCTCTCGCCGAGGCGGCAACGTGAGTGAGCAAACGCTACTCATCGTCGATGATGACGAGCGGCTGCGCGAACGCCTTGCCACGGCATTTGCGGCCCGCGGCCTTCATGTCCTCACCGCGGCTGACCATCCCAGCGGAATCGATCTGGCGCGCACGCACGTCGTCGACCGGGCGGTGATCGACTTGCGCATGCCCGGCCCCAATGGCCTCGCGGTGATTGAGGATTTGCTACGGCTTCAGCCGAACATGCAAATCGTTGTTGTAACGGGCTACGGCAGCATTGCCACCGCGGTCGAGGCGATGCGACTCGGCGCTCGCGACTACCTGACCAAGCCGGCTCACGCAGACCAAATCCTCGCGGCATTCGACGGCGAGAGCGAAGCCCCACCCGCCGACGTCGATTTCGAGGTGCCATCGCTCGCCAAGGTCGAGCGCGAGCACATCGAACGCGTTCTACAGGAGTGCAATGGCAACATTTCGAAAGCTGCCCGCCTGCTAGGCATGCACCGACGCACGCTACAGTACAAACTCGCGAAATTTCCCGTGCGGCGGTAGTACCGAATTCTACGACCGCTTTGCTTCCACGTGTGCACAGTAACGTCGTCGGTTAGCGATAGCGCTGTCGCCGTTCCTTTGGTTTGCCGCCTCGATGACATTGAGCATCAAGTGGCGGTCTTTAGCTCCACGTTGCCACTGCTTGTAACCAATGTCAGCCTGATTGCGGTAAAACGGCATTCTGTTGCGCGGCAAAGCGGTATCAACAATCGTGGTAAACTGGTAGTCTCTCGAGAGTGCCAGAATACAGGAAACGCACTGCGGACCGCCTCATCGATGAACTGTTTGCGGAGGTGCCTGCGCTACTGTTGGTGGGACCACGAGCGACCGGGAAGACGACGACTGCGTCTCGGCACGCCGCTACAGTTGTCCGCTTCGACCGCCCTGGCGAAGCCGTGGCGTTTCAGGCCGACCCGGATTCGGCGCTTAGCGGTATGAAGGAGCCAGTACTGCTCGACGAGTGGCAGATCATCCCCGAGATTCTGGGTGCCGTGAAGCGCTCCGTAGATGTCGACCCACGGCCAGGTCGATTCGTCCTGACTGGCTCAGTCGTCGCAGATCTCGATGTTCCTACGTGGCCTGGAACTGGGCGATTGGTACGCGTGCCGATGTATGGAATGAGCATCGCAGAACAGCTGGGAACCCCAGAGGTAGAGCCGTTGGTTGACCGCCTACATCGCGAGGACACCCTAACCCCGAGTGATCCGCCTGACCTACGCGGCTACCTCGACCTTGCGCTTCGAAGTGGATTCCCAGAAGCATTGGCGTTGTCCGCTCGGGCGAGGGATCGCTGGATAGAAAGCTACCTCGACCAGCTTTTGACGCGGGATGCGATGCGTGTTTCTGGACCTCGGGATCCAACAAAGCTCCGTCGGTTTTTCGAGGCATATTCGTTGAACTCGGCTGGACTCGTCGAGGATAAGGCGCTTTTTGATGCGGCGGGTCTGGATCGAAAAACCGCCGCTGCCTATGAGGAATTGCTCATCAACCTGATGGTGATCGAGCGCGCTCCAGCGTGGACCTCGAATCGCTTAAAGCGACTCGTGCGCTCTCCCAAGCGCTATCTCATTGATGCTGCGCTGCTTGCCGGTATTCTGCGGCTGGATGCGGAAACGATCCTCCGCGATGGCCATCTTCTCGGTCGAGTTCTAGACACGTTTGTCGCATCGCAGCTGCGCGCGGACGCAGCCAGCGCCGCGTGTCGTCCGCGCCTCTACCATCTGCGTCAGGAACAAGGGCGACACGAGATAGACCTCCTCGCAGAAATTTCAGGCATGCGGGTCATCGCCATCGAAGTAAAAGCGAGTGCGGCCCCCCGGATGGATGATGCTCGTCACCTCGTTTGGCTTCGCGATCAACTCGGCGAGCGTTTTGTCCGAGGTGCGGTTTTACACACTGGTCCCAGAACGTACAAAATCGCTGAACGTATCGTTGCCGCCCCGATTGCAGCGTTGTGGTCCGGCTAGCCTTCGCAGCGAGTTTGCCAAGCTACCCGAGAGCCCGATTGCTGGACCCCAGGCACGCAACGTACGACACCGTGCGCTGAGCGGAGATCTGGGCCCACATGTCGAAACCCACGCGGGGCTTCAAGCACAGGGACCGAGAACGCGCTAAAATGATGTGGCGTGCGCCGTGCGGTCTTTGTTGCATGCAGCCTCTTGTTGGTCTGGCTCGCACGCGCGAACGCCTCGCCGGACCTCAGTTCCACAGAGGCACGGCAAAACGCTGAACGGGCTTGTGCAGCAGGCGAGTCGACCTGCAACTGGATCGCCACGTTTTCTTCGCTCGAGCGCCAAAGTGTTGAGCGCGTTCTCGCAGCACAACAACTCGACCCGGATCCGCAGCCGTGGGGGAAGGTGATCGACCGCGTTGTCATCATCAATGAACCCGTGTTTGCCGAATCTAATTGGCTTCAATTCTTTAACCTATTCCACCGAACGACCCGCGATTGGCGAATTCGCAATGAGCTCACCATCGGCGCGGGCGAAGTTTGGGATCAGGCGCGAATCGAGGAGAGCGCGCGTCGGCTGCAGGATCCATTGTTTACCTCGGTAATTGCACTGTTGCCGGTGCGGTCAGGCGCCGCCGGCAAGGTTGGACTGCTCGTGGTGACACGCGACGTGTGGAGCATTCGCTTGAACACGCAGTATACGGTGCAGCAGAGTTCGCTGACGAACCTGACGTTTTCGCTTTCCGAGAACAATCTGCTGGGCGTTCGGGATGTGTTGTCATTTGTTGTCGCAATGGATCCTGGAGCCATCGCGGCTGGCCCGCAGTTCATCGACAAGGACTTTCTTGGTCGACACCTCGATCTGCGCGTTCGCGCATCCCAGATTTTTACCCGTAAAGTCGGAAAGCAGTTTGACCCGGTGACCCAAACACTTTCGCCCGTTCCCGGCGATCCGAAGGGCTTGCAGGATGGTGGCACACTGCACGCCGAGGGTTCCGAAGCCGCGGTGTCGTTAGAGCGCCCGCTGTGGTCGCTGGCTTCGAAGTATGGCGGAGGCGCAGCGTTTACCTGGAAAAATGCAATCGCACGTTCCTATACCGGCATTCATGGTGATCCGTATGAACTGTTCACAGATCCAGAGTCGGGGCTACCCTACGAGTATCGCCGCCGCACATGGGCGGTCTCGGCGAACGCGATCCGGCAGTGGGGCGTTGCACTAAAGCATCGGCTAAATGTTGGCTATGCGCTGTCGAGTTCGCGATCATCGCTGTTGCCGAGCTTTGATGCGTTCGATCCTCTGTCTACTTCTGCGTTTGCTGCAAACGTATTCCCGCGCTCAGAGCTGATCTCGCAGCCCTTTGTGGAGTATTCGCTGTTCGAACCGCGATTTCGCACCGTGCGCAACGTTGCGACGTTCGACCTCGCAGAAGACGTTCAGTTGGGGTTTTCGGCGGCAATTCGGGTGGGGCAGGGGCTTCGTTGGCTCGGCGGCGAGCGCAATTTTACGCGACCCACGCTGGGGCTTTCCTACACCTTGCCGTGGCAACGCGATGGTTTTGTATCCGCGTCAGCCTCGGCGAGTTTGCGCCTTCAATCGGGGGCGATTTGGCGAACGATCGACAACAGTGCCTCAGCTCAGATTCGAGTGGCAACACCGTCGTTGCGGTGGGTTCGCCTTGTCAGCGAACTGGGGGTGGAAACGAGGTGGCACGACACGCAGAATCAATTTTTTACACTGGGTTCCGATAGCGGCTTGCGCGGTTACAATGTGAACCAATTCCGGTCACCGCGCGCGACATCGAGTCGGCGGGTTTCGGGGCTGTTCGAATTGCGCACCACGCCGGTGCCGTGGTGGCTTTTGCGCTTCGGTGCGGTCGCCTTCTACGAACTGGGGGGGGTCGCCGAGACCCTGAGAACGATGAACCTTTACCACGACGTCGGTATCGGCTTGCGAGCACTGGTTCCTCAAACATCCCGGGAACTATTTCGCTTCGATTTCGCATTTCCACTGCAGAGTGCGCCGAACAATCCCGCGCTGAGTGTGCATTTTACCGCCGGCTTTAGCTCGTATTTTTGAGGAACATGGTCACGAGGTACAATGCAGTGACGGTTAGGCCCGCGGAGAGCCCCCACCACACCCCTGCGATTCCCATGCTCAGAGAGAATCCCGCAAGCAGAGAGACGGGCAGGCCGACCGCATAATGGCCGACGAGGTTTCCCCACAAGGTGGCGCCGGTGCGGCCGAGGCCGCGCAACGCGCCCGCCGCAACTGCTTGGGCTCCATCGGATAGCTGGAATAGCGCGGCGATCTGTAACAGAGGAACCGCTGCAAGCATCACGTTCGGTTGGTCGGTGAAAGCGCTCACAACGGCCCCTGGCGTCAGAATGAATAGCGCGGCGAACCCGGCGGTGACGGCGAGCCCGGCCCAAATACCCAGGAGCCCTCGATGGCGGGCCAAAGCCAGGTCCCCAGAGCCAGCAGCAAGTCCAACGCGAACCGAGGTTGCGCTTCCTATTCCTACCGAAACTGCGAACGTTACGCTTGCTGCGTTCAACGCTATCGCGTGACCGGCAGCGGACAGCTTGCCCAAGTGTGCTGCGATCAGGGTAGCAATGCCAAAGATGCCGACTTCCGCAAAGATTTGTCCCCCGACCGGGATCCCTACGCGCGCAATCGCAGCTACGTCGGCCCTGGTGGAGCGCGGTCGGACTTCGCCGTTATCGAGAGCGTTAACACCGGCTGCGTAAACCGCCAGTGTCAGAAGCTGAACAACCGTGGTCGCCGTCGCAGCGCCGAGCACGCCGAGCGCCGGTAGCCCGATCCGAGGCGCACCGAAGATCAGCGCAACGTCGAGGCCGAAGTTGGCGAGGTTGCCGCCGATCACCGCTACGATGAGGGGACGAGTTCTGCTATGCGCAGCGAGGTACGAACGCAGTGCGGAGGTCATGAGGAACGGCACGATTCCCACGGCACGGAGGTACACATACGGAGTTGCCTCTCCAACAACTTCGGGGTCGACGCTCGCTGCATCGAGGAGCAGCGGAGTGGAAAACACGACCAGCGTGCATAACAGTCCCACCAGGACTGCGAGGCGCACGCCAGCGCCCACCGCGCGACGCGCTTCGATCCGTCGGCCTGCGCCCAGAGCTTGTGGCACCACGGTATCCATGCCCATGACGACCCCGAGTCCCACTGCCGTAACCGCAAAAAGCAGGTTGTTGCCGACGCCTGCGCCAGCTAGCGCAGCCTCGCTGTATCTGCCGAGCACTGCCGCATCGACTGCGCCCATCAGGTGGAATCCCACCTGTTGAGCAGCGAGGGGAATTGCCAATCGAATGAGCGCCGAGGCTTCGCTCCTGCGCGATGTTGCGCTCACTACTCAGCCGCAGCTCGCGTGGTCGCGTCGTAAATGAGCCGCAATTCAGCGGCATCGGCCACCGCTTCAGCGAGTCGCATCAGCGATCCGGGATGTCTGGACTCGTCGAGGTGAATCGTTCCTCCCACCCGGCGTTCGACATACGCTGCGTAGACCCCTTCGCGCTGCGCTGCGACGACCACTGCGCGCAAATGAAACAGCGGAATTGCGGAGCGGCGCCGGATCCCGAAAACGCCCTGTTCGCTATAGAGGAGGCCGGTTCGGCGGTCGAAAACCAGAGTCCGGCGCAAGCTTGCCAGGAGAAGGCCTGTTGCCAATAGCACCCCGGCAGCCAAGGTGGCCCAGGGGGAACCGTCGAACGCAATGCGCGCGGCCACAGCGCACAGCCCCCAGCCCGCCCACGCGGTTGTGCGGGTGAGTCCAAGTTCTACGCGGCCGAGGCTTTTTCGGCGGATTTGTACGGAGCCAAGCCAATCCAGCACCTGGAAAGCTTATGCCGCCCGGCCGCTATAGGCTAGAACCCATCACAAACATGTCGCCGCATGAAGTAGCTGCTCACGCTCACCACGAAAACGACGAGCAGCATAACCGTTCCGGAGAGCGTCGGACGCGGTGGGTTGTATTAGTCGCCGCAATGATGATGGTGGGCGAGCTGGTCGTTGGACAAATCACAGGCTCTACGGCTCTCACGGCAGACGGCTTTCACATGGGGACGCACGTCGGGGCCCTCGGCTTAACGCTGGTCGCATATTGGTTTGCCCGTACCCGCGCGCGCGCCGACGCGTTTAGCTTTGGCACAGGAAAGGTTTACGCCTTGGCAGGGTTCACCAGCGGCGTCGTCTTGGCAGTTGTATCGGTTTGGATGGCGAAGGAGGGTCTGGAAAATCTGATCTCCCAACCGACCATTGACTACGACGACGCGATTCCGGTCGCAATTTTGGGATTGGTCGTAAACATGGTGTCGGTGGCTTTGCTGGGCAGGCATCACCAGTACGGCCACGGTCACAGCCACGGTCACAGCCACGGTCACAGCCACGGTCACAGCCACGGTCACAGCCACGGTCAAAGCCACGGTCAAAGCCACGGTCAAAGCCACG
>CAYQQM010000001.1:0-24772 GCA_964419605.1 uncultured Kofleriaceae bacterium | reverse complement strand
TCAAAGCCACGGTCAAAGCCACGGTCAAAGCCACGGTCAAAGCCACGGTCACAGCGACGCTGCGGTCCGTCCCGGTAGCCTCGACTTCAACATGCGCGCCGCATACATCCACATCCTTGCCGATGCGCTCACCTCTGCGTTGGCGATCGCAGCCTTGGTTTTGGGGAAATTTCTGGGACTCTGGTACCTCGACCCCGCGATGGGGCTGTTCGGCGGTGTGGTGATCGCTTGGTGGGCTATCAGCTTATGCCGGCAGGCCAGCGGGCAGCTCCTCGACATCGTGTCGTCGCCGCTGCAGGAGCAGGTGGTGCGCGAGCGATTGGAGTCGATCGACGACGTGCGTGTGGCTGACCTGCACGTTTGGGAGCTGGGCCCCGGCCGGCGCGCCTGCATCGTTTCGGTGGTGACTGCTGCACCGCGCGAACTGGCGTACTATCGCGCAGCTGTACTCGAGGTGCTGCCCGTTGCGCATCTAACGATCGAGATCCATCGCTGCGACCTTCCGCACCTCGAACCTCAGGCCGCAGCCGTTTTGCCACGTGCAGTGGTGCCGTCGTCGTGAGCCGCGCTCTGGCCAACCGCCGTTCCACCAATCGTCCTGGTCAGGTGTTGTTTGCCAGCTTGATCGGCACAACGATCGAGTTCTTCGATTTCTATATCTACGCCACGGCCGCGGTCCTTATTTTTCCCACGATGTTCTTTCCAGCCAGCGATCCGGCGTCGGCACAGCTCGCCGCTCTAGCGACGTTCGCAGTAGCCTTCTTCGCTCGGCCGATCGGCTCAGCGCTTTTTGGTCACTTTGGCGACCGCATTGGCCGAAAGGCGACGCTCGTAGCGGCCCTGCTCACCATGGGCTTCTCAACGGTTTGTATTGGGCTTTTGCCCACGTATCAGTCCATCGGAATTGCCGCCCCCGTACTCCTGGCATTGTGCCGCTTCGGACAGGGGCTGGGTTTGGGCGGGGAGTGGGGCGGAGCCGTGCTGCTCGCGATCGAGAACGCTCCCACCGAGAAGCGTGCGTGGTACGGAATGTTCCCGCAGCTGGGCGCGCCGATCGGCTTCTTCTTCTCGGGCGGGGTATTTCTTCTGCTGTCGCTCGCGCTCTCCGATGCGCAGTTCTTTCAATTTGGGTGGCGATTGCCGTTTCTTGCCAGTGCAGTGCTCGTTTTCGTTGGCCTGTACGTTCGGCTGACGATTACCGAGACGCCGGTGTTTCAACAGTCATTGACGAAAGGACCACGGGTAGACGTGCCTATGATCGCTGTGTTTCGCGAACACGGCAGGACGCTGTTCTTCGGCATTCTGGCGTCGCTAACGGTATTTGTCCTGTTCTACGTGATGACCGTGTTCACGCTCGGCTGGGCGACGACGCACCTCGGCTACGCTCGTGAGAAGTTCCTGATCATGCAGCTATTCGGCGTCCTGTGCTTCGGCGTGACGATTCCAATCTCCGCACGGCTGGCCGAGCGCAGGCGGCGACGCACAATGATTTGGGTTACCGCCGCGATCGCGCTCTACGGTTTCGCGTTGCCTCCACTGCTGGTAGCGGGAACGGCTGGCGCTGTTGTGACGCTCGCAGTAGGACTCGGTCTGATGGGCCTGACATACGGCCCCCTTGGCACCGTACTGTCCGAGCTATTTCCCACGAGCGTTCGCTACACTGGCAGCTCGCTGACGTTCAATCTAGCCGGCATTCTCGGCGCGTCGCTGGCGCCGTCCATCGCTATGGGCTTGGCGACGCGATATGGCCTCGCATACGTGGGTTACTACCTAACCGCCGCTGCCCTGCTCAGCCTGGTGGGACTGCTGGCAACCAGGGAGACTGCTGACTGTCGCCTCGAATAAGGCGCGGTTATCAGCCAGCACTTCCTTCCTGAGGAGCTGGAAGCCATTCGCAGCGCAAGTTTTCGCTATCGGGAACGCTCGCTCGACTTCGCGGATGCCTGCGTCGTCTGCGAGAGGCGATCGAAAGCCCAAGCTCCCATTGGTAAGCATGGATGTTGGCGACTTTTTCGTTTGCTTTTGACGCCGACCCGGGCCGTATGCTGTTGCTCCCAAGAGCGTCGGTCGTCGTTCTAATGTAGTGCTCGCTGACCAGCGTCATCGTACAGAACCAGCTCGAAGTTCGTGCAGTCGGCCCGTCACGTGACTTCGCACGCGCGCTTTAGATCAGCGGCGTAGCGATCGAACACCGGAACAAAGTCGGGAAGGGACTTCTTGATCAACGGTAGCATTGCGCCGCGAAACACCTCGACCATCTCGAAGTCCGTTGCACCGTCGCGTGGAGTCAACGAAAACGTCCGGGTGCCCTGAAACATTGGGAACAAACCATCGCGCCATACCATGCGCTGCTCGGGCACGAATTCGACGACGTTCGGCGTGAAGGTTCGTCCTGGGGCGATCGGCACGGTGATCTTCAGCTTCGAGCCCAGGGCGATTGGCCCGACGACGCTCTCGACCGTAGAATTCCACCTCGGGAACCCTGCAGCGTCGGTGAGCTTGTCCCAGATTCGTTTCGGTGCGGCAGCGATCGTAACGTTCACGGCGTAACGCAGCCGGAACACGGATTCGGTCTTCGCGGCGTTCACTTGAGTTTCACCCGATTGTTCTTGGGGTTGTGCTCAAGCTCGACTTTGCCCAGCGCCTCGAGCAGCGGAGGTACGTACATCGCAAACCGCCCACGGTATCCCTTTTTCTGGCCGTACCAACCGCCCACCGGGTTGGTCTTCGCGCGCGCCCACGCTTCGAGCGTTCCCTCGGTAGCGGGCTTCTGTTCGTCCGCGGAACCGAGCATCATCCAGTCACCGTGCTGCTTTAGCATCGCCGGGACGTCGTCGATGGCACGGGCGAGGTACGTGAGTTTCGTCGAGCCCACCTGGCAGATGAGCAACGGCGGGTCCACTGCGTCGTCGCGGTACATCGTGTATTCCGCTGTCAACGGAGGCGTTTTTAGCTGCCAGGGGTTATCTTTTGTTCCTTTGCCGGACCAGTGCTTCGCCATGCGCTACCTCAGGTCACGCATCATCGGGAGTACCTTCGATGCCGTCTTGTAAGAACACGACCACGTTGGGCGCAAAGTCGGCGGGCCCCTCGGGGGGAAAGTAGCCTCGATAGCCGCGCGGTACACCACCGCTCATGCGTTTGAAGTCTTTTATGAAGTGCGCTTGGTCAAAATAACCGGCGTCAGTGGCGACCTGTGCGAGCGAGCAGCCCGGATCTTTCATCAGGGCGCGAAGTGCGCACTGGAACCGAAGGATGCGCGCAACGGTTTTGGGTGGAATCCCGAGGTGGCGGAAGAACAGCCGCTCGAGATGGCGCGGCGACACGGCGAGCTGGTCCGCGAGCTCTTCGACGTTGATGCGACCATCGCTGTCGACCTGAAGCTCGAGCGCGCGATGAAACACGTCTGCGGTCGGATCAGTCGACATTCGCTGCACAAAGAACGCATCGAGTAACTGTGCCGCCTGATCGACATCGGTGGTCGTGGCGAGTTCGCGTTCCAGATCGGCAGCGTCCGGGCCGAACACAACACTGGGAGCGGGCGTCTGGCCGGTCACTTCACCGAGCGGCACGGCTGCAAATGGAGCAACGCCGCCCAGGCGAAACCGGACGCCGGTCGTGCGAATGGCGCCACGTTGTGTGATTCGAATCGGCACCAGTCTCTGCGCGTCGAGGTTGGATTGAGAATGCTCGACCGCTTCGCTCCCGACGACCTCGCGCCGATACGGCGCCCCGAAATTGAAAATCAGGTCGGCGCGACCGTCGACAAATACGTCGACCCGAAGATCGAGTGGTTCGCCCGGCGCTGGCGCGGCAAACCAGTAGTTTTCGATATAGCGGATCAGCTTCGGCGCAGGCGCGCGCAATTGGTACACGACCGGACCATATCGCAGTCGGTGGGCTGAGGGGTGGAACGCCGCTTTGTCAGGTACGGCCGGTGGGAAACACCATGGCGGGTGGTGCGGTCTGTTCGAGTCCCAGTCCTGATGGTGGGCTGGCGGATGAGAGAGAACCCGTCGCCCGACGCGAAATCAGCGGTGCTGATTGCCTATCGGTCGAGGTGTTTGTCGCTTGTCGCTGTCTGAGCCCGGTCTACGGATACGCTTCCACTTCCGAAAGCTGGAACATGTACCAACCCTGCTCAAGGTTTCGCAGCTTGGTGGCATTAATTCGAATCTTATCCGTGGTGTAGGAAGATCCCCATGAAAACGTTTGCGCTGCTCCGCCTGGCAGCTTGTAGCCGGTTTCGTCAACCTTCTTATCCCAACCCGTTCCATTCCAAAGCGAGATCGAAAAATCCTCAGGGAATCCGAAATCGAAATAACCAGGGTGATTGCGCGGATAGAGCACGATCTTTGAAAGCACCTTCCGGCAAGGCAAAGAAAATTCGAGCCACTCTGGGTGCTGCTTGTCGCGGATTTCCACGTCCTGAAAGACACTGGAATATCCAGCGTGAGCTGTAGTGGTATCGCCATCGACAACGTTGGCGCTTGCCCACCCGACGGTCTGGTCTTGATATTCGTGCGAAGTGCTTGCCGCAACCCGAGCTCCTAACAATTGATTCGATTGAGGGTTGAGTTCAGACATCGAGTCGGAAATCTGGATCTCTGTAAACTGCATTACATACCAGCCGTCGACCTTTCGCATGTTGGTAGTTTCAATTAGGACCTTACTTGCCGCACTGCGCGAGCTCCATGTAAAAATCTGCGGACTATCATTGGGCTTCGGATAATTGGTATGCGTGACTCTTGTCAACCACTCGGTTCCATTCCAGACCTTGATCGTGAATTCGATGGGAAATCCATCGCCGATGCGACCAGGGTCGCTACGCGGATACAGAACAATCGAATCAAAAATGCGTGGCACGCCAAGGTCAATCTCGACCCATTGGCTTTCAGTTGGGTTGTCGGCGTTGCCCACCTGGCTGGAATACCCATAATACCCGGGACTGAAGATGGTCTTTCCATCCACCGCGTTGGCGATCGCCCACCCCGGTAAACCTTCGTAAGCTGATTTCACTCTTACAGCAGCGTGGTATGCCAGGTTTGGCTGGCAGGTAACCGGGCTCAGTTTCACGCCGGGGTCCGGAGGGTGCTGGGCGTCTGCCATAGTGCCCGCGTCCGGGGCATCTCCAGGATCGTTACGGCGAATCGGGTTGGCTACCGTACAGGCGGCCGTAGCTACCAGAGCCGCCGTCAGCAGAATCCGTTGAATTGGTCGTGCTGGGTTGCCCAGGGTTGGCCGGTGAACGGCGGTCTTGAGGATTGACGATTGTTTGTGTAGTTGCGTCATGCTGGGTTTGTCGGACCCTATCTCATCGGGTTGGGAAAATTCGCAAAAAAATGAAACGCTATGTTCGGACTCAGTTGCGCCGTGCTCTTTCGTTGGCAAGAGCCTGACGCTACGTCGTTACCCTCGGCTGCGAATCGCTCGTCTGCCGAGATGCCTTCCCGATGCAAGGGCTGGGAGGATGACGCTGGCGCTCTTGATGTATTCGCGCACGCGATCGAACGCTTTTGCCTTGCGTATTTTCTGCCCCTGCCACCGCCGCCAAGAGGACTTCCTGCGGGGCGGTCATCGCTTGCCTATGATTACCTTCGGCGGATCGCCGAGTTCGAGCACTTCGATCGGCCCCCCATAGACCGCCGCCAGTCCAACGTCGATACGCCAGAGTTTACCGTTGCACGCCGACGTAATGCCGCGTTCTTGAACCGTATGAGCGACGATCATTTGCTTCGCCCCGACTCGATCAAGCACCCGATCGAGCTCATGACAATCGGCGGTCCCACTTCCCCATTTGCGCGTCCATAGTGGACTTTCCTGGTTCACGAGCGCGGGCGGTGGGGTGGAAGGATCGCCGGTCTGGCCATCGAGCCAGCACCGCGAGCTCATGTTTGTCTCGTCGATCCTTGCTGCCCACTCGTCGACGATACCGGCGTGAGACAAGATCGCGTCGCCGACGACGACAATCGCGTCGTGGTTCGCGAGCCGCTTCGCCCACGGGCCACCGGGCGCGAATGCTCGTTCGCGATCGCCAGCGAAGTCATCTGCGCCGCGGCGAGTGACGTAGCGGAAGTCGTGGGCGGCGTTCATGAGTTCGTGATTGCCCAGCAGCTGGATCACTGCGCCGCCGGCGGCGCGCGCTTCCGTCTCGAGGCGGTCGAATAGCTCGAGAATCTGAGACTCTTCATCGCCGCGATCGAGTACATCGCCGAGCTGAATCACGACGAGCCCGCCGCCGATCCAGGTATTGCGCTCATCGATGGCGCCAGCCGCGCGAAGCGCTGCACGTGTGCTGCCCAAGTCGCCGTGCAAATCGCCAATAGCGACGGCGCGCTTCGGCTGCGGCATTCGCGTTGCGTGAGGCGCGAGCGAGCACCGTGTAGGCGCTGCTGGTCCGGGCGCCGCCGCTGCAGGCTGAGGCGTTGCCGGAACCGCCTCGCGATGGCCGCGGTCGCAGGACACCGCGAGAACAGTCCACAGGATGGTGGTGCGCACGTTCCGTTAGTTTACCTGGAAGCGCGCAACGGCGTTCGGAGTGGGATCGCGTTCGGCCGCGTCCTCGATCGGGTTCGCTTTTTGCGCCTGACAGGTTTTGGCCACTACGATGCGAAGATGCGAAAGGCACTTCTCGTCATCGCGCTCGTGTCACAGGCGGCGGCCGTGGTCCAGGCAGATGGTCTTGCTTCGGATCGTGCTGCAACCGCGTCGAGAAGTTTCGCTGCAGAGGTCGAGAGCGATTTGGTTTCGCGATTGGCGAGCAGCGTGGTCAAGCGGCTTCGGCGCGGAATCGCGATCGGCCCATTCGTTGGAGGGGTTGTAGGTCGCGATTTTGCGTTGCAAGGCTCGACTGTGGCAGGAATTGCGTACGGGATTGGTCTGTACACGTTTCGCTATCCATCGATCTTGGATTTGCCCCGCCTGGTCAGCGAGCGGCTACAGCAGCGCGTGCTCGATCGGGTCAAGGCAATCGTCGCCAGCGGAGGTACTCCGCCGGACGACCTCGGTGCGATTGCCCGCGAGGTAGCCGACGATGTGTATCGCGAACTGTTCGGCGATCTAAACCCTCGCAAGCTGCTCGCAAAGCCGGGTTTTGGCGCGCTGCTGGAGGGGATTTCCCGCTTCGAACCCGGAGACACCCAACTGCGGCTCGGGCTCAGCTACGGGGTCGGACCCGTTAGCTTGGGAGGCGGAACTGGAGTGCGGCTCGGGGGCGGTTCGGTGAGCGGTTTCGCCGGACTCGAGCTAAGCCTTCGCCTAACTCCGTGGGGCGACTTTCGTACGCCCGTGTTGGACATTCATTCGCGTTTCGATGTGGGGTTTGCCGGGGACGACAGCCGGACGCTCCTCATCGGGACTAGACTCCTGCTGGACCTGCTGTAGGTGCGCTGGGCGCACAGCGCTGAAATGCGCTATAGGTTTGTATGAAGCAGATGCGCCTTGCAGTAGTGTTTGCGACGAATCTGGTTTTGACTGCCGCCTGCTCGGAAAGCACGGCCCCAACCGGGACGATGTGCCCTGATCCAGATCCGGTTTCCGGGACGACCTCGCTTACATGGGACAGTTTTGGCCGGGACTTCATGACCAAATATTGCGTGAACTGCCATGCCAGTGATCTGCCGCGGTCGAAACGCAACGGCGCACCGATCTATCACGACTTCGACTCCCTCACCGGCGTGCTCCAGGTGGCCAATCACATCGACTCGTACGCCGGCGCAGGCCCCAACGCCCAAAACACGGCCATGCCTGGCGAGCTCTGCCCGAGCGTCAAAGGCGGACCGGCCGATCGGGCCTGTCCGCAGCCCACCTTGGAGGAGCGGACAAACCTCGCGCAGTGGCTCGCCTGCGAGCAGTTGCGCCCGCGCTAAGCGCCGGATGCCGCGGATCGTCCTGTCGCAATGGCATTCGTTCTAAGCGTACACACAGCTGAATTTCGCGCTATACCCCGGTCGGCGTTCCATGGCGAAGATCGATCTCGTCCGTAACCTAGGCGTGGTGGCCCACATCGATGCGGGCAAAACCACCGTTTCGGAGCGGTTTCTGTTCCACAGCGGCAAGATCCACAAAGTCGGTGAAGTGCACGACGGCGAAACCGAAATGGATTGGATGGAACAGGAGCGCGAGCGTGGCATTACGATCACCGCCGCAGCAACGACGTTTGAATGGAAAAAACACGAGATCCACCTGATCGACACGCCAGGTCACGTCGACTTCACGATCGAAGTCGAGCGCAGCTTGCGCGTTCTCGACGGTGCGGTCGTTGTATTTTGCGGAGTTGCCGGGGTTCAGCCGCAATCCGAAACCGTGTGGCATCAAGCGGACAAGTTCAAGGTTCCCAGACTTGCCTTTGTTAACAAGCTGGACCGTGTGGGTGCGTCGTTTCCCAGGGTAGTTGCGGATCTGCGCGAACGATTGGGCGCCAACGCAGTGCCGATTCAGCTCGTCATAGGCGCGGAGGATTCCTTTGCAGGCGTGGTCGATCTCGTGGCCATGCAAGCGCTGATGTTTTCGGGCGACGTTTCCGACACTCCAGAAGTCGCTGACATCCCAGCCGACGTTCGAGAACTTGCTGCCGAAGCTCGAGACCATCTGATCGGCGCTCTCGCCGACTTGGACGACGCGATCGCGGTGAAATACCTCGAAGGGCAGGAGCTAAGCGAAGCGGAGCTCAAAGCGGCGATTCGCAGTGCGACGATCGCCGTCAAAATGGTTCCCGTGCTGGGGGGAACCGCACTGCGAAACAAAGGCATTCGCCCGCTGCTCGATGCGGTCATCGACTACTTGCCGTCCCCAGTCGACGTACCGCCGGTGTCGGGCGTCGATCCGCGAAATACGAGCGAAAAGCTGGTACGAATGCCTAAGAACAGCGAGCCGTTTTCTGCCCTCGCGTTTAAGATCGCGATGGACGAAGGCCGCAAGGTCGTGTTTTTGCGCCTGTTTAGCGGTGTTCTTGAAGCGGGGCAGGAGATTCTGAACGTTCGCACCAACAAGAAGGAAAAGATCGCGCGGCTGTTCCGGATTCATGCGGCCAAGCGCGAGCGCCTCGAAAAAGCTGTCGCCGGCGAGATCGTGGCGGCCGCGGGTCTAAAAGACGCCACCACTGGCGACACGGTATGCGACCCCAAAGCGCCGATATTGCTCGAACGCATCGACACCTACGAACCGGTGATCTCGCAGGCGATCGAAGCCGACAATGCGTCCGCAAAGGAGCGCCTGGATTTTGCGCTTGCAAAAATGGTCGAAGAAGATCCTACCTTTCGCGTCAAGGAGGACACCGACACCGGGCAGACGATTATCTCGGGGATGGGAGAGTTGCACCTCGAAATCATCGTCGATCGCATGAAGCGCGAGTACGGGGTTCAGGCGCGGGCTGGCAAGCCTCAGGTCGTGTACCGGGAAACAGTGTTGGGATCCGGAGACGGGCAGGCGGTGTTCGAGCGCGACCAAAAAGAGCAGCCGATTTACGGAGAAGCGCGGTGCAAAGTCGCAGCGCGGCCGCGCGGTTCCGGCATGGAATTCAAGCGCGAACTGGCGGCGACTGTGGCCCTTGTGCCGGAGCCGGTTGTTGCAGCCGCGTTGCAGGGGTTGCGCGATGCCGCGTCGAGCGGCCCGGACGGCTATCCGCTTGAGGACGTCGAGGTTACGCTTACGCACGTCGGGGTCCGGGATGGTGGCAACCCGGAGATCGGAGTTCGCGCCGCGGCGGCGGAAGCATTTCGCCGCGCGGTGCAGCATGCGGAACCCGCACGCCTCGAGCCGATTATGTCCGTGGAAGTCACGGCAGAGGACGACACGCTTGGCGGTGTCATCGGCGACCTGCAACAACGCTATGGCCAGGTCCAGGATGTAGGGGCCGCGGGTACCAAGCGCGTCGTCCAAGCATTCGTCCCACTGCGGAATATGTTTGGCTATTCGACGCGGCTGCGCAGCCTCAGCGAAGGTCGCGCTACGTTCCGAATGCAGTTTCACGCCTACGATACACTGCAGCAGTAGGGGATTCGGGATCTATTCTGCGGTGATCGGCCACAGCCGCCAGGCTACGCCGCCGGCCTCGTCGCGCACGACAACGCCGAGAGTTCCCGAGGTGGGGTCTCCGGGTTCGACCCGCAGATAGGCCTTGGACAAGTCGAAATCGTGCATCGTGCCGCACGACGTCAGCCAGTTGATGTTGAAACGGCTATCGAAATCTACGGCCAAAGGTACGGCGACATTGCGCGCGACTGTTAGCGATGCGGCGGCGTTGCGATCTGTGCCATCGATGAATGCAGCCGCCAGAACAGGGTTGTCGGCGTGTTCGCCAAGCCAAACGACCTTGCGAGCGACGAGGCCATTCGGCGCAAACGTCATTCGCAGCTGCAGCGGAACTGGCGCGTCGGCGGCGAGGTCGATCTCGGCGCGCGCGGCCGCCAACTCCGCGTCCGACGGCGTTGCGACGGTCCATTCCGGACCAGGGCCGCGCAGTGCATCTGCAAGCCTGGCGGGAGACACGACTTCAACCATGTCCGGGGCAACTTCGATCGGCGCCAAGCCTTTGCGACCGAGCAAAGCGTCGAGTCGTGCCGTTTCGCCAAGACCGATTCGGTTCGGCGTGACCCGCACGGCGATAACTCGATCGTGATCGAGTTGCCACGCTGGGTCGACGTCATTGGTGCACGCGGACACCATCGCTGCGACAAGGACGGTCGGGATCCGGGGGCAACTCATAGAACCGCCCGAAGTCCCGCCGACGGGATTAGCGGCAACGACTCAAACGCGCTGCGCTGCGTGTAGTCGTAGCCGTAGAAGTATGTGACCACGGTGCGATTTAGATAGACGTTTTGCACGTCGAGAAACGCAAGCCACGCGGTTCCTCCCCATTTCCATGAGCAATCGACGCGAATATCGAATTGGTGGTGAATGGGAACCCGGTCGGAGTTGATCGCGCCCGAGATTGGAATATGCAAATTTCGATCGCTGTCAAACTCTGCGCCGGTTATCGGCGTATGCGGAAGTCCGGAATAGACCTGGAACCTCGCCCCGAGCTGCCATCGCCCCCGCTTGTAGCTCACTGCCGCATTCAGGTTGTGCGGTTGGTCGTAGTCGAACAATCGCGCAGCCCGGCCAACCTGATCTACTCGCTCGGAGTGGGAGTAGGAATAGCCCAACCATCCAAACCACGAGCCGCCGCTGTGGATCATGGCCAGAAGTTCTGCGCCTTTGCTAAGCCCGCGACCGCGGTTTCCCAACGTCGCGTCGGCATTGCGTGTGATCAGCCTCGTCCGGTCGGTGTAATAGAGCGAGCCTTGTAGCCGAATGCCGAGCAACGGAACAAACTCAAGCCCCATCGTATATTGGTTTGAGCGCTCGGATTTCACATTTTCGTCCAGAAATTCCGACTGAAATTCCGGGGGGCGTCGAAATGCGCCGGCGCTTAAGCGCGCGGTGAGCGCATCGTGGAGCTTAACCTTGATCTCGGTACGCGGCTGCACGGCAATTTCGTTGGGCCGGCCGAAGTAGTCGACCCGGACACCGTTCGTGATTCGGATCCGCGGATCCAGGGTGGCGGCAACGGAGCTCCAGATCGCGTAGTCGGGGAACCATACGGAACCCCGGAACCGGCTTGTCGTGTCGGTAGGATCATACGGGCCAAATGCCTCGCCTTCGCGCCGCTCGACCGGCAGCGCCATGTCGACTGTGGAGTGGCCGATCTGAGCTTCCGCCCCGCCGCTCCACACCACGTCTTTGAGCCCAAATGCGGACGCTGCGGATCGAGTCAGAACCGCGCGGGGGGTAACCAACGGCGTGCGAACGCGCAACTTTTGGTAGAGGCCAATTTCCGCATTTAGGTCGGTGACCATGCTTGAGAGCCCCAGATTCGCCTGCCATTCGCCTCGGTGATATTTGGCCGCAGTGGTCAATCGAAGAAAGCGGGTTTGAGAAAAAAACCGCTTCGCACCTGCGCTTTCGTTCTTCGTGGTGAACAGCTCAAAGATGTCGTTGGTTCCGACGGACGAAACCATCAGGGTCCAGCGCGAGCTGAGTTCGTGATCTATCCGAAATTGCTCATCGTAATAGTTCGGCACGGTCGTCAGCGACAGGTCAACGCTGTCGGGCAATACCAGCGGTACGACGAAGTCAATGACCGAGCGACGGACTCCCACCATATATCTGGTGCGGTCGCCAATGGGCCCCTGTGCAAGTACGCCGCCGTCGATCAGCGATACTTCGCCCTGGGTTGTTCGCCGGTCGCTGCCGGCCCGGGTGGTAAGCCGCACGATTCCGGACGACGACCGGCCATACGCTACATCAAAGCCTCCAGGAACGAACTCCAATGACTGAATGGACTCAGCCGGAACGATGGCGCGAATACCGAGCGGATGAAACAGAATCGGAATCTCGAAATCGTCCACGAGCACTTTTGAGTCTTGCGGCGACGCACCGCGGATGACCACGCCCGAGTACCCTAGGGGGAGCTGCTGGTTGACGACGCCCGGCATTGCACTGAGCGCGCGCACGACGTCGCCGCCAGTCCCCGGGAGGCGCTGCAGGTCGTGTCGGTCCAGTGTGGCGGCGCCAAGGGCGGCGGTTGGCGCTTCGCCACCGATCTCGATGTTCTCATTCGAAAGATCGAGCTCAAGTACGATGTCATCGATGACCGGTCCGGTCGCGTTGGCGAGCGCGACGCCGTTGCGATCCGAAGTAATCACCAAGGTAGTTCCGACCGCGGTTTGCAGCGCGAATCGTCCGTTGGCATCGGTGGTCGATCGATCTTGTCCGGTTTCGCTCGCTACGCTGGCGCCTCGAACGGGTCGGCCTGCACTATCGATCACCCGTCCGCTGACACGGATGCGAGCGGAACCGGGTGTCTCGGAACTCGGCTCGCCCTCGGCACGTGCCATCGGACTGGCCACGGTGAATGCGATTGCGAGTCCGACCCAGCTGCGAGCGAAACTCATGGGGCGCGAATCTACCACCTGCCAGAGGTACCCGCCTAACGGTCGACGTAAACTCCCATGCTCGAGTAGCCTTTGTCGACGAAAACGATCGTTCCCGTGATTCCACGTGCGAGCGGGCTCACAAGAAATGCCGCGGTGGCTGCGACTTCGGCAGCGGCAATCGGCGACTGCAGCGGAGCCGCACGAGCCGTGTGCTGAATCATCTGATCGATGGGACCAATGGCTTCCGCAGCGCGTGAGGGGTACGGGCCCGACGATAGGATATTTACGCGGTGCCCCCAGCGCCGACCCGCCTCGTAGGCCAGTACGCGGGCGTCCGATTCAAGCGCAGCTTTCGCCGACGACATCCCGCCGCCATATCCCGGGACAACGCGGTTGGACGCGAGGTAGGACAGCGCCAAAAACGCTCCGCCGGGCGACATTAACGGTCCGAGTTGGCGCACCAGCGACGCGTAGGAGTAGGCAGACGACGAGATCGCCGCCAGGTACCCCGCACGAGAGGTACTCGTGAGCGGCCGTTTCACTTCGGGCGCGTTTGCCAGACTGTGAACGACGATGTCGATGCCGCCACTCGCGGCGAGCGCACTTGCCAGCCCGGAAACCGTGAAATCGCCAGCATCGGCGTAGCGTCGGTGGTTTCGCACCTCTGCCGGCACATCCTCCAGTCGATCGTAATCCGCATCGAATGGATGAATCTCCCGAAACTGCAACTTCGTGCCATCGCGCAACAGAAGAGAACGCTCGGTCGTGGGGCGCGCCAGCACGACCTTAAACAGCTTGAGCAGCGGCGGCCACGTGGCGACCGCAACCTGCGCTCCCGCCTCGGCGAGTTCCTTCGCAATGGCAAAACCCAGTCCCCGCTCGTCGGCGACACCGGCGACCAACGCGCGCTTCCCAGTCAGATCGATAGGGATCATCGTCTTAGCGTTAGTGCAAGACAGGCTCTTCGTCGGCGCCCAGCTCAATGCGGCCGTAGCGTTCTTCGAACCGTTCTAGGTTTTTTTGCAGCGCGTTGAGCAAGCGTTTGGTATGACGTGGCGATGAAAGGATCCGCGCGCGCACTTTGGCTCGGCCGTTTGCGGGCTGAATGAATGCAAAGTCGAGGACAAATTCGTTTTCGGTGTGGTTTAGCAGCACGAGGTTCGCGTACATCCCTTGCGCAACGTCGTCGTCGATTTGCACCTGTAGTTTCGGGGCACTCGGGGGTGGCTCTTCTGACATTTGGCAACGGTATACTATGGGCAGCGCATGCGGGCACTCGGACTTGATGTAGGTTCAAAAACCATCGGGGTAGCGATCGTGGACGAAGCGCAGATTTCTGCCCATCCGCTCACACGTGTCGATCGTCGCGGTACCCATCGAGATGTCGTTGCAATCGCAACCCTGGTGGCCGAGCGTGCTATCACTGATGTGGTTATTGGAATGCCGTTTGAGCTATCCGGGCGAGTAGGGCATCGCGCGCGTCGCGTGCAGCAATTCGCTGCAGCACTGCGCTCTCATTTGCCTGCGGAAGTAACATTTCATGAGCAAGATGAACGATTTAGCACTGCGGAAGCCCAACGCGTGCTGATCGAAGCCGACCTTTCGCGCACCAGGCGCAAGCAAGTCATCGACCAACAAGCTGCCACGTTGATCCTGCAGACGTGGCTAGAGGGTGATAGGCACCGAAACTCTCGATGAGCGAACGCCCCCCAACTCATATGTCCACCGCGCGCCGGTCCCCCAAAAGTCCGTTCCGCGTTGCCCTTGCGATTGTCGTCGGCTCGATTGCCCTTGTGGTAGCGATCGCAGGGGTTTTCGTTCATCGAGCGCTCGCATATCCCGACGATCGCCACTCTGGCACGGGCCAGAGTGTAGAGATTGAAATCAAAACCGGCATGACGTTTCCGCAGATTGCCCAAATGCTGGCCGAGAAGCGGGTGCTGGCGCGGCCGACCTGGTTTCGGCTGTACGCAATGTGGGAAGGCACCACAACGAGCGTAAAAACCGGAAAGTACCTGATGAAAGACACCCTTACCCCCGCCGAGCTGCTTGGCGTGCTTGTCGCAGGGGTCAAGGAGGCGACGATCAGGGTCACGCTGCCGGAGGGCAAGCATATGCTGGAGTACTTTTCGATCCTCGCAGCAGCGCGCGTTGCCCCGGCTAACGAACTCGAGAGCATCGCACGGGACAAGGAGTTCCTTGCGCAGCACGCGATCAGCGGCGACTCCGTGGAGGGTTACCTATTCCCCGACACGTATGAGTTTCGAATTTCGGAGAAGCCGCGCGTTGTGCTCGACCGTCTGATCGCGCGGCACCAAGAGATTTGGAATGAGTTGCTGGCGAGGCACCCGCAAGCTTCGGCGCGGATCAAAGACCAGCTCAAGTGGAGCGATCGGGAAATCCTCACCATGGCTTCGATTGTAGAAAAGGAAGCGGTCGATCCGGCCGAGCGGCCGCGCATTGCCCAGGTATTTGAGAATCGGCTGACGTTTCCGCAGTTCACGTCCCGCCGCCTCGAAACGGACCCCACGATTCGCTACGGCTGCGAAGTTCCGTTGCAAAAGTCCCGCGCATGCCAATCGTGGAACCAACAAGATCGGCTTCACACCGCTCAACTTCGCGATACGGACAACCCGTACAACACGTACGAACACCCCGGTCTGCCTCCCGGGCCGATTTCAAATCCGGGACGCCGGTCGATCGAAGCGGTGCTTGTTCCCGATGGATCGGATTACCTGTATTTCGTCGCGAAGGATGCGCGCACCCATGTGTTCGCGAAATCCTACGCGGAGCACAAGCGCAACGTCGACAAGTACCAGCGATGACCGTACCCTGTACGTGCAAGCAAAAAAAAAGGTCCTTCGCGCCGCGCGACGTGATACTGCCGGTAGGCAGCATGACGGTCATCCGAGAATCGCGAAGACTGGTTCTTGCGGCCACCATATTATTCTTGGTCGCGGCCTGTAGAACGTCGACTGCGCCGCCGGTATGTCATCCGGCGCCCAACGGGGCAGCCTCGGCGGAGGGGTGCGTTGCGGGCGCCCCGGCGGAAGTCCCCTTGCGGGGCGACCCGACTCAAGTCGACTCGGCTGCTGGCGCGGGGACCGAGACCCCCCATGCGGGATTAGCCCAGATCGCGGCTACGAACGATGCCATTGAAGTCTCAGAAGCCATTGAGTTCGAACCCGGTTCCGATGTCCTCCCTCCTCGAGCCAAACAAATTCTCGACGAAGTGGCCGCGATACTGCGCGCAAATCCGGGAATCCTGAAACTTCAGGTAGAGGGTCATACAGACTCCAAAGCGCCTCGCGAAATCAACCGAAGCGTGTCGAGCGCCCGTGCCAAAGCAGTACGCAACTACCTGATCGGCCAAGGGATCGCGGCGCATCGCCTCACTGCCAAAGGCTTCGGCGATAAGGTTCCAGTCGCCGACAACGCAACGGAGGAAGGCCGCAGGAAAAATCGCCGCATCGCGCTTCGCATCCTCAAGACCAAGTAGCGAAGTCCGATCGGCGGAGTTATTCGCTGGGTTACCAAACGATCTTGCCGAGCGCTTCGAGTTCGAGCTGCGCAGCGCGCTCGAGCAGGGGCATCGTCAACGCCGTTTGCATGTCCGCGGCGTAGAACGCCGCCCGCAATGCTGCGTTGCGGATCGAGCCGCCGGAGAGCTCGAAGCGCTGCGCGAGTTGCGCAACATCCACATTGCCGTCGATGGGAGCCGACGTGGTGAGCATCGACCGCCACAAACGGTTGCGCTCGGCGACATTGGGGAGCTCAAAACGCAGGTGCAGCGATAGCCGACGTTGAAACGCAGGGTCGATGTTGCTCTCGTGGTTGGTGGTCAACAGACACACGCCTGTGAACGATTCCAGCCGCTGGAGCAGGTAATTCGTTTCGAGGTTCGCGTAGCGATCGTTGCTCGATTTGACCTCGGTACGCTTTCCGAACAGTGCATCGGCTTCGTCGAACAACAAGATCGCGTGTCCGGCCTCGGCCGCGTCGAACAGCTTTCCGAGGTTTCGCTCGCTCTCGCCGATCCATTTCGAGACGACCTTCGCGAGATCCACCTGGAATAGCTCCAGTCCAAGGTCGCGCGCGATCAATGCGGCGACCATGGTTTTGCCCGTGCCGGGCGGTCCCGAGAATAGCGCAGACACGCCGAGGCCTTTTCCGACCTTGCGGCCGAAGCCCCAGTCCTCGTAAACGCGCGCAGTTTCGCGAACGCGGGCAGCGAGGTCGATGATCGATTCCATCTGGTCGTCCGGCAAAACAAGGTCGTCCCAGGTCTGGTGGACGACGATCCGCCGCGCGAGGTGGCCGAGGCGATCGTCGAGCACGGAGCGGATCCCTGCTGCAAGATCGGCGGCTTGAATCGCTTCTCCGCCTGCTCGCGCACGTGCCGCGAGCGCAGCGTGGTGGATCATCGCCGGCGCGAGCGGATACATGCGCGCGAGCTGCATGGCTTCCCCATCGTTGCTATCGCCTAGCGCGGCGCCCCAAACCCGCGCGCGCTGTTCGGAGGTAGGAGGATCGAGCTCGACCACGATCGTCGGTCGGTTCCAACGCGTTGTCGGCCGTTGTGGCGCCGAAGTCGCGAGCACATTCGTGCGAAGATGCGCTACCAACTCGCGCCCCACGAGTTCGAGCCGCGGATCGGCCTGGGTTTCGCCGGTCAAGGCATCGATGCCGACCAGAATCGGAACCCGCTCGAGAAGGCAGCACTCGCGCGCGATCGCCCGGAGCTGTGCGCCGAGAGCCCCCGGATCGCTGTGGAATTTTGTGCAGTCGACGCACAACGTATTGATGCCCAGCTCCGCTGCGAGGGAAACCAACATCGTGCGCCGCCCGAGATGCGCAGCTCCAGCGACCACAATGGTTGATGCCGTACCCTTCATGGCCTTTCGCGTTTCGGCAAGCGCCTGGGCAGGAAGTGCAAGGTCTTCGGCTGGCGGAGCCGGCGGCGGGATCTGAACGAGCGCGCTCAGCGACGGATCGACGCGGTCGTCCCCGTGCAGCCATGCGAGCACGCGAGGAGCAAGGGTCCAGATCCAACGGGTCTCGGGACTGTCGTTCGGCTGGCTATCGTTGCGCTCGAGGATCGCGAGACGCCGCAACGGGCCGTCGGCAGCGAGCTCACTCCACCCCAGCTGGCTCGGGCGCTCGCCGTAGACCAGTCGGCGCAACGTCTCGATGGTTGCGGCCGGACCGACGACGTTCTGCGCCAGCAACGCCTGTTTCGTGCGGGAGTCGATCGCCAGCGCTGCAAGCAGCCACACCACCTGAAGCTCGGTCTCGGATAGCCCGATCCGCTCGCGCAACAGCGCGTGGCGAGTGGTTGCCTGTGGCCTCGCGGCGACGCGGACTTGAGCGTCGATGAGTCTCTCCGTCGCCCCCGCGCGACCCGGGTCGTCGGTCGCGGTGCGCAGCGCGACGAGTGCGGCGATCCAGTCGATCCGGTCGCACAGCTCGTCGATGGCGGGGGATTCCGTCATGGATTCGCCGCCCCAGCTTCGTCGCGCGCACAGCGGAACCCCATCCACTTTGGGCGAGGATCTTTGGGGTCGAATGGTACAAACACGTTTAGCTGGAGTCTCAACGGGGCAACGCGGAGTTGACGCAAACCCTCGCGCTCGCCGGCTTCGGCAGGCCAGCAGGCCATGGTCCGAGTAAACTCACTGGCGTCCCAGCCCGTGGCCGTGGTTACCCCTGCGTCGTTGGTGATGCTGCACTCAGCATCTACTGCAGTATTGGGATCGTCGCATGGCGCGGACTCCTTTCCGTTGATCCCTCGAACGGCGGCTTGCCATTGCTGCAACGTGGGTAGCTTCGCGCCCCTCCACCGACAGTACGCGATAGCCTGATCGAGCGTCACATGTGCGCGATTTCCGTTGCACGAGTTGGGTGGGTTTCCCCGACACGCGTTCCGAGTCACACATACTTGATACTCCGCACACGATACGGGTCGCTTGTCGATCGCGAAGCCGGCGAGGTACTGCGGCCGATCCAGCCAGGTGTTGCGCCCGGCGATCGGCTTCACATTGTCCATCGTCTCTGGTGAACATGCGCCGCTGCTATTGGGCGCGAACACCGGATCGGTCAAATTGTAGAGCCACGCCGGAACGCGGGCCATGCTGTAGTTGGACCGCTGCGCATCTGGGTCGATGCCCGCGCCGGGCCGGCCCCCGTCTCTGTCCGAACAACCCGCGCCCACGAGACTCATTGCGATGATAGCGATATGTCGATTCATTGCATCCTCGGTACTTTGGATCGGGGCCTTGCTAGGCGTCATTGGTATGAGTCTGCGCCACGCCCCAGGCCTTGAGCGGTTTCGGCAAGATGCTGTGGACGATCACGGCTTCGTCGCCTCGGCTTCGCTACGTACGCAGCGGAATCCGCTCCACACGGCGCGACGACTCTGAGGATCGAACGGAACAAACATATTCAGCTGGAGTTTCGATGGTGCCACCTCGAGAGCACGCAGTCCTCGGCGCTCGTCTTCGTCGGCGGGCCAGCACGCCATGGTGCGTGTGAACTCGCTTGCGTCCCAACTCGCGCTCGTGGTCACCCCAGCGTCGTTCGTGATCGTGCAATCATCATCCGCTGCACTCTTGTGCGCGTCGCATGAGGCGGACACTTTCCCCGTTGGCCCTCGGACTGCCGCTTGCCATTGCTGCAACGTGGGTAGCTTGGCTCCCCTCCACTGACAGTACGCGATGGCCTGTTCGAGCGTCACCCGCGCGCGATTTCCCCAGCACACGTCCGGCGGTTTTCCCCAACAGGATCTCTGAGTGATACAAACTTGATAATCCGCACAGGATACGGGTCGCTTGTCGATCGCGAACGCAGCGACGTCCTGCGGCCGATCAGGCCATGGATAGCGCTTTGCGAGTGCTCCCACTTTGGTCAATGTCTCCGTTGAACATGCGCCAGCGCTGTCCGACGCGAACACCGGGTCGCTCAACGGGTAGCTCCCCGCTGGGATGTTTGCCATGTTCTCTTTGGGCAGGGTTAGCTCGACCGGAACACCGACGTCAGATCTGGCGCTTGGGGATCCGGCTCCAGAGTCGTTTCGTTTCGAACAACTCGCGGCGACGAAGCACATAGCGAAGGAGGCGACATATCGATTCATGCGTGCCTCTTCGCTGGTTTCGGATCGGGCCCTTGCGAGGCGTCATTGGTATGAATCTGCGCCACGCCCCAGTCCTTCAGCGACTTCGAAAAAACGATGTGGAGGATGCGCTCCGCCTCTTGGATCCTCTGTTCTTCGCGATAGGGTGCGCCGACCATCGGCAGACCTTTGATGCGTACGCGTCCCGCTTCATCGCGTGTGATCATTGTTAACCCCCCATGGATCGATACCCGAATCGGGATCCCCGAGTGCGCGAGGTGCTGGTCGAGAAGCCGGTTGACGATCAGGTGCGATACCTGGTTCGCACGCGCATCATTGACGCGGACGTTTCCGCCATACTGGTAGTCACAGACGATTTCGAGCACGCCGGCCGAAAGCGGAGCAGGCTCCAGCACCGAATCGCCGTGCGAACGCTGCAACGACATATCCGTCACGACTTCGGAGCCATGCGGCGTGTTGATGGTTTCGGCCCCGAGATTGGTCCGCGCCAGATACGTCATGAACTGCGCCGCTGTGATGGTCGCCTGCTTCTGCTTGGCTTGTGCGTTGACAGCGTCGTCGAACCCCTGGGCGATGCCGTTTAAGATACTCGGAGCGATGTCGGGATGGCGCTTGATCTGCTCTGCGACGAGCGCGTTGAGTCGTTCCCCCCCGGTCCTCTGCAATGCGCGGTTCATTGAGAACTGTTCTGAAAAGAACGCCAATTCCGCATCCGCTGAGGCCGGCGAAGCACCGGTGCCGTCTGCGCCGGACGCGTTTAGGCCACGAATCTCGCTCGCCACGGTCGCGAACACCTTCGACACTGCTGCACTCGTCAGGCTGCTGATCTCGCCTTCGACAAACGCGGAGTGCACAGCTGCATCCTGCCTCGCAAAGTTGCCAACCTTCTTGGCGATCACCGCTTGGTCAGCCAAGCGCGCGTCCACTGGGCTGCCTTTGGCGGCGAGCGCGACCTTTTCGGCCGCCGCGATTTCCAAATCACCGTCCTTGGCAGCCTTGGCCAGCTGCTCAGCGCCGACCAGAGCTTTGGAAACCCGCGACGCGACAAACTTAGCGGCCAACCCACCAATCGCGCCGGTACCCAGTTGGAAGGCGAGCTCCGCGATGTCTTGCCAGGCTGAGCGCTCGGCGGGCTTCGGCTTAAACTTCTGCGACTCGCGCTCGACCAGGTCGATGCCCCCGCGTTGTTCACCCATCAATTGCCCGTACGCGAGCTTGACGTTATCCCAGCTCTCTTTCCCGTCGGCAGTAAGACTGCGATCCGGGGCCTTCTGCTCGACCGCCGGCTTCGGCTGCTCGCGGTTGGCCTGGCGAATCGCCACCTCTGACGCTGTGAGGTCGTTCAGGCTGCGCGCCTGCGCCACGACCTGGATCGTTCTTTGCTCGACGTGCCCATCCTCCCACTTCATAACCAGCGTCAGTGTCGACCGCTGCACGCCGGCGCTCGTGGGCGCGTACGTGACCCTGAGCGGCCCGGTCCCCATCCCGGGCACCGCCGCGGGGACGCCCCAGCCAGCCTTCAGGTCGCCGGAGCCATCCATCGAGACAACGCCGAACGCGCCTAGCGGGCTGAGGTTCCGCGGCGCCGGAAACTCGAACTGATGCACACTGCCAACCACCTGTTCGGGAATGACGATCGGCCACACGGCCCCGAGTCTGCCCTGCGGCTCGGGACTGCACACGTCCGGCTGCTTCGGCTCGAACGGATCGTGTTCGCGCTTGGGCGCCGCCTCAAATGTGGTGCCGTTAGACACCGCCGCACCGCCTGACCGGATCCAACCTTGGGTCCATGTCGTTGCACGAAGTTTCGCCGCCGATCATCCCTGCCGCCTGCCGAGAGCTTCGCGTCGCCGCGCGTCGCCAAGAAAGGCGAGAAGGCGCTGGCATCGCTCTGCGATCATGCCATTAAAGCGGGCCGCGAGCACGTCGCCCGGAGCGGGTATCGAGAGCCGCCGTTGCAGACCGCGGCTCTCGGCCACGGTGAGGCGTGCAAATACACCTCGAAGCTCGTGCTCGCGGCGTTGGTAGGTCATGGCGATCGTCTCACCGTCGACGGCACTGTCGAGGACGGCGAGAATTTCGCTCTCAATCGGCGCGGGGAGCAGCACCTCGCAGGGGATTTGCGTTTGCGGGGCTGTAGCGGGCCTCATGGTGTCGGTGGGCTCGAATATCGGCGCAGCATCCGCGACCTTGCGCGAGCGGCGGCGAGTGAGTCGGCCGCTGGGGTAGTCGAACTGGCGTTCGTTCATCGGGGTTGCTCCATGTGGGGTCGCCGCATTCTACGTCCCGGTAGGCCCCAAAACCTCCCTATCTTTCTGAGCTTAGCGCTACTTTCTTCGCAGCATCAGCGCCTCGTCCCAGCCTGATGCTGCACTGTTTGGCAGCATCGGACTTATCAGGGACCTGATGCTGTGCTGGCGTTCCCGGTCTGGCGTGGTTGAGCAAGATGCAGTTCCTCGGGTTTGCAGCGTATAACGTGCGCGCCGATGACCACGTACTCCACGATGACAGACCCGGTCGCAAAGGATACGGCGCCATCGGACGAACTCATCCGCGTGCGTCGGTGGGGCAGTGACTGGCTCAAGCTGCTTCCGCGCCCGGGCGAGTCCGAACAGGGAGTGCGGAGGACGATCGAGCTTACAATCGGGACTGCGAGCGGCTGTGACATCCGAGTCTCCGATCCGGATCAGCTGGTCTCCAGCACCCACGCTCGGCTTGTTTTCGACGGTGGCGACTGGAAGATCTTCGACAACAACAGCAAAAACGGCCTTTGGATCCACGGCCAACGCTGCGAGTCGGCCGCGGTGCGCGCCGGCACCGAGATTGGGTTGGGGCGCAAGTTCATCTTGATCGCTGAGAGCGCACGTTCGATCGCGCTGCGAACGTTTTTGGCACGCATCCTGGGATGGACCAATGACCGCACAGCCGTGGTCGATCATGCGCTGCGCAGCGTTCTCGCGACCAGCTCCCAGCGCGGAGCGATCGTACTCTGCTCGGAGTCCGATCCGGTCGCGATCGCACATTCGATCCATCGCATGGCGTTCGGCGCGGAACGCCCGTTCGTCACGTGTGACCCGAAACGCAAGAGCACGACGGAATCGGTGCGATGGACCCAAAACTTCGCCCGCGGGGGCGAGGCGCTGGCCGCCGCGGCCGGGGGCACACTTTGCGTCTGGGTCTCGCGCCTACCTCGCGACTTTGCCGACGTTTGGGGCGCCCTCGTCGAACCCACCGCAACGGTGCGACTCATCATGTGCTCGAATAAGCCCATCGACGGCAAGAAGTACTTGGCGGCGCCGATCGTCGTGCCGTCTTTGGCGGACAGGCAACTCGAGCTGGGGCACATTATTAAGGATTACGCGGGTGATGCCGTCGCGGAGCTTGGCGGCGAAGAAGCGCTTCATGTCCTGCGCGCTGACCTCGATTGGATCTTGCACAACGAGTCGTCCTCCCTCGCGAAGATCGAGACCGCAACGCTGCGGTTAGTTGCGCTCCGCATGTATCCGAACGTCAATCAAGCGGCGGAGCGGCTCGGAATGGCGCGCATATCGCTCGCCTCGTGGATCGCCCGTCGAGAGCTGCCGGTGTGGAACGCGCAATAATGCGGTCTGCCGCCGGCCAGACGAGCTGCCGTATTCATTGTAGTATCCCGCGATGGAAATCGACGTAGACAGAGCGCTCGCAGTGGCGCGCGACGCGGTGGCCGCTGGAGGTGCGGCGGCGTTAACACACCTTCGACGCGGGGTAGTGGTCGAGACCAAGCCGGACTTAACGCCGGTCACCGCTGCCGACCGGGCTGCCGAGGACGAAATCATCGCGGTCATTCGCGCCGCATTTCCAGACCACGCGATTCTCGGCGAGGAAGGCGGCGAGCGCGGCAGCGGCAAGGTTCGTTGGATCGTGGACCCTATCGACGGTACGCGTGGGTTTGCGCGCGGAGGCACCATGTGGGGGCCCATGGTGGCGCTCGAGGTAAGCGGCGAGCTTGTCGTTGGCGCGATGGCGCTACCGGCTCAGGCGCAAACCTACTGGGCTGCGCGCGGGCGCGGCGCCTTTCACGATGGCACTCGGTTGGCGGTGTCCGGTATTTCCGAGATGGCTCATGCCACGCTATCGATCGGCGAGTTGCGACGGTTCGCGGCGCAGCCTGGTTTCGCGCCCCTCGTAGCCGCCGCCGCGTCGACGCGGTGTTACGGCGACCTAGCCGGCTGCGCTCTGGTGCTCGACGGCCAGGCTGAAGTTTGGATCGAAGGCGGGGTCAAGGAATGGGACCTAGCGGCGCCGGCAATCCTCATCGCTGAGGCAGGCGGGCGGTTCACCGATTGGACGGGAAACCGCACCTGGAAAAGCGGAGACTGCGTTGCATCTAACGGGCGGGTTCACGATGTGGTCCTCGCGAACCTTACTCCACCGAGCGGCGCACGCGCTTAGCAACTTGGACAGGGCATGGCAACGACTTCGATCTCATTGACCACACCCACCGAGACGGACGAGTCGCCGACTGCACCCGCGGGCAGGACGCGATTCACTCGGGTAACGCGCATTCTGTTGGTCTTGGTTGAGCCTTTGTCGGCGCGCAGCGTTCGGGGCGACATGGTGTATGTGCCCGTATCTGCCACGGTGACGTCGTCGCTCTCAACGCTGAGTCGAGCTTCGTCTGCGGTTTCCACGCGGTCCCAGGTCAGCGCGATCGCTGTGGTGGCGTCGAGCGCTGCTCCAGCGCTAG